>NZ_QAOK01000007.1 GCF_003050865.1 Nitrosospira multiformis | reverse complement strand
CTGGCGGCGGGACTACAACGAGAGTCGGCCTCACTCGACTCTCAATGACCTGTCGCCGGCTGAATTTGTACGCCGGGCGGGGCTTCCAAGTCCCGTCCCAGCTTAACCAACGCCGAAAACTAACTCTCGGAATGGTCCTGGAAACCCAAGCGGATCAATCCACTTACTTCCGCTCGATACAGGCGGTACGGAACAGGCATTGCATGTCATAAAAGCTGTAATATTGCCTTTTCCATAAGCTAAAAGCACGATGGACCGAAGATACGGTCCATCGTGCTTTTATTGCTTTTATTATGAAGCCTGCTGGTCAGGCATTACTCCCTCGACGGGCTACTATCAAGCGAAGGCGTGGTAGCGCCGACTTTTTCCTTCTTCGCCTTTCTTCCCGCGAGTGGGTGAGCAGAGAAAGGTTGGAAGCGCTCGAAACCTGTCACCGTCACCGCTCCCCCTTTTTCGACATATTGCTCCTCGAAATGCTCCAGGAATTCCATGAAGGTATGATCAACCAGCGTTGCCTGGCTGAAGTCGAGAACGACTTCCTTTTTGGGTTCAAACTTGGCCAGTACTTTCTTGAAGCCGATCAGGTTGGAAAATATCGCAGCGTCCTGAACGTTCATGTAGTACTGATTTCCAGCCTGCTTCAGTTGATAGCGCGCCGAGAAAAGGTTGCCGAGCGATGCGCCATTTACGATATGGAAGACGAACTTGACGAGAATACCTGCCCCGATACCCATCAACAGGTCAGTGGCGACCGTCACCGCAATCGTAACCAGGAAGATTGTCAACTGCTCGCTGCCAATCTTGTAGGTCTTGAAAAACTCGTGGGGCGAGGCCAACCGGTAGCCGACGAAGATCAGCATGGCTGCCAGCGCAGCATTCGGAATCATCTCGATCACTGGGATCAGGAACAGCATCGATACAAACAGGCAGAAGCCATGGAAGAAATTGGCCCAGCGCGTGCGTGCACCAAAACCGACGTTGGCCGAACTCCGTGCCACTTCCGATATCATTGGGGATCCACCCACTACAGCGGCGAGTGTGTTGCCGGCGCCAACGGCGATCAAGTCCTTGTTGAAATTGGATTGCCGCCTCCAGGGATCCAGGCTGTCAACTGCTTTGACGGTAAGACAGGACTCCAGGCTTCCCACTAGCAGGAACATGATCACGTATTTCCAGAATGCCCCTGTTCCAATTTGCGAGAAATCCGCATTGAAAGCAATTTCCTTCCAGAAATCGCCAATCTGCACCAGGATATGGGCGGGTTGCGTTCCCTTGAAATCCAGTACCATAGCAGCGGGGATCGCTATCAACAATACGACCATTGGAGCTGGAATTTTCTTCACTAAAGGACTTTTTATCTTAGGTAATCCAAACAGGACGATCAGGCTAAGTATCCCGACTATTGCCACAGGCACGTTCGGATTCATGATGGAATTGGGAATTTGCGCATATAGTTTCACTGGTCCCATTCCGGCTAATGTGGCTGGGTCTATTCCCAACAGGATATGAGCCTGCTTGGAAATAATAATCAACCCGATGGCCGCCAACATACCGTGCACAGCAGATAATGGGAAGAAATCGCTAAGTGACCCAGCCTTCATGAAACCAATGACGACTTGAAGTGCGCCCGCGACGACCATGACGCCCAGAGCCATTTTCCATCCTTCCGGCCCGCCCCCGACTTCGGCAACGCAGCCTGCGACAATGGTGATCAAGCCCGCTGCGGGACCCTTAATGGTTAGTTGTGAACCGGCAAAGAATGCGACCAGCAGTCCGCCGATCATTGCGGTAAGCACGCCCATTGCGGGTGGAAAATCACCAGCTTTGGCGATACCCAGACTAAGCGGCAGAGCCAGCAGGAAGACAAAGAATCCGGCCATAAAATCGTACCGGAAGTTCTCCAACATCCCGGACAGCCCGTCTTTCGGTACTGTCAGTTTAGCGGTAGAAGCAGTAGTTGCATTAGCTGCACTCATATCAGTGATAACTCCTGTTAATTGGATTTTAAATATCCTGAATAAAAAAGTCTCATATTTCCATTAATTTCGGTTCGGCCTGTCCGGTCTGCCAACTGCAGGCTTATCCAGAGGGTTTGAAGAGGCTCATCCGCGGTATCTTTCGTCTATGAAACACAAGTGTGTTCGTTCCAACCAGGTTTCCTAAGTTTCCATGCCCTGCGCCATTCGACTTCACATTTGTGATATAATTCATCTCTTATTCCATCCCCTTTCAGAGGAGTTGCTCAAAGCACGGAATACCATCCCGCATTTCCCTTTTCCACCTCTACACCTCCCGCATCTTTTTTCTTCCGAAGTACGAGGCTTCGCATACCTTGTCTTTTATTACCTCTGATGAAGCGTGCGCTGAAGTCTGTCAGAAACGATTTGTCTGCGCTCTGGTAATCCCTTGCGGGAGAGCGGACACATCTTCCGAAACCTTCTGAGGCGCTCACTTATTACTCATTACTCCGGCACCTCCTTATTTCCTGAAAACCCCCCTTGTAGATACTTGTTGAGCGCCGGCTTTACTCCGGGGTTTCTCTCACATGGCTTCTGATTCCCTGGGTTTAAGCCGGCGCCTTTCATTTCCATCAGAGTTATCTGTATATTTCCGCTTCTTTCATATCATGGCTTCACGTTCACGAGTTTTTGAAGGGAACAGCATGGTAAGTTTTAACATGAGGTCCAAGATAAACCCGGGAATATATTCTCACCAGTGAGAGACCGACGATGATGAAACTCAGTGCGAGAATGAATGCAAATACGATCTGGTCTGTGTGAATATGGGTGAAGATCAGGTCTATTCCCAGGAATGATGGCGTAATAGGAAAGCCCATCAAGCCCAGACACGCAAGCAGGAAAATAAAAGCCTGGCTAGGGTATTCATAGACATGACCCTGACCCTGAGGTTCCTTCAGATCCACCTTCCGCTCGAGTGACTTCAGTTGTGCTAGACACGCATATCCCACAAGACCTGAAAGGAGGATGCCACTTATATAAATGACGATCTCCCGGGTGGTCACTTCGTCGTAAAACGAGATGGCGAGCGCGATCCAGAGATGATTCATGATGACGAAGTACCAGCTCAACTGGGGACTCATTCTTTCTGAGAAAGACTTTAGCACGACGATCAGGGCGATGAAGGCAAATAGTGTCGGCAGGAATTGCTGGACCCCGACCGGTAAAGACTGCTCGTAATACAGGCAGGCCAGGCCGACGAGGAAAAGTGTGGTAGCGATAATGAAACCGCCAGTTCCGGATAACACCAGGTTCAGCTTCCTGCCGATCCATTTCACGGGATCCCAGAAGAAGAAATACATGAACGAATCGAGGTTGAACTCCTTCACGCTCAGCATATAGGCTGCATACTCGATTTGCTTGGATGTGGAGTGCTTGTCGATGTATTCCCTTGGAACAAAGTTGTAGAACTGATCGCGGAGCAGGAAGGTCACGGCCGATGGCGAAACCAGAAGCTGATACGTCCGCAAGAATGCATTTCCTGCCAAATGGATCAAGGCAAGATCATAAAACCCTAACGCCACTTCCACGAAAATGATGCCGATCTGCGCCACCGAAGAGTAGGCGATCTGCGTCTTGATCGAGGACTGTACGCGTGAAATAAGGGTCGCGACTACGGCGGTCGCCACGCCAAGAAGAATGACAGGCGCTACCACAACGAGCTGATTTTCCCAGAATGGGAACGTTCTCAGCAAAAGGAAGACGCCCAGATGAACCGAGAGCGATCCGTAAAAGATTGCACTCGACGGAGTCGGACCCTCCATTGCTCTGGGCACCCAGGAAGAGAAGGGGAGCTGACCCGATTTCACAGCGGCCGCCAGCAGGAGCATCAACCCAATCAAAATCCCCAATGTCGTGTTGCCCTCAAGAGTCTGTGCAACCAGTTCCGGATGCATGAGCTTGGAGAACGTGATGTTTTCGTGCCACAGATGATGACTCATCCAGATGACCAGAATCAAACCCATATCCGCCACGCGAAACACCGTGAATACCTTGAGCGCATTTTTTACCGGCAGGTACCGCTCCCTGTAGAACCCGATCAGGAGGAAGGACGTGATTCCCAGAACTTCCCAACCGATAAAGAGCGTCTCGAAATTACCGGAGAAAATAATGATGTTGTAGCCGATGAAAAAGAACAGAATGGTGTTGAAAAACCGCTTATAGCCCCTTTCGCGATGAAGGTACCATCTGGAGTAGACGGTAACCAGAAAGCAGAGGAAGGAACCGACGAACAGATAAACCGCGGTAATTTTATCGAAATAGAATGAAATGAAAAACTTGTAACTTTCCGTGTTATACAGGATAAGCTCAATTGTCTCGAGCGTCGGGTATCCGCCGATCAGCCAAAGGACCAGGAATATCCAGGCCAAAACCATGTGCGAACCGACAGTGGAGTAGGCTATCCAGGAAATGGCATCCTCATTCTTTTTCGGCACGAGCATGGTGAGCGCAAACCCGATCAACGGGATGAATATGAATAACCCAAGCAGGGAGGTTAGCAGCGGCATCGTCATTTTTTCACTCTCTCCTTCTTCTCGATAAAGTAGACAGGTAAATTCTCTTGAACCGCATCCAGGGTTTCGATCGATTCCGCTTTCTTGGCCCGTTCCATCAATGCGCTCAGATCTGATACGGTTTCCAGATCGTTCAACAGGGGCTTGTAAATCTTCGAGAAACTACCGTCCTTGTACAACCAGAGCTCACCGGTGTCCGGATGCACGACCAGGCAGTGCACCCAGTAGTTTTCATAAAACGAATAGTTTGCCGTCTGCGACTTGATCACCTTCAATGCCACATCGGGATAATGTTCGATGATGACCAGGAGACGGACGGGATCGTGGATCTCGATCATCTGGCTGGGAAGCCCTGTCCTCAAATCGCCATCCGCGCCGTTGGCCACCCCAATCAGCCCCATGACGTTGTGCGGCAGTTTCGTTCCGGCACCCATTTTGTGATTGTCGGTCCGGGAGAAAAAATACTCGAGATCGATACCGCCCATAACCAACGCAATGGGGCCCATGGACATGGTGAGGAACTTACCTTCAGGATCAGTGCGGTAGTCATAGGTGCTCGTGGACGCCCGCCTGTCCAGGAAGAGGTTTTCCGTAATGCTCCGTCTGCCGATAATACTTACCGCATTGGTCGCATGATTGAGCTCCGGCCGGGGTTCGAACAGCGAAACCGATCTCCTGCGAATTTCCTCGTGAATCTCCTTTGGACTCATTTTGGTATCAATGGATACCAATCTTCTGGACCGCTCCTTCGCGTGGAGATCGAGCGCTTCATTGATGACGAGCGTATTCCTCCTGTGTTTTCCGGCGTTTTCCTCGGAGAGAATCTCTTCATCGAAGAAGGCGACTTCGTCACGCGTGGTGTCGTGCAGACCCGGGAGGAACTGGGTAGTGGGCGGAATAACGACGCCACGCTCTTTGAGTGCTTCCCTTACCTTGGGATGGTTGGCCATGTAACAGAACGTCCTGGCATTCACCGATCCGGGTCGGCCACCGCATGCACCACAGTCATAGGCGGTATAGTGAGGATTGTTTACGCTGGACGCGCCGTGGCCAATCATGTAAACGATGGGAGCAAAGGTTTTATCTACCCCGTTCAATCCCGTGCTGGTCAGGACACCCTGAACGCGCTGGACCATCTCGTCGATGGTGTACCCTATCTGTAATCCGTTTTCCTTGTCGTTCGGGTCCTTGTTCTCGATGGTGAGCCTCGCATCCTTGTCCACGTGGGAATAAGAGGAGGCCATGGCAGGCATCGCGCCGGGCTTGAATACATTCAAGGCCAATCTCAGAGCCGACACGAACCCGATGGTTTGGGAGATAAACCAGCCCTGGAAAAGCGAATGCGTGAGCTTGGAAAAATGTACTTCCTTCTTTATCTTCTGCTTGTTACCGATTTCCTTGACGAGGAACTTGGGGAAGACCGGCGCGGGACAGCATTTTGTGTAAAACTTGCCGTTCTCGGGTTGATAATACAGTTCGACGTTAAAAAATCCGGCGGTGGTAAACGTTTCGCAATCCGGATCCAGTTGCTCAAGATAACGGCGGAACGATGTCAACCGGTCATCGATGCAGAAGTACGTCTGGAAACTTCTGTTTTCGATCTTTCTTTCCCAGGTCTTGTCCTGCAAAGCTATTCCAGTCAACACCTGGTCGTAGTACGTCCACTCAAAAGCATCTTGCCAAAGGGAAAAAACCGTATCGACCTCAGTCTCGGGCACATCGTCGAACAACGGTTCAGGCCGCTCTTCCAGAATGTGTGCAATGGGTTGCCAACTTTCTCCGAAATAGGAATCGAGCGCGTCAATTTCAAGCAAAAGCTCGAAGATAACCAGGTCATGAACAGTAATGTTCTTCGGGTTCAGGAGAGAGGCGGGCTGGGCCTCGACAGAAGCTACCATGCCCGACCAACCCGGGTGCGCAAACTGCTGGTCAAACAGATACTGCGCATAGAGGGTTTCATCCCCCACCACGAGCTTGAGCAGATCCTCCATCTTGCAGTTTCCAGACACCAAAAGCTTTTTAGCTCTCTTCGTCTTGAAGAAACTGGCGAAGCTTTTTTCTTCCATTTCCTTCATGGCCGCAAGAAAACCCTTGTGCCCTATTGGGAAACCCCATATTGAAATTCCCTGATCGAGGTAGCTGCACAGGATTCTGAACAGAAGCGGGTGAACCATCAGGTCCAGGTCAATAGGATAATGACGCTTCCAGTTCGCCCTCAGTTTGCCTATTCGGGGGGAAACGGAATCGTCATATTCCTTCTCAAGCAACCGCTGCATCCAATCCTCAAGATACTGTGCGCCCTTCTGCTCGGAGATGATCCGCTCAAGAATATCCTTGCGGATACGCCCGGCTTCGTACAGGTCTCTATATTCACGAAGTTGAAGAGAGGGGAAATATCCGAATATTTTTTTTGCGCGACGCGTTCCCTCATGGAAGGGATAGTTCTGGAACGCGTGTAATGTATTATGATGAATAAAATCTTTCAGCGGTGCCTGCGAGGGCAGATAGTGCTGCAGATCATGGATCACTTCCTCTTCATTGAAGGAAGAAACGGAGGTTTCCTGCGCTTGGGCTACAGTCCGCTCTGCGTGCAGCGGACTGACATCCGCTCGTTTATCCGGGTGAGCCGGTGCACTTGCTGCGACGGCACCGGAAGCCGCAAACTGTTTTGGAGAATCTTTCACCAACTCGATCCTCTTTCCCTCTTTCTGAATACTTTCATCTTTGTCTATTGCTGCTGGCATAATTTTTACTCCTCTTCTTCGTGACGTATTCTGACCTGTTGACAGGATTCCCTTTACCAAAACAAACTCGATTCATCGACTTAAAATAACAGAGGAATTTACTCAGGTATTTATTCAGGTATCAAAATTAACACATGCCCTGTGAAGAATTCGTGAAGATAAATACCCCTCATAAACAGGGTTTAAACCAGCATCATCACCGGGCGAGATAAGTATCCCAGCGGTCCGGCCACTAAAAAGTGACGTCTTCAGGAAGGAGAAAATGGCGGAAATAGCTCCGCAAGACGCGGATTTTGCAGAAGACCGATAGGGAGAACTGTAGAGCTTCCGCTATGTCAGGCAGAATCAGGCAGAAGTCGCTGGGCGAAGGCCCCAGGAAAAGCGATTCTCAGGGAAATACAACTCAGGGAAATACAACTCAGGGAAATACAATATGGAAGGTCGCGCCTTGTCCCGGCATGCTTTCGACTTCTATGCTCCATCCATAGTAGTCGCAAATGCGCTTGACGATGGCAAGCCCTATGCCCAGACCTTCACCTTGCGTTGAACCGCGGAAGAAGCGTTCATACAGGAGGGGGAGATAGGAAGGCTCAATACCTATACCGGAATCGGAAATCGAAAGACGGTTGCCTTTGAAATTTACCCGTATGAAACCGCTATTAGTATATTGCACCGCATTGCGCAGCAGATTCACAAGGGCCGTGTGAATCGCCTGACGGTTCAGCGTCAGCATGGCTTTCGGTTCCACCGTGACTTCGAATGTAAGATGCTTTCGATAGATCTCCCCGCATATCGATTCTGCCGCATCGTAGACACACTCGGCCAGATCCACGGGTTCCATTACCCCGAGCGACTGCTCGCGCGCAAGAAATAACAGGGCTTGCAACTGCTCGCCCATGCGGGTTGCGGCGCTTTCGATCATGCTGATGCGCATGCGCGCTCTTTCCGAGAGATTCGGTTCCGCGACCAGCAGTTCACAGCTTGTCAGGATAGTTGTAATCGGAGTGCGCAGTTCGTGGCTTATATTGGCGGTAAACTCCTGTTCGCGGCGCAGCATGCGGGTTATGCGGCTTTGATAGTCATCCAGCGCGCGAGCGAGCTGGGCCACTTCCTCATCCTGCCCGGGCTGGGTAAGCGTTTCCCCCTGGATGTCACCCGGCGCAAGATGCCTCACCTGCTCGGCGAGATCAGTCACCTGCTTGACCAGCACGCCGGCCAGCAGATAACCCACCACCACTGCGACACCCACGACGGAAACGAGCGACAGGACGATGAGCAGTTTCAGTTCCCGTTGCCGCGCTTCGTGCAGGCCTATTTCATAGGCGACAACAAACTTGACCCCGTTCACGTGATGGACTGCGACCCGGACTTCCTCAGGGCCGCGAAAAACCTTGTGCCGTCTGTAACTCAGCCCCTGCAAATAGGAAGGAAGGCGAGATTCCTCGGAGGGATCGTGGATGATATATTTCTCGAGATTGGAACCTTCCTGCGGCACGAAGTCCGCATGCTCACGATAGCGCTGGAGCAGGTAATCCATCTCGGTTTCGATGATCTGTTCGATATGAGCTTCTTCGATGTCATCGGAAGCGATATACAGGCTGACTCCCAGCGTTCCGACAACCACAATACAGAATATCGCAAACGCGAGTGCAACGCGAAGACGAAGCCCGCGCCTAATTACGGGCACGCGTGGAAAGCCGATAGCCGAGACCGTGAACGGTTTCGATTGGATCATAGCCGCCCGCGCGCGTCAGTGCGCGGCGAAGCTCGTGCATGTGACTGCGGAGGGTATCGCTGGTTTCCTGCACATCCCCCCATACTTCCGATTCGAGTTCCCTGCGGCTGAAAACGCGGCCAGGCTCGCTCATGATGACTGCAAGCAAGCCAATACATTTTGGCGGCAACTTGACGTTCGCGCCCGCGAAGCGAATTGTGAGGGTTTTCGGATCGAAGGAAAGATCCTCGGTTTCCAGCGTTCGACTGGTTACCTTCCCCTTTCGACGTTTGTGCATGGCAACCAGCCGCGCTTCAACTTCTTTCAAGGCGAAGGGTTTGACCAGGTAGTCATCCGCCCCGCAATCGAAACCTTTCAGCTTGTCTTCCAGCGTGTCGCGCGCTGTCAGCATCAGGACCGGGGTATCGAGATGCGCCTCCTGGCGAAGCTTCCGGCACAGGGTTATACCATCCGCCCCAGGCAATCCCAGATCAAGCAAAATGCCGTCAAACTGCTGGGTAACCGCAAGATGCAGCCCTGTAATCCCATCGGCCGCCGCATCGACACTGTGACCGCGAGCTTCGAGAAAGTCGTACAGATTACTGGCTATTGCCCGATCATCTTCAATAATAAGTATGCGCACGTGAAAAGTTCCAACCAATCAGACTGCAGAAATATCATGTAGATTCGATGTGAAAAAATTCCGTTTATCCGCTAGCTGCCGAAATGCTGCCTCCCTCTGTATCCGCACGATGAAATCTGCGGCTGAGGCTGTGAACCGCTTCGACCAGCGCAAGCGCATTTTCGGGTGGCGTAAACTGCGATATGCCATGCCCCAGGTTAAAGATGTGACCGCTTCCTTCGCCAAAATCCGCAAGAATCTGTTCCACTTCGGCAGCAATTATCTCCGGTTCAGCAAATAACACGGCAGGATCAAGGTTGCCCTGCAAGGCAACCTTGTGGCCCACGCGTCGCCGGGCATCTGCGATATTCACGGTCCAGTCCAGTCCCACTGCATCACATCCGCTGTCCGCGATACTCTCGAGCCATAGTCCTCCACCTTTGGTAAAAACAATGCTCGGAATACGCTCAGCCCCCTGATGCCGCCTCAACCCCGCTAGTATCTGGGTCATGTATCGCAGCGAAAACTGCTGATAAGCAGCATGGGAAAGCGCCCCACCCCAGGTATCAAAAATCATTACTGCCTGCGCACCGGACTCGATTTGAGCGTTCAGATAAGCGGTGACAGCCTGCGCGTTGATATCGAGAATGTGATGCAGCAAATCAGGGCGCCGGTACAGCATGGTTTTTATTTGCCGGAAATCAGTTCCGCCGGCCCCTTCCACCATATAGCAGGCAAGCGTAAACGGACTGCCGGAGAACCCGATCAGCGGGACCCGATTATCCAGAGTTCTGCGTATCTGCGAAACCGCGTCCATGACGTAGCGCAAATGAACAGCAGGATCGGGGACGGTAAGAGCCCGGATCTCCCACTCTTCGCGCAAGGGGCGCTCGAACCTGGGGCCCTCTCCTTCCGCAAAATATAATCCCAATCCCATGGCATCAGGAATCGTCAGAATATCCGAAAACAGGATGGCCGCATCCAAAGGAAATCGCGCGAGAGGTTGCATCGTAACTTCGGTGGCGAAGTCA
This sequence comes from Nitrosospira multiformis, assembly GCF_003050865.1. GTDB lineage: Bacteria > Pseudomonadota > Gammaproteobacteria > Burkholderiales > Nitrosomonadaceae > Nitrosospira > Nitrosospira multiformis_E. The sequence goes on along the minus strand of NZ_QAOK01000007.1, from coordinate 126,111 downwards.
GGATTCTTGCAGAGTGCAAGAAAATTGCCCGCACGAGCTCTCGTCTGATTATATTCGGAGAGATAGCGCCCGGCCTGCCGCATCAGCCAAACCGGCGTGTATTCAGTGGGCTGCCTCAGCAGTGCCTTGAGCAGAGTATCGTTCTTCAATCTCGTCATTCAGACCCGATCAATCGCAAAAATCAGTAAAACCGGATGCTCGATCTACCAATGGAGCTACCAGTGGAAATGGATGCCTTGGGGACTGTCGGAACCCCGGAACCGTCAGGTTCTCTTTCAACTCTCCATCTTACCATGAATGGCCGACGAGGTCATTCGCGAAAAGGTCAACGATAGGAACGATCTGTCAGCTTTCCTCGACAACGAAAAGACGCCGGTATTCACGAATGGCATAACGATCCGTCATGCCTGCGATATAGTCGGCGATGGCTTGATGCTTGTCCTGTTGAGATCTGGACTGGAATTCCGGGGGCAACAACCGGATATCCGAACTGAATGCGTCAAAGAGCTGGCGGATGATGTGCCGTGCCTTTGCGCTCATGCGCGCTACCTTGTAGTGCCGGTAAAGATGCTCCCGCAGGAACTTTTTGAGCTCCTGCTGCTCTTGCGCGATTTCCCTGCTGAATCCGATCAGCGGCGGAACAGTCCGTATTTCGTCCAAGGTCCGAGGGTTTGCCTGCTCGATATTCACTGCGCTTTGCCTGATCAAATCTCCCGCCAGCGTATTGATCATGCGCCGCACGGTTTCATGGACCAGTCTCCTGCCCGATATTTTCGGGTATTGCTGTCTAGCCATCGCCAGATGGCGCGCAAATATGCCGACCTCCTCAAGTTGCTGCTGCATAATGAGGCCGGATCTCAAGCCGTCGTCCACGTCGTGATTGTTGTAAGCGATCTCATCAGCCAGATTGGCGACTTGCGCTTCCAGCGAAGGCTGACGATTCGTAAGGAAGCGCTCGCCAACGTCCCCCAGTTCCAGCGCATTTTTCTTCGAACAATGCTTGAGAATGCCTTCGCGGGTTTCAAAGCACAGATTCAACCCGTCAAATGCGCCGTAGTGCTCCTCCAGTACATCCACCACCCGCAGGGACTGCAGATTATGCTCAAAGCCGCCATGTTCCTTCATGCACTCGTTCAGCGCGTCCTGCCCGGCATGACCGAAGGCGGTATGGCCAAGATCATGCGCCAGCGCGATAGCCTCAACCAGATCCTCGTTCAGGCGCAAATTCCGGGCTACGGAACGCCCGATCTGCGCCACTTCGAGGCTGTGCGTGAGGCGCGTGCGGAACAGGTCCCCTTCATGATTGACGAAAACCTGGGTCTTGTACTCAAGCCTGCGAAAAGCGGTGGAATGAATGATGCGATCGCGATCGCGCTGAAAAGGCGTGCGGCCGGGGGACGGTTCTTCCGCAATGCGGCGTCCGCGGGAGTTGGCAGGCGATACCGCATAGGACGCCAGCTCACGCATCAGCTGTACATTCCGTCAGAACTTCAGTCAGTATCGGGGATGGCACACCTGCATGCACCACCGCCCGACCGATATCCTCGAGCAGTATGAAACGCATTTTCCCGCCTTGTACTTTCTTGTCCAGCCCCATCAGATGCAAATATTTTTCCGGACCGAGATTCGGGGCAATCACCGGCAGTCCGGCCTTCACATAGAGATTTCGGATTCGATCCACATCCCCTTCGCCTATCATGCCCATACGTTGTGATACTTCGGCTGCCAGTATCGTTCCCGCAGCCACTGCTTCCCCATGAAGCCAGTTGCCATAACCCATGGCATTCTCGATTGCATGTCCAAAAGTGTGCCCAAGGTTCAGCAGGGCGCGCATGCCGCTCTCGCGCTCATCTGCTTCAACAACTTCCGCCTTATGCTGGCAGCTCCTTTTTATGGCGTCGATCAGAATCGAACTTTCACGTTCCAACAGGAGCTCAATATGAGATTCAATCCAGCCGAAGAATGCCGGATCGCGAATAAGGCCATACTTGATGACCTCGGCTATACCGGCGCGCAGTTCCCTATCGGGCAGCGTATCGAGCGTGGACGTATCCGCCACTACCGCCTGGGGTTGATAAAACGCTCCGATCATGTTTTTGCCCAGCGGATGATTGATCCCGGTCTTACCGCCCACTGAAGAATCGACTTGCGCCAGAAGTGTAGTGGGCACCTGAATGAACGGCACGCCGCGCAAATAGCTTGCGGCCGCGAAACCGGTCAGGTCTCCCACGACTCCTCCGCCCAGGGCGATGATCGGTGTATTGCGTTCGCAGCGGTGTGTCAGGAGAGCATCGAAAATGAGATTGAGAGTTTCCCAGTTCTTGTATTCCTCACCGTCGGGAAGAACGATCGGCACTGAAACCACATCATGAGCTGCAAGAGTCGCACGAAATTTTTCGAGATATAGAGGTCCCACCGTAGTATTTGTGACGATGGCCGCCCGCTTCTGACCCAGATAATCCAGGAGGAGTTCAGGCTGAGTCAGGATGTCTGCACCGATATGGATGGGATAGCTGCGCGGAGCGGACGTAGAGACAAGATTAACAGTGACTGTTTGCATTATTGTGACGAGAAAGGAGGCACAACTTGCCCGGAAACCTCGATAAGCCGCGTCCGGATGTTTTTTTTGAATAATTCCGGTAATTTATCACCCTGCTTAGCTCACCACGGTTTCACTACCACGAGTATCACGACAGCGATCAAGATGAGTACCGGGACTTCATTGAACCAGCGGTAATAAACATGGCCATGACGGTTGCGGTCGCGTTTGAAATCGGCGAGCAGTCTGCCGCAGTATCCATGATACGCAATCAGCAATATCACCAGGGCGAGCTTCGCATGCAGCCAGGCTCCAGTAATGCCATAGCCCAGCCAGAGCCACAGACCCAGGACGACTGCCAGCACCGCGCTGGGGGTCATGATCCCATAATAGAGCTTTCTTTCCATAATTTTGAACCGCTCTATGCCCGCCGAGTCCGTAGTCAGGGCATGATAGACAAAGAGCCGTGGCAAATAAAAAAGCCCGGCGAACCAGGCCACCACGAAGACGATATGAAAAGATTTTACCCAGAGCATATGCTTTTCGAACGGAAACAGCACATGTGTTCAGTTGCTGCGGACTGAGCACTGTGCAAAAAGCAGATACTATATACTGAAATATACTGAAGCGGACGACAGGTCGCTAACGCGACGCCAGGAGCATGAACACCCCCCCAAAGACCTGGGAAGCAGGAAAGACTCGGGAAGCAGAAAAGCTTCCCTGCGTGGAAGGTTGATTACAGTGACACCAGTCCGAAGCTGGGTTCATACGCGCGCCGGATTATGCCGCAGAGATATTAGACGGCAACAACTTCCAGGTCAGGCTCTATCGACCTCAGCATGTTCTGAATGCCTCGCAGTGTACCGGTAATCGAGCTCGGACAGGTGCCGCAAGCACCCTGGTAATGAACACTCAGCCTGTTGCCTTCGAGGCCAAGTACATGGAGATCGCCTCCATCGCTCTGGAGATAGGGTCGAATCTCCTCGTCGAGCATTTCGTTGATCAAATTAAGCCGCTGCTGGTCCTCAGGACTTAAATTTGCAATTTCCGCACTCGCGGCTGCAACTGTAGCGGCTGTCTGGGTATCTGCCGCCGGCGCGGCACGAATAGGGTCTGCTACTTCCCGCGCCAGGTCCTGCCAGTCAGCCGCGCCATCCTGGGTCACTGTGATCCAACGATCTACATAGAACACATTAGTGACATGATCGATGTCAAACAGCGCTTCGGCAAGCGGATCACCTTTCGCCTGCTCGGCATTATCATACGAACGCGTTACTCCCCAGGTCAGCGGCTCCTTGAGGATGAATTTCAACGCATTCCTATTGGGGGTTCCCTCTATTTCAACTATCTTCGGCATTTTTGGTACCTTGACGAAAAGCTCAGGCATCCCCTATCGGGGCGTGCATGGGATCACCCTCCGCTTCGGTTGAGGTAGTGCTGACGGAATTGAGCGCTGCGTGAAGCGTGTGCCATGGGAGAATCGCGCATTTGACGCGGGTGGGCAGATCACGGACGCCGGCAAATACGGTGAGCCTTCCCAGATGGTGGGGGTGGGCAAGATCCAGCGTGCCCGTAGCCATGTCCCGGAATTCCTTGATCAGCATCTCTGCGTCTGCAAGGCTCTTGCCTTTTACAACGGTGGTCATCATGGATGCAGATGCCTTGCAGATCGCACACGACTCGCCATGGAACGCAATGCCTTCGATATGCTCCCCTTCAAGGTTCAGATCAATATCGAGGTGATCGCCACACAGCGGATTGTGCCCCACCGCATGATGGCTCGCCTTGTCCAGCTTGCCGTAATTGCGCGGCTTCCTGTTGTGGTCGAGGATGACTTCTTGATAAAGCGATTTCGTAATCATTAAACAAATATCTTTTGCACAGTACGAATGCCTGCGATGAAAGTATCTACCTCAGCCATTGTATTATAAAACGCAAACGAAGCGCGTGTAGTGGCAGGCACCTTGAGGCGCAGCATCACAGGTTGCACGCAGTGATGGCCGGTGCGAACGGCAACGCCTTCCTGATTCAAAAGCGTACCGACATCGTGCGGATGCACACCCGCCACCTCGAAGGACAGCACCGCGGTTTTTCTCGCTGCTGTGCCTATGATGCGCACTCCGGGTATCTGGCACATCTGTTCGGTTGCGTAGTTGAGTAATTCAACCTCGTACGCGGCGATGGCATCGATACCGACATTCGACAAATAGTCCACGGCGGCGCCAAGCCCAATAGCGGCTGCAATGGGGGGAGTTCCTGCTTCGAACTTGTGCGGAATGGAATTGTAGGTGGTTCTTTCGAATGTCACCGACAGAATCATGTCCCCACCGCCTTTGAACGGCTGCATGCGCTCCAGAAGTTCTGCTTTTCCGTACAGAATACCGATGCCCGTCGGACCACACATTTTGTGTCCGGAAAAAGCATAGAAATCGCAGTCGAGATCCTGGACATCCACTTTCATATGCGGCGCAGCCTGCGCGCCATCCACCAGCACCGGAACACCGCGGGCATGCGCAAAGGCGATCATTTCCCTGACCGGATTGATCGTCCCCAAAGCATTCGATACGTGCATCACACCGACAAACTTCGTGCGTTCGTTGAAAAGCTTCTCGTATTCATCGATGAGAAGTTCACCGGCATCGTTGATAGGCACGACACGTATCCTTGCCCCTTTTTCTTCCGCCAGCATCTGCCACGGAACGATATTCGAATGATGCTCCAACGTGGTCAGGATGATTTCATCACCCGCACCGATGAATTTGCGTCCATACCCGTGCATCACGAGGTTGATGGAATCTGTCGTTCCGCTGGTAAAAATTACCTCTCTGTCTTCACTTGCATTGATGAAGTGCTGCAATTTACGACGCGACGTCTCATACTCTGCCGTGGCAGTCTCGGATAAATAATGCACTCCGCGATTGATATTTGCGTGCTGGCTTGTCTGGTAACGCACCAGGCGATCGATCACCGGCTGCGGCATCTGACTGGAGGCTGCATTATCGAGGTAGACCAGCGGCTTTCCTTCGACCTGAAGCTTCAGAATCGGAAAATCGGCACGCACACGTGCGACATCGAGCGTCGAATCAATCTGAGGTTGCAGCGTGGAATCTATGATTTTCATGGCTCAGTTTTTCTTGATTTGTTCCAGCACTGTCTGTTCAAGCCGGTATTTGAGCGATGCGATGGGAATACGATCAATGATCTCGGCGCCAAATGCATAAGTCAGCAGATTTCGCGCCGTAACTCCGGATAGGCCCCGGCTCTTGAGATAAAACAGCTCCTCACTATCGAGTTGACCTACCGTGGCACCATGTGCGCACTTCACGTCATTTGCAAAAATTTCGAGTTGCGGCTTGGTATCGATACGCGCTTTCGCATTCAACAACAGATTGCGGCTGGATTGCGCGGAATCCGTGTTTTGGGCGCCCGCACGAACCATGATCTTGCCGTTGAACACGGCGTGTGCGCTACCATCAGCGATGCACTTATGCAACTGGCGGCTGGTACAGTTCGGTTTGGCATGATCTATGGAACTGTGCGTATCGGCCAGTTGCCTGCCGTTGATCAGCGCCAGCCCATCGATAACGCACTCGGCGTCCTCAGCATCAAGCCCTGTATTCAAGTCGTAGCGTGAAATGCGTGCCCCGAGTGCAACGCTCACAGAGCGGTAGCGGCTGGCATGCGCCAGCGAAACAGCGCAGTTCCCGATATGAAATGCTTCGGTGCTGTCGCGCTGTACTCGGATATGACTGATGCGGGCATTATCTCCCACCGCGATCTCGGTCACGGCATTAGTCACATAGACTGCTTCATTCAGGCTGACGTAATCCTCGAGAATGGTAACCTCGCTACCCGCTTCAGCGATGAAAAGACAGCGGGGATGGCTCGCCACCTCCGGTTGCGTTGCAATGAGCAACACGTGCACGGGTGTATCGATCGCTGCACCGCGTGGTACGATGACCAAAGCGCCATCGTGCAGGAATGCGGTATTGAGCGCCGCGAACAGATTATCTTCGAATCGCGCATACTGACCCAGATGCGGCTCTATTGCCTCCGCATTCGCTGTTATCGCCGACGACAGATTGGTGACGATCAACCCGCGGTTTCCGAGGCGTTCTGCCGGAGTAGAAAGTTGCGGCATGTATTTGCCGTCGACAAATACGAGTCTGATAGCAGCTTCCGCCACGGAAAAATGCTCGACATCAGCGGCCTGCTGCGCTGCTGCAGCACGAGCGGGCTGGAATGATTGCCGGGCAAGCGGCGAGAGGTCAGTAAAACGCCACTCCTCATCACGTGTTGTGGGCAGCTTCAGCCTCCCCGCATGGTCGACTGCATTTGCCCGTAACTGGTTGAACCAGGCAAGAGGACTGGCCGGCAGCCGCGGTTGTCCTTGAAGCAGGCTTTCGAGATAGGTGTTGCTATTCACGAGACTCATGCTCATGCGCTTGCCGGGGCACGCCGCTCAACCCCTAACCAATCATAACCCCGCGTTTCGAGATCGAGCGCAAGCTCCTTGCCGCCTGTTTTAACAATGCGTCCACCGCGCATTACATGCACGTAATCCGGTTCGATATAGTTGAGCATGCGCTGATAATGGGTTACCAGAATGATTGCGTTGTCCTTGTTTGCAAGTTTGTTTACCCCATTGGTAACAATCCTCAGGGCATCGATGTCGAGACCGGAATCCGTCTCATCCAGGATAGCCAATCGTGGCTCCAGCAGCGCCATCTGCAATATCTCGTTGCGCTTCTTCTCGCCGCCCGAAAAACCTTCGTTGACGCCGCGATCCAGAAAATTGGGATTCATTTCCAGCAATTTCATTTTCTCGCGCACGAAATCCTCGAATTCCAGCGGATCAAGTTCGTCCTTTCCACGCTGCGACTGCAGGGTATTATAGGCAAGGCGCAGGAAATGGCTGTTGGAAACGCCGGGTATCTCGATCGGATACTGAAAGGCAAGAAATACGCCCGCACGCGCCCGTTCTTCCGGTTCGAGATCGAACAGATTCTGGCCTTCAAACAATACCGATCCCCCGGTAACCTGATAGGCGCTGTGCCCGGCAAGCACCTTGGCGAAAGTGCTCTTGCCCGAGCCGTTCGTCCCCATGATGGCATGCACCTCACCGCTTTTGACGATGAGGTCGACGCCTTTGAGTATCTCTACGCCATCGACTGCCGCTTGCAGTCCGCTTACTTCCAGAATCGTTTTGCTGTCCTGATGAATCATCCAACACTTCCCTCCAGCTTGAATCCAAGCAGTTTTGTCGCTTCGACCGCAAACTCCATCGGCAGTTGCTGAAATACATCTTTGCAGAAGCCATTAATAATCATGGAAACCGCTTCCTCATTGCCGATGCCGCGCTGTGCAAAGTAGAACAATTGATCTTCGCCGATTTTTGACGTTGATGCTTCATGCTCGACCTTGGCATTCTGGTTACGCACCTGAATGTAGGGAAAGGTATGCGCTCCGCATTGGTCTCCGATCAGCATCGAATCGCATTGTGAATAGTTGCGCGCACCGCTGGCGGTGGGAGCAATCCTGACTAGGCCGCGGTAACTGTTATTGGAATGTCCGGCTGAAATACCCTTGCTGACGATGGTGCTGCGGGTATTTTTCCCGATATGGATCATCTTGGTGCCGGTATCCGCCTGCTGATAGTTATTGGTTACCGCTACCGAATAAAATTCGCCTACGGAACTTTCCCCCTGTAGTATGCAGGACGGATATTTCCAGGTTATCGCGGAGCCCGTTTCAACCTGCGTCCACGAGATGCGCGAGTTGACGCCTTTTGCCAGACCCCGCTTGGTTACGAAATTATATATGCCGCCCACCCCTTTCTCGTCACCCGCATACCAGTTCTGTACCGTCGAATATTTGATATCGGCATTGTCGAGTGCAATCAGTTCGACCACCGCGGCGTGCAGTTGATTGGTATCGAACCTGGGGGCCGTGCACCCTTCGAGATACGACACGGACGATCCTTCCTCGGCAACGATCAGGGTGCGCTCGAATTGCCCGGATCCTTCCGTATTGATGCGGAAGTAGGTCGACAGATCCATCGGGCACTTGACGCCTTTCGGAATGAAGCAGAAGGTGCCATCCGTAAAAACGGCCGAGTTGAGTGCTGCATAGTAGTTGTCACCCACGGGCACCACCGTACCGAGATACTGCTTCACCAGTTCGGGATAAGCGTGCACGGCTTCGGAAATGGAGCAGAAAATGATTCCGACCTCCGCGAGCTTCTGCTTGTAGGTGGTGGCTACGGATACGCTGTCAAAAATTACATCCACCGCCACGCCCGCCAAAGCCGCGCGCTCATGCATGGGCACCCCCAGCTTCTCAAAGGTGCGAAGCAGCTCAGGATCGACTTCATCCATGCTGTTGAGCTTCTTTTTCGGCTTGGGCGCAGCGTAGTAGCTGATCGCCTGAAAATCGATCTGCGGATACTTGACATTGGGCCATGCCGGCTCTTCCATCTTGAGCCATTGCTGATAGGCTTTGAGCCTGAAATCAAGGAGCCATGCGGGCTCGTTTTTCTTGGTCGAAATGAGCCGGATAATATCTTCGTTAAGGCCTTTTGGCGCGACATCCGACTCGATTTCGGTAACGAAACCGTGTTTGTATGGCTGATTGACCAGATTCTGTAAGACTGCACTCATGAGATTCGCTCCAATATCGGAATGTCTTTTCTTTTAGTAGAGGACAATCCTTTGCTACGAATACTGCCGCTCCTGTTATCTCGGTTTCCGGCACCCACTTCCAAGGGCTAGACCTTGGCCGGTTCTTCTTTCACACTGAAGCTTTCACCGCAGCCACAGGTATTATCCACGTTGGGGTTCTCAAACCTGAATGATTCATTCAGCCCTTCTTTGACAAAGTCAATTCGTGAGCCATCAAGAAACGGCAGAAAATCGACATCAACCACTACATGAGCGTTACAGGATTCGAACATCCGATCACTCTCGCGCAGCTCATCTGCATAAGCATAGGTATAGGCAAATCCGGAGCACCCCACCTTCTTGACCCCGACTCGCAGGGCCACTCCCTTGCCCCGCTTCGCGAGCTGCTTCTGAATCTGTTTCGCCGCGTTTTCAGTCAGTTTTATTGACATCGCCATTCTCCGTCTACCCCATGCGATTATGACAATGAAAGTAAGCGTTCGGCATTCAAAATTGGAGTCAGGCAGAAACTGCAGTGCGGCTCCGGTCGGGCATGACCTTTTCAGGCGCAACCTTCCGCATATCCAGCATCTGCACAACACCCGCCTCTCTTGCCTTCCGCCATTCCTCTCTTTCCCTCTGCTCATCGACCAGTTGTTTCAGCGTGACTGCGCCAAGATGGTCGAAAATCAGTTCGTTGAGTTTTGTCCACAAGTCGTGCGTCATGCATTTCCTGTCGTTGTGGCAATTTTCCTTTCCATTGCACTGGGTTGAATCGATAGGCTCGTCAACCGCGAGAATGATCTCGGCAACCGACACTTGCCCCATGTCTTTCGCAAGACAATAGCCGCCACCCGGGCCTCTTACACTATCGACAAGTCCCCGGGAACGCAGTTTGGCGAACAACTGCTCAAGATAAGATAGCGAAATTTGCTGACGCTGGCTGATTTCCGCAAGTGTCACAGGACGCGTCCGACGTTGCAGCGCGAGATCGAGCAACGCTGTTACTGCAAACCGTCCTTTGGTTGTTAGCCTCATGATGAACTCCCCTTTGCTCTTGATGGATTCACGGATTAAGTAGATAGGCTCAGAAATATCTCAGTCAGCAGAAGTCCAATAGACGACTGATTTAGTCAACTATAAGATACCTGATTGATTTAGTCAACTATACAGGCATCATTTCTGAAAATATACAATGTGGGAGTGAATCCTCTATCGATATCGATAGAATAGAATAGCGGAGTTCCGCAACAAACCCGTTGTCTCATATTGCCCGACGAAGTCTGACCTGTTGATTCGGCCAGAAATACTATGAATCCCGTCATTCCGGGCCTGACCCGGATCCAGCCAGATCAATAATGGCACGCTTTGAACGTTCGTGCTGTTTGCTCACCGGATCATCAATAATGACTTCATTCCATGCGATTCAGGGATAGCGAACAGTCCGCTCAGGGGAGACGCGGCGTAGTCTCATATGCGCCTCCACCAGTTCAATAGCCTGGTGCCGGAACTGATTTCCCTCTGTATCCTTCACCCACATGTGCAACAACCCGATAAAGAACAGATGGATATCAATGGCCAGTTGCACGGGATCGTGAGATGAATGCAGTAACTCCTGAACCCTGGCGCGTTCGTAAACCAGCCTCAACTTCTCCGAAATGTGCGCACAGTTGAATAAAATCTGCTGCAAGACCATGGCGAATTCATCCACGTACTCGCACTTGATCATCATGATTTCGTATATCTGGCGAGTCTCCTTGCTATCCGCCAGAACCTGAATCGTGCCGCACAGGAAATTTTCGATACAGGTGAGAGGATCGTCCACGCCTTCAACCAGCAGGGTATCGTCCATGCGATCGATGAGAGGCAGGAATACCTGCTCGCGCATGGCCTGAATCAGATCGATTTTATTGTTGAAATGCCAGTAGATCGCTCCCCGGGTGACGCCGGCCTCGCGCGCGATATGCTCCATGGTGGTACGGGCGACACCTCGCTCCAGAAAAACCTGGCGCGCCGCATCTATGAGACGCTGCCGTGTCAATTCCGCATTTTCCTTGGTTTTTCGGACCATGTACGAATCGCTATTTACATCTGTGAAGGTTGGTTTATAATTTACATACATACACGTATGTATGCAAGTTCCAAATTTAGCTGCACGGAGCATGATGACAGCCACGCAGGATTATAAAAGTAAACCCGGCAACTCTTTAATGTTCAGCCAGAGAAAAACGCCCGGCCTGCTGCACGCGGTCATGCGGCTTGCCATAAGCATTGCCGCGGGCATCGTCCTGATCGTTACGGTGCCGGGCTGTGGCAAGAAGCCTGAAACGCCCCCTCATCCACCGGCCCTTCCCGTAAGTGTAATCGAGGTTCAACCTACCAGCGTACCCATCAGCGCCGAAGCCGTGGCCCAGACCGAAGGCGCCAAGGAGGTCGAAATACGTCCCCGCGTGGGGGGCATTCTGCTCAAACGCCTGTATGAGGAAGGCGCAGCGGTAAAAGCGGGTCAGTCTCTGTTTCTGATTGATCCGGTACCCTACCGATATGCGCTTGCTCAGGCGAAGGCGCAACTAGCAGAACAGAAAGCCCGCATCATTCAGACCGAGCGCGAAGAAAAACGCCTGAAAGACCTGCTGGATACGCAGGCAATCAGCCAGCGCGAGTATGATAACGCGGTCTCCGATAACGCGATTGCGCATGCCGCGCTCCAGCAGGCCGAGGTGCGCGTGCGCGATGCGGAACTCAGCCTCTCCTATACCTCTGTAACCGCTCCGGTCAACGGCATTTCGGGCCGCTTCCAGTTTTCGGAAGGCGCGCTGGTGGAAGCTAACAACAGCCTTTTGACCACGCTGGTGCAATTGTCGCCGATCTGGGTGCGTTTCAGCCTGTCGAGTAACGAACTAACGCAGCTCGGTGGTCCCCTGACCGAGAAAAAAGTAAAACAGGTGACTTTGATATTGCCGGACGGCTCGGAATACGAAAAGAAAGGGGAACTGAATTTCGCTGCCAGTCAGATCGACCCGCTGCTGGGCACGCAACAACTGCGCGCCACGTTCGAAAATGCCGGACAGCGATTGCTGCCGGGACAGTTTGTCAGGGCGAAAGTGGTCATTGGCCAGCGTGACGGTGTATTCCTCGTCCCGCAGAGCGCAATACAGACGTCTGACCGCGGTCAGTCAGTGTATGTGATCAACGAAAAAAACGAAGCGACTCTGCAGCCGGTGATTACCGGGAAGTGGATGGGTACGGACTGGGTAATCCTTGACGGACTCAAAGCCGGCGATAAAGTCATTGTCGATAACATCATCAAGCTTCGTCCCGGCTCGCCCGTTTCCCCTCACCCGCCCGGAGAAGCACCGGGAATGTCCCCTGCCCCGCTGGATTCCGGTTCCGGCAAAGCCGTTTGAGCAAAAAACCGGGCGGAAAACCGCCGGATAAATCATGACCAGATTTTTTATTCTGCGACCGATATTTGCGTCGGTTATCTCCATTATCATCGTCCTTGCCGGACTCGCCGCCGCATTGCAGCTCCCCATTGCGCAGTATCCGGAGATCGCGCCCCCTACCGTGCTGATAACCGCGACCTATCCCGGCGCCAGCGCTGAAACCTTGACCAAAACAGTGGCCGCCCCCATCGAAGAGCAATTGAGCGGTGTTCAGGACCTTTTGTATTTCAGTTCAAGCGCCGACTCCAGCGGAACGCTGACCATTACTGCAACGTTCGAGGTCGGTACGGACGTTGATCAGGCTACTTTCAATATCAGTAACCGCGTAAACGTCGCGCTACCACGACTGCCGGATGAAGTGCGCCGCACCGGCCTGAAAATTGAGAAGCGCTCCAACGACATCCTGATAGTTTTCATGCTGATCTCGGCCGAGAAAGGCAAATATGATCCGCTCTATCTCAGCAACTATGCCACGCTCAACATAATGGATGAGCTGAGACGTACGGATGGAGTGGGTGATGCCACTGTCTTTGGCGGCCAGGATTATTCCATGCGCATCTGGCTGCATACCGATCGCATGGCCCAACTGGGCGTGACTACCACGGACATCACTGCCGCTATCCAGGCGCAGAACGCGCAATATGCTGCCGGCAAGATCGGTCAGGAACCGGCTCCGCCTGATCAGCAACTGATTTACACCGTAAATGCAAGGGGTCGGCTGATAACACCTGAACAGTTCGGCGATATCATTTTGCGGGCGGATGGCCCGCGCGGGGTCCTCTACCTCAAGGATGTCGCCCGTATTGAGCTGGGGGCGCAAAGCTATGATGTTCGCACGGCCTTGAATGGTCAGCCCGGCGCCGGCATTCCTGTCTTCCTGCAACCCGGGGCGAATGCGCTCGACACGAAAAACGCGCTGGTCGCCAAAATGGAAGAGCTGAAGAAACACTTTCCGGAGGGAATGGACTACGTGGTGCCGTACGATACCAGTCTGTTCGTCAAAGCTTCGATGTGGGAGGTGGTCAAGACGCTCGGCGAAGCGATGGCGCTCGTTCTGCTGGTTGTTTATCTGTTCCTGCAAAGCTGGCGCGCCACGCTGATTCCCATTATTGCCGTGCCCATTTCCCTTGTGGGCACTTTCGCCGGATTGTGGGTATTCGGCTTCTCCATCAACACCCTTACACTTTTCGCCATGGTGCTTTCCATCGGCATTGTGGTGGATGATGCAATCGTCGTATTGGAAAATATCGAGCGGCTGATGGACGAAGAGAAGCTGCCGCCGCTGAAAGCTGCCATTCGCTCCATGGAACAGGTTGCAAGCGCGGTGGTTGCGATTGTCCTGGTACTGTGCGCCGTATTTGTGCCGGTTGCATTCATGGGGGGAATCGCAGGCGAACTGTATCGCCAGTTCGCAGTCACCGTCGCCGTGGCGGTAACCATTTCCGGCTTGGTGGCACTGACCTTGACGCCTGCCTTGTGCGCCATTCTGCTCAAGCATACCCACGGTGAATCCCGGTTCTTTCTTGCGTTCAACAGCGGTTTTCAGCGGGTGACGAATTTTTATATCCGCATGGTCAATATCACGCTGCGCCATAAGGTTATCGGTGCCTTCGTATTCCTAAGTATCATTGTCTTATCGGCCTATCTGTTCAAAACAGTACCGGAGAGTTTCGTGCCGCCGGAAGATCAGGGCTATGTCGTCACCGCAACCATCCTGCCGGATGGCGCCACACTGGCTAGAACAACAAAAACCGCGGAATCGGTGCGAGCGGGGATTGCGGATGATCCAGCCGTGGCCCATCAATTCGTTGTAAACGGCTTCGATCTGATCGGTGGCGGAAATAAAACCAGTTCTGCTACCATGTTCGTCGCATTCAAGGACTGGTCGGAGCGGAAGGCAACAGCGGAGGATATCATCCAGAAGCTGATGGGTATCGGAATGCAGCAGCCGGATGGAATCGCGATCTCCTTCAACCCGCCCACCATCCGCGGGCTGGGAACCGCAGGCGGCTTCGAAGTCTATGTGCAAAGCCGTGGGGGCGCTAATCCGGTTCAATTATCCACAGTGGTGAACAACCTTATCACTGCACTGAACCAGGAACCGAGGCTGGCCGGCATCAATACCTTTTTCCGTCCCACCGTGCCGCAATTCTTCATTGAAGTGGATGAGGAAAAAGCGATTTCTCAGCAAGTGAGAATCGCGGACATTTACGCCACGCTGCAAAGTACGATGGGTTCGCTGTATATCAACGATTTCAATTACTCCGGTCGTACCTACCGGGTGCAAATGCAGGCAGAACCGCAATACCGGATGCATCCCGAGGATCTCGGCAGAGTGTATGTACGCTCACAATCCGGCGCGATGGTACCCATGTCCGCCCTCAGCAAACTCAGCACCATTGTGGGCGCGGAGCAGCTCGAGCGCTACAACGGCCTCCTTGCCGCAAAGATTCTGGGAGGCGGCGCACCTGGGGTGAGTTCAGGCGACGCTATCCGGCTTGTAGAGGAGATTGCGGCAAAAAATTTGCCCGATGACTACCAGATTGCGTGGACGGGACAGGCTTATCAGGAAAAGCGGACCGGCTCAGCCGCAATTTTTGCCTTCAGCTTCGCGATCATAATGGTATTTCTCATTCTTGCTGCCCAGTTCGAGACCTGGGCCCTGCCGCTCGCCGTTATCATGGCGGTGCCTTTTGCTCTTGCGGGCGCCCTGCTTGCCGTTTTGACCCGAGGCATGCCGAACGATATCTATTTTCAAATCGGCCTGATCACGCTCATCGGCCTCGCTGCAAAAAATGCCATTCTGATCGTCGAGTTTGCTACGCAGAAAATGGCTGAGGGTCTGCCTGTGGCACAGGCAGCGGTTGAAGCGGCGCGTTTGCGTTTCCGGCCCATCGTCATGACGTCCATGGCTTTTGTGCTGGGTATCGTGCCGCTGCTGATCGCCACGGGGGCAGGTGCTGCCGCGCGTCGCTCCATGGGGACCGGCGTGTTTGGGGGAATGCTGCTTGCCACTTTTGTTGCAACAATATTTATTCCCTTGTTTTTTACGTGGCTTTCGCGCAAAAATAAAGGTAGGCCAGTCGAAAACCTGTCGCAGGAAACATCATGAAAAACATCGTGGCGAGCCATCGTGGCATGAGAGAGCGCCTGCGGAGCAGGATGGGGTTGTTGCTCTCGACTCTGCTCCTTGCATCCTGCGCAATGGGACCTGACTATATTCGCCCTCATGTCGAAACCTCCGAAAAGTTTCGCATGGCGCAGACGGAGGGGCAATCCATTGCGAACCTGTCCTGGTGGGAATTGCTGCATGATAATCAACTGCAACAGCTCATCCGTCTCGCGCTGGCCCAGAACAAGGATCTCAAGCAGGCGGTAGCAAGCGTTGAAGAGCTGGAGGCACGCCTTGCTACTGCACGCATGGATTTCCTTCCCAAGATGGACGCAAATGCCAATGCACCTGCTTTCGGAACCCTTGGAGGATTCAAGTTCCCTGGATTTCCCACACCTTACAGCTATTTCGGACAGGCGACCCTGAATTGGGAAATTGATATCTGGGGTCGCATTCGCCGTTCGAACGAAGCCGCCCTGGCTGACTTGATGGCACGGGAAGAAAACCGGCGCGCTGTGGTCCTGACCCTGGTAAGTTCGGTAGCGCAGGCGTATTTCGATCTCCTGCAATTCGATATGCAGATGGGTATTGCGCGCAATGCCCTGCACTCATGGGAGGAGTCGGTGGCGCTTGCGCGAGCCCAACTGCGGGGAGGAGTCATTTCCAGGCTTGACCTCGACCAGTTCGAAGCTGAGCGCGCGAATGCAGCCACCCGGGTGGCAGAACTGCAACGGCTGACTGCCCAGAAGGAAAACGAACTGAGTGTATTGGTGGGTAGAAATCCGGTTTCGATAGAACGGGGACGCTCTCTCACGGAGCAGTTGCTAGCGCCAGAGGTGCCAGCCGGGCTTCCTTCCGAACTGTTGCAGCGCCGCCCCGACATCCTGCAGGCGGAACAAACCCTTGCAGCGGCAACCGCCCGGATTGGCGCAGCCAAGGCGGCGCGATTTCCCAAGCTCAATATTACCGGTTTCCTGGGCGTGGCAAGTCCGGCGCTGTCCAATCTCCTCCTTTCAGGGAGCGAATTCGGGGTAGGCGGACTGGGTCTGGCTGTTCCATTGATCAACGCGCAAGCCTTGGGGATGGAGCAGCGCGCAGTGGAAGCACAGGCCAGGCAGATGCTTGCCCAGTAC
Source organism: Nitrosospira multiformis (assembly GCF_003050865.1). GTDB lineage: Bacteria > Pseudomonadota > Gammaproteobacteria > Burkholderiales > Nitrosomonadaceae > Nitrosospira > Nitrosospira multiformis_E. Next base: position 109,222 of record NZ_QAOK01000007.1, on the reverse strand, counting down.
GAACAAACCATACTGCTCGCCTTCAGGGAAGTCGAGGATGCCCTGATCGCGGTAAGCACCGCCAACGAGCAGCGCAAGGCGCAGGAACAGCAGGTGAATGCACTGCGCTCGGCTCTGCATATCGCCGATCTGCGGTATAAGGGTGGTATTACCAGTTACGTGGACGTGCTGCTGGCCAAACGTAACCTGTTCGATGCCGAATTTGCGCTTACGGCAACCCGCCGCCTCCATCTGATATCCGTGGTCCAGCTTTACAAGGCGCTCGGCGGCGGATGGACGCCTGTCTGACGGCATTGGGAACAGTCTGGCGATCCGAAACCTGACCCGCCATAAAAAAATAAAGATTATCATCACCCTCAATCAGCTTATTGTTGCTCCTCCCTTTTCCGCAGCCGACAGGAGACGTACATGAATCTGTCTCGCCCGTGGTTCCTTTCCAGCGGCGTATCTGTCGCCGCTCTAGGCGCCGGACTCATCCTGATCTCCTTTGCCGGTTGTTCCCAGAAAGCATCCCCTCCTCCCCAAGCTGTCCCCGAAGTGGAGGTGATTACCGTCACCACGCAAACTGTTCCCGACGAGCCTGAGTTTATCGGGCAAACACAGGCTTTTCGTCCCGTCGAGATTCGCCCGCAGGTAACGGGAATAATCAAGAAAGTTTTTTTTACAGAGGGGACGAATGTCAAGAAGGGCAACAAACTTTACCTGATCGATCCGGTGCCCTTCGAGGCGAACTATTTCAGCGGAAAGGCGAGGGTCGCGCAGGCCCAGGCCCGCGTCGTTCAGGCAGAGCAGGAAGAAGCGCGCGTAAAACCGCTGCTCGAGGAACAGGCTGTCAGCCGCAAGAGTGTCGATGACGCAGTCGCGGAAACACTGGCAGCCAAAGCAGGGCTGGAGGCGGCGCAAAGTGACCTGATCAGGGCGAAATTCGATCTGGACAATACGATCATCACAGCCCCGGTAAACGGACGGATAGGACGCAGCCATTTCTATGAAGGGCGCCTGGTATCCGCCCAGACAACCCTGCTGACCACCATCGACCAGCTTGATCCCATGTACGTTAATGTCAATGTTCCCGAAAGCTATCTTCTCAGAAGGCGGCGTGAGTTGGCGGAGAAGAAAGTGCAAAGGCCGGATATTTTCCAGTTGCGGGGAGTGATCACCTTTTCCGATGGAAGCGTGTACCCGCAGGAAGGCGTGCTTGATTTCTCCGACGTATCCATACGACCGGAAACCGGTACGCTGGAGGGAAGATTCACGTTTCCGAACCCGGAAGGAGGTTTTTCTCCGGGACAATCCTATTTTTATCCGGGGCAATTTGTTCATGTCCGTGTCAAGGGATATATCCGGACAGAGGCGATCCTGATTCCGCAACGGGCTGTGCAACTGGGACCCCAGGGTTCCTTCGTCTATATCGTCGATGCCGAGAGCAAGGCGCAGTCTCGACCCGTCACAGCGAGCTCATGGCATGGCAAAGACTGGTTGATCGAAAACGGCCTTCGCCCAGGCGAGCAAGTGGTTGTGGAAGGATTACACCGGATCCAGCCAGGAAACCCGGTGAAGGCCATCCCCTACAAAGAGGATCGCTCCGCGAGTGAAATGAGCAGGAAATCGTCATGAACTCCCGCTTTTTTATTGATCGTCCAATTTTCGCGTCCGTCCTGTCCATCATTATTGTCGTGGTGGGGCTCGTTGCGCTGAGAAGCCTGCCGATCGCGCAGTTCCCGGAAATCACGCCACCCATGGTGCAGATCGACGCCGATTACCCCGGGGCGAGCGCAGAAGTTGTTGCGGAATCCGTCGCGCGCCCCATCGAGGTCCAGCTTCCGGGTATCGATAATCTTCTTTATTACGAATCCACCAGCTCGAACGACGGACATATGACCATGAAGCTCACGTTCGAGATCGGAACGGACGTGGATATCGCGCAGGTCCAGACACAGAACAGGCAGCGCCTTGCCGAACCGCAACTTCCGGACGAAGTCGTGCGCCAGGGTATCACCGTGAAAAAAACATCGCCTGATCTTCTGGCGGTCATTGCCCTGAGTTCTTCCGACCCACGGCACGATACCATTTACCTCTCGAACTACGCGCTGCTGCGGGTTCTTGACAACATCAAGCGCCTTCCGGGCGTAGGGGATGCAATTATCTTCGGCAGCCAGAATTACTCCATGCGGCTGATCCTGGATCCTGTCCGCATGGCGCAACTGGACCTCACTCCCACCGATATCGCGGCTGTGGTACGCGAGCAGAACCGGGATTTCCCTGCTGGCAGAGTAGGGCGGGAGCCTTCACCCAAGGGAACAGAGCTTACCATTCCGGTCATTACCCAGGGTCGCATGAGTGAAGTGAAGGAATTCGAGGATATGATTGTAAGGGCGTATCCCGATGGTTCCATGGTGCGAATGCGGGACGTAGCGAGAGTGGAACTGGGCGCGCAATCATATGATCTCGAAGGGAGATGGAACGGAAAGCCCAACACCTTTCTTCTGACTTTTCTTGCCCCCGGCGCCAACGCGCTCGATACGGTTCACCGGGTGCGCCAGGAAATGGACAAGCTCGCGCGCAGTTTCCCAGCGGGTGTCTCCTACGACATACCCTATGACACTACCATATTCATCGACGTTTCCATCAAGGAAGTCCTGAAGACGCTGATCGAAGCAACGCTCCTTGTCATACTGGTCGTTTTTGTTTTTCTGCAAAGCTGGAGAGCGACGATCATTCCAGCAGTCGCGGTTCCTATTTCACTGATCGGAACCCTGGCGGGGATGGCAGCGCTTGGGTTTTCAATCAATACCCTGACTCTGTTCGGCATGGTGCTTGCAATCGGGATCGTGGTGGATGATGCAATCGTCGTGGTGGAAAATGTCGAGCGGCATATGCAGGAGGGGTTGCTCCCCAAAGAGGCGGCCAGGATCGCCATGGATGAAGTGGCGGGCCCCGTCATTGCCATCGTCCTGGTGCTGGGGGCGGTGTTTGTTCCGGTCGCCTTTCTGGGTGGAATCACCGGCGAATTATACAAACAGTTTGCGATTACCATCGCCCTGTCCGTTGCGATATCGGGCTTCGTGGCGCTTACTCTGAGTCCCGCGCTCTGTGCGCTTATTCTCAAGCCGGGGCATGGGGAGCCCGCAAAGTACTGGAAGCTGTTCAACCGGTCGTTTGACTGGATGCAGACACGCTATACAAACGGCGTCGGGATGATATTGAAACGATCCATGATCGCCCTCTGCATTTTTGCCGTCATGATATTCGTCCTCCTTGGCCTGTTCAGAACGGTTCCCGGCAGTTTTCTCCCGGAAGAAGATCAGGGCTATTTCATTACCGTTGTCCAGTTGCCGGATGGAGCTTCCAAGGAACGCACGATTGATGTATTGAGCAAAGTAGAGCAATACTTCCTGTCGATTCCAGCGGTACACTCAACAGATGCGCTGGCCGGGCAGAACTTCGTGTTCGGCACACGGGGGGCGAATCAGGCGACGATGTTCGTTCCGCTCCAGTCCTGGGACATGCGCAAGAGTGCCGGGGAGCATGTCACCGGCCTTATCGCATCCGCCTTCCAGGAGTTTGCAAAGATACCGGAAGCGCTGATTCTTGCCTTCAATGCCCCATCCATCCGGGGACTGGGCTCCACTGGAGGCTTCTCCCTGCAAGTACAGGATCCGAGCGGAGGGGATTTCACAGAGTTTGCCGAGATTACCCAGCAGTTCATCACCAAGGCCGTGGAACATCCTGCTATCGCCGCTGCCAGCACCAATTTTCGCGTAAGTGCGCCCCGGCTTTACGCTCGCGTGGACCGGGAACGCGCCAAAGCCCTGGGTGTACCGATTTCTGAAGTCTTCGACAGCATGCAGGCTTATTTCGGTAACCTTTATGTCAACGACTTCGTGAAATATGGGCGCATCTATCGCGTCCAGACGGAGGCTCTGCCGGAGTACCGATCGAACCCGGAGGACATCGAGAAGATTTACGTGCGTGCACAGAACGACAAAGGCCACGTCATGATTCCGCTCAATTCGGTGATCACCACCGAATTCACCAGCGGGCCTGATCCCGTCACCCACTTCAACGGATTCAATTCCGCACTCGTGCTGGGCGGCGCCGCCCCCGGCTACAGCTCGGGGCAGGCGCTCGATGCGCTGGAACAGATCGCAGATGAGGTATTGACACCAAAAGGTTATACGATCGACTGGAGCGGAATATCCTTCCAGGAACGCCAGGCAGGAGGGAAATCGGTTCTGGTATTCGCCTTCGCCCTGCTCATGGTCTTTCTGGTACTGGCCGCCCTTTACGAGAGCTGGTCAGTTCCGTTCGCAGTGATTCTTGCAATCCCGTTCGGAATTTTAGGCGCACTACTGGCCATCTGGGTTCGTGAATTGACCAACGACATCTATTTCCAGATCGGGCTGGTGACATTGATCGGGTTGTCCGCGAAGAACGCGATCCTGATCGTGGAATTCGCCAATCAGCGGTATGCGGATGGAGAGCCTTTGCTTGACGCCGCGCTCGAGGCGGCACGGCTTCGTTTCCGTCCCATTATCATGACTTCCATGGCTTTTATCCTGGGTGTGTTTCCGCTGGTTGTCGCTTCCGGTGCAGGCGCCGCCAGCCGGAATTCCATCGGGACGGGTGTTTTCGGGGGAATGCTGGCCGCGACCTTTCTTGCCATCTTTTTCGTACCCCTCTTTTTTGTAGTGATAAGAAAAATGACACGTCAGCGCGGGCAACCAGGGGTTGGAGCGTCCCATGCGACATCGGGTAATCCTCCTTCCACCGTTGAAAACGAGTGAGCATGCGGAACGAACGGCATATGTAATATGTGCACCGGCAGCCTTCCGTTCTTGGAGGCTGACGTAGATGAATTTACTCTCTAGTCGCCTGAGGCTGAGGGTTTTCCAGGGAGTTCTGCATCCGCTTTCCTGATTAGCTGTCTGTAAAATCGCTTCTCACTTCCCCCTGATTTATCGCCTGCGATAAGCACAATGGCTCTTCGTTCTGGATCGAAGGCAAAAGCCACCCGCCGTACCTACACTATCTAAGGAATGAAAAAAGACAATTCTAATGAAAAGCGCGGTATCAAAATGCGAGAGCAGGATGAGGCAAAAGGATGAAGCTTCCGGATACCTTACAGCTAGACCTGGATTCTTGAGCAGTGCGAGGCTAGCGAGCCCAGATCTTAACTGCGGGAAGAAAGGCCGGCCCTGTCACGCCATAAGTTTTACCTGGTATTTGCTGATCTCGCCCAACTGACATCAAGGGCATTTTGGCCTAAACTGAAGATAGCGTAGTCTTTCAGAGCCTTTCTTTCAGAGACTATCGCAGGAATTTGCGATTCGTGATTTTGGTAGCCACTATTGGATGGATTTAATCAAGGAGACATCACCATGTCACAAAAACGAAAAATGGGACTCATTATTGCAATCGTTCCTTTTTTAATAGCCACGGGCAGTCTCACAACTGGTGCCAATGCAAGTGAACATGAAGGAGGAAGCGATGCTTCTGTGATGAAAAGAGAAGCAGATGGTAGTGTCAGTAAAAAAGAATTCATGAAACACCACGAGTGGATGTTTGACCAAAACGACAAAAACCATAATGGTAAGCTTGAACCCGATGAAATGAGAAACCTGCACAAAATGGTGAGTAAAATGCATGAGCGCTTTGAACAGGAATATAGACAAAAAAAATAGCTGGCGTATAGGAATTTATTCGAAGCCTTAGCCGACAGTATTTTTACTCTGTCGGCTAAGGCTTGGGGTGGTGTTTAGTCCCGCAGTCAAAATGAGGCGTCAGCCCTGTTGTGTGACATCAATCCGCGAGCCTCTTTCAGCAGAAATTCCTGGAATGCCTGTGCAACGCTGGAGAGCCGCTTGTGCTTTCGATGAACGATATGCCAGTAGCGCATGATGGGAAAATCCTCGACATCGAGAATCTTCAACCGTTTCGTTTCCAGTTCCAGTTCCACTGTATGCAACGAGGTGATGCCCAGACCCATACCGGCCTGGACCGCCTGCTTGATTGCCTCGCTGGTGTCGGTTTCCATTCCCCTGTTGAGTGAAATATGGTGTGATGCGAAAAAACGCTCCATCGCGCCGCGTGTGCCGGATCCTGGCTCCCGCACAAGAAATGTTTCCTGCTCCAGTCGCTTGACTGGAATCCTCCGCACCTTGCATAACGGATGCTCAGGCGGAGCGATGACAACCAGGGGATTCTCCATGAATGATTCGGTTGCAATATCCAGGTCTTCCGGCGGCTGACCCATGATGGCAAGATCGATTACATTGTCGGACAGTTGCTTGAGCACTATTTCACGATTGGATACGTTGAGGCTGACAGTAATATCCGGGTAGCGCTGGCAGAACTTGGCCAGTAGATGTGGGGCAAAATAGTTGGCGGTGCTGACCACTGAAATATTGAGCCTGCCCCGTTCCAGCCCTTTCAGTTCATCGAGCGCCAGTTCCATGTCTGCCAGTTGCTGGGAGATGGCACGGCTGTAATGATAAAGTTCGCGTCCCGCGTCGGTCAGATAGATTTTCTTGCCCATCTGCTCGAATAACGGAAGTTCAATAGTGTCTTCCAGTTGCTTGATCTGCATGGAGACTGCCGGCTGGGTAAGATGCAGACCCTCTGCCGCACGGGAAAAACTCAGGTGGCGAGCAACCGATTCAAAGACCTTTAACTGCCGCAGCGTAATATGCAGCATCTTGCCTCATGGTTCATGGAGAGTGAAAACATATAAGTAAAATGTTATCATAACAATCAAAACACGTGACTGTTATTTATAGTAATACCCATTACAATTCTTTCCGTAGCACCTTTAACTACCCCTATGAGGAGAACTGACATGAGTGAAGAAATTACCGGCAAGGAACGCTACAAATCCGGCGTAATTCCGTACAAGAAAATGGGCTACTGGGATTCCGACTATGTGCCCAAAGATACGGATGTCATCGCCTTGTTCCGTATCACACCCCAGGCAGGGGTAGATCATGAGGAAGCCGCCGCCGCTGTCGCCGGCGAATCTTCCACCGCCACTTGGACAGTAGTATGGACCGACCGTCTGACCGCCTGCGAACTGTATCGCGCCAAGGCCTATCGTTCAGAGTTGGTGCCTAATACAGGTCCCGGTACCAAGACCGAAGCTCAGTATTTCGCCTACATCGCCTATGACCTCGATTTGTTCGAGCCGGGCTCCATTGCCAACCTGACGGCTTCCATCATCGGCAACGTGTTCGGCTTCAAGGCGGTGAAAGCACTGCGTCTCGAAGACATGCGCATCCCCGTGGCTTATCTGAAGACCTTCCAGGGTCCCGCAACCGGTATCGTCGTTGAGCGTGAGCGGCTCGACAAATTCGGCCGGCCGCTGCTCGGCGCCACCACCAAGCCGAAGCTGGGCCTCTCCGGCCGCAACTATGGCCGCGTGGTATATGAAGGACTCAAGGGTGGTCTCGACTTCATGAAAGACGACGAGAACATCAACTCGCAACCCTTCATGCACTGGCGTGACCGGTTCCTGTACTGTATGGAAGCGGTCAACAAGGCCTCCGCTGCTACCGGTGAAGTCAAGGGTCACTACCTGAACGTTACCGCTGGCACCATGGAAGACATGTACGAGCGCGCGGAATTTGCCAAGTCCCTTGGCTCCGTCATCATCATGATCGACCTGGTGATCGGCTACACCGCGATCCAGTCGATGGCGAAGTGGGCACGCAAGAATGACATGATCCTGCACCTGCACCGCGCCGGGAACTCCACCTATTCCCGTCAGAAGAACCATGGCATGAACTTCCGCGTCATCTGCAAGTGGATGCGGATGGCAGGCGTGGATCACATCCACGCAGGCACCGTGGTGGGCAAGCTGGAAGGCGATCCGCTCATGATCAAGGGCTTCTACGATACCCTGCGCGACCGCCATACGCCGGTAAGCCTGGAGCATGGGCTGTTCTTCGAGCAGGACTGGGCTTCACTGAACAAGGTCATGCCGGTTGCTTCGGGCGGTATCCATGCCGGGCAGATGCACCAATTGCTGGATTATCTCGGCGAAGACGTGATACTGCAGTTTGGCGGTGGTACCATCGGGCACCCTCAGGGCATTCAAGCCGGTGCGGTTGCCAATCGCGTTGCGCTGGAAGCAATGGTACTGGCACGCAACGAAGGCCGCGACTATGTGAAGGAAGGCCCCAAGATTCTGGAAGAAGCCGCCAGGTGGTGCACGCCGCTCAAGCAGGCGCTGGAAACGTGGAAGGATATCACCTTCAACTATGAATCCACCGACACCGCCGACTTCGTGCCGAGCGAAACCGCCAGCGTTTAATCGTATCAAGGAGAAACCACATCATGATGACCAATTTTCAAAACCGTCTCACGCAAGGGCAATTTTCCTTTCTGCCCCCGCTGACGGACAAGCAAATTTCGGCGCAAATCAAATACGCGCTGAAGAACGGCTGGGCAATCGGGATTGAATATACCGATGATCCACATCCCCGCAACACGTATTGGGAAATGTTCGGGAACCCGATGTTCGACCTGAAGGACCCCGCGGGTATCCTGCAGGAGATCAACGATTGCCGGAAGACCTATCCGAACCACTACGTCCGTGTCACGGCTTTCGACTCGTCACGCGGTGTGGAAAGCCCGGTTATGTCCTACATCGTCAATCGTCCGAAGAACGAGCCTGGCTTTGGCCTGGTGCGCCAGGAAGTGGATGGCCGGCAAGTCCGCTATACCATCCATTCCTACGCCACGGAAAAACCGGAAGCCGAGCGGTACTGATGACTTCCTCCCCTTCCTTCCCCGGAAGGGGATAGCCAACTTCGGACAGGGCAGCGGACGCTTTACCGGCCTGCTGCCTTACCTGATCCTGATTTCCCTGGTAATCCCATGTAAGGCCGCTTTCCGGTAAACCAATAACCGAGGCACGAGTCCTAATATTTTATTTCCTTTTGGGTGGATCAACGTGACAACACAACTGAAAGAAATTCCCCCTTCCGATAACAGTTCCATCGATCTGGAAGCCGAGTTTCAGGCTTCCAATATCAAGGAAGTACTGGATAAGCTTGACCGCGATCTGATTGGCTTGAAACCGGTAAAAACCCGCATCCGCGAAACCGCCGCCTTGTTGCTCGTGGACCGCGTCCGCAAGAAACTGGACCTTACCGCCGGCGCGCCCAGCCTGCATATGTCCTTCACCGGCAATCCGGGCACCGGAAAAACCACGGTGGCACAGCGTATGTCCGAGATCCTGCACCGCCTGGGTTATGTGCGTGAAGGACACCTTGTTTCCGTGACTCGTGATGACCTGGTGGGCCAATATATCGGTCATACCGCGCCCAAGACCAAGGAAGTTATAAAGAAGGCCATGGGCGGCGTGCTGTTCATCGACGAGGCCTATTACCTCTACAAACCCGAAAATGAACGCGATTATGGGGCTGAGTCGATCGAAATCCTGCTGCAGGTGATGGAAAACAACCGGGAGGATCTGGTTGTCATCCTTGCCGGTTACAAGGACCGCATGGACAAATTCTTCCGCAGCAATCCCGGCATGCGATCGCGGATAGCTCACCACATCGATTTTCCTGACTATTCTCCGGATGAACTGGTGGCCATCGCCAAGCTTATGCTGGCAGCACAGAATTACCGTCTCAGTGCAGAAGCGGAAAAGGCCTTTGGCGAATACATCCGGTTGAGGATGAAAATGGAGCATTTTGCCAATGCACGTTCCGTACGCAATGCTCTCGATCGCGCAAGACTGCGTCAGGCCAACCGCTTGTTCGAAGGAGCAAGGAAAAACCTGTCACGCACCGATCTGATCACCATCGAAGCGGAGGATATCCGGGCAAGCCGTGTATTCCTGGAAGGCGCTGTTGATCTGGATGGAGATGAGGGCGCAAGCCGGGAATTATCCGAAGAATCGACATAAGGTGCTTTCATGGGTCAACCAGGTATTGCAATACCTGGCAACTCAACATTGCAGCACGCATCGAACAAGGCGCCCGATTGGGCGCCTTTTTTATCAGCTTATCTGAACCCTGCTCCTACCTGATACGGTATTTCACCAAACTGGCCTTGAGAATTATAGAAAGTGGCATGAACACGGGTATTTGCTCAACAGCGCTGAAATCCGGTTTGTACCATCGGCCTTCGCGCGCGCCGAAAAGTGTTTTGTAGCATCTTTACGCCTCCGCTTCGCGCCCATAGGCTTGGCTCCTGGCTTGCAGGATACGCAAATCCACTCTCAAAACACCTCGCCATTATCCCGTTGATCCGGCGATATCCAGCTAAGGGCGCGTTATACTCCTTCTGAACCACCCTCATTACCTGGAATTCAACGATGCGCCCTACCCGTCTGGAAAAGCCGCCCACCAACCGGAACGACTGGAAGACCGTCCGTACGCTGCTGCCCTATTTATGGGAATTCAAAGGCAGGGTAGTGGCGGCAGTGGTATTGATGTTCATGGCCAAGCTTGCCAACGTGGCAATACCACTGGTACTGAAAGAAATTATCGACGCGCTCGACCGTCCCCGCGCCCTGCTGGTCTTGCCGGTTCTGTTGCTGTTAGCGTATGGGCTCCTGCGCCTCTGCAGCACGCTCTTCGGAGAGTTGCGTGACGCCGTGTTCGCCAAGGTAACCCAACGCGCCATTCGCCGGGTGGCAATCAAGGTGTTCAGCCATTTGCATGCGCTGTCGCTGCGCTTTCACCTGCAAAGGCAGACGGGAGGAATGTCGCGGGATATTGAGCGGGGAACCCGCGGTATTTCGTTTCTCCTCAATTTCATGCTGTTCAACATCCTCCCCACTCTGCTGGAAATCAGCCTGGTTGCGATCATCCTCATCTCGGGGTACAGCATCTGGTTTTCTGTGATCATCCTTGGCACGCTGGCGGCCTACATTGCGCTCACGCTCATCGTGACTGAATGGCGAATGATTTTTCGGAGAACCATGAATGACATGGATTCAAAAGCCAACACTCAGGCAATTGATAGCCTTCTGAACTACGAAACGGTCAAGTATTTCGGCAATGAATCCTGGGAAGCGCGGCGCTACGATGAGCACATGCAAAAATGGGAAATTGCGGCAGTTCGTAATCAGACATCTTTGGCCGCACTCAATTCGGGGCAGAGCGCCATCATAGCAATAGGAATAACTGCGCTGCTGTGGCTTGCCGCCGACGGTGTGATTCAGGGTTCCATGTCATTGGGAGACCTGGTGCTCGTCAATGCTTACATGCTCCAACTCTATATGCCACTGCATTTTCTTGGATTCGTTTACCGGGAGATCAAGCATTCTCTGGCGGACATGGAAAAGATGTTTAATTTACTGGCGGAGAATGAAGAGATCCAGGATAAACGAGGTGCAGTAACCCTTATTGCCGGAAACGCACCCGTACGCTTCGAAGCGGTAAATTTCAGTTATGAACCGGACCGGCAGATTCTGTTTGATGTCAGCTTCGACATTCCGGCAGGACGCAGCGTCGCAGTAGTTGGTCACAGTGGATCAGGCAAGTCCACCCTCGCACGGTTACTCTTTCGCTTTTACGATGTCAGCAGCGGGCGCATCCTGATAAATGGGCAGGATATCAGGGATGTTACCCAGAGCAGCCTGAGAGCGACAATAGGTATCGTTCCGCAGGACAGCGTGCTGTTCAACGATACCATTTATTACAATATTTCCTATGGCAACCCTAAGGCGAGCACTGAAGAAGTATTTGAAGCTGCAAGGTCCGCTCATCTTCATGATTTCATCGAGAGTCTGCCGGACAAGTACCAGACCGTCGTTGGAGAAAGAGGGTTAAAACTTTCCGGCGGTGAAAAGCAGCGGGTAGCGATAGCTCGCGCAGTCTTGAAAAATCCCGGAATCCTTATCTTCGATGAGGCCACCTCCGCTCTGGATTCAAAATCGGAGAAAAGCATTCAGGGGGAGATGCGCCGTATCGCTGCCCATCGCACCACACTGACGATTGCCCACCGTTTATCCACCATCGTCGATTCCGATCAGATTCTGGTAATGGACCATGGTCGCATCGTCGAGCGCGGTACTCATCGGGAACTCCTCTCGATGAATGGAGCCTATACTTATATGTGGGAACTGCAGCAACAGGAAGAACAAACCAGACTTCAACTTGTAACCGGCGGTCTGGGACACAGGCTATAATAGGGTGTTCGCATCCGGATTCACATCCGGGGGAAAAGGATATTATGACATCCCGATGACGCGAATCTGGAGTAAAAATCGACTCACGAAGATTGATCGCTTAATACACTATAACCGCCCCTCTTCTTATCTCAAAAATTGCCATGCAGACAGCTTCTCTCTCTGTATTTCCTCAGTACTTATTGCCTAAACACGCGTTGACACTGCTGGCTGGACGTATTGCCAATGCCGATGCCGGCAGTCTCACCACGCTTCTTATCCGCTGGTTTGTCTGGCGCTACGCTGTCAATATGGATGAGGCGGTCAATTCGGATATCCGCAGCTACCGAACCTTCAACGATTTTTTTACCCGCCCTCTGCTTCTGGAGAGCCGTCCGATATCCGACGCGGATTATGTTTGCCCAGCCGACGGCCTTGTAAGCCAACTGGGTGTCATTTCCGGCGACCAGATATTTCAAGCCAAGGGACACAATTATTCCGCCGCTGCGCTGCTGGGAGGGGATACGCGGTTGGCGGAAAAATTTTACGGAGGCAACTTTGCCACACTGTATCTGAGCCCACGGGATTACCACCGGGTCCATATGCCTGTAGATGCGCGTGTGAGCCGAATGATCTATGTTCCGGGAGATCTGTTCTCCGTGAACGCGAAAACGGTCCGCGGTGTCCCGGGGTTGTTCGCCCGCAACGAGCGGGTGATTTGCATATTTGAATCGGAATTCGGACCATTTGCTTTAGTACTGGTGGGTGCCACTATTGTCGGGAGTGTGGCCACCGTATGGCATGGGGTGGTCAACCCGCGGGACTCGGAGGGCGCGCGCGATGTGCGCGAGTGGCGGTATGACTCATCGGATCTGGTGCTCAAGAAAGGGGATGAAATGGGCAGATTCCAATTGGGATCAACAGTGGTAATGTTATTCCCGAAAAACGAAATAGTGTTTAATCCGGCCTGGGCTCCCGGTCGAACCATACGGTTCGGGGAAACGATGGCGGCCAAAGCTGATCAAGCCAGATAGAGAGAAAAGAGAAGAGCGTTCCTCATTTCCCTTTCCCCCTTCCCTCTCGCTCGCAGAGACGGCGGGTTGGAGGCAGGCTGAAGAAGTGCTATCAGGAAGAATACGGGAAGTGACGGGCCTCCCTGATCTCTTTGATCTTCACGACGACCCGCACGCCCCGGAATGGAGCCGGGTGAACCACGAGCAGGCAGGTCATCTTTAACTGGAAAATATAAGGATCTCGCTCTCTCAGGCGATCGATCATGCCTGGGCCGTCTTCAATATAGGTTCGTCCGCAGCAGTGGGTTCCGGTTCCTGTTGAAATTCCTGGATGAGCTCCTGCCCTACCCTTAATAAGGTTTCCCTGAACTCCATCGCCACCTCCGGGTGCTGCAAGCCATAGGCGATGGTCGCCTCCAGGAAGCCTGCCTTGCTGCCGCAATCATAATGCTTCCCTTGGTAACGGTAGGCCAGGACAGATTCCAGCTTGAGAAGGCCGGAGATTCCGTCAGTAAGCTGAATTTCCCCTCCTGTTCCAGGGTTCAGGTTGCTGATGCAGTCAAAGATGGCGGGTGACAGAACGTAACGGCCTACGATAGCCATCGTGGAAGGCGCAGCGTCAGGAGAAGGCTTTTCCACTAACCCCCTGATTTTCAGTGTCTCGCTCTCTGCATCTGCATCAAAAGCATCCACGATTCCATACCGCCGCGTCTGTTCGCGCGTAACCTGACGCACCGCTATGAGACTGCTTTGGACTTGTTCATACTGGGACACCATCTGTGCGAGTACAGGAGGATCTCCATCGATCAAATCGTCCGGAAGCAGTACGGCAAACGGTTCGTTGCCCACGAGATGCCGCGCGCAGTAAATTGCATGCCCCAAACCCCGGGGCTCCTCCTGCCGGACAAAGCTGAAATGAACGCCACTTGGCGTTAACTGTCGCAGCATTTTCAGCGAAGCGTGTTTTCCCTGCGAGGCCAATTCGCTTTCCAGTTCCACTGCCCGATGCAGATGATCTTCAATGGCGCGCTTGCTCCGATGGGTAATGAAAATGATTTCTTCGATACCTGCCGCAGCCGCTTCTTCCACCGCATACTGGATCAACGGCTTGTCTACAATGGGCAGCATTTCTTTGGCCACTGCTTTGGTCGCGGGCAAGAAGCGGGTGCCAAGTCCGGCTACGGGAAACACAGCCTTGCGCACCGCTCGCGGGGATTTACGAACAGCGGGTCCAGCAGTCAACGAAAGCACATCTTTTCGGTTCATTACAGGTTTGGCAGTAATGTTCATGAGTAATCTCCCTCTAAAGTCTTCATCTATACATTAATAATGTTACAAGAGCGGCAAGCTCGAAAGATAATGCCCCTTAGGGGCATTGGTTATAGTTGCCGCATATACGCGACCAGGTCAGACTTCTCCTCATCTGTGAGCTTGAGCCCCAGCACTAGGTTGAAAAACTCGACTGTATCTTCAAGGGTCAGCAGGCGACCATCATGAAGGTACGGGGGACTATCCTTGATACCCCGCAGTGTGAAAGTCTTTATAGGCCCATCCCCCGGCTCATTCAGGAAGCGTTCGAGCTTCAGGTCATGCATCTGATGATCCAGAAACGTGGGGGGCTGGTGGCAGCTTGCGCATTGCCCCTTTCCAAAGAAGAGTTTCTCGCCGCGCATTTCCTTTTCTGTGGCTTTGGCTGGATCAAGTTTCCCGTCACTCTTGAGTTTTGGCGCGGGCGGAAAATCGAACATGTTCTGAAGCTGTGCCATATGACTTACATGAATCCGGTCAAATACGGGAAAGCCTTTTTTCATTGCACGAATCGGATCGCCATTGAAATAAGCGGTACGGAATTCGAACTCTGTGAAGTCTTCCACTGAACGCAGGCTACGTTTCGAACCGTGTATCTGCTGGTTAAACAGACCGCGCAGGCTTACCGTGTCGAGACGGAATCGGCGTTCTTCCGGGCGGATATCGGGACTCAGATGAAATTGCCCTGTCGTGTGGCCATTGATGTGGCAATCGAGGCAAGTCACTCCAAGACTCGGTTCGGTACTTTTACGATCGTCCGTCGGATTGAATTCTTCCTGAGGCAGTGGCGTGAGTAACATCTGCAACCCGTTGAGCTGTACGGGGGTCAAGATGTCCTTAAATAACCGATGAAAATTATTGATGGAAACCACCTCTCCGCGCGACACATCCCCTAATTCAGGCCGATTCTGGAGAAATATCGCTGGTGGAAACTCCGGCAAGAATTCTTCAGGTAAATCGAAATCGACATCAAACCTTTGCAGCCGAGGAAACATATCGATCTGCATTTGGGGAAACACCTGACCACCCGTGGATTGCTTGGGATGCGGAAGGGCTGGATACGGAAATGCGTTTTTGCTCTTTATCTCTTCAGGCGCCATTCCGGCGAGTCTTTGCCACGTCATGCCCGACGATAAGCGTGCCGTAGGGCCCACCGCCAGCGGCTTGCCGCGGGACATTTTTGCCTCCTTATCCAGCCGAGGCTTCAAATCATATCGTCGCTGCAGCAATTCACGCTGCGTTTGCATTACCTTTGGGCGCTCAGCCACATCTGCTTTCATGATTTCCTCAAAAGTTTGCATCGGCTTTTTGGCGTTGAACGGATCTCGGGAAAAATCAAATCCCAGAACCTTTCCGTTGTCAGGCTGATTCCCAAAAGCTTGCGAGGAAGGCATTGCATTCTTTGCATCAAAAATACTGGAACGATCGTGTTCGTCTTTTTTCTGCTCCGGCCGGGTGACAGAGGGGCGGCGAGGTGTCTGGGCAGCTTCAACCGCATCATGGGGGGCACGATTTGCGGAATGCTTCGCACGATCGTCCTGACTCAGAGCGCCATTCATTCCCGCACTCAAGCTGAGGAATCCTGCACTCAGGATAAGGATATTCATATTTTTCATCGTTGATCCTCCTTTCTTGACTGCGGTACCCAGCAGCGGGCGGTTAGCACGCGCTTATTCCCGCATTTTCTTGTCTGGGTTTCCCATGTTCAGCTAAACAGTTGAAATAATGTCATGTCCAGGAAAACAGCTCTGTTCGAAACCGCACACACATCGCCGGTCAGGCCCGGAGCGGGGGAGGCGGTACTCAGTACTTCTGGCAGGAGGAGCCGAATGGTATCCGGGCTTACCCGGTTGACTGAAAAAACCGCTTGAATCTTGCAGGAGACAGTTCGGAAGAATGGACAGCATGCGAAGCATAAAACGCTGCCAGGCACTCGTATTCTTTTTTTACGACCTCATACTGCTCGCCCGCGCTTGCCTCCAGTTGCTGACGGTCTGCAACTGCAAGGTGCCCCCGACGGCAGCGAATCGCACCGGCCGCCTGAAGCTTGTGTGCCGCAACCGTTACACTTTCGCGGCGTACGCCCAGCATGATTCCTGCCTGTTCATGGGTTATATGAAGCTCATTTCCCGGCAGACGGTCCAGACTCATCAATAAAAGATAGCTCAACTGTTGATCAACCGTATGGTATCGATTGGAGACGGCTACCTGTTCAGTTTGAACCATCAGAGCATGGGCAAAGCGCAGGACGAATTGCCTCAGTTCGTCGCCTAGCTCAAACTCATCCCTTACGAAACTGGTTTTAATGCGATAACCCTTACCGGTGCTCAGCACCACAACGCGAGCCGGATAGTTTTCACCGCCCAGCAGTGCCGAAACACCGACCAACCCCTCGTTTCCGATGATTCCGGTCTGTGTACACGCTCCGCTTGCCGTCTCATACAGCCGTGCAACTACGGAGTTTGTCGGGAAATACACATATTTGAAAGGAAGACCGGGGTCGTAGATGACTTGACCGGCTGGCATGGGCACATGTTCAAGAAGAGACAGCAAGCGGGTATAGCTTGAGAGAGGCAGCGCTGCGAGAATCTGGTTCTGCTTGGGACTCTGCGGTGGAAGCATGATGAACTTCAATATAGGTCTGGCATCGGAAAATGTAGCCGGCACATGTCGCCTATAACGCTTGTCGTTTTACAGCAGTATTAGCAGTATTTCTAAGCCTGGGCTTATTCCTTTGCAACTCTGGCCATCTCTTCCGGGCATAAGACAGTCTTCAGTTGTCATTCTTCGATTTCAGAATAGCTATCTCTGCTACCCGAAGAATGAGAATGTTAAATATTAGCGGGTGCAGTTACCCGATTCTGTACGGTGGCACACATAACACTTCCGGAGTTCTATTGATAAGACCGGCAAAGGAAGATGGCAGAAATGGGAGCGAATCTGGCAATGGAAAAGAATCGAGCAGGCGAATACAGAAGCCAGGACGAGTGAACTGATTGAAGTGGGCGCTCACATTGGCATGGATCTGCCGTCGGTCAATGCGAGCCAGCCGCGAATGAGGCGGTACGCCACCCAGACTCCCGTGCCTACGACGAGAATGTACGCAAGCATGATGCCGATGATGGTCGCAAACAATACGGCTGCAATCACCAGCCAAAGCAAGGTGTACCAGAAAGTGCGTATCTGCCAGCCGAAATGGGAATCAAGCCAGGTGCCGCGCACATCGCTCCGCTTCGTGTAATTGAGAATCACTGCGATGATCGAGGGCCACCCGGTGAGAAAGGCCGTAATGATGAATGCCGGTCCCAGGACTCCCATCAGGACGCTGAAACCATGCAACAGATAGACGAGATGAGTGAGATGAAGCAGCCCAGCAGATACAGGGCGTTCCATTCTTCGGCCGAACTCGCTCATGGTTGACGCTCCTCGCGCTTTTACGATAAGGAAGATGGGAGGACAATACATCCTGCCCAGCCTTCACGCTTGCAGGATTTCAGGGAGACGTCACCGGGTCACTACCCCGTCAGGCAGAAAGTGGCATGGCAGCACTCCAAAACTCCTGATCCCTCCTGAACCGCTATGCAGGATTGCCGATGGCAGGACTACTTGGTTGGGAGATCCTCCTCAGCGGGATCGTCGTAAAACTGGGGAGGAGGATTCCCGTCGTAGATCAAATGCTTGCGCTGCTGCAAGTAGGCATCGCGCACGAACAGATAAGGCTCAAGCGCTGCTTCATCACGGATTTTCATCGGGCCTGAGAGCCTTGCCCGTTTGTCAATGACGCCCAGAACGGAAAGCGGCACCGTGACGGGAGCACCGATCACATAAGTTCCGATGTAGAAAAGGACATTCGTAAATAGAGCGACTGGATACGAGGCAACATCGCGGTCGCTGCTGGGCCCAAGCAAGGGAACAAAAAGATAAGTGTTTGCATCCACCCCCCACACCCCCAGTGTTTGCCCAAAATCTTCATCGTGCTGCGTCAAACCCATGGAAGCAGCCGGATCAAAGAGCCCGGCGATACCAATGGTGGAATTGACGACGAAGCGCAAGCCGTCATGAAACCCCTGGCGTACCTTGCCTTGCAGGAAATCATTCAGGACGACGTTCGGGTACTGGATATTGTCATAGAAATTCCCCACCGAGCGCTGCACCCGGACAGGAACGTAATCCATATAGACGTCGGCTACCGGCTCGATGAGTTTCCGATCGACCACGTCAGTAAAAGTGTAAAACTTGCGATTGATACCCTCAAATGGATCGATCGGATCCGTATAGTCTGTGCCCTGATCGTTCGACGCCGTCGATCCCTGCGTGCGGGTAGTAGCACATCCCGGGACGAGCATTGTGCAGGCAAGCAGCAAGAGGATAGTGATACGGTTATATGTCACGGATTTATGATGAAAATGACAAAAAGGCTACGGGTCAATGAAACATGGAGACACCTAATGCAAAGTATAAACATAAATCGTTCCAGTGGCAGATAAAAAAAGACGAGCCTGGGAACGGGCTGGCAGGCACTGCGAAGAACTCCGAAAAAGACTGGAGGTCGGATAGAAGGCGGGTAAGTATGGTGAGAATAACTCGGAAAAGCTTCTTGGACCGCTTTACAGTTGATGCATTTTGAGTGTTTCAGCACCGATAGTCGTTAACTGTTGATCTCTATCTGGACGCCCAGGCATCAGGCGAAACAGTCAGATCGAGAGTGCGCTCATCTGCCCCAGTTCCTCCACGATAGCACCGAGAGCGCGAAGGAAATCAGCGACCTGCTCCGAAGAATTGGAGGCGCCCAGGCTTACCCGCACAGCGCAACGAGCCAGGGCGGGATCCACCCCCATCGCTTCCAGCACATGGCTTCGGCCGGGATTGACACTGGAACAGGCAGCCCCGCTTGCCACCGCGAAACCTGCCTTATCGAGACGCACTACCAGAGTATCTCCTTCGATACCCGGTAGCGCAAAATAGCAGGTATTGGGCAGACGGGAAGCATCGAGACCAAAAATAGTCACCCCCATCTCCATCAGGCCCTGCTCCAGTTGCTGGCGTAATGCCGAGATATGCTTGGTATGTTCCGCTATTCGTCTCTTGACTAACTCGCAGGCCACCCCTAATCCCACAATTGCGGGAACGTTTTCGGTACCCGAACGCAATCCGCTTTCATGCCCCCCCCCGTAGATGAGAGGTTTGAGCAGGACCCGCTTATCCATGATAAGTGCCGCGGCGCCCTTGGGACCGTAAATCTTATGGGATGACAGTGTCAGGGCATGTACATTGAGCGAAGCAAAATCGACAGGTATCTTGCCAAATGCCTGTACCGCATCTGTATGAATCCACGCACCTCGCGCGCGGGCCTTCTCCGCCACCATCGAGACATCCTGAATCACGCCTGTTTCGTTGTTTGCCAGCATGACTGAAACCAGCCCCGACTGTTGATGCGACAGCGCCTCGTCAAGGTCGGCCGGGTCCAGCCGGCCCTGATTATCGACTGCCAGCCGACGCAGATTCCAGCTTCCGCGCGAAGCACGCGCCAATTCCTGCGCGGTTTTCATCACGCAGGGATGCTCGATTGCGCTTATGGCAATCTGTCCCGGCTTCATGTAACCCGCGGCACCTTGGATGAACAGGTTATTGGCTTCCGATCCGCCGCTGGTGAAAATCACCTGCGACGGCTGCACCCCCACTGCATCCGCCACCTGCTCGCGCGCGCGATTAATCGCCCGGCGAGCTGCAATGCCAGGGGCATGCCGGCTGGAGGGGTTTCCGTACTCTTCCTGGAAGTACGGCAACATGACATCAAGCGCGGTTTTATCGACAGCAGTCGTGGCGTTATGGTCGAAATAGGCGTAAGTCATTGTCCGGGCTCTCGCTCTGCGGGCGCGTCGGAATGGAAAATCGGACCTGAAACCAGCAAACTGTTACCGCTCAGGCAAGAACTGTATGATGTTGCGATGGAGCGCAGGCTCTCACATCCTGCAGGACAGCAATATCCTTCACCTTGGGGTTTGATACGAGCTGCTCCAGTGTAACCAGCGCCAGGTAATCGCGTATCCGCGCGTTCAGGTTCGCCCATAAATCGTGCGTCATGCAGCGCTGATCATTGTGGCAGTTTTCCTTGCCTCCGCATTGGGTGGCGTCGATGGGTTCATCCACAGCCAGAATAATGTCTACTACAGATACCTCGTTCATGGGTTTGGTCAAGCGGTAGCCGCCGCCGGGACCGCGCACGCTGCCTACCAACTTGCTGCGCCGCAGCTTTCCGAACAACTGTTCAAGATAAGACAATGAAATTTTCTGACGTTCACTGATACCCGCCAATGTAACCGGCCCATCCGCGCTGTGCAACGCAAGATCAATCATTGCCGTTACTGCAAAACGACCCTTGGTTGTTAACCGCATTTTCTGCCCCCCAATAGAAATTGACACTGAGTGAAACCACAAAATAATCGGCGACAAGTCCTGCACAGTTGCCGGAACAAAACGCTCCAAACAAGTCTTCCTGATTCAATTCAACAAAGTGCCGCTGTGCATCAAGCTGGAATTCAGATGCTCCCTCCGAACGCCTTCCTCGCGTAAACAATTCCAATACCCGACAACATTGGTCAAGTATATAAATCCCCTTTGTCATGGTCAACTATTTTGTCCGGCTATTTTCGTTTAAACCTGACTGCCGTCAACTCTTCCTGTCATTATTCAATTTCGTTTGCATCCAGGGAGCATGAGGGGTATCAGGGGTATCAGGGGTATCAGGGGTATCAGGGGTATCAGGGGTATCAGGGGTATCAGGGGTATCAGGGGTATCAGGGGTATCAGGGGTATCAGGGGTATCAGGGGTATCAGGGGTATCAGGGGTATCAGGGGTATCAGGGGTATCAGGGGTATCAGGGGTATCAGGGGTATCAGGGGTATCAGGAGTAAGCGGGAAAGCAGCAGCGTTCGCCTGCATCCGCTTCTCGCAGGCGCTCAGTATCCCTCGTAATATATTGATCTCCTCCTTTTCCAGCCGCGCGCGGGCAAACAGCCTTCGCATGCGCTGCATCAGCCGTTTCGGCTCCCGGGGGTCGAGAAAACCGCTGCTGATCGCGACTTGCTCCAGGTGAGCGTAAAGCAATTCGATTTCATTAAAGGTCGCTGCCGCTCCGCCGCCACGCAGGGTCGACAACAGAGGCTTGATTTCCAGCAAGCCCATGCAAGCCATGCGCAATTCATATGCCATGACCTGCACAGCGCTGGCAAGATTGAGAGAGGAATATTCCGGATTGGCTGGAACATGGATGATGATCTGGCACTTGCTGACTTCAAGCGTGGTAAGGCCGGACATTTCCGTGCCGAACACCAGTGCAATGAAATCCTTTTGCGCAAGATCGAGCAGTTTGGCCGCACCCTGCCGGGCATCAAAAACTTCATGAGAGAGATCGCGTTGCCGGGCCGTTACAGCCGCTGCCAGAACAGTGCCACTGAGCGCTTCATCGAGCGTGTCGCAGACTTCTGCCTTATGGAGGATATCCAATGCGCCGGTGGCCCGTCTTTCAGCTTCCTTGTCAGGGAAAAACCTGGGATTCACAAGATAGAGCGACTCCAGCCCCATGGTCTTCATTGCCCGGGCCACCCCTCCGATGTTACCGGGATGGCTGGTATGGCTCAGGACGATTCGGACTTTATCGAGCATCTCGCGTCCTGACGGATTATCTGGGTTAAAATCCACGATTCACTTTATTTTGAATTCCGACAAATGCATCCCATGCTCACCATCGCGGTAAGAGCCGCGCGCCGCGCAGGCGGCATCATCAATCGTGCTGCACAGAACCTGGATTTACTGAATGTTTCGCGCAAGGCGCACAATGATTTTGTCAGCGAAGTAGACGGCGCCGCAGAAAATGCGATTATCGAGATGCTGCTCGATGCCTATCCCAGCCATTCCATTCTAGCAGAAGAAAGCGGCGCCCAAGGTGATCCGGGCAAGTCTGAATATCAGTGGATCATCGACCCCCTGGACGGCACCACCAATTTTCTTCATGGCTTCCCGCATTACTCGGTTTCGATCGGATTGATGCATAAAAATGTCTTGTCGCAGGCAGTGGTCTATAACCCGGCTGCCAACGAATTATTCACCGCAAGCCGTGGGGCAGGCGCGTATCTCAATGACCATCGCTTGCGCGTGAGCAAGCGCAGCAAGCTTGGTGACTGCCTGATCGGCACGGGCTTCCCGTTTCGTGAATTCACGCATGCCGAGGCCTACCTTGCCATATTCAAGGATATCATGCCCCGGGTGGCGGGAATCCGGCGTCCCGGTTCCGCCGCGCTCGACCTGGCTTACGTCGCGGCAGGACGATACGATGGCTTCTGGGAGTTCGGCCTGTCAGCCTGGGATATAGCGGCTGGCTGCCTGCTCATTACCGAGGCAGGCGGACTGGTGGGAGACATGGAAGGAAACGATACCTATCTGAAAAGCGGCAACGTGATTGCGGGTAATCCGAAAGTCTTCGGCCAGCTGTTGCAGGTCATTGCCCCGCACCTGACACCGGAACTGAAGATGGCTCAAGGCGTGGGATGATGCATGCGGGAGCGCCTCGTGAAAACGATGGCAGCGGTAATTCCGTTTTCCTGGCGCGACCCGCCCGGCGTCAATCCCGATGTCAATCCTGGCAGGCAGCCGAGGAAGGTGTGTGAAACAACCGGAGAAATAACATCATGTCCACCTCCCCGGATGCCGAACGGCAGCGATTGGAAAACCAGCGGCAAGGCCGGGAAGCCTGGCGTCTATGGGGACCTTACCTCTCAGGACGCGCATGGGGCACCGTGCGGGAGGACTACAGTCCGGATGGAACGCCCTGGGAATATTTCGACCATGACCAGGCACGTTCGCGCGCTTATCGCTGGAATGAGGACGGGCTGGGCGGTATCTCGGACGAAGCGCAGCATCTCTGTTTCTCACTGGCGCTCTGGAACGGTAAGGATCCCATCCTCAAGGAGCGCGCCTTCGGTCTCACCGGAAACCAGGGTAATCGGGGAGAAGACGTAAAGGAATGCTATTTCTACCTCGATGCCACGCCTTCTCACGCGTGGCTTCATTACCTCTACAAATACCCGCAATCCCCCTTCCCCTATACGCAGCTGATCGAGGAAAACGCCCACCGTTCGCGCGCGGAGCCGCCGTTCAACCTGATTGACAGCGGCGCTTTCTCGGAAGACCGGTATTGGGATGTGGAAGTCTTTTACGCCAAGGCGTCCCCGCATGAACTGCACATCCGCGTAGTTGCGAGCAACCGTGGGAAAGAGGAAGCTTTATTGTGGCTGCTGCCGCAATTGTGGTTTCGCAATTACTGGTCCTGGTCCGGAAAAGATGAGGTAAAACCCCTCCTGCATGCCATCTCCGCGCCCCGGAATGCCGTCTGGGCGATAATGGCAGAGCATCCCGCGCTGGGAAACTACTATCTCTATGGCCGGCAGCAAGCCGATCTTCTCTATACGGAGAATGAAACCAACAATACCAGGTTATGGGGCGTACCCAATGCAGGACCTTATGTTAAGGATGCCTTTCACCGTTATCTCGTGCAGGGTGAGCAATCCGCTGTAAATCCCGCGAAAAAGGGAACGAAATTCGGCGCAGCGCATAAGCTCGCAATCCCGCCCGGCAAGACAGGCATGGTCGAGCTGGTGCTCACGGCGGAGCCCCATCTTCAGCCATTCGAAAATCAGGACAGTATTTTTGCGCAGCGCCGCGCCGAAGCCGATGCTTTTTTCCACACGTTCCTGACAGACGAGGCGCCCGCCGAGGATCAGCGCATCCTGCGGCAAGCACTGGCGGGCATGATATGGACCAAGCAGTTCTATCACTACGACGTCTCCGACTGGCTGAAAGGAGACCAGGCAACACCGCCCGCATCGAGGCAGCAGGTGCGCAACCACGCGTGGCCCCATCTCAAGGCGAGCCATGTCATTTCCATGCCGGACACATGGGAGTATCCCTGGTTTGCCGCCTGGGATCTCGCATTTCACTGCACCACGCTGGCGCTCATCGACGTGGATTTTGCCAAGGAACAGATCGAACTGCTGCTGAATGAAAACTACCTGCATCCCAACGGGCAAATCCCCGCATATGAATGGACATTTAGCGATGCGAATCCGCCGGTGCACGCAATGGGTGCGCTCAAGGTATTCCGAGCCGAGCGGGTGCAGCGAGGCAGGGGGGATATCGGTTTCCTCAAACGCGTGCTGCACAAGCTTTTGCTCAATCATACCTGGTGGATCAATCTCAAGGATTCAACAGGCACGAATGTATTCGAGGGAGGATTCCTCGGACTGGACAATATCTCGGTATACAATCGCTCTGAGCCGCTCCCGCCGGGTTACACACTCAAACAGGCTGATGCAACCGGCTGGATGGCGATGTTTTCCCTGCAATTGACTGTCATGGCGCTGGAAATTGCAGTGGAAGACCCCGCCTATGAGAATATCGCTGTCCAGTCCTATAGCCAGTTCCTGGCAATTGCCAATACGATTGCCGGACATACCGGAGCTGGGGTTTCCCTGTGGGTCGACATCGACGACTTCTTCAAGGATCTCGTCGTTGAGCCGGATGGAAGCACACACCGCATCGATGTTTTCTCCTGGGTGGGCATCATTCCGCTGTTTGCGTGTGAGGTCGTGGATGCCCGGCTGCTTGCAAACCGCAAACGTTTCACCGCACTGCTGTGGGAACACAAGGGCGGCATGTTCGATGGAAGCGTGATATGCGCTTGTCCCGTCGACACCAACGAACGGGGCGAGCATCTGCTATCCCTGGTGACCCCCGCGATGTTCGTCAGGATGTTGCCGCGGATTTTCGATGAAGAAGAGTTCTTTTCGCCCCATGGGGTGCGCAGCGTCTCCAAGCGCCATGCCACGCAAGGAAACCTCGGCCATATCCCGGGCGTCGGCGATGCTGTCATCCGCTATGTTCCTGGCGAATCCGACTCCCCCCTTTTCGGCGGCAACTCGAACTGGCGCGGACCGGTGTGGATGCAGACCAACTATCTGCTGATTCAAACTATCGAGAAGATGCACCGCTACCTCGGCGATGCCTTCACTTTTCCTGCCCCCTGCCTGAACCATTACGAAATCGACCTTAAACACGCTGCCAATATGCTGGCGGAACGGCTGGTGGATATTTTTCGCCGGGATGAATCCGGCTTGATCCCGGCCTTCCCCGAAAAGAGCCCTCATCAGACCGATCCTCACTGGCGCGACCTGCTGCTGTTCCATGAGTATTTTCACGGTGAAACCGGTCAGGGTTTAGGTGCCGCTCACCAGACCGGCTGGACCGGCCTGGTAGCGAACCTGGTGATGCGCCGATATCGGAAGGGGATTCCGGAGTTTTGGAAGCAATAGGGCCCTGCAAAGATTTAGCATGGTTAAATGGTTAATTTACAAAGAAATAAATGAATGTCTCAATCCAGTAAAGCCAGATTTTTAACCAATCCCCCAGTATTTGAAGCGTTATTGAATAACCATACCCCCATGATGCAGCAATACCTGCGCATCAAGGCGCAACATCCCGATATGCTGATGTTTTACCGGATGGGGGATTTCTACGAGCTGTTTTTTGAGGACGCGGAAAAGGCGGCGAAGCTGCTCGACATCACGCTGACCCGTCGCGGCACCTCGGCGGGAGAGCCGATCAAGATGGCGGGCGTGCCTTACCATGCGGCGGAGCAGTATCTGGCAAAGCTCGTCAAGCTTGGCGAATCGGTCGTCATCTGCGAACAGGTGGGCGATCCCGCCACTTCGAAAGGACCGGTAGAACGCCAGGTGACGCGCATCATCACCCCCGGCACCCTGACCGATGCTGCGCTCCTGGAGGACAAGCGGGACAGCGCCCTGCTTGCCTTGCTCGTGCATGAATCCACCCTGGGGTTAGCGTGGCTGAATCTTGCAGCAGGGCAATTTTCTGTGATGGAGACTTCGGTGAACAATCTCACAGCCGAACTCGAACGCCTGAAGCCTGCCGAGATTCTTTTGCCGGAATCGCTGAATCTTGCCGGGATCAACGACAGGGTGATGCAGGGGAAGTTATGCGTGAAGCATTTGCCGGCATGGCAGTTCGATACCGGCGCGGCTGTGCGCAATCTCTCCCGGCAGTTCGGTACCCATGATCTTTCCGGTTTCGGCTGCGAGGATCTGGATGTTTCTCTCGGCGCCGCAAGCGCGTTGCTGGATTATGCCCGGCTGACGCAGGGCGCCAGCATAGGTCATATCAAGGGGTTGCGGGTTGAGCGGGAGGATACTTATCTGCGCATGGACGCCGCCACCCGCCGCAACCTGGAGCTCTCCGAAACCATACGAGGCGAGGCGGCGCCCACTTTATTGTCCCTGCTGGATACCTGTTCGACCAACATGGGTAGTCGGCTGTTGCACCACTGGCTGCATCATCCGCTTCGCGACCGCGGGCTGATCCAGAATCGGCTCAATGGTGTATCTTTTTTGATGGGGGAAGCAGGATCAGGTCCCTACCTTTCGGTGCGCGACTGCTTGAAGCGCGTGACGGATATCGAGCGCATTACTGCTCGTATCGCGCTGAAATCGGCAAGGCCAAGGGACTTATCCGGGCTGCGAGACAGCCTGAAACGGCTGCCCGCAGTCAACAACGCCGTTGTCGGTACTGCCACTACAGGCAGTGACAGCAGTGACGGCAGTGGCGTCAACGCGCATGTTGCGGCACTCATCCACTTGATGGCGCCAGACAATGCTCTCGTTGCGCTGCTGGAGAAATCGCTGAAGGAAGAACCGGAGGTGATGCTGCGTACCGGGGGCGTGATTGCCGATGGCTACGATGCCGAGCTGGATGAGCTGCGCGCGATACACAACAATTGCGACGAGTTCCTGCTGCAACTCGAAACCCGGGAAAAGACCCGTACCGGTATTGCGAATCTCAAGGTGGAATACAACCGCCTGCACGGTTTTTACATTGAAGTGACGCATGCGCACATCGAGAAAATCCCCGACGACTATCGGCGCAGGCAGACACTGAAGAATGCCGAGCGTTATATTACGCCTGAGCTCAAAGCTTTCGAGGAAAAGGCGCTTTCTGCGCAGAGCCGGGCACTGGAGCGGGAGAAATTGCTGTATGGCGAGCTGCTGGATATGCTCTCGCAATATATCGACCATCTACAGCAGGTGGCGCGCAGCGTGGCCGAACTGGATGTCCTTGCGACCTTTGCCGAACGTGCACTGGCGCTTGACTACACCCTGCCCCTTTTTACCAATGACAGCGTTATCGAAATCCAGGCAGGGCGGCATCCGGTAGTTGAAAAACAAGTGGACAGCTTCATCGCCAATGATGTCCAGCTTGGCGTCCGCGTGGGTGGCAGGCGGCAGATGCTCGTCATTACCGGGCCCAACATGGGCGGGAAGTCTACCTACATGCGCCAGGTTGCCCTGATTGCGCTGCTCGCCCATTGTGGCAGCCTTGTTCCGGCACAAAGCGCCCTGATCGGGCCGCTGGATCAGCTTTTTACGCGGATCGGCGCATCCGACGATCTGGCTGGAGGACGTTCCACCTTCATGATGGAAATGACCGAGGCCGCGAATATCCTGCACAACGCCACCGCACAAAGCTTGGTGCTGATGGATGAAGTGGGCCGGGGAACCTCTACGTTCGATGGACTGGCGCTCGCTTTCGCAATCGCCCGTTACCTGTTGGAAAAGAACCGCAGCTACACGCTATTCGCCACACATTATTTCGAATTGACACGGCTTGCGGAGGAGTTTGCACAGGTCGCAAATGTGCACCTGCGCGCGGTGGAGCACAAGCATCATATCGTGTTCCTGCACGCCGTCAACGAGGGGCCCGCCAGCCAGAGCTACGGTCTCCAGGTGGCGGCATTGGCTGGGGTGCCTGATCCGGTAATAAGAACAGCGAGAAGATACCTGCTGAAACTTGAACAGGATGCGTTGAGCAATCAGCCACAAGGAGACTTGTTCGCCGGGGGCGATCTCTTCTGGAAGCAGAACAGAATGCCGGAAGGTGCCGTTGACAAAAATGACGGCCTGCCGGAGCATCCTGTGTTTGCACTGCTGCGCACTATCGTACCCGACGATTTGAGCCCGAAACAGGCTCTGGACCAGCTCTACGCTTTGAAGAAGGCGGCAGAGAAAGAATAGCTTCGACTTAGATCTCTATCGGAGGCAGACTGACATCTTAATGCTCATGTCCATGGCCATGGCCATGCGGACCGTGGGCATGGCCGTGTGCCAGTTCTTCGGCAGTAGCCGGACGCACATCGGTTACTTCGCATTCAAATCGAACCGACTGTCCTGCCAAAGGATGATTGCCGTCCACCACGACCTTATCTTCGGCAATGTCAGTCACTGTATATATCCGGACATTGTCCGACTCTTCCTCGCCCCCTTCGAACTTCATGCCCACCACGACATCCTCGGGAAAGCGGCTGCGTGCCTCGACCCGCACGAGATCGCTGTCATATTCGCCAAAGGCATCCTCCGGTTCCATCACGACCAGGCAACGGTGCCCTGCTTCTTTGTGATTCAACTCCTCTTCCACCTTCGGAAACATTTCATCATTGTAACCACCGTGGAGGTAGCTTACAGGAAAATTGGATTTCTCCAGAATTTCACCAGTTGAATCAGACAAAATATAATTGAGCGATACCACGGTGCCTTTTTCAATTCGCATATCGTTGAGCCTGCAGGTTAGGTTATCAGGAATTTCCTCAGGAAATGATAAAAATGCTACGAGCCCATGCTCTCCAGGACTCGATGCCTTCATGGAGAATCATTCATTATTGCATTCGCAATCCTGAAATGGAATACGGCTTTTTTGTGAGCCGGGCCAGGTCAACCGAAACGGGGACGGTCAAGTGGTGTCAGTCGACCTGACAGAAGCCTGATTCAGGGCAGGATTTATTCATGATTTCGGGTCTTTTTCATTTGCCATGAGTTCCCTTACCGGCGCAAAGCTGCGACGGTGCACAACGGAGACGCCGTGAATTTTCAGCGCCGCAAGATGCTGCTCCGTGGAATATCCTTTATGCTGATCGAAGCCATAAGGGGGAAAACGCCGGTGTAAGGCCCTCATCTCGGCATCACGAGCGGTCTTGGCAAGAATCGAGGCAGCGGAAATTTCCGGCACCAGGCTGTCGCCCCTCACGATGGTAGTCACGGGAAACTTCAAGCGGGGACTGTGGTTTCCATCCACCAATACCCGCGCTGGCGTCACCTGCAATTTTCCGATCGCACGTTTCATCGCCAGCAGGCTTGCTTGCAGTATATTCAGCCGGTCGATTTCCCCGACGGATGCGGACCCGATAGCCCAGGCAATCGAATGCGCCTTTATGGCAAGGGTCAGGCTGTTGCGCTTTCCCTCGGTAAGCGTTTTCGAATCTGCCAGACCCTCTATAGGAGAAGCGGGATCGAGTATCACACAGGCAGCAAACACCGGTCCTGCCAGCGGCCCCCTGCCTGCCTCATCCACACCGCAGACCCAATGGTATTCATCGCTGCACATGGGTTGACTCGCGCACTCTTCCGGAAGTATTTCAGGTTTCTTTTGGCCTGACGGTACACATCAGTTCGGCCTCGGCAGCAACGCGGCCGTCCACTTCCGCCCGTGCCGCATATTTCCAGATTCCGATCCTCTCCTTCAGAACTGTAGCCTTGAGTATCAACTGATCGCCCGGTTCCACCGGCCGCTTGAAACGCGCCTTATCGATACCGACGAAATAATAGATAGAATTCTCGTCGGCTTCCACATTGGCTGTCTTGAGCGTCAGAAGAGCAGCCGCCTGCGCCAGCGCTTCGATCACCAATACCCCGGGCATGACGGGATGATGAGGAAAGTGTCCTGTAAAAAAAGGTTCGTTGATCGTTACATTCTTGAGTGCGGTGAGACTCTTTCCCGGTTCGAAAGCGAGAACGCGATCGACGAGGAGCAAAGGGTAACGGTGAGGAAGGTACTTCAGAATTTCATGGATATCCATTAGCGCGATGTTTTCCCGGATTCTTGATAAGAAGTGAATAAAGGATGATCAGAGGGCTTGCCCGTTGCACCTGCCCGACGAGCTACTTGTCGGCCAGCGCTTTGAGTACCTTGTCAGTAATATCAATTCGTGAGCTTCGATAGACGAGATCGCGCAGGGGCAATATGAGGTCGTATTTCTCGGTCTCGGCAATGATTTGAATGGCCTTGGTGGCGGTCAACTGAAGCGCCGCAACCTCATCGTTCTGGCGCAGGCTCAGATCTTCGCGCATCTGCCGTTGCCCGCGCTGGTATTCCCGGTTAAGCGCAGCCAGGTCGCGCTCCTTGCTGCGGCGCTCCGCTTCCGGCATGCGCTTTCCTTCTTTTTCCAGCAAATCCTGAAGCTCCTTCGCCTGTATTGCGAGTTTCTTGAGGTCCTGGTCCCGCGGGAGGAATTCCCTTTCGATTTTTCTAAGCGCTCTGACGGCGGGCGCAGATTCAGCCAGAACGCGTTCCGTGTCGACAACACCGATCTTGATATCTTCTGCCAGCGCACTTGCGGTTCCGTAGATAGATGCGACGAGAATGCACGTTATCGCGATTAAAGTTCGTCCCAGTATCTTGTGTTTCAATTTTATCTCCGAATCTAGAATTGTTGCCCAAACTGAAACTGAAAACGCTGTATGTTGTCGCCGGGCTGACTGTTCAAGGGCTGGGCCACGCTGATTTTGAGCGGTCCCATAGGGGATATCCAGGTAACAGCGACACCGGCAGAATAACGCAAGCCCTCCTGCTCCGGTCTTACCCCGCCAGGTCCCCAGACCGTGCCGCCATCCAGAAACGCGCTCAGGCGTACCGTGCGGTCATTCCTCATGCCGGGCATCGGAAACAGGATCTCGATATTACCTACCGCACGTTTGTTGCCTCCCAGGGTTCTGTTGGTTGCGTCCCGGGGACCAAGCGAACTGATGTTGTAACCCCGTACGGAGGTATTGCCGCCCGCGAAGAAATTCTTGAAAAAGGGAAGCTCTTTACCGGAATAGCCCTCCCCATATCCGAGTTCTCCATTCAACATCAGCGTAAATATCTCGGTGATGGGGAAATACCAGCGAAGGTCATAACTCAATTTGTAATAAGTGAGGTCTCCTCCCGGCAGGCCCACCTCGGCGAACACCCGCTGCGTGGTTCCCGAAGTTGTCCAGATTGCACTGTCACGGCCATCCCGTCTCCAGCTGAGCGTTGCAGGTATGTTGATCGTGGTCCGCCCGAATTTGTTCACGAAA
The DNA here is from genome assembly GCF_003050865.1 of Nitrosospira multiformis. Classification (GTDB taxonomy): domain Bacteria; phylum Pseudomonadota; class Gammaproteobacteria; order Burkholderiales; family Nitrosomonadaceae; genus Nitrosospira; species Nitrosospira multiformis_E. Next base: position 77,542 of record NZ_QAOK01000007.1, on the reverse strand, counting down.
TCGATATTACGCTGCGGGCTGTCAGCCCCAAGATCGATCGTGGTTTGTTCCGCCCCCAGCCCCCCCATGATACTGTCATTTTCATTGATGGGAATGCCGAAACGCAGACCTGCGCCCAGGGTGTCGGTATTGAAGTTCATCACGGAGGACAGGGTACGCGTGTTGAGCACTCGCTTATAGAGATCGAGTCCTGCCGTGACACCATCCTTGGTGAAATAGGGGTCGGTATAGGACAATGAATAGGTCTTGTTGACGCTACCGGTATTCACCATGAGATTGACGAACTTGCCGGTACCGAATATATTGTCCTGCGCAACAGACCCGCTCAGTATCAGCCCCTCCATGTTGGAATAGCCGGCACCGAACATCACGGCGCCCGTCGGCTTTTCCTTGACTTCCACATTCACATCGATCTGGTCCGTGGTACCGGGAACCGCCGGGGTTTCAACATTGACGGCGGTAAAGTAATTCAATCTGTCGACCCGCGTCTTGGAGCGATTTATCTTGCTGGTTGAATACCAGCCCCCTTCGAACTGTCGCATTTCCCGCCGTATCACTTCATCCCGGGTTCGGGAGTTGCCGGTAATATTGATGCGTCTGACATAGACGCGACGGCCGGGATCGATAAAAAAGGTGAACGCCACCTGCTGCTTTTCCTTGTCCAGCTGGGGAGAGGCGTTGACATTGGCGAATGCATAGCCGTCGTCGCCGAGCCGATCGGTGATGAGTTTGATGGACTCCGTCAGTTTCTCGCGGGAAAACGTATCTCCCGCCGAGAGTTGTATGAGCTTGCGCAGTTCCTCTTCCGGAACCAGCAGTTCACCGGCGAGCTTGATTTCGGAAACATCATATTTAGGACCCTCAAGGATATTTACCGTAATGTAAATATCCTGCATGTCGGGTGTGATCGATACCTGCGTCGATTCTATGCTGAATTCGAGGTAACCGCGATTCAGGTAATAGGAACGGAGCGATTCGAGGTCGCCGCCGAGCTTCTGCTTGGAATACTGGTCTTCCTTGGTGAGCCAGGTCAAAAGGCCAGGGGTCCGCAGCGAGAATGCGCCCAGCAGATCCTTTTCCTTGAAAGCTTTATTTCCGACGATATTGATCTTGCGAATCTTGGCGGTCCTGCCTTCGTCCACATGGAAGGTAATGCCCACCCGGTTTCGTTCAAGCGGAGTTGTGGTCGTGGTGATTTTCACGGCATATTTGCCGCGTGCCATATATTGCTGCTTGAGTTCCTGTTCGGCCTTTTCCAGCGTCGAGCGATCGAAAATACGGGATTCCGCCAGCCCTGCCTGTTTCAGCCCCTCCTTGAGCTTGTCTTTCTCAAACTCCTTGGCGCCGACAATATTGATCTGAGCAATCGCCGGCCGTTCCTCTATCACTACGATCAGGACACCGTTCTCGGATTCGAGTCGCACATCCTTGAAAAAACCGGTGGCATACAGTGCCTTGATCGCCGCCGCAGCCTTTTCATCGTCGAGCACCTCCCCGACCTTCACCGGCAGGTAACTGAACACGGTTCCGGCCTCGGTACGCTGTATGCCTTCCACCCGGATGTCCTTCACTTCGAAGGGCTCACGTGCCCACGAAACCGAAGCGCACAAGGCAGAAACAAGCGCGACCAGATACCTGACTTTCATGCTTTAACCGGGGATGAGGCGGTTTATGTCGTTATAAATGGCAAAAGCCATCAGGGCAAACAAAAGTGCCATCCCCACCTGCTGACCGATTTCCATCGCTTTCGCGGAGAGCGGACTGCCCTTGACGATTTCGATGACATAATACATTAAATGCCCTCCATCCAGTACGGGAATGGGCAGCAGGTTCAATACCCCCAAACTGACACTGATCAGGGCGAGAAAACCCAGATAAGGCGAAAGACCCATCTGGGCAGATTTTCCTGCATAATCGGCAATAGTGATGGGGCCACTTACATTCTTCCAGGACACTTCACCTGCCAGCATTTTTCCGAACATTTGCAAAGTGAACTTCGAAGTTTCCCAGGTTTTGTTTATCGCCTTGACAAAAGCGGTGCCCAGGGGGTAGCGCACCTCGATCAACAGCTTTTCGATCTCATCGGAATCAATCCGCGGCGCAATTCCAATTTTCCCGATTTTTTCTCCATTCTCTGTGACGCTGTCCGGAATAACCTCCTTGTCGATCACGGCCCCGTCACGCCGGATTTCCAGCATGAGCGATGATCCCGGCCGGTCTCGCACCTGTTGCACCAGGTCTTGCCACAGGGAAACTTTCCGCCCGTTTACTGCCAGGACCTCATCGCCTGGCAGCAAGCCCGCGCGGCTTCCGGCACTATCGGGTATAACCTGAGAAATGACAGGCTTAACCTCGGGCTGATAAGTGCTGAGGCCGATTTTCTTCAAAAACTCCGCATCCAGATCATCCGCCTGGATGCTGCTCAAATCCAGCGTCCGCAGCCCGGCCTGCCCATGGATGTCAGTCACCTCCACGGCAAGTGAAGGAGGTCGTTCCACGGCATGGGACAATAGCAGCCAGCGCGCATCCTGCCAGGTTTCCACCGGTTCACCCTCGATTCGCCTCAGAGTGTCGCCCTTCTCGAAGCCGGCAAATGCCGCCGGGGTTGCGGGAGCAACAGGTCCGAGAACAGGCTTCATCGCATTGATGCCCAGCATGAACAGCAGCCAGTAAAGGACGATTGCCAGCAGAAAATTCGCGACCGGCCCCGCTGCAACAATAGCAAACCGCTGCGAAACCGGCTTGCGGTTGAATGAGCGTTGAAACTCCTCCGGTGCAACCGTTCCTTCACGTTCATCGAGCATCTTCACATAGCCGCCCAGAGGAAAGGCTGCGATAACCCATTCGGTCTGGTCTTTTCCCACCTGCTTCCGCATCAGCGGGCGACCAAAGCCGATGGAGAAACGCAGCACTTTTACTCCACACCAACGAGCGATGAGGTAATGACCGAATTCGTGAAACACGATCAGCAGGCCGAGGGCGACGACGAAAGCGGCAAGGGTGAAAAGGAATGTCATGCTTCTGCAGGTCTGCGTTCCGGCAGACTCTCTGATACGGGGAAGTAAAGGAAGTCTTCCATCTTCGCATGGATGAAATGGAAGTCGCAATTAGGACTGATGGAGCCTGCGCAATCGGCGGAACGGGTAAAGCTGACCCCGCAAACGGATCCGACGCACTGCGGACTCACATCTGCCACAGCGCCTGGATAAGCACTGCCGGAACCAGCCGAATATTCGGGTCCCCCGGATGAATGAGAAGCTTTCCTCAGAGGGAGTGGATAAACCGTTGTCCGGCCTGCCGGAAAGGCCAATGATTGGGACACGTTACGCCAGGCACGTCAGCCATTCTCGGGCCGCTTCGCGCGCCACGCCGTCTGCCGCCAGCACATCATCCAGAGTCGCAATGTCCCTGCGGTCAATTGTCTGCATGACATCCTCGATCATGGCGGGAATGGCTGTGAATGGCATTAGGCATTTGAGAAAGGAATCCACCGCCACTTCATTGACAGCGTTCAGCACAGCCGGGGCGCTTCCCCCGCTTGCCAGCGCCTGATATGCCAGTCGCAGGCAGGGAAAGCGTTCAAAATCGGGGGCTTCGAAATCCAGCCGGGCGATCTTGAACATATCCAGAGGGTTGACTCCAGTCTCCATCCGTTCAGGGAAACCAAGTGCATGGGCAATGGGAGTACGCATATCAGGATTCCCCAGTTGTGCCAATACCGAGCCATCCACATATTCCACCATGGAATGAATGATGCTCTGCGGGTGAATGACGACCTCTATTTGCTCGGGCGGCGCTTCGAACAGCCAGTGCGCTTCGATCACTTCGAGCCCCTTGTTCATCATGGTAGCGGAATCGACAGAAATCTTCTGCCCCATTACCCAATTGGGATGAGCACACGCCTGCCCGGGTGTTACATTTTCCAGTGCGGCCAGCGGCATCTGGCGAAACGGCCCACCTGATGCGGTCAGCAGAATGCGGCGCACCCCCACTGCGCGCAGATCGCCGCTGAAGTGCTGCGGCAGGGACTGGAAAATGGCATTGTGTTCGCTATCGATCGGGAGCAGGGTGGCGTGATTTTCCTTGACCACGTCCGTGAATATGCGCCCCGCCATCACCATTGTTTCCTTGTTGGCAAGCAATACCCGCTTGCCGGTCGCAGCCGCTGCAAATGTGGGACGTATCCCGGCCGCGCCCACGATCGCTGCCATCACGGTATCCACATCCGGCAGAGAAGCGACCTTTTCCAGCGAATCCACACCCCAAAGCACTTCAGTGGCAAGGCCTGCTCCACGAATTTCCACCCGCAGCCGTTCCGCGCTGGCCTCATCGAGTAGCACCGCATAGCGCGGCTCGAAGCGCCGGCATTGTTCCAGAATTTTCTGGACACTCTTGTTCGCGGTAAGGGCCACGACGCGAAAACGGTCGGGGTGACGCGCCACTACGTCCAGCGTGCTTACGCCGATGCTTCCTGTGGAACCCAGAATGGTGAGATGACGAACAGCGATCATGATCAGGTATGTAGCAGGAGAAGTGCCAAAGCCGCAATCGGCAGGGTTGAAGTCAGTGCATCGATCCTGTCAAGTATACCACCGTGGCCCGGCAAAATAGCGCCGCTGTCCTTGAGCCCGGCGTGACGCTTCATCAGCGATTCAAATAAATCGCCCACGATTCCCAGCGCGGCAAGAAGCAGCAGCAGCGGGATCAATACCGTGGCGGGAATCGCGTCCTCGCCGTAACTCCAGATAAGCGCGTAAAGCAGTACCGCAACAAGCGCTCCAGCCACACCCTCCCAGGTTTTACCGGGACTGATGCTCGGCGCAAGTTTGTTTTTTCCCCAAGTGCGCCCGGAAAAATACGCTGCCGTATCGGATAGCCAGATGGCGCTCATGAACCCGAGCAGGAGGAGCGGATCGATTGCGCGCAGCTGGTATAACGCAAGACAAGTCGGCAGCAGCACCAGCCAGCCGATAAACGCGAGCAGGACGGGACTCCCGACAGGACGCTTTGATTTCAGGAAAATCGTCGCGCCGAAGATCCAGAATATCAGCGATGCAACGTAAACCCCCACGAATGAGGGCGTATAGGGATCAACAGCAACTGCGTCGCTCAATACAAACAGGAGCTCGCCTGCCAGCAGTACCGTTAATAAAAGATAAGCGATGGTATGGTTGAGAGAGAACCTGGCAAGCCGGGTCCATTCCAGGGAGCCGGCGGTTGTCAGCGCAAGCAGTAACGCCATCCAGAAGATGGGAGATAGATAGAACAACGCCGCCAGAAAGGCGGATAACATAATGACGGCGGTAAGAATCCGTGCCCGGAGCATAGTTGAGACGGTCAGTAAAAAGCACGGATCCGGAACGTGTGGAAGCTATGCCGTCGCTTTCTCGGCGACTTCTCTCCCCCCACGCAAGGATGATGCCGCCTGAAGCTGCTCGCTGGTTCGTCCAAATCGGCGCTCGCGTTGCTGATAAGACTGGATGGCGAGATCCAGGGCGCGCGTATCAAAATCCGGCCATAACGTGTCGGTAAAATAGAGCTCGGTGTATGCCAGTTGCCAGAGAAGGAAGTTGCTGATGCGCTTTTCGCCTCCGGTACGAATGAATAGATCGGGTTCCGGCGCATGGTTGAGGGCAAAATACTGCATCAGGTCTTTTTCATCGAAAGTCGTCGCCAAATGAGGACATTCGGTAAGCATTTTTCGAACAGCTTGCATGATATCCCACCGTCCGCCGTAATTAGCCGCAATAGTCAGCGTAAACCGTTCATTGGCAGCCGTGAGCGCCTCGCCGTTGCGTATGAACTCGACGATCTTCGGTTCGAATCTCGATAGATCCCCGATTACCTTGAAGCGGATACCGTTCTCATGCAGCTTGGACACCTCCTGCTCCAGGACGCTTATGAACAACTGCATCAGGAACGCGACTTCTTCAGGTGGCCTGCGCCAGTTTTCGCTGCTGAAGGCAAATAATGTCAGGTATTCGACACCCCGCTCCATGCAGGACCGGATTGCGGAGCGCACTGTCTCCACCCCACGCTTGTGGCCTGCCATGCGCGGCATGAACCGGTTTTTTGCCCAACGTCCATTGCCATCCATGATGATGGCGACGTGCCGCGGTACTTCGCCAGTTTCAGGTATTTCCCGGGTCGAACTGATGATGGCTGGCATGGAGAATACGGTTGAGATGCAAAATTGAAATCGAAGGTGTTTTTATTTCAGGTGCGGTACTCCGGAACAAGCAAGCGAAGACACCTGCTTTCACTTCCCGCAATATTACTCCATTTATACGGCCATCAACTCGGCTTCTTTGACCTGGAGGAGCTTGTCTATTTCCGCGATATAGCGATCGGTAAGTTTCTGGATATCATCCTGCCCCCGGCGTTCTTCATCCTCGGCAATCTTTTTTTCCTTGAGCAGGTCCTTCAGATGCGCATTTGCGTCCCGGCGAATGTTTCGCATTGCCACGCGCGCCGCTTCCCCCTCATGCTTTACCACCTTGGTGAGATCGCGCCTCCGTTCCTCGGTGAGCGGCGGCATGGGTACGCGGATCAATTCACCTACGGTCGCGGGATTCAACCCCAGGTCTGAATTGCGGATAGCTTTTTCTATCGCCCCCAGCATCTTTTTTTCCCATGGCGCTACGGTAATGGTGCGGGCATCCGCAAGGTTGATGTTTGCCACCTGGTTGATTGCTGTCGGATTCCCGTAATAATCCACGGTGACGTGATCCAGCAGACCCGTATGGGCGCGCCCGGTTCGTATCTTGCCCAGATCCAGTTTCAATGCTTCCAGGCTTTTCTGCATTTTCTGCTCGGCGGATTTTTTTATCTCGGCAATCATGATAGTTAGAAATGACGTAAATGATTATAGCCCAAGGCCATCCTGATTTCGGCACCCCTGCCGCAGCATGATGCCGACAATTCAAGCTGTGGTGCTCTATAAGTCCGGCCAGATAGTCAGTAGTCAGGGTAGCCAGAAAGCACTCAGACCTCTACCAACGTACCCTCTTCTTCACCCATGACTACCCGTTTCAACGCTCCCGCCTTGAAGATACTGAAGACTTTGAGCGGAAGCTTCTGGTCGCGGCACAACGTCAGCGCCGTCGCGTCCATTACCTTGAGATTCTCGGCAATAGCTGTATCGAACGACAGCCTCTGGTAGCGTTCTGCGTCCGGGTTTACCTTGGGATCAGTGGTATATACGCCATCGACCTTGGTGGCCTTGAGCACGATATCCACGTTCATCTCCATTCCCCGCAGAGCCGCCGCTGTATCAGTCGTAAAAAATGGATTACCGGTGCCGGCGGCAAAAATGACCACCTTGCCTGCCTCCAGGTAGCGTATTGCCTTGCCCCGGATATACGGTTCCACCACCTGATCGATGCGCAGGGCGGATTGCACCCTGCTCACCAGGCCCGCCCGGCGCATCGCATCCTGCAACGCTAGCGCATTCATGACGGTAGCCAGCATTCCCATATAGTCCGCGGTCGCTCGGTCCATGCCTTCCGCGGAGGAGGTCATCCCCCGGAAAATGTTGCCACCGCCTATCACTACCGCAACCTCGACACCCATCTGATTCACTTCGGCTATCTCGGCCACGATTCGCTCGATTACATCCCGGTTGATGCCATAACTATCGTCACCCATGAGAGCTTCGCCCGAGAGCTTCAGCAGGATGCGCTTATAAGCGGGTAAGGTCATGAGCAATCCGGCCGGGCTAAGAAGCTTTTTCCTGGTTGGCCTGACCCACTTGCGCCATGACTTCGGCAGCAAAATCGCCAGATTTCTTTTCTATCCCTTCCCCAACGATATACAAAGTAAAACCGTTGACCTGGGCGGATTTTTCTGCGAGCAGCTGTTTCACCGTCTGATCCGGATTTTTGACGAACGACTGCCCCAGAAGCGTTATCTCGGCGAGATATTTGGCAATACGGCCATCGACCATGCGCGCAACGATATCGGCCGGCTTCCCGCTCTCCGCTGCCTGGGCGGTATATATCTGGCGTTCACGCTCCAGCAGCTCCGGAGAGACCTGTTCGCTTGACACGCACACCGGCTTGCTGGCGGCGATATGCATCGCGAGGTCCTTGCCCAGGACCTGATCGCCACCCGTATAATCGATCATGACTCCTATTTTTGCCCCGTGCAGATAGGATGCAAGACGATCCTGCGAACCGGCCACCTGATAGTGCGCAAAACGGCGTATGCTGATATTCTCGCCCAGCCTCATTACGAGGGCTTTCCGGAACTCCTCTACACTTTCACCGTTTGCCAACCTGGCATTTGCGAGCGCTTCGTTGTCCGCTATGCTTTCCGTTGTCAGCAATTCTGCAAGACTGTGCGCAAAGCGGATGAAGTCCTCGTTCCTTGCGACAAAATCGGTTTCGCAGTTGACTTCCACCAGCGCACCGCTCCTGCCGTCACGTGCGATATGAGCCGCCACCATCCCTTCCGCTGCAGTCCGTCCGGCTGCCTTGCTCGCCTTGGCACCACTCTTGATCCGCAGAAGGTCTTCCGCGGCTTTCATGTCTCCGTCGGTTTCAGTCAAGGCCTTCTTACACTCCATCATGCCGAGACCCGTCATCTCGCGCAATTCCTTCACCATTTGTGCGGTGATTTCCGCCATATTCGCTCCAGATAATTTTCAAAAAAGAAGCGCTGGATGTGTGCGCCTCCGGCACGGATTCACGTGCCCCACTCCGACGAAATTTATCCCTTATCCCTGTTCGCCGGCTACTGCCTCATCCACTTCCTCGAAATCGCCCTGTACACCCTGTACAATTTCCTGGATGGCCTGATTTCGGCCTTCCAGAATGGCGTCCGCGACACCGCGAGCATAAAGGCGAATTGCCTGGCTGGAATCGTCGTTTCCGGGAATGACATAATCCACACCGGCCGGACTATGGTTACTGTCCACAATACCGACGATAGGGATACCGAGCTTCCTGGCCTCGGTTATCGCCCCTTTCTGATAGCCGACATCGATAACGAACATGGCATCCGGCAGACTCTTCATGTCCTTGATGCCTCCCAGACTGCGATTGAGTTTCTCCAGTTCGCGCTGCAGATCCAATGCTTCTTTCTTGGAAAGCTTGTCAAGCGTTCCATCCTCCATCATCGTTTCCATATCATGGAGTCTTTTAACGGATTGCTTGATCGTCTTGAAGTTGGTGAGCATTCCACCGAGCCAGCGTTGGTCGACAAAGGGCGACCCGCAGCGCATCGCTTCCTCGCGCACGATGTCCCGTGCCTGCCGCTTGGTTCCGACAAATAAAATCGTGCCCTTGTTGGCCGCCAACTGACGCACGTAATTCATCGCTTCCTGGTACATTACCAGGGTTTTTTCCAGATTGATGATGTGTATCTTGTTGCGATGGCCAAAAATATAGGGTGCCATCCTGGGACTCCAGAAGCGGGTCTGATGTCCGAAATGGACTCCTGCCTCCAGCATTTGCCGCATCGTTACTGACATAAAATTTCCTCTTTTAAGGGTTGAGCCTCCATCCGCCATAGTTGCTCCCCTTCTATGCAGAGCACCCTTTTCGAAACAGGCAGATGTGTGAATTTGAACCGACAACCGACGTTTAACTTGGCCGTCCCATCTGGATGCAGTAATGAACGCTACCCGCAGCAACTGTAGCGGCGCGAAGCAGTACCGCGGAAAGAATGGCAGCAGGACTCAATCTTGCGAACAAACCTGCGTCTGCAAACTGGATGAGGCCGAGCTAACTATAGATTATACCATTCCTGAATTGATTCACTCAATTGAACTTGTGCAACGCCAGGTACGGATACAGTGGTCCCACTATTCACAGGAGAGGAGCACCCCGCTCGCGGAGGGGAGTTGAGGGGAATCTGCGGATTAGAACCTATGGATGTGCTATGTGTGTCAACGAACAGACCGGCATCTGCAACTGCCGGAAACTGGCACCTGACGCGTACTGAACAAGTACCGCCCATCTTTCAATGAAACCAAATAAAGGAGAAGAACATGGCACAGGATACCTCAAAGAATGAGAATGCGGCGAACGATACTCGGGAAGCTGCGGAGAATATGACTCAGCATGCGGGCGATGCGGCCCGGCGTGTAGGCCGGGCAGCGAAATCGGCAGGTCAGGAAGTCGGATCGGTGGCAAGGGACGAATTTGCAAAACTGAGAGCTGACCTGGATGATCTCATTTCCCGCATTCCCAATCTGTCAGACGTTGACCTGGAAGAAGCCAAGGAAAAACTTATGGCAAAAATTGCTGACACTCGCGAGGCTGCCCACGACCTGGCGGAGGATGCCCAAGAACAATTCGACTATGCCGTCGAGTGCTCGAAGGAGTGCATACGTGACCACCCTCTTCAATCGGTTGGCTACGCGGCCGGGATCGGCCTGATAATCGGCCTGTTGCTGGCCCGTCGTTAAGCTACGCGTTCCGCTACTTAACCCGAGATGAACCGCCATGTTTGAGACCATTAAAAAAGCGAAAGAAATTGGAGCTCTTATCCTGGAACGCCTCAGCGAATACCTTGAGCTGGTAAAAATATCCGTGGAGATTCAGGGGAAGAATTTCAAGCGACGGTTGATCGGCTACGTCGTGATAGGGTTTCTCTCCGTCTTGAGTCTGGTGTTCGCAGGAGTTGCGGTGATCGTTACTTTCTGGGACACCCCCTATCGCGTGGTCTCCGCCTGGGGGGTTGTCGCTTTCTATGCCTTGACTGCCTTTGTAGTTTATTTCACAACCCCCGGTCAGACAGATTCTGTTTCAGCTTTTGATACCGTGCGTGATGAACTGCAGCAGGATATCAAGCTGATGAAGGATATTGTATGAGCACCTCACTGGAATATGAAAAAAAGGCGCTGTTGGAGCGGATGAACGCCACCCGCAGGGAATATCGATCCAGATATGGACATGAGGATGAGCGAACGGAGGCGACGGACGACGATGTTTTTCCGCGCAGCCGAACATTCAGGTTCATAGCGCGCCACCCCTACTCTATCTCACTGGGTCTGTTAGTCGTGTTGTCCACAGTACCCTCCAGATCGTTGAGCAAAGCGGTAAAAAGCGGCATTGCCCTGTCCTCCGGCGTCCTGGGCAGCAGCGCGAGAACCCTGCTGATGCGTGAGGTTCTGCCGGCGGTGATAAGGTCGCTGAATTCCCGCGGGCGGATGTAACTTCGAGTGTGGAAGCAATAGAAGCACCGTCATTTAAAAAGCACAGGAAAAATTGTCATGGAGAAAGGTTTTTCAGTTTTCTCGGGAGAATTATGATGGGGAAATATTTTATTGCCTGGCTTCTGGGTGTGCCTGCGTTTGTTTTAATCATCGTTTACTTTTTGATGAATTAGGCGAGCCAATCCCAATCCATACGGTCGCGCGGAGTTTTCTGCTCCCTCCGCCCCCTGCGTGCAATCGCAACCGCAATTCAGTGGAGTTGATTTGAAAAGTCGCTATATATCAGGAAGCATTAGCATCGCGTTTATAATCGTTGCTTTCGGCCTTCCGGCCTTGGTCTTCGCGGAAGTTTCCGCGGAACGAAAACCGGATGTGCGTGAAGTTGTCACGCCGCCCTGGGAACTGTACGACACCGATGAAGATGGGTACATAACCATGAGGGAGGCCGCGGTGCAGAAAATGTCTCCCCAGGTTTTCCACAGTCTTGATATCGACCGGGATGGCAGACTGAACAGGAATGAGTTCACCAAAGTGCCTCCCATGCGGGAGAAGTGAGCAGCGGTCTTTTGATATTCCCTGTGAAAAATCGGGCGGAGCATTGAAAACTCGAGGCGGTGGAATAGGTGTAACACCTGTATTTCCGCTACAATTCTCCCGATGATTTCAACAGATGCAGTTGTTCCCGCAGTTGATGCGAAAGGGGAGCCTGACACTCGCACAGCCACCGGCAACATCTTCCTGGTCGGGATGATGGGCGCCGGAAAAACGACGGTGGGCAGACTCCTCTCCCATTTCCTGGAAAAAACCTTTTACGACTCGGATCGGGAAATACAGAAACGAACGGGTGTCAGCATTCCCACGATCTTCGAGATCGAAGGAGAAGCCGGCTTTCGCAGGCGCGAAACCGAGATATTGTCCGAACTCATGAATGCAAGGAATATCATTCTGGCGACGGGAGGCGGAGCCGTATTGAGCGGAGCAAACCGGACAATGCTGAAGCACGGCGGCACCGTGATATATCTGCGAACGTCCATCGACGATTTATGGCGCCGCACCCGGCATGACAAGAACCGTCCGCTGCTGCAAACCTCCGACCCCCGCGCAAGACTGGCTGAACTGTTTGTGCAGCGTGACCCGTTATACCGGGAGACAGCGCATATCGTGGTTGAGAGCGGGAAACGAAGCCCTCGGCATCTGGCTCAATCGCTGGCACAACAGCTGACGATCTCATCCCGTACCGGATAAAATAAAAAGCGGTTGGAAGGTTCTGTTCGTTTCCCTTCCGCCGATTGGGAAATCGCTACTCGGCTAAGGGTGGCCTGTCCGGGAACAGCACATCGGTAAAACCGAACGTGCGAAAATCAGTAATCCGCATCGGGTAGAGAATCCCCTGCAAGTGATCGCATTCGTGTTGCACCACCCGGGCGTGAAATCCCTCCACCGTCCGGTCTATGCGGTTACCATATTGGTCCGAACCCTCATAACGTATTCTGGCATACCGGGGGACCATCCCGCGCATGCCGGGAACGCTGAGGCAGCCTTCCCAATCCTGCTCCATATATTCCGTGAGAGGGGTCAGTACCGGATTTGCCAGCACCGTGTAGGGTACCTCCTCCGCATCTGGATAGCGCGGATTACTCTTCACCCCGAAAATGACAACCTGCAGGCCGATCCCGATCTGCGGTGCAGCCAGGCCGGCGCCTTCCAGCGCCTCCATCGTATCATGCATGTCTCGAAGCAATGTTTCGAACTCAGGGGTGCTGAAATTCTCCACCTTCCGAGCCACTTCCAGTAAGCGGGGATCGCCCATTTTGAGGACAGGTTTAATCGGCATCGAGCGTTACCACCCATTCGAGAATATTTCTGACCCTGACCATCGTTTTTTCCAGAACGGCATGCGCCTCATCCAGGCGGATGAGATGAGCACTGCTTTTACGGCCGGCCGCATAATTTGCGACTACTCCCATGGTTGCATAGCACAGGCCCAACTCCTTGGCAAGCGCGGCCTCGGGCATACCCGTCATTCCAACCATGTCAACCCCATCCCGCTCCAGCCGGTTGATTTCAGCCGCAGTTTCGAGTCGCGGCCCCTGGGTTGCCCCATAAACCCCTCCGTCAAGCACCTTTTCGCCGGCACATCCTGCTGCTTCCAGGAGACGCTTGCGGGTCAAAGGACAATAGGGCTCGGTGAAATCGATGTAGGTCACTGACCGGTCCTTGCCATCGTAATAGGTGTACTTGCGACTGTGGGTATAGTCGATGATCTGGTCGGGAATCACCACCGTGCCCGGTGCGAGATCAGGACGGATTCCACCTACCGAAGCAACCGCTATCACCCTCGTCAGATTCACCGACTGCAATGCCCACAGATTGGCGCGGTAATTCACCTCGTGAGGGGGAATCGTATGGCCATATCCATGACGCGCCAGAAAAACGACCGTATTGTTACGTATCTTGCCAAAAGTCAGAGGACCTGATGGTTCCCCATAAGGGGTCGTTACAACTTTCTGATGGGAAATTTCAAGACACTCAAGCTGGGCCATTCCGGTCCCGCCAATAATTGCAAGCATATCTCTGGATTTTACCTCACTCTTTCAAGGCATAGATGGCGGGCAAATTGCGCCAGGCGCCATATATATCCATGCCGAAGCCGAAGACGTAGCGGTTCGGCACCACAAGACCCACAAAATCCGCCCTGATCGGCTTGGGGCTGGCAATATCCTTATCGGCGAAAACGGCGCTATAAAATGCTGCTGCGCCGTGGCTCATCACCCATTCACGTATGGCGGCGAGCGTAATTCCTTCATCAAGGATATCATCCACCACCAGTACGACCCGGTCTTGCACATTCTCGCCCGGCGAGACTTTCCAGTCGATCCTGCCACCCCGCATTTTTTCAGCGTAACGGCTGACATGAAGATAATCGAAATTAAGCGGGAACTCCAGCAGGGGAAGCAGTTGCCCGGTAAACACGACCGCGCCTCCCATGATGCTCAGCACCAAAGGATAACGATGTGCCAGGACAGCCGTAATATCGACTGCCATACGCCTGACGGTTTCCACTACAGCATCAGCAGGAAATATCTGCTCTGCTTCTCTCAGAATTTTCTGTGCATCCTGGTATGGGAGCATCGGCACGGATAACCTGATGAAGAATGAGGAACAGGAAAAATTCGATCGGGCAGCGGATAGATGGCTAGACGCTGGTATGCGGGGTGCCTTTGGCGCATCTGGCATCGAGATACGCCGCAAACTCCTGCCCGACCTCCGGGTGCTGGAGCGCCAGCGCAATCGTGGCCTTGAGGTATCCTATCTTGCTCCCGCAATCGTAACGCGTTCCGCGAAATTCGTACGCCAGCGCCCGTTCTTCCCGCAGAAGCGATGCGATTCCATCGGTCAGTTGAATCTCCCCTCCGGCACCCGGTTGCACCCTTTCCAGATGCTCGAAGATCTTCGGGGTCAAAATATAGCGGCCCACGACACCCAGGGTGGAGGGTGCATTCTTCGGCTGAGGTTTTTCCACGATACCGGTAATGGGATGCAATCCATTCATTCCGGGGCCGCATTTCACGATGCCATAGTTTACCGTGTCTTCAGGCTCGATATTCTGTACGGCCAGAATCGAACAGCCATTCTCCTCGTACACCTTGCCCAACTGCCGCATGATCGGCTCATCTCCCACGAGCAAGTCGTCTGCCAGCAGCACGGCAAAAGGATCATTTCCGACCGCGGGACGCGCGCAAAGTATCGCATGGCCTAACCCAAGCGCTTCTGATTGGCGGATATAAATACAATGAATATTTTTAGGCAGAATGCTTCGCAACATTTCCAGCGTTTCATTTTTGCCACGTGCCTCCAACTCGCTTTCCATTTCGTACGCTTTGTCGAAATGGTCTTCAATGGCGCGCTTGTGACGGCCTGTTATGAAAATCATCTCCGTGATACCCGCTGCGATCGCCTCTTCGACCGCGTACTGAATCAGCGGCTTGTCTACAATCGGCATCATTTCCTTGGGACTTGCCTTCGTCGCGGGGAGAAAACGCGTGCCCATTCCTGCCACAGGAAAAACTGCTTTACGTATTTTTGGCATTAACCCACCCGTTCAAGAATCCGCCTGCGAAGCCTGCAACAATCGTATCAATTCCGCTTCGTCAAGAAGCGCCACTCCCAATTCAACCGCCTTGTCATACTTGCTGCCCGGGTCCGCGCCCGCGACGACGTAATCCGTTTTTTTGGACACACTGCCGGCAACCTTCCCTCCCATCGCTTCAATTTTCTCCCTGGCCTCCTCCCGGCTCATGGTCGGCAGGGTTCCCGTCAGCACAAAGATTCTGTCAGCAATTTTGCTGCGTGCGGGGCCTGCCTCCAGATGTGCAGAACCGGCTGCATGATCTGTTGTCTGTGTTCCCGCATCTTCTTTCCAGCGTATTCCCGCAGCGCGCAGTTGCTCTACAACCTCACGATTGTGCCTTTCGCCAAAAAAATCGGCAATGCTTTGGGCGACGACAGGGCCCACATCCGATACCTGCTGCAAAGTTTCCACGTCTGCGTCCATCAGGCGGTCGAGCCCTCCAAAATAGCGGGCTAGGTCCCTCGCAGTGGCCTCGCCTACGTTGCGAATACCCAGGGAATAGATGAATCGGGCCAGGATCGTGTCTTTGCTTTTTTCAATTTCGTTGATAATATTTCCCGCCGATTTTTCCCCCATCCGATCCAGCTCGGCGAGCGCGGCCAACCCCAGCTTATACAAGTCTGCGGGGGTTCGAATGATGGCATTGTCCACCAGGTGATCCACCAGCTTATCGCCCAGCCCGTGGATGTTCATGGCGCGACGCGAGGCAAAATGCAGAATTGCCTGTTTCCGTTGAGCGGGGCAAAACAATCCGCCCGTGCAGCGGGTCAGGGTTTCTCCGGGCAGTCGAATCGTCCTGGAGCCGCACACTGGACAGTGCTCAGGCATCACGAAAGGTTTCGCGTCCGACGGTCGGCTTTCTTTCTGAACTGCGACCACTTCCGGAATGACATCTCCCGCTCGCCGTACCGTTACCCGATCACCTATCATGACGTCCTTGCGCCGGATCTCATCTTCGTTATGCAAGGTCGCATTGGTGACGGTCGCGCCCCCGACGAATACGGGCTTGAGGCGCGCCACCGGGGTCAGCGCCCCCGTTCTGCCTACCTGCACATCGATTCCAAGCAATTCGGTCGCTGCCTCCTGTGCCGGGAACTTATGGGCGAGCGCGAATCGCGGAGCGCGCGATACAAAGCCGAGTTTTTCCTGATACTCCAATTCGTTGACCTTGTACACCGTACCATCGATGTCATAAGGCAATTGTTCGCGCAATCCACTTATTTCATGATGATACTCCAACAGACCGGCAACGCCGGTCACCGTCCTGCGTTCACGCATTACAGGAAAACGCAGTGACGAGAGATAGTCAAGCAAGTGGCTGTGTGTATCATGGGAAACATTTCCCCCTTCGGGCGCACCGATGCCATATGCGAAGAACCTCAGGCTGCGATTGGCAGTAATGCGGGGATCGAGCTGCCGCAGGGAACCTGCGGCAGCATTGCGCGGATTTATAAAGGTCTTTTCGTTCTTTTCACGCTGCTGCCGATTCAATCGCTCGAAATCCGCTTTCAACATCAATACCTCACCCCGGACTTCCAGAAATGCAGGAACTTCGGCGCTCCCGTCTGCCGCCTTCAGACCAAGAGGAATGCTGCGAATGGTTTTCAGGTTCAAAGTCACATCCTCTCCGATGTAACCATCTCCACGGGTGGCTCCCGAGACAAGCATGCCATTTTCATAGCAGAGGCTTATTGCCAGACCATCGAATTTCGGCTCTACTGCATACTCGACGTGAGTGATGCCGAGGGACTGGCGCACGCGTCGATCGAATGCCTCTACCTCACCCTCCGTGAATGCATTGCTCAGGGAAAGCATCGGGGTACGGTGAACGACCCGGGGAAACGCTTTGAGGGGAGGAATACCGACGCGCTGAGTGGGGGAGTCGGGCGTTATGAGTTGGGGATGACGTTGCTCAAGCTCCTCCAGTTCACGGAACAGCTTGTCGAAGTCCGCATCGGGAATCGTCGGGGTGTCCAGTTCGTAATAACGGATATTATGCAGTTCGATTGCATCGCGCAGTTCCCGCAGATGACGCGATATCTCGCTCAAGCGTTCACTCACCCAAACAGCCTCAGCGCTATCTGACCCCCCGGCGGGATATTGCGCGCCATCATCACGGATTGAATGCTGCTCAATTGCTGCTTGATTTTCCGGATGCCGCTATCGCTCAATGGCACGCGGTTGTCATCCACCATGAAACCCCCGAGTGCTTCGGAGAAAGTTTCAGCCAGATGCACCATCTGATTGAAAACGCGTTCACCATTGGCAACTCGCGGCACGTCAAGAAAAAACGTGATGCCACGAGTGGTGAGCGTTCGAATACTGTCGGGAAGAAAAGGAGGTGGCTCATAATTGCCCAGGGAAAACAAAACAACGTTGTTTTCGTCCCGGTAATGAAACATCCCCTCGTCCCCCAGTTTGAAGCCGCATGCTTCCGCCATGACGCGAATCTTGGCGCCGGTAAAAACGCTGTTATCCCTGCTGATGATATTGATACCGGCCATGACATCCACCTGGGTACAGAATTCATCGAGCATCAGGGCCCGGCTGTAGCTTTTATGTATGTCAGGACAATGGGCAGTTGCATTGACGCGGGCCGCAAAACTTTCCGCCATGTCGCGAAATTCACCCAGGCTCACTTCGCTCACAGGTCCTGCGCGATCAGCCAGTTGCAGGCAACCCTTCAGATTGACGTAGCTCGCTTTGCCCTCCCGGCTACGTGTATCCGCCGGGATTTCTTCCCAGGATGCATCTGCTTCCTGCTTCCCCATCCACCGCACCGGCTTGCTGAAATCAAATTTACGATCCAGCACGTCCGCCAGAGTTAAATCAGCGAACGGTGTCTCACGGGCGATCTCAACCACATAATCCACTGCGTCGGAGACACTGTCTCCTTCGACCGATCTTTCCTCATCGCCCGATGCGGCAACAGGTATACTGAATCTTTCATGAACAACGGCTCCTTCACGGCGAGAATCTTCATCGACCGATCTGCGGGCAGGCACAGTGAATGAAGCCGGTCCTTTAAACCGGGTGCGCTCAACCGCTTTCCCGGCCTTCGGCCTGGATGGAGGATGGAGAGCTGGATGGACGTTCGCTTTCTGGGCCGGTTCGGCTACTTCCGGGGAAGCACTTGAATGCGTACCGGGTTCGGCTTCAGGATCGTGCGGCTCGGCGCCGGTGCTGAGGCGAGGTTCTATTCTTTCCTCTCCTTTGGCAGATACACCCGCTCCCAGGAGTATATCCTCGTGCTCCCGGCTGAATGCCTGCTCTGCTTTCCGACGGTAGCGGCGTTGCTGCGTCCAGTTAAAAACGATTACCCCGAGCACCACGACGATGCCAATGCCGATCAGGCTGATTTGCAATTCACTTAGATTGCCCATGGTCGCTTCACGTTGCCAAGGCTGTATCGCCCAGTCTTACAGCCTCCTCCATTTCTACCGCCACCACGCGCGACACACCTTTCTCCTGCATGGTAACCCCTATTAATTGCTGCGCCATTTCCATGGTAATTTTGTTATGACTGATAAATACAAACTGGGTTTGACGCGACATCTTCCGCACAAGATTGCAGAAACGTTCAGTATTGCTGTCGTCCAGGGGAGCGTCCACCTCATCCAGCATACAAAATGGCGCCGGGTTGAGTTGAAACAGCGAGAATACAAACGCCAGCGCGGTCAGCGCCTTTTCGCCCCCGGATAACAAATGAATCGAACTGTTTTTCTTGCCAGGCGGTTGAGCGACAATCTGTATGCCTGCATCCAGAATTTCTTCACCTCTGAGCATCAGCTTCGCATGCCCACCCCCGAATATGGTAGGGAACATGTCGCCCAGATGATTATTCACCTTCTCGACCGTTTCGAGCAGTCGCTCACGGGTTTCACGATCTATGCGTCGTATTGCGTTCCTGAGTGTTTCCGACGCCTCTTCCAGGTCCTGAGCCTGTGAATCGAGATAGGTTTTTCGGGTCTGGCAAGACTGTAATTCATCGAGCGCCGCAGTATTGACCGGTCCCAACGCGGCGATATCGCCACGCAACCGGCTGACCTCGCTCTGCAATGCGGCAGGACGTGTCTTTCCCAGAGAATTTATCAATTCCTCTTCAGAGATTTCGCACCCCTGCAGTTGTTCGCCAAACTGATTCTCGGTAATTCTGGCCTCCTGCTCCTTGAGGCGCATATGGTTGATTGCCTCACGCAACGGATGCAATTTTTGTTCGGAAGCCATTCGCTCCTGCTCTATCTGCCGCAATTCCGCACCCAGGGCTTCCAGGGCATTACGCGCCTCCGCCAGTTTCTGTTCACGCTGCTCACGCAATTCCAGCCGTTCCTGCAGCATTCCTACCAGATGGCTTTCATCGAAACTGTCTTGCTCGACCTGCAATTTCTCCAACTGAACTCCGAGTTCACCGACACTCCGCTCGATTCCCCCGATAGTATTTTGCGCTTCCGCGATTTTGTGCTCGCAGGTTTTTTCATGAAAGGCAGCTTCCTGCATTTCCCTCGATGCATTCTGAGCAAGGTGGCGCTGAGTGACGAGTGACTCCTCAGCAGCCTCGCGCGCGCGTTGCTCCGTTCGCACCTGCTCCTGCAGGAATTTGATCCGCTCGCCATGCTCGACAAGCCTTGCTTCGGCGTCGCACTGACGGGAAGCTTCTGCCTCTGCATCCTGTTTGATTTCGGCCAGATCGCAATCGATCTGTTCGCGCCTCTGCTCGTTGCGTTCAGTTGCCTGGGTCAGCTTCAATGCCTGCATTTGCACATTATGATGCAATTGCTGAAGCTGTTCATTCTCATGACGCAGACTGGACAGGGATGACTCCAGATCGTAACACGTGTCTCCGGCGGTATCGAGCGCCGACTGCTCGACGTCGAGCTTCGCCCTCAGCGCTTCCATTTCCACTTCAATCTGCGCGATCTCCCGTTGCCGTGCAAGCACGCCATGCAATTGCGAGTCAGGGGAGTAAAAGGTGAGGCTATGGCAGGTAACCACACAGCCTTCCCGCGTCACCAGCATTTCACCAGGCGAGAGCAGGTTTCGCCGGGAAAGCGCTGCATCGAGGCTATCAATCGCAAATATGCCGCTCAGCCATTCATCCACTACAGATTTTACGCCCGTATCGCTGCAGGTCAGATAGGATCGCAATGCGACTCCTGCCCCCCCGTCTCTGGCAGGTTTGTCGCCCACCTCTTCAGCCTCTGCTACCTTTGCAGCCTTTGTAGTCTTTTGCAGCCTCATCCCTGCCGGCTCGAACAGCGCACACTTCCCTGGCGGGGGGTTGGCCCACTCGAGCGCCGCCTCCAACTGCGCCACCCGTGTACCATTCAAACGCTCGCGCAGCACAGCTTCAAGCGCATCTTCCCAACCCTTCTCGATCTGTATGCCTTGCCACAACCGCGGTAGAGAATCGAGCCGATGCCTTGCAAACCAGGCGTTCAGTCCTTCACTGCTTTCAAGACGTCCCTGCAGACGCTGTAGTGCGCTCAGCCGCGCCTCAGCCTGCACCATCTGCTGTTCCAGCACCTGTACGTTGCGCGCAAACTCGCGTTTGACTTCCTCAGCGTCAAGCAGCAGGTTTTCTGTTTGCGCAAACTCCTCCTGCTTTTGTTTCAGATCATGAGCAATTGCTTCCGTCTCCCGAGTCAGATCCGATAACTCCTCGATCTTTGATTCCGGCAAGGCGTCGCGCTCAACCAGCAATCGTTTGCGGCGTATTTCGAGTTGCTGAAGCGTCTTTTCAGCATGGGCATGATGACTTTTTTCAAGCTGCTGCGACTGCTCTGCCAGCAGCAGGTCGCGCTGCGTCCCGGCAAGCTTTTCCTGCCACGTGCGAAAGGTGGTCTCGGCCAGCGGCAATTTTTCATTCTCCACCGTGGCTTTCTGTTTACTTGCCTCGCTGCCCGATCGCGCCTGTTCGTACTCTTCGCGCCAGCGATTCAAGCTGTCCACCGCAGTATCGGCCTGCCTGGCATAATGCTCAAGCTGGTGCTTCATCGCGGCAATCTGTTGCGCGATGCGCTGATAATTTTCCCGCACGTGCTGTATCTGCTGTTCAGTGTACGCCACGTCGGCATTGGCCGCATACAGTTCGCCCTGAGCCTCATGCAAGAGATCGCTGGCCCCAAAATGGTCCGCGCGCTTTTCCTCAAGCTGTTTTTCGGCCCTGCGCAACGCCGCTGCCTCGGCTTCGTGAGTTATTTGCAGAGATTGAATTTCCTTTTCCGCCAGTGCCCGCTGTGATGCGGCTTCCTGTTTGCGGGCAAACCACAGGAGATTTTGCGCCTTGTCCAATCGACTCTGCAAGTCCTCGAACCGCCGGGCTATTTCCGCCTGCTGCCCAAGACGCACCAATTGCTTTTCCAGTTCCTGGCAAATATCATTTACGCGCAAAAGGTTTTCGCGGGTGTCCGCCAGACGCGATTCCGTCTCACGCCGCCGCTCCCGGTATCTGGAAATACCGGCTGCTTCCTCCAGAAATACACGGACCTCCTCCGGCTTGGCTTCGATGATGCGGGAAATCATTCCCTGCTCGATGATGGCGTAGCCGCGCCCCCCCAATCCGGTGCCAAGAAAAATATCGGCAATATCGCGACGCCGCACGTGAATATTATTGATGTAGTATGTGGATTCTCCGTCGCGCCTCAATATCCGCTTGATGCAAATCTCCGCATAACTCGACCACTGCCCTGCTGCCTTGCCCAGGCTGTTGTCAAACGCCAGTTCCACGCTGGCCCTGCCCACAGGCTTGCGGCTCGTGGAGCCGTTAAAAATGACGTCCTGCATCGATTCACCGCGTAGCGCGGAGGCCCTGGATTCACCCAGAACCCAGCGGACAGCGTCGATAACATTGGATTTCCCGCACCCATTGGGACCGACGACCCCCACCAGATCCCCTGGAAAGGGAATTTCCGTAGGATCAACAAAGGATTTGAAACCGGCGAGTTTGATGTGGGAGAGACGCAATTTGTCGTTTGCAAGCAGTTATAATGTGCAGCCGCAGAAGGTGATCTCCTGGATGAAGCTTCCGGTTCGGTAACATTTCAAATCATCCTGGGAAAAGCCTCCCAAGGGAACTCATTCTAACCGATTTTGACAGAGATAAGAGAATGCCCAGCAACCCCGGCAAAAACCTGGAAACCTTCCCCAATCCTGCTCAGGAACGGGACTACCATATCCATATGGAGATTCCCGAGTTTACCTGTTTGTGTCCCAAAACCGGACAGCCCGATTTCGCGACCCTGATTCTGGATTATATTCCTGACAAGAAGTGTGTCGAACTTAAAAGCCTCAAGCTCTATATCTGGTCTTTCCGCGACGAGAACGCTTTCCACGAAGCGGTGACAAACCGGATTGTCGATGACCTGGTTACAGCCCTGGAACCTCGTTATCTGCGTCTCGCGGCAAAATTCTACGTGCGCGGCGGCATTTTCACCACGGTCGTTGCAGACCACCGTCAATCCGGCTGGGCTCCCCTGCCCTCCGTAGACCTCCTCCGTTTCGATAGCCAGTCCTCCACCCGCGGATGAATCGCCCATCCGCATACCGTGCAGACCCTGTTCAGCAAGAACCTCTGTCCGCCATGCCAGCCCGCAGTCTTGCCTGATTTCTGCGCATGGCGCACAGCGCAGCCAGACCCAGCGCGAGAAGCGCCAGCGTAGCGGGCTCAGGGAGGATCGTTATTTCACTTGGGGGCGGGCCTTCCCCCTCCCCCGGATCGTTCCAGTTCCCGGTATCGCCATTTCCGCCACCCCAATCCTCATTTCCTCCGACTCCTCCACTTCCGCCGTTGCCTTCGCCCGTTCCACCATTCCCATTACCCTGATTGGGCCCGCCCCCCTCGGTTCCGCCTAGGTTGCCTTCACTACCATTATCCGGGTCAGAATTATTACTGCTTGGTGGAAACACGCCGCCCCCATCGCCATTCCCACCTGTACCTAGAGTGGCAGCGTCACGGCTTCCCCCTGCTCCACCTCCGCCACCGCCTCCTCCACCGATATAGGCGCCATCACCGGCATTGCCGTCGCGGGCATTTCTATTTCGAGCCATGATGGCGTTGGAGCCTCCCCCAGCCCTGCTCCCATTTCTATTCGCATTACCGCTTCCATCCGAACCACCCCCGAAGCCAATGCAGTCACCATCCCTTGGCTCCAGCCTGTTTCTCCGAACCCCTCGCAGTTGCGCGCATTCTTGCAGCGTATTTCTTACCCGAGCTACGTTGCCACTATAAGGATGTGGAGCAAACGGTGTGGTTTGTGAATTGCCTTCGGTGGACTGCCACTGTGCCTGCATGAACAGATCCGGAACGGCTAGCAGGTTTACCAGTCCTGCCTCATCATTGATGAAACCTGGAATATTGACGCCGGAAGCTTCATTCCCTCCGAGCAGAGGGAGATCTAAGCCGGTCGATGGAGAAGCAAAATCCTCGGACAGGGGAAGCATATCGAAATATCCCGCAGCCAATGGCAGAATGAAGTCCGGCGACCGGTTCCAGGACGGATGACTTGAATGTCCCCCTGTACCCCCTATACCCTCAGCACCATCCGCTTTCACCCTGAGCCGGGGGACATGGTATTCGAATTGAGGGGCGGCAGACGCGACGGATTCGGACTGAAATAATGCGATCGCATACGTATTTGCCGAAAGCGTAATCCCCGCACACATGCCCCACCGCCACACAGCATTCCTGATACTCATCATTCGATCTCCAATCCCATGTCCATTCTCACAATGCCCGCTTCGGCCTCGTATTCCGTTACTGCCAATTGGAGAGGCCGGCCGCAACAAGCCGGACGGGCAGGTGAATCGAATCTTAGCAACTCCCGCCGCCAAAACAATTGGACGTTGGTACACCGGGTGAAGAAAGCGGCGATAAAAGTGGGTGAACGGGGAAGTGGAGAACCAGGGCCTGTATTTCCTTCCCGGGCCAGTATATCCGTCAATGAACGGTGGATCTGGAAAATACGTTCAGGATAACCACGCCGGCAACGATGAGTGCGAGACCCAGGATAGCGGGACCATCGAGCGCTTGCCCGAGAAAGAGCCAGGCGACAAGTGATATGAGCACGATGCCGGCGCCAGACCAGATAGCGTATGCGATCCCCACAGACAGGGTGCGCAAGGCAAGGGAGAGAAAGAAGAAAGCAACAGCATAGCCTGCCACGACCACGATTGATGGCCAGAACTGCGTGAAACCATTACTCGCTTTCAGGGCTGAGGTTGCCACCACCTCGCTGACAATTGCAACAGACAGGAAAAACCATTGCATACCGGGAATCCTCAGGCAATTTCAGAAAAGCGCAATGAGGACAATCAATCCCGATGCGCGGTGTGTGCGCAATCATACCGACTTGTTATGGAGTCCCCGCTAGCATCCCCGACGGTGTTGGCGGTTGCAGGTTCAAGGCACGCGGAGTCCACGGGCGGCAGCGTGGACGCTATTCTAAAATAGAACAAAAAGTCTTTTTATTTCCCGATCTTTTAGCGCATTATTTCTTATACGCTCTGGCGAGCAAAGAGCCAGCGCGAACCAAACAAAGCAGTAGAAAGGCTAAATGTCATACCCTGTTCTCGGTTGAATATCAAAAAAGGGGGAAACCGTGCGTTATCTGAATACCATCGCAGTCATGTTGTTTTTTACCTCAACTGTCCATGCTGCGGTAACGGAGGATGCCTATATCGCTGGTTACGCTGCGGGTGTCCTGAAACATGGCTTTGGAATGGAGATTCCGACTCTGGTGGTGAAAGATGGCATCATTACTGTAAGTGAGGATAAACTGAAATCCGAGAATCGCGCGCAGGTTGTTCAGGCACTGTTGAAAATCCCGGGTGTGACCGGAGTAACCATAGCGGAAGAAAGTATCAGCAGAATTGCGGAACGCGAGGCATTCAAGCCTATTCAGCACCCTTCCGCCACCTCTCGGGAGCCTGGAGCGGCAACGACCGAAACCGAAGCAGGCATACCCGCAGCGGGTCCCACCGTTCTGGCAACCGGAATGCTGCCCGAAGGGCATTTATTCAAGCCCTTACTGGCCGATCCGCGATGGGCACATTTCTCCGCCGCATATCGCAACTATGTCGGAAACAACATTGACGGAAACAACAATGGCTCCGTCAGCTTTGGCGAAACCATTCCGTTCTACCGCGCGAATTTCGGACAATCCACGGTGCAGTGGGAAGCAGGTCTTCAAGCAGCTGTCTTCAGCGATTTCAATCTGGGCGCGCCTTCGACTGATCTCATCAATAGCGATTTCATAGCATCCGCTTATGGAAGCGTGCGGGCAGGCCACTTTTCTGCTTTCGGCCGTGTCTATCATCAAAGTTCTCATCTTGGAGATGAATTGTTACTGCGCAGGTTAACCAACCTGGAGCGGATAAACCTCAGCTATGAGGGAGCCGATCTTAGGCTGTCGTATGAACTTCCGTACGGGCTGAGGGTTTACGGGGGCGGGGGTGGAATCTTCCACAAGGAACCCTCGAGCATCAAGCCCTGGTCGATCCAGTATGGCGTCGAATTCCGAAGCCCATGGCGGATCGCATTTTTACCGCTGCGGCCGATTGTGGCGGTTGACCTCAAGAATCATCAGCAGAACGACTGGAACGCCGATGTATCCGCCCGGGCGGGCGTTCAACTGGATCACTTCCGGGCATTCGGCCGCAACCTTCAGTTCCTGGTTGAGTATTTTCACGGAAACTCCCCGACGGGCCAGTTTTTCAGACAGCGGGTAGACTATCTCGGTATTGGAGCGCACTATCATTTCTGACCCTCATTACTGTAAAGAAACCGGGAAGGGTAAAGCGCTATACTGGGCATGTCTGAGCCTTCTGTCCCTTTTGTCCCCTCTGTCCTGGCATGCCCAACACCATCGTCCGCAATTACTCTCGCCAGACTTTTGATGCGCTAATCCGGCACGGTTTCCACCCGGTCCTGGCCCGTGTCTATTCTGCACGCGGTATCGAAGAGCCACGCCAACTTGAGATCGATTGGTCCCGACTGATCCCCTTTGCACACCTGAAGAATGCAACTGTGATGGCGCGATTTCTGGCCGAGGCGATTGCCCTTCGCAAGCGCCTGCTGATCGTGGCTGATTACGACTCGGACGGCGCCACGGCTTGTGCCGTAGGAATACGCGCATTGAGGAAATTCGGTGCCCAGGTCGACTACCTCGTCCCCAATCGCTTCGAGTACGGCTATGGTCTTACCCCGGAGATCGTACGCGTGGCTGCCGCGAGCGCTCATCGTCCGGATATTCTGATTACGGTCGATAATGGCATTGCCAGCGTGGAAGGCGTTGCCGAGGCCAATCGCCTTGGAATGCAGGTTCTCGTCACTGATCATCATCTTCCAGGCGATACGCTGCCTGAGGCGGTCGTCATCGTCAATCCCAACCAGCCCGGCTGTGATTTTCCCAGCAAGCACCTCTCCGGCGTGGGCGTCCTGTTCTATGTCATGCTCGCGCTGCGGGCTGAACTACGGGCAAAAGGCGTGTTTGCATCTCCGCGGCAGGAACCAAATCTGGGGAGTCTGCTGGATCTGGTTGCGCTGGGCACCGTGGCGGATGTCGTGAAGCTCGACGACAACAATCGGCTTCTGGTACAGCAGGGTTTGAAACGCATTCGTAAGGGAAGCGGATGCGCGGGCATCAACGCTCTGATCAACGTTGCGCGGCGGGATTTCAGGCAAACTTCCACCTACGAGCTGGGTTTCATGATTGGACCGAGACTGAACGCGGCAGGACGGCTGGACGATATGTCCCTGGGCATCGAGTGCCTCATTACCGATGACCCCACGCGCGCTGCCCAGCTTGCGCTGCAACTGGACACATTCAACCGCAAGCGGCAGGAAATTGAATCCGGCATGCGGGATAG
This sequence comes from Nitrosospira multiformis, assembly GCF_003050865.1. GTDB lineage: Bacteria > Pseudomonadota > Gammaproteobacteria > Burkholderiales > Nitrosomonadaceae > Nitrosospira > Nitrosospira multiformis_E. The sequence continues at coordinate 50,384 of NZ_QAOK01000007.1, read as the reverse complement.
TGCCCTGCACATGCTGGAGAATATCTTTTCTGGTAGCAGTGGTTTGCAGGACTCGGCCACGCTGCGGTCATCGGATATGCCCCAAGGGGCAGGCCTCTCCCAATCGAATGATTCCGCGCGAGAGGCGCCGAACGCGTACGCCTTGACCCTGTTCGATCCCGGCTGGCACCAAGGGGTAATCGGCATACTGGCGTCGCGCATAAAGGATAAATTTCATCGCCCGGTTATCGCATTTGCACCGGGGGGCCAGGATGAGCTGAAAGGGTCGGGGCGGTCCATACCGGGCTTCCACTTGAGAGATGCGCTGGATCGGGTTTCCAAACGCTGTGCCGGGCTTTTGCTCAAATTCGGTGGTCATTCCGCGGCAGCTGGCCTGACCATACGTACATGCGATTTCGAAAAATTCTGCGATGCCTTCGAACAGACTGCCCGGGAATTGCTGGGGCCGGCGGATCTCAGGCGGGTCATCGAAACCGACGGCGACCTGGATGAATCCGAAATAACTCTGGAACTGGCTGAACATCTCATGCGGCAGACATGGGGACAGGGATTCCCGCAACCTGCATTTCACAGCCGCTTTCATGTGGAAGACCAGCGTGTCGTCGGACAAAAACACCTTAAATTAAAATTAAGAAAGGCGCGGGCCGAAACCGGAAACGGCCAGCCGGAGAAATCATTCTTTCTTTATGACGCCATACTGTTCCTCCATGACACCCCTCTTCCCGGGGTAATAGACGCCGTTTACCGGTTGCAGGTAAATGACTTCAAGGGTGACGCTTCCCTGCAATTTGTCCTGGAGCATTGGTCAGAAGCAACCATGATGTAATCAAGAATCCTCGGTCATTCTGCGCGCCCGCGTTTACAGCATGTCCACTCCATGACTGACATATAATATTTGACCGGCCAGCATAATGCGCGAGCCGGTCAACTCCCGTTGGGGTGGCTGTCCAGTTCCTGTTTGATTACAATCCACCGATTTTTTGCGCCCCGGCGCTCACCCAACTGTCACCTGCTGTCACTTGTTAAAACCACCTGGCTCAAATTAAAACAGAATGGCATTCAATCTGACCATTCCCTCATCCGGATCGACTATTCGCTACGGTCACTTTGACGGATCTTCCGACTCGCTTGCCCTCGCCCAACTGGCACTGGAGGCGAAAGCAAAGCCCGTTGCCATTATTACGGCGAGCGCTTTGGCCGCCCAACGGCTGCTGGAGGAAATACCTTTTTTTGCACCAGCGCTGAAAACCCGGCTGCTGCCGGATTGGGAAACGTTGCCCTACGATACTTTTTCGCCCCATCAGGACCTCGTTTCCGAAAGACTGGCCACGCTCTACCAGCTCATGAATGGCGCCTGCGACATATTGATCGTTCCCGTCACCACGGCTCTGTACCGCATGCCGCCGCCCGAATACCTTGCGGCACATACTTTTTTTCTCGCTCGCGGCGAAACCCTTGACCTGAACGCGTTGCGCGGCCAGATGACCCTGGCTGGCTACAGCCACGTTACCCAGGTACTTTCACCTGGGGAATACAGCATACGCGGCGGGCTGATCGACCTGTTTCCGATGGGAAGCCCGTTGCCCTATCGGATCGACCTGCTCGATAACGAAATCGAAACCATCCGTACCTTTGACGTCGATACCCAGAGAAGCGTTTATCCCGTCACCGAGATACGATTACTGCCCGCGCGCGAATTTCCTCTCGATGAGGAAGGCCGAACCCGCTTTCGAGGCAAATTCCGTGAAAAATTCGAGGGAGATCCTTCCAGGAGCCTGATTTACAAGGACATCAGCAAGGGTGGCAGTCCCGCGGGCATCGAGTACTACCTGCCTCTTTTTTTTGAGCACACTGCTACACTGTTCGATTATCTACCGCAAACGACGCTGTTGTGCCTGCATCATGAACTATATCAAACGGTAGAGAGTTTCTGGCATGACACTCAGGCGCGGTATCAGCTTCTGCGGGGCGACAGTGACCGGCCGCTGCTGAAACCCGCAGAGTTGTTCCTTACCACGGAAGCATTCTTCGGCGCGCTGAAGCCCTATTCCCGAATTGAGATTCCGTCGGAAGAACAGGCGAGGAAAACCGGTGGAGTCGAAGTGCAAGGTTTCAGCACTCCTTTGTCCCCGCTCCAGGTCGATCGCCGCGCCGTGAATCCGGCAGAGAAGCTTTCTGCCTTTATTGCCGAATTCGCATCCTCCGAAGGTGGAAGAACGCTGCTCCTTGCCGAAAGTCTGGGCAGGCGTGAGTTGATTGCTGATCATTTGAAGCAATACAGGCTCAATCCGGACATATGCGACAACTATGCGCAATTTCGCGCAAGCGCTAAACCCTTTATGCTCGGTGTGGGGCCGTTGCACAATGGCTTCATATACCGGGCGGAAGGAATAGCCTTTGTAACCGAGAGCGAGCTCTATGCAAGACATTTGCACGGCCGGAGTGAACGGGATTCGCGCAAAACCAGTGCGATTGCCGATGCCGTTCTGCGCGATCTGTCCGAGATCAAGGCGGGCGATCCGGTCGTACATGAGCAACACGGCATAGGCCGTTATCTCGGACTCGTCAGTATGGATCTGGGAGAGGGCGAAACGGAGTTTCTGTCGCTGGAATACGCCGGCGGCGACAAGCTGTACGTACCTGTCTCGCAACTGCATCTTATCGGCCGATACAGCGGCGCTTCACCGGAATCCGCACCCCTGCACAAGCTGGGCAGCGGCCAGTGGGATAAGGCAAAGCGCAAGGCGATGCAACAGGTACGGGATACGGCGGCGGAACTGCTCAACATCTATGCCCAGCGTGCTGCCCGCGTTGGTCACGCATTTCGCCTGAAAGAGCAGGATTACGAGGCCTTCGTCGAAGGGTTCGGATTCGAGGAAACGCCGGATCAGGCGACCGCCATCGCTGCGGTAATCGACGACCTGACCTCTGCGCGGCCCATGGACAGGCTCATCTGTGGGGATGTGGGTTTTGGCAAAACGGAGGTGGCGCTAAGGGCTGCTTTTGTCGCTGTCGCGGATGGCAGGCAGGTCGCGGTACTGGTCCCTACCACGCTGCTGGCGGAACAGCATTTCCAGAATTTTTCGGATCGTTTCGGTCTGATTGCCGAGGAATGGCCGGTTAAAATTGCCGAGCTGTCGCGTTTCCGTTCAGGCAAGGAGCAGGCTCAAGCGCTGGCGGGCTTGGCGGACGGGCAGATAGACATCGTGATCGGTACGCATAAGCTGATCCAGAAAGGTGTCAGATTCAAGAACCTTGGGCTGGTCATTATCGACGAGGAGCACCGCTTTGGTGTGCGCCACAAGGAGCAGTTGAAAAACCTCCGCTCTGAAGTGGATATCCTGACGCTTACCGCCACGCCTATTCCGCGCACCCTGGCCATGTCATTGGAGGGACTGCGTGATTTCTCGGTCATTGCAACGGCACCGCAACGGCGGCTGGCCATCAAAACCTTTATAAACCGTTTTTCCGAGGGAATCATTCGCGAGGCCTGTCTGCGGGAGTTGAAGCGGGGGGGGCAGATATACTTTCTACATAACGAGGTGAGTACCATCCAGACGATGCATGACAAGCTCGCCCGCCTGCTGCCCGAAGCGCGAATAGGCATCGCCCACGGACAGATGCGGGAACGCGAGCTGGAACATGTGATGAAAGATTTCTACCAGCAGCGGTTCAATCTGCTGCTCTGTACAACGATCATCGAAACCGGCATCGATGTGCCTACTGCCAATACCATTATCATCCATCGTGCGGATAAATTCGGGCTGGCGCAACTGCATCAACTGCGTGGGCGGGTAGGACGCTCGCATCATCAGGCGTACGCCTACCTGCTGGTACCGGAGGAGGAGGCATTGGGGGCTCAGGCCAGAAAGCGTCTGGAAGCTATTCAATCCATGGAAGAGCTCGGGGCCGGCTTCTATCTCGCCATGCATGATCTCGAGATTCGCGGCGCCGGTGAAGTCCTCGGAGAGTCCCAAAGCGGCGAGATGCAGGAAATCGGCTTCAGCCTTTATGCCAGCATGCTGGATGCGGCCGTGCGGTCACTGAAGGAAGGCAAGGAACCCGACATGCAGCATCCCCTTGGCGTTGCCACGGAAATCAACTTACATGTTCCCGCTTTGCTGCCTGAGGATTATTGCAGTGATATACATGAGCGACTGATCCTGTACAAACGCATGGCCAATTGCACTAGCGATGAGCAACTGGATGAAATGCAGATTGAATTGACGGACCGCTTCGGCCTGTTACCGGATCCGGTCAAGGCATTGCTCGATTGCCACCGTTTACGTATCGCTGCAGCGCCGCTGGGAATCATCCGTGTTGAGGCAAGCAGCGAATCCATTCAGGTTCAATTTATGCCTAATCCCCCCGTGGATGCGGCAAAGATTGTCGCCCTTCTTCAGCGCAGTCGCGACTACCAGCTTTCCGGACCTGATCGATTGAAAATAAAAACGTGTATCGTGGGGGTGAGAGAACGGGTTGCGCGGATAATAGACTTGTTTACCGAATTGAGCACGTAGGATAGGGTGGAAAGTGACGCATTCTCAGTGGTGGAGGCGGGAACGGGATATATCGAATGGTGCATCGTTCCCGGGGGCATTGATTTAGCGATCTGCAGCCCTTATTTCAATCGCTGTTTTTCGGAATAATGCTGCTGAATTTTTGACAGTATTTGTCCGTTAAGTAACCTTTATCCGGAACTCCGTCCAATGGCCCTTCTAAAGAGCATTAAGAGCAAACTCGTGGTGTTCGCCACCATGGCTACGCTGATCCCGTCGCTGGGACTCGGATTATTGACATTCAGGCAGAGTGAAGCGCAGATCAACGCCAACGTCACGCGCGAGCTTCGCGCTCTCACGGATTATGCGGGCCGGGAAATAGAATTCTGGCTGGACAGGCGCGTACATGAAGCGCACGTTACCGCAGCATCCGGGGCTGTCATCGAAGCATTATCCGCGTCTTATCAGCGCCGCACGGATATGTCAGCCAAATATCCGGGAGCCCTCGCGCATTACCTGCAGTCTGTTCAGGGAAAGCTCGATGCGATACGGGAATTGACCGTGATGAACGCATCCGGAAAAATTATCGCCAGCAGTGCCGAAAAACCCGCGGGAGCAACGCTCCCCAATGAGTGGCCGCAAAACTCGGTCACGGAAGGCCTTGTGATCGCGCCTCCTCACTGGAACGAGCAGTACAACACTGCGACGCTCAGCATCGCGGTCCCGGTATTGTCATACGACAACGTATTGATGGGCGCCCTGGTAGCCGTGCTTGACCTGCGCAACCTGCAACCCCATTTGAAGAGTTCCGCAATATCGCCGCCCGGCGAAGTACTTCTGCTGGATTCAGCGGGTCGGATTCTCATCGGCACCCAGACAGAGGGGGGTACACTAGTTCAACTCGATACTCCACTGTTGCGGGATCTTCTCGCACGCCCTGGCGAGTCCCTGGTCTTTGAGGGATTGACACATCGTGAAGTAATAGGTCTGGCCAATGTATCCCGTGAATTCCCCCTTACCATTCTGGCGGAACGCGACCGGGCCGCGGTCTATGGCGCCTGGATCGAGTTGCGCAATATGTTCTTGATACTGGTCGGCACACTGGTTTTGATAGTAGCCGCAGCAGCATTCGAGATGGGTCGCTCGATCGTCGTGCCGCTGCAGCGTCTTATGCGTGCGGCGGACCGGATTGCAGATGGCGACCTGGAAGTGCGGCTCTCTGCGACACGGAACGATGAGATCGGTCATCTCACGAAGGTATTTGATCAGATGGCAGACAGATTACGCCGAAACCATGCCGAAATCATGGCTGCGCATGAAGCCATGCAACAACAAAACCAGGTGCTTGAAACACTCTCGATTACCGATAGCCTCACCGGCCTCTATAATCGCAACAAGCTCGATGCCATCCTGACCGATCAACTCGCCCGATTCAAACGCACGCACCGTCCCTTTGCACTGCTAATGCTGGATATCGACCACTTCAAGACACTCAATGACACATATGGCCATATTACCGGCGATAAAATCCTGGCCAAAGTTGCACAAATACTTCTCCAGTCGATTCGCAGTATTGATTATGCGGCGCGCTATGGCGGCGATGAGTTCATCATCATCCTGGTCGAGACTTACATCGACCAGGCTGTCAAAACCGCTGAGCGCATCCGCGCGCATGTGGAAAACCTGACCTACGGAGCTGGAAAATCGGCGATATCAATCACGGTGAGTATCGGAGTCGTGGAGTGCCAACCCAACGACAGCACAACGACAGCTGTATTCTCCCGCGCCGACAATGCACTTTATGAGGCTAAGCGCGCAGGCCGCAATCAGGCATATTTCTCCCGCTAAATCTTATTTGGCAACCATTTCGCTCCCAGGGAGCACCCGCGCCTCCACCAACGTACTGAATATCCATCCCGAGCGGCCATCGGCGGTGAGAACTTGCAACCATTCTCCTCTATAGGCCTCCGCCGTCATTATCGACTCTTTTTTCAACACCCCTAGAATCGGAGCCTTCAGCCCCGGTTTTTCACGCAACTTACTGCTGACACTGGCACGCAGCGGAATGGGTACCTGGAACAGGACGGTGACGTGGTGTGGGTCCGAAGCTTTGCGCTCGCGGTTGTTTCTCATCATGTTGATGAATTCGCGTGCCTGAGAGGCGTAATCCATTGCGGCGGCATAATTGTCTACTGCATATGCGATAGCCGCCGCGTCCAGCAAGCGCTGGGCCTGGGTTTGCAGAATCAGTTCAGAATCCGTAAAGGAGGAAGACTTCAGGTTTTTCATGACCATTTCAACCTCTGCAATGGTAGAGGCAGCGGCAGGACGGGTGGCAAGCCGCCTGAGCCTGACTTGAGCATGTGCGGCGCGGTTGCTGGTTTCCTGCAACGTCTTCTGCTGATCCTGCTGCCGCACTTCCTGACTGCGAATATAGACCTCTTTCTCTGCCAGCAGCTTCTGCAGGCGTTGAATTTCCTGCTGCTGCGCCTCCCTTTCTGCCCGCAGATTGCTGCAGCCGAACTCAAACTGTGCCATTTCACGGGTGAGAGGAAAACTTCCTGTGGCCTCGGGTGCGGGCGAATGCACTTTCTGGATATGGCTGCACGCCGCGATATTCATACCAATAAGCACGAATACGACTCGAGCGGATATTTTCTCCGGCCACATTTTCAGATATCTGTAAAGCCTGAGGGCCTGTCTGAGTAATTGCACGATTTTTCAACTCCGATTCTTATATAGAAATACTTTGGGATGATTATTATTACCCGAGGTCAGGCGCACGTCTGAAAGAACCGATTGTGCGGTCTCCGGTTTTAACACGTGCCCGATGATCGCTCGAAACTGGAAAAACTGATATCAGGATTAGGATTATATAACCCTGAAAAGCAGGCTTCTTCGAGAATCAGCCCGGGTTCACATCATTGTTCGAGGGATGGCAAGCGGATCAGGATAGGGAGAGAATGCTTATGGAAGTTATTGGAGATTGATGGCAAAATGCTGGGTTTGTGAGAAATATCCGCTTCCGCTAAAAACACTCGCTTCTTTCAAGCTTTACAGGCGGTAACTGATTGACTTTGATTGCCGCCACCCGCGTACAGGGGCAAGGCTCTAACTGCTCCACGCCCATTCGCAGGAAATGCCCCTGGCCACTGCCGAACAGAGTTCCTTCGGCTTTCCTTGCACGGCTGTTGGACATTCTTGACAATAAATTGGAACAACAAACATGAACCTCATCATACAAGGACTCGAAATCCAGAACAGCGATTTAAGGGAACTGGCGAAACTGGTCGACGCAAACCATATCGAACGTATCACGGATCAAGCCTTCCGGCTTAAAAGTGCAGCCCGGCGGGAGGAAGTGGCCGCATATTGTGCTGAAGCCGGCCTTGATTTTGCTTTCGTCGACCCATCGGCGCGATTATCCGATTTCGGGCTGGTTGCAATGGATATGGATTCGACCCTGCTCGCGATCGAATCCATTGATGAGATCGCGGATATGCAGGGCGTAAAGGCGCAGGTCGCGGAAATTACCCAGAGGACCATGCGCGGAGAAATCGTCTTTGCCGAAAGCCTGCGGCTCCGAACTGCATTGCTGGAGGGACTGGATGAAGACGCCCTGCAGCGGGTATATGACGAACGGGTTCGATTGAGCCCGGGAGCGGAAAAGATGCTGCAACGCATGAAATCAGCTGGTCTCAAAACCATGGTCATTTCCGGTGGTTTCACTTTTTTTACCGACCGAGTAAAAACCAGACTGGATCTCGATTATGCCGCAGCCAATCGTTTTGAGGTCTCAAACGGCAAACTGACAGGCAAGGTATTGGGAGATATCATCGGGGCGACCGGAAAAGGGGAAGTGCTGAAAAAAGTGCGCGAAGAACTGGGACTGAAGCGGGAACAGGTCATTGCCATCGGCGATGGAGCCAATGATCTCAAAATGATGGAAGAAGCGGGCGTCAGTATTGCGTATCATGCAAAACCCGTTGTGCAAGCGAAAGCTACTTACTCGCTCAACCATGTCGGCCTTGATGGCGTCATTAATCTGTTTGAGTGATGGCAGAAGGGGACCGGACGAAACGTGCCGGTCTATTTACGAGTCTAATAACTGAATGCGGCCTCGACCAGGTATGTGCGTTGCGGATAGGGGTGAAACACCCAGGCCTTATCGTTGTTGAGGTTGCTGATGCCAAATGAAAAGCGGCTTTTCAGCCCGTTCTGGAACTTGTGGCGATAGCTGGTCTTGAAATCCATGAAGAAGAAATCGCTCTGGGAGCCAAATACGTTGTTTACATGATCCCCGTTGTCGAGATCGTTGAAGGAATCGCTGGTGTAGCGGCCGGAAAGCGAGATATCCCACGCCTCAGTCATATGATAAGTGCCGAAAAAATTAGCCCGCCAGTGAGGAAGGCGGATGCGCTGCTTGCCGGTCAAATTGAAATCAGCTGGTGCCCCAGTGGGATCCGTATAATTCACGAGGGGGCCTTTGTCTACTTTGGCATTCATCCAGGTGCCATTGAACATGAAATCAAATTTCGAACCGAGAATACGCCGTTGATCGAAAATAAGCTCGACCCCAGTCGTGCTGGTCTGATCAATATTCTGAAAGGAATTCTGGATTCTTCCGTCCAAAAATGTTTGCACTTGTTGAATGGCGTCCTTGATATCATCCCGGAAAGCATTCACCCGGATATAACCCTTAGGCAACCCGTATTCGACCATCAAGTTGTGATGCACGCCGTTTTCCGGCTTAAGCGCCGCATTGGCCTGAGTTATACTCTGGGGCGTGGCTAACGATTGATATAACTCTGCAATAACCGGGAACCGATGAGCGCGCCCGAACGAGTAACGGACTTTCCAAGGTCCCGGCTCATAACCCAATGAGATCTTGGGTGATGTTCTCGCTTCGGAGCGATTGGGTACAGCCAGGTTCCCCACCACACCTTTGGTTGCTGCCCACCATTCCTGGCGCACGCCGGCGGTAACGTCCCAGTTGGGCAGGAAACGAAATGCGGATTGTGCGAAAAATGCGTGCATTGAAGTTTGTCCGTCATTGTTGCGGTTCGCCTGCAACGCTCCGCGAGTAAGAGTTGCATAGTCAATCAGATCATATTGCCGGAAGCTCAGGTTATATTGATCAAAGTGATATCCAGTCAAGAATGACACCTTCTCGTTGCCCAGCAAGGTTGGCGTCGCGAGTTTTAGATCATAATTCAGCCAGCTGAATTTCCTGAAATCCTGGAGCTGCCCGACCCCGGTATCCCGTGAATCACCTGGATTGAAAAAAGCCGAAGCGCGAATATCCTTCAGGACATCGAAATGGCTGATGGTCGTGTCGATATTCCAGTCAGGGGTCAGTGCGCCGCGAAGCGACAAACCGAGGTTGAGCGTCTCGCGCTTATCTCTATTGCCCCCAAAATTTCTCCGTAACACGTCGAAGGATGAACCATCGAAAACGGCATTCTGCAAATTTCTATCGCTGGGTACAAAATTATTTCCGCCTCCTCCCCAGAAAGCCTGAGCCGAACCATCCAACAGATAATTGCGAGGCCTGTTTCCGTTACGTGTGCGATCTTCATAAGCAACTGTGAACAGAGCCTGAAGCTCTGAAGTAATGTCGTACCCAAACTTACCCTTGAACAAGTGGGTATTCACCTTTTCCGGTCCAGTATCGCCATAGATGATGCTGGGCGTACCCCGAGTATCAGGCGTACGTATAGCGCCGGTAACAGTGGTTTCACCAATGCCGTCGGGAACTCTAAGACCTGTATTGTCGAGGAAATAAGACTGTGGATGACTCTGCGCTTCGAGCCGGTTATAGGCAAGAAATACCGTAAACTTGTCCTGGATCCTGTTGCCGTACGAGACATACTGCCGATCGCCTATGAATGTCCCTTTATCCGGCCCGTAAATCTTGAAGGGCTGAATGAAAAGACTGCTCTCGACGTAGAATTCCTGCTTGTGCGGCATGCGGGTTTTTATGTTGACGACGCCGCCAATCGAGTTGCCGCTGTACTCGGCCGAGAAGGGGCCATACACGACATCGACGGAATCGATCTCGTTCGGTCCCACCAGCGACCAGCGCGGCGCACCATTGAAAGATGCCTGCAGGAAGTTGTGCAAAGGCAGGCCGTCCGCATAAACCATGTTGCGCGCAGTCGAGAACATATCCGCACCGCGGATGCCCAGAACACCGTTGGGATCACCCACGTAGCGCTGGCGGATTTGCAGGCTGGGCATGTACTTGAGCACTTCTTCCGTGGTCTGCGCATTCTGCCGCTCGATCTGGGCCCGGGTCACGCGTGTCGAGGGGGAAGTAAAGTGCGTATCCCGCTCCATCTCGCCGGTGACAACCATTTCCTTGAAGACGGTTTCTTTTTGAACCACCGGCGTATCATCTTTCTTCTCCTTGCTGCCCTTGTTCTCCTTATCCTCTCTATCCTTATCCGGTTTGCCGCTGCTACTGGTTTCATCGATCTGCGGTTGACCGGAAGCCGTTGCGGCTGTCGTTTCCGCTACCAGCGTTCCCGAGGGTGTCTCACTTCCCGCCAGTGAAACGGGTGCATCCGCCTGCGGGGGGTTCATGGATGAAGTGTTGCCCACCAGGTGAAATGGAATACTTTTCCGGGAAAACTGTTGCGGCTGCTCTATCTCTTGAACCGCCCACGCTGGGGCTGGCGGGACGCAAAGCAGACCAACCAAGGCAAAAGGAATCCGTTTCATGACCTGAATTATCTTTCTCGATTTATTTTATTATTGATAAGTACAGCCATGCGGGATGATGCTTACACTCGTTTTCCGAGCCACGCATCCGCTGCTCGTTGTCTATGCAGAAAAAGGAATTGGGGTTAACCGGAATATCGAGCGGTCACCCGCTCGATCGGTAAAATACGCAGGCCTTCTTTTGCAGTATTCCAAACGATCAGAACTTTCCTGTTATCGATCAGCGGCACAGGGTAGTCGCTCGCGCCAGCGGATTCCATCAGGCGCATCGGCTCACTCCAGGATTCGCCACTATCATTCGAGTACATCATCTTTGCGGAATAAACGTTTCCATCGAATTCGCGCCAGGTAAGGATGACGGTTTCCCCATGGGCAACCACCGAAGCGTGGTTTGCCTGCGCGTCTGCGTTGCCTATCGGCCTGGGTTTCGATTCCCAACTGCCATCGATCCGCTTATAGAACAGCCCCTGGCTTGCCGCGCCATTTGTGAACCAGACGAGATGCAACTGCCCCCTTCGGTCCGTCGCAAGGCTTCCCCCATTGTGAGGACAAGCGTCTATCTGCCATTCGTCGCGAGCAACCCTTCTTACGCCCCCCTTATCGAGATTGACGACGGCAAAATCGCGCGTATTGGCGCCAAAAATATTCCGCAGTAAAACGACTGGTCCGTCCCTGGTCCAGGTAAGCGCGGTCCGACAACACTCGCATGTATGTTCCTGGATTCTTCGATTCTGGCTAAAACTCTCGCCATTGTTGAACGATTGCGCGGTATAGAGCGATACACCCCGGTACTCTTCGCCTTTTTCCCTGGCTGCATCGCGATCCCTGGCGTCCAGCCAGGCAACCATCACCCTGCCGTCCCCGTCGATTGCCAGAGAGTCGAAGCGGTGGCTGGTGACGCGACCATCGTCATTGAGGGTAATGGGTACCGAAAACGTCCGGCCCGAGTCGATGGAACGCGAAAATCTCACATTGCCGGAATATTTCTGCGGAAGAACCTGGGTCCAGGTTACAAGTACGTTGCCATCGCGCGCAACCTCGATCTTGGGACGGTTCTCGCCATCGATGGATATGTTTTCCGGTTCAGGTGTTACGACTGCGGGTTCGGAAAAACTGCTCCCGCCGTCTTCCGACCAGGAAACCAGCAAACGCTGATCGACAATCCTCGCCAACCATAACCGCCCATCCTGATCCAGCGTCACCCCCACCGCCAACGTGGTCTTGATGGATTTTGGAGAATGCATTGCCGGATGATGATGGATTTCACCGGTCGAATGCGGCTCTGCTGCAACAACAGCCGGGGAAACAAGCGATGCCAGAAAAAAGAGTCTGGCAAAACGGAGAATGGCAAACATCGACTTCCTCATGGAATAACTACACAAGAATAATCGATTTCGGAAAGGGTGGGAATGTGACAAATTGTCGCACCTGAAGAGCTTTCGGGCATTTTCGAAATGAAGAGTCTTGCAACCCTCCGCTACAGGTGTTGCCAGCAAAATCGGGGATGATCAGGAGTCAGGAGTGGACTCTTCCCTCACCCATTTCTGCACGACCAGACTCCCTACCATGTCCCCCTCGACATTGACCGCGGTGCGGAATGTATCCAGCAAGCGGTCGACAGGCAGCAGAATGGCGATAGCCTCCGCCGGCAAGCCGACCGATTGCAGCACGACCACCATGGTGACCATTCCCGCACTGGGTATGCCCGGAGCACCCATGGCCGCCAGCATCGCGGTCAAAAATACAATGGCCTGTTGTGCGAGATTGAGTTCTATCCCGACAAGGTTGGCAACGAACAATGCTGCCACGGCCTCGTACAAAGCGGTGCCATCCATATTCAGTGTCGCACCCAATGGGATGACAAATCCGGCAATGTCGCGTTTGACGTGCAGGTGCTGCTCCACGCAGCGTAACGTGACGGGTAAAGTGGCCGAACTGGAACTGGTCGCAAAAGCTGTTATCAGTGCTTCGCGCGCGCCGCGCCAGAATTTGAGCGGTGTCATTCCCGTGACCAGATAAAGAATCAGCGGAAGCACTACTATCCCGTGCAGCAGAGTGGCTCCAATCACCAAAACGATGAACTCGACCAACGTGGCAAGCAAAACCATGTCCTGTGTGGCAGCGAGTTTTACCAGAAGCCCCATGATGCCGAGCGGAGCAAGGCGCATGATCCAGCCAACCAGCATCAGCATCAGCTCCAGCAGCTCCTGCAGCAGTATGAGGATATTGGCATAGCGCTCCCCGCCCACCACCATTGCAATGCCCAGCAAGAGTGCGAAAACGACTACTGCGAGCACATTACCCTGAGCCAGAGCTGTCATGGGGTTCTGAAACAGCGAATGAAGCAGTTGCGCAATAAACTCCGTTAAAGGCATCTGCCCGGCCTGAAACTTCTGCATGTCATCCTGGAACATTGCAAGCTGCAACCCTTCTCCGGGACGGACAATGTTGGCGGCGGTCAAACCCAGCAGAACAGCCAGTGCCATCGAAAGCAGGAAAAAACCAAGCGTTGCTTTCCATACCTTATGCATCTGCTGGTGCATCCGCAAGTTGGCCACGCCCACTGCGATCGATGTGAACACGAGCGGAATGAGCACCATTTTCAGCAGGTCGATAAACAGCGTTCCCAGCAACTCGGCGGCATACAGTCCGGCCTGGAAGGCGGCTGACTCTTCATCGAGCAGGGATAAACCCAGACCCAGGAAGAGTCCGGCGAATACGCCCCATAATATCTGGGTATTGAGTGAAGTTTTTTTCATCAATGTTTTTTACGATTTGCGCTGCTATGTGCGCACGCGTACAGACGCTTCCGGGATGACGCGCAAGGATAACGCGTCCAGTCCTGAGCTGGAAGCAGAGTATGCGTTGTCCATGAGTGCTGGCGGAGGATGGTCGAAAATCGTTATTATTGACCACTTTCTCCTGGTGTGGATGAAATGGGGCTGAGGTATCCACGCTTGCGCGCTCATAAATCATCAGCGCTATAATTCCATCATGATTTCCGGCTCCTCGATTCCATATCTGATTCCCCCATTCATAGCGTTTATCGTGTCGCTAGGGATGATTTCGTATCTGATCAGGGGGAATATTCTCAAGGTACTGGATCAGCCGAATTCCCGATCGCTGCACACTCGTCCTGTTCCTCGCACAGGAGGCCTGGGACTGATATCGGGAGTTCTCATTTCCTGGGCGTTTCTGCCTGTCAGGCCGGCATTGTTGATATGGGTAGCGATCGTGCTGCTGGTAACGATATCTTTCGCCGATGATGTGCGCGGCTTGCCTGTATGGCCAAGACTTGCCATGTATATGGGACTGGGAGCCTGGTTCTCCGCCATGACCCTCGCCGCTACTCACGGCTGGATTGTCGCGATAGCAGCCGCGCTTGCCGTTACCTGGATGCTCAACCTCTATAATTTCATGGATGGTTCGGATGGATTGGCAGGCGGCATGACCCTGATCGGTTTCAGTTGCTATGGGGCAACTGCCTGGGTTTCCGGAAACGAGGCCTTTGCGATTGCCAACTTCTGCATTGCCGCGGCAGCAGCGGCTTTTCTATTGTTTAATTTTCATCCCGCGCGCATTTTCCTGGGGGACGCCGGCTCGATTCCGCTCGGATTCCTGGCTGCGGCCTTGGGTATGACGGGATGGATGAATGGGTGTTGGCCCCTGTGGTTCCCCGTGCTGGTATTTTCGCCGTTTATTGTCGATGCTTCCGTCACCTTGATAAAGCGCGGGCTGCGGGGGGAAAAAGTCTGGCGGGCGCATCGCGAGCATTACTACCAGCGCCTGGTGCGCAGCGGCTGGGGCCATCGCAATACAGCTCTGATCGGTTACATTCTCATGGCAGCCTCAGCGCTCAGCGCCCTCTGGGCAGCCCGGCAACACCCTAGCGTTCAGTTCGGGATGGTGGCGGCGTGGATCGCAGTTTATCTCATCATGCTGCGCCTTTGCGATCGCCATTTGCGGCATAGCGCTGACGGTTCATAACATGCCGACACCCAAACTCAACATAAGAACGGTTATTGCATTCGGGCATGATGTTGTAGCTGCCGCTATCGCCTGGTCGCTGGCTTATCTGTTCCGCTTCAATTTCGAGATACCCTTCGTTTATCTGGCATCTTTAGAAGAGATCCTGCCGTGGGTGGTCCCGATACACGCGGCGGCCTTCTTATTCTTCGGCCTTTATCGTGGACTCTGGCATTACGCAAGCCTGCCTGATCTGCGGCGCATCCTGTTTGCCGTATCCGCCTCGGCCACAGCCGTTCCATTGGTGCTATACATGTTGCAGATACTGGTCGGTGTGCCCAGAACGGTGCTGATACTGGCTCCCATCCTGCTGCTGTTCATCATGGGAAGCAGCCGTCTCGCTTACCGGTTCTGGAAGGAACACCGGCTCTACGGCCAAAGTAAAGCGGGCGGCAATCTCGTCCTGGTGATGGGAGCAAGTGATGCTGCTGTTGGCCTGGTAAAAGAGTTGGCGCGCAATGTGGAATGGCGTGTCGCAGGTTTCCTTGACGACGATCCGGCCAGGCAGGGGCTGATGCTGCACGGATTCAAAGTACTGGGCCGCATCAACGATCTGCCGGTGGTAGCCCGGAAACTGGGTGTCGCCCACGCCATCATCGCCCTCACCTCCTCCACTTCAGAGCGCCGCAAATCCTATCGCGCCCGCTCTGACCGCCGCCGTCCCGACCGCCTCCTGCGCGACCGCCGTCGGGCCTTGCAAATGTGTGCGGCGGCAGGGGTAAAGGCCTTGATCGTCCCTTCCTATAACGACCTGATCAGCGGCAACATCAAGGTGTCGCAAATCCGGACAGTCGAGCCGGAAGATCTGCTGGGGCGGGATCCCGTCGTGCTGGATAACGATGGGCTTCACGATTTGCTGACGGGAAAAACCGTGCTGATTACAGGCGCTGGTGGTTCGATCGGATCGGAATTGTGCCGGCAGATCGCCAAATTCACCCCGGCCCAACTGGTGCTGTTCGAATTGAATGAATTTGCGCTGTACAGCATAGAGCAGGAATTCCAGGCTGATTTTCCCGAGATTCCCATGATATTCGCCATTGGCGATGTCAAGGATGAAGCGCGGCTGTCCCAGGTATTCCTGCAATACAGGCCGGCTATCGTGTTTCATGCTGCCGCCTATAAGCATGTGCCCCTGATGGAACAGGAAAATGCATGGCAGGCAGTGTTGAACAACGTCCGCGGAACCTATGTGCTGGCGCAAGCCGCGATCCGGTACGGGGTGGAGAAATTCGTACTGATTTCGACCGACAAGGCCGTCAATCCCACCAATGTCATGGGCGCGAGCAAGCGCCTGGCTGAAATGGTGTGCCAGGCGTTACAGCAGTCGATTGCCTCCCCTGACAGTCCTGCCGAAAATGTCTCCGGCAGAATTGTTTCGGGCGGCAGGCTCGAAAGGAGGCAGGAGCCGCGATTTGTCATGGTGCGTTTCGGTAACGTGCTGGGCAGCGCGGGCAGCGTGATTCCCAAGTTCCGGGAGCAGATTGAAAAAGGGGGACCGATAACGGTAACCCACTCGGAAATCACCCGATATTTCATGTCCATACCTGAAGCAGCGCAGTTGGTGCTACAGGCGGGGTTGATGGGTGGCAAGCGGCGTGGGGACGAAATTTTCGTGCTGGATATGGGTGAACCGATCAAAATCGCCGATCTTGCGAGAGATTTGATCCGTCTTTCCGGATTGAGCGAGGATGAAATAAAAATTGTCTACAATGGCTTGCGTCCCGGCGAAAAACTTCATGAAGAACTGTTGGCGGATGACGAAAATACGCTTCCCACACCCCACCCAAAATTGCGTATCGCACAGGCGCGCCAGGTAGACAAAAAATGGCTGACAGCTCTGCTGGCATGGCTTGACGAGCATCCGGCCCTGAGTGACGAAGAAGTCAGGCGGGAACTGCCCAGATGGGTTCCGGAATACTCGAGCGCGGAATCAATTGCCCCTGTTTCCCAGGTGCTCCAGTCTCGTATCGCATAGGCATTGCTTCTCATTGCATTGCCATTGCAGCTTTTGATCAAACTTCTGCTCCAGATCGGAGTATTGATAAAGAATTGCAGCTATTTTCCCGTTCATCTCTGTCGATTACCACATGATGAAAACCAGAATCGCTATTATCGGTGGTGGCTTTGCTGGACTAAACTTAGTCAAGCATTTGGCTGGGAAAGAGGAATTTGATGTAACGCTGGTGGACATGAATAACTACCACCTTTTTCCTCCGCTTCTGTACCAGGTTGCGACCGGCTTCCTGGACGTGTCCAATATCGCATACCCCTTCCGAAAATTTTTCCATGGCAAGGAAAACATTCACTTCCGGCTGGGCAAATTGCAAAAGGTGATGCCGGAAGACAACAAGGTGCTGCTGTCCACGGGTGAGTTGGCCTACGATCATCTTGTTCTCGCCACGGGGACCGAGCCCAATTATTTTGGTATCGAAAATATCCGTCGGGCTGCGCTGCCCATGAAGACGGCAGATGATGCTATAGAAATACGAAATTACATGCTTCAAAAAATGGAAGAAATAACTATTGAGCCTGCTGAAATGAGAAGGAAAAAGCCGTTTTCGGTCGTGATTGCCGGGGGTGGCCCGACGGGAGTTGAAATTGCGGGCATGTTGGCAGAGATGCGCAAGAAAATCCTGCACAGGGATTACCCTGAATTGACTGGTCTCCAGCCACGGATTCACCTTGTTGACAGTGCATCCGCTCTATTGGGCGCTATGAGCGTTCAATCGCAAAAATATACCTACGAAGTGCTGCTGAAAATGGGCGTTGAAATACATCTGGATGCCCAGGTGAAGGATTACATAAACAGTACCGTGATTTTCTCCGACGGAAAAACCATAGAGACGCAAATCCTGCTGTGGACAGCAGGCGTGACTGCGAGGATATTCGAAGGCCTGCCCCAGGAATGTTATGGACGAGGTAACCGCCTGCTGGTGAATGAATATAACAAAGTCAGCGCAACAGGGAACATCTACGCCATAGGCGATACTTCCCTGCTGACCTCGGATAGAAATTTTCCCCAGGGGCATCCCCAGCTCGCGCAAGTAGCGCTTCAGCAAGGCAGAAATCTGGCTGCTAATCTTGTTGCCCTCATCCGTAACCAACCTTTGATATCGTTTACGTACAATGACAAAGGATCGCTGGCTATTATCGGCAGAAACAAGGCCGTGGCAGACTTTCCCACACCCGCCTTGCATCTCAAGGGGTTCATGGCATGGGTAATCTGGTTATTTGTACACCTTTTTTCTCTTGTCACCTATCGCAACCGGTTTATGACCCTAACAAACTGGGCAGTTGCTTTTTTCACCAAAGATCAATCATTGAGAATGATTATCAGGCCTCGATCAGATCAATAGAGCAGCAGGAATGGAATGATTGCACAACGCCTGTTGACGACGACGACGAGAGGGCGAAGGCTCTATCCCCACGGGTTGCAGCGAAGGCGATATCATTTGTGATTCAGGGTTTGCCCTTGGAACTCATGATTTAACTATAAGAGCTGGTTATAGGAATATAGGAACCCGGACTCATCTAAACTGCTGATAATCCGGGTTCTTGTTGAAGCAGCACAGGTATATCAGGTTGATTCTCGGTTTGACGCAACATCGGCAAGCTATTCCTTGCTCCACATTGAGGATATCGAGGAATACGAGAGACTGTCTTGTTGCTCCGCAAAGCCTAGCGCGGTGGCCTCCAGTGCCTTGCCGTATTGATTTTTGGTGCCGTAACCCGATGCGTAATGCTCTGTCCGATTTTTAACATTGGCTCGAACTGGTAAGATACTTCGCGCGGAAAGCGCACACTCGTGCCATTCGACAGGATTACTCCATTAATCTCGCCATGCTTGCCGTAATGAAGATTAACGAATGGTAGTGCGAGCACCTAAAAACCCGACTTCCTGCTTTTCAGCCACGCTTCAAAGTCATTTGGCATCATGGGCTTCGCGTATAGATAACCTTGGCTTTCCGCGCAATTGATGTCTTGAAGAAAGCGAGCTTGCGCTTCCGTCTCTACACCTTCCGCCATTACACGCAAGCCAAGGCTGAGTCCCATCGCCACAATGGCGCAAATAATAGCTTTGGCGTCGGTGTTCTCGGGGAGATCACGAACGAAGCATTGATCTATTTTTAGCCGGTCAATGGCAAACTGCCGTAAATATGACAAACTGGAATAGCCGGTACCGAAATCGTCAATAGCCAGCTTTATACCGTGAGATTCCAGGATACGCATTTTCTGTGCGACCGATTCCACTCCATGCATCACGACGCTTTCGGTTACCTCTAGTTCCAGGCACTCTGGCGAAAGGCCGGTGTCTGCAAGTGCGCGCAGTACAACATCTGTGAAATCATTCTGACGGAATTGCACCGCTGAAACGTTTACCGCGATTGTTCCCTCAAATTGCTGCTGCTCATGCCACTGGCGTGCCTGCAGGCAGGCTTCCCTCAGGAAGTGCTCACCGAGAGACAGAATTAAACCGCTGTCCTCGGCTACAGGAATAAAGCTCGCAGGCGAGACTAATCCCTGCCCAAGGCGTTCCCAGCGCATGAGTGCCTCCGCACCTACGACGCGTCCGGTAGCAAGCTCTATCTGTGGCTGGTATACCGGAAAAATTTCATCACGCGCAAGAGCACCGCGTAGATCATGTTCAAGGCTGAGCCGCTCAACGGAGGTAGAAGTCAAGTCTTCAGAATAGAACTGATAGCGGTTCCTGCCCTGCCCTTTGGCCGAATACATCGAGGCGTCAGCATTGCGCATCAAGCTGCTGGCGTCCTTACCACTATCCGGATAAATGCTGATCCCGATGCTCGCCGTCAACAAGAGTTTATGCTGTTCTATTTGATAGGGCTGAGACAAGACTGCAGCAAGCTTCTCAGCGACTCCCGCTGCGTCCGTAGCTGTATGAATCTGACCTAGCAGGACAATAAACTCGTCACCTCCTAGCCGGCTGACTGTATCGGTTTGGCGAACCGTAGACTGCATGCGCCCTGCAACCGCCTTAAGCAGCTTGTCGCCGATCTCATGACCGAGCGAATCGTTGATCAGCTTGAAGCGATCGAGGTCCACGAATAGTAACGCCAACCGGAAGGAATATCGGCTAGCGTTCTCGATCGCGATCCTCATGCGGTCAGCAAGCAGCGCGCGGTTGGGCAGCCCGGTCAGCGAGTCATAATGGGCCAGATACTCGATACGTTCTTGTGATTCCTTGCGCTGAGTGATATCCCGCGCAATCTTCGATGCACCGATGATGTTGCCTGCGCTATCCTTCACCGGCGATATCGTGACAGAGACATCAATCGGTTTCTTGCCCTTTTTCCATCGCACGGTTTCAAAATGGTTTGTGCGTTTCCCGCTCTTGATGAGGTTCATGATTCTGTTCTCTTCCTCCAGGCCGTCGGGCGGAATCAGTGTCAATACGGAAGAGCCTATTATTTCACTGGAACGATACCCAAAAAGCTCTTCTGCCGCCCCATTCCAACTGGTAATAATGCCGTTTAGATCCTTTACAACGATTGCATCGTTCGAGGACTCGACGATTGCCGCTAACTGCGCTTTGTAGCTCTCCCCCTGCCTCCGTTCAGTAATGTCCCTGAAACTCCAAACGAGCACGGCAGTAGATCCTTCCAGAGTTTTGACTTTTGCACATCGCTCAAATACCCGCCCATCGCGAAATTCAAAGACATCAAAGCTTTCTGGCGCCAACATCGCATAAATTTCCTCGATTGAACGCAGGAATCGCTCGGGATCTCTTAATTGCCCTGCACAATATCCGAGGATTGCGTGATGGCTCGCATGAGTCAGGAGCTCACTTGGAATGGGCCACATATCCACGTAAAGCTGGTTGTAGCAAAGCACCTTGCCCTGCTTATCTGTCACCAGAAGACCGTCAACGGTTGCCTCTATCGCTGCTTTCAGCACGGGGAGTGAGTTATTCAATTCAGACTCTTTTTTCATGCCTTTTCGTTTCTCTTATCTATGTCTATCTGTCCTTTCCTCTTTCTGATCGGAACGATTGACCCGAAATCCAGTCCACGTCCAATAATGGCGTGCTTTGAACGTCACTTGATACGGCTTCAGCCGATATGACGTTAGTACTGTATGTTCGCTGACTCAAATAGTCCGAGTTTTTGATTGGAAAAACCGGTTGCGAAACTAGCGAAGGAGTATCTACACCCGGCTGGGGTAAGCGTAGAAACAGGCAGTTTCGCTACCCTTGATAAATACGAAAACCTCCATAAGGAATCTCAGCATTAAAGGGTAACGGAGGTTGATAACAAAGCAGAAATCTGCTCCTTGCATTCCTCTGTAGAAAAATTCCAAGCCTTGAATGTAGTGGTTTAACTCGCTGTAGGTGTTACAGGCAAGAGCTTGCAGCACTGGAACCTGCACTGTTCCAGTCAAGCAAAAAATAATGGTTGCTTATTCTCCATGTGCCGTAGATGAAACCCCGTTTACAGAACTCAGAAGGAGCAAGACATTTTTTGCTTGGTAAACGCACAATAACCTTAAAGTGTTCAAAGTTCTGTTCGTAACCTCACTTTCTCCAGCTTCCGATGCTGATCGGCATCAAGATGACAACATCGCCCAGGCGGTCACCAGTTCTCACATGTCAGCGACCGCTCGTTTTCCTTTCCTGATACGTATTGACTAACCTCGGCAGATCTACCTATATGACGCTAGCAGAAAAATGACATATATATATTCCGGGCGATCCAGGTGCAAGGCGAGATCCAGTTCCTGGATCAACTGGTCAAAAGGGGGATACAATGAAATGTCGTGGGCTTGCCTTTAGCAGGCGACCTGATCTTGCTTATTTGGCTGAGTGTTTGGTCAGTTGATCAATAGCTATTTGGTCTTCTGAGCAACAACTGGCGATGGCGGATAGAACGCCTGTGATCTGCTCGTCACTCATCGAGCTACTACTGCACCTCTCGAAACAAACAACCTGCGAACCAAGCGGGTATAAGCTCCATCTCTTGCCATCAATTCCCGATGTGAGCCCCTTTCCACAATGCGCTCTTTGTCCACCATGACCACCTGGTCTGCTTTCTCCAGCGTGGATAAACGATCCGCAATAACGAACGTGGTACGGCCTTGCATCGCGGTATCCAACGCTGCCTGCACAAGAGGCGCTGACTCCGGCTCCATCATTCCAAGCTTCTCGTTCAGGATCAATAGAGGCGCATTTTTCAGAAGCGCCCGCGCAACGGCGATGCGCAGCCGCTGGCTGACGGGAAGTTCCACGCCGTCCTGCCCGACCACGGTCTGCAACCCATCCGGCAACCTCCGGATGAACTCGGATGCGTGAGCGGCGCGAGCTGCCCACGTAATCCGTCCTTCGGTGGCACGCCCCATTGCACCATATGCAATATTCGCCGCGACAGTGTCATTGAACAGCGCCGTGTGCGGAGATACCAATGCAATGTTGGCTCGCAGGCTCGCCAGCGTGATGTTCCTGAGATCATGCCCATCCAGCAGGATTCTCCCGGATGTGGGATTGAGGAAACGCGGCACCATACACGTAAGTACATCCATGGTTTCCGCGCACCCGACCACCGCCACTGTCTCACCCGGCTGAATGATCAAGGTAACGTCGCGCAATCCGGGATGAAGTGCGCTCCCCTGTGCTGCCGCCGGATCGGAATCCGCCATGGAATGAACCTTTAACGAGGCGCCAGGATTCCCCTCCGCACGCTCGCCGTAACCGACCTCCTCGAATTGCAGCTCCCCGCGCGCCCGCTGAATAACGATGGTTCCTGTCTCCGGCTCCACCTCCCCGTCAAGTAATGAAAACAGGCTTCCAGCGGCGAGCAGTCCGCGTTGGAGTATTTCTCCCACTTCAGCCATTCGCTTCGCGGGAGCAATCAGCAGCAGAATGGCCGCGATAAGAGAAGTAAAGCTTCCTGCCGTGATTTCACCGGCAACTGCCTCACTTGCGGCGAAATAGAGGGTGAGCACTACGGCAGCAGCACCAATGGTTTGTATCAAAGGAACATAAAGAGAGGCAACAGCAACTCGTTTCATGAAAAATCGGCGTGTCTCCTCCGCCTGCTCTCTCATGCGCCGGTTCTCATATTGCTCGCCGCCATAGAGCTTGACCACCGTGAAATTCACTGCAGAGCCTTTCAGAATCCGGGTGAGGCCCTCCATCGCTCGCCCGCTTTTCCGTCCCATCTCCCGCAGCTGTTCTCCAAGCAGTTGCGTGACCAGCAGAATCACGGATGACATCAACAAAACCAGCAAGGCAAGCGTCCAGTTAAGATAAAACATCCATGCAAGCAAACCAATGGCAGTGAACGTGTCTTTGATCATCACCGTCACCACGTTGACAAAAGCGCGTGCCACCTCCGGGGCATCGGATGTTATCCTGGAGACATGATCGACCGAAATGTGATTGCTGCCGGAGCAGGATTCGTAATACGAATGCGGCAATACAAGCAGCTTGTCGAATATCTCGCAGAGCAGATCCGCCACCAGTTTGCTGCCTGCCCAATGGAGTACGTAAGTCGCGAGGTGCCCGGCTACCGCGCGCACCGCAAACAAGCTGATGATTCCCAAGAGCACGAGTTGCAGCAACTCGGGATTCCTGTTCGCGATAACCTCGTCCATGGTCGGCTGCACCAATGCAGCCAGCATGGGAACGGTCGCCGCTGTCGCAATCATGCAAGCTGCTGCAAGGATGAGCGCGTCCCAGTACGGCGCGACGTATCTCATCAGGCGCAGGCATAATTGGCGGGTGCCGCTATTTTGTGTGTCTTGCATGAGACGTACAGGCCGAATCGCGGAAGCAGATGCGGCAGGTTCGGCAAAAGCCGTATTATGGCACTCGCCTTGGCGGCGGATAAAGTATGGAAAGCGACGAGAGTTCAGGAAATCTTTGTAAAATCCTCGCCTGACCCATTGCTGGCGAAATCAGAATGATCATAAAGCACGCGACAAATGTATAGGCCGACAATTTACATGGAGAGTGGCGCCATGAGGCGCAGAAAAGGCAGCCCAGTGGCGGCCAGGGCGCTAGCCGCGGGGCTTGGCGCTGCTAGATCGGAGCGTGCTCAGGAGACTCAAGGGAGCTCAGTCGAATTGATACTTTACCGTGAGCCAGACGTTGCGTTCCCGGGCAGGCAGTGCGCTGAAGCTCGTGCCCGCCGAATTGCGAATGGCATAGGAAAAATACTTTTCATCAAACAGGTTGTTCACGGCCATGCTCAACAGCAGTTTCCTCATCTGATGAGTCACCTTGAGATCTACAGTGACATAATCCGGCATACGACGCGTGGCGGTGTTGGCTTGATCGTTATCGAAAACCTGTTCACCTACATAATTCATGACCACTGCCGCGCGGGTATTGGAGCCCAACCGGTATGTACCTCCAGCCGAAACCTTATGACGCGGCACTAGCGGGACGAGGTTGCCGGATACATCCACACCACCAAAATCCCCCTTCCGAAAGCGTGCATCGATAAACGTATAGTTGCCGAATATATCGATTGCGCTCGTCACTGTCCATGAGCCTTCCAGCTCAAAACCCTGCCGCCGCGTGGGCGGCAGATTGACGTTGGCAAAGAACAGGAACGGGTCTATGTTTATGAAGCTGATTTCATTGTTGAGGTTGGTTCGGTAGAGCGAAGCGCGCGCCCGTAGGGACTTCTGCTTGTAATCCAGTCCGAGCTCCCCAGTATGGGCAGTTTGCGGTTCGAGAATCTTCACTATGGAATCGAACATTGGACCGCCAAACTGGTTGTAGTTTTCGTCCACTGTAGCTATCCGGAAACTGCGGCCAAATCTGCCATAGACCGAAAAAGCTTCCCCCAGGGGCTGGCGAAGACCTGCATCATAGGCATAAACCGTACGACTCTGCCGGCCGCTGGCGTAAGCAGCGGGATTGAAATGGTCATTCGCCCGGTTGTCTACCCATTGCAGCCGCCCCCCAAGGCTGACAACGGTACCTTTAGGTAAAGTGGAGGCTTGTTGAAAATAAATCGCACGGTTTAGCTGGGTCGCCACTACATCCGTTCGCGGGATATCGGCGGATGCCGAACCTGGCATTGTTTCCGGTCCAGTAAACCGTCTCGATCGATAATCCCACCATTCGAAATTCGCGCCCAGTACCAGTTCGTGTTCCATGCCGAAAGCCGCAAAGGGCAACTTCATCCTCGGGTTGAACAGCCACTGGTCTGAGCGGGAATTGACGAATGTTTTGGCGTTGAAGTCGTCCAGATTGTAATCGTCGAATAATGCGGTACGGTGGTTGTCCCGAAATGAAAGGTCCGCGGCAAGATCACCGAATCCCGTCTCTTTCTCTCCTCTCAGCGTGACGTATGCACCTTGGCGAGTGCTGAAATCGCGCGGAGTCGAGGTGCCTCTCCGGTCGGTTTGCAACTGTGCTTCAGTGCGATTGGCAGGCAGTTCCAGTTTCTGATCATCCAGTCCGAACTTCAGCAACGCCCTGCCGCTGTTGAACCGGTAACGCAGATCGCCCTGCAGATTCGATTGACGCAGCGCGTTATTCACGCGGTAGTTGTCTGTTCGCAACGCATTGGCCGTGAGCGCCAGCCCGATGTTGCTCCCTGCCGCGTTGAGTGTTCCGTTGAATTCCGTGCCGCTGTAGCTGCCGAAGGAAACTCCTCCCGTACCCGATATGCGACCGGGCTTGGCAGCACGTGTTACGATATTGATGACACCCCCGGTAGCGCCTGCTCCATAAACTACGCTGCCGCTGCCGTGCAATACTTCGATGCGCTCGATGGTATCGAGAGGAATCGTCGACCAGCGGATACCGGTCAGTTCATTTTCGTTCATGCGTTGACCATCCAGCAAAACCAGAGTGTTCTCGTTGCCGGTGATACCAAATCCGCGCATATCGATCTGCGGATCGGGACTGCCATCGACATTTCTGGTATGTATGCCAGACAATTGTTGCAGCAACTCCGGTAAAGTCGAGGCGGCGCTGTTTCTGATCTGTTCCGCATTGACGATGGAAACCCCGGTGGGCAGCTTGTCGATGGGCTCGCTGAAGCGGGTTGCCGTGACAACGACGTCAGGGAGCAATCGCTCCGCCGGATCGCCGGACACGGCAAGCGCCCCTGAAGGAACGGAAATGAAGACCAATGGCACGACATGCCTGCGAAACAAACCCATGATAATTGCCCGAGGGATATGTATCCCCGCCGTGAGAACAAGGAAACAGGAAAATATCGCGGGAGCTTCGAACGAAAGAAATATCGATCAGGATACCGCCCCACGCGATATGTCCATACGCATCCGAGGCCGGTATCCGGGCTCGCAGGATTTGACGCATCGCCTTCCCATGAACTGGAGAATTCACAGTGGCATTAGGAAACCCTGGAGGATTTCCCTGATACGTCCACGCCTGCTTACCGTTGCGGGGGCAGCCCAGGCATCCGGGGATCTTCATCGATCCCTGACCTGGTTCCCGTTTAACCTGACCGCGGGAAGCGGGCAGGCACCTCAAACGAGGCAGCATTCTACCAGAACCGTGGAATAGATCATGCGAAATGATTTAAAACCCTTGCTGTAAGCTGAGCTGTCTCATATATCCCACACCTTTCCTGAAGCCACATTCGAAAGACCGTGCTAGCAGTTGACTGACTGAGGATTTCCAAACTATAGTGCTTTGATGGAACCGGAACTGGATACTCTAGAAGAAAAAATCACCCAATTCGTACGCTTGTGCCAGCAACTGCGCACCGAGAATATTCAGTTGCGCCAGCAACTGGCAGTTACCACAAGCCACAACCGGATATTGGTGGAAAAAATAGGTGCAGCTACCTCACGGCTCGAGGTTCTTTTGGCGCGCATTCCTGAGAGCAAAGAATGAATACAGGCACGGGCAAGACCCTGGATGTCACTATCATGGGGCGGGAGTTCAGAGTGAGCTGCTCAGATGAAGAGCGCGAGGGGTTGCTACAAGCGGTAGCCTATCTCAACAAGAAGATGCGCGAAATCAGGGACAGCGGCAAAGTACTCGGCTCTGAGCGCATCACCGTCATGGCAGCCCTGAATATCACCCATGAGTTGCTCAATGCGAGAAACAAGGAAGGCTTTGACACGGAAGAATTTAGGCGTAGAATCGATCACATGCAGGCAATGCTCGATGCTGCCATGCCGGAGCAGGACAAACTGTTTTAAACCGGAAATCAGCCTCTGAAGCAGCCGAACAGAGGTCGCATCTGCGGGTTTGCGCTGAATACCGCGGGAGTGGCAAGGGTCGTTCCCTGCGGTGTTTGTCAAGGTCTATATTCTTTGAACCAACTTTTTGAGAAACGGTTGCGAACCAGAGCGATGCTGTTGTGCGCATCCCATGCGGAAGCGCCTGATGCATCCGGCAAGTGACCACCTTGAACCCTAAGGTTCAAGATAAAAGACCTGACGGCATTTGCGGGGACTTTATTCAGGAAAAGCAAAAAAAGCGGCAATGCCGCTTTTTTTGTTGGAAGAATTGTCCACATGAATCCACCCAAATGGAATCCAGCTGAGGACATCGATCCCGATGGCAATCGTCTGCCAATCAAGCTCGACACGACATCCAACGGAGAATTCAAACCAGTTCCGCTATCGCCTGCAAATCTTGCCGCGAATCGTCTTGCCCATGAAACGGCTGACACAAACGCGAAACGCCTGGGAGTTTCACGGCGGCATTTTCTCATTTCCGCTTGTGGCGCCGCTTCCACCCTTCTTGCATTCAATGGCGCTAATGCTGCCGCAGGCAGGACAGGCGGATTTTTCGATCTGGCAAAGGAAGCTGCGCTCGAACCTGCGCTCGCTCAGGCGGGGATCGGTGATAAAGGCGAATTCATTTTTGACGTGCAAGGCCACTTCGTGAACCCAAAAGGCGCATGGCTGCAAAAGCTTGTCCCCGGTGCAAAACCTTTGAGCCAAATGCCCAAGACCGGGTGCGCACTTGGATTGGAGCCAGGTTCACATAGCTATTTACAGTGCCTCGGACCGGATGAGTTCATCAAGGACGTGTTCCTTGATTCGGATACGGACATGATGGTGCTCTCTTTCGTGCCATCGCGGCCGGATGCGGAGCCACTTACCATCCAGGAGGCGGACGCAGTGCGCAGGATCGTCGACAGGATGGAAGGAACACACCGCCTGCTGCTGCACGGGCGCGTCAATCCCAATCAGCAAGGTGACCTGGAGCGGATGGATGAGTTGAAGGACCTGTGGGGCGTATCCGCCTGGAAGACTTATACACAGTTCGGCCCCGAAGGAAAAGGTTACTTTCTGTCGGATGAAACTGGAACGCGCTTCATCGAGAAGGCGCGCAATCTCGGCGTGAAAGTAATCTGCGTGCACAAGGGCCTGCCTTTCGGCAAGCAATCCTACGAGCACAGCAAGTGTACCGACATCGGCGTGGCGGCCAAAAAATTCCCTGACGTTGCATTTCTGGTCTACCACTCGGGTTTTGTAACGAGCTTCCCCGAAGGTCCCTTCCAGGGCCGAGGCGCAGATGACGGCGTCGATACTCTGATCCGCTCACTCATCGACAATGATGTTCCTCCCAACAGCAATGTTTACGCGGAGCTCGGCAGTACCTGGCGATACCTGATGCGCGACCCTGAAGCCGCGGCGCATGTGTTGGGAAAGCTGTTGAAGTACTGCGGAGAGGACAACGTCCTGTGGGGAACGGATTCTATCTGGTATGGCTCACCGCAAGACCAGATCCAGGCGTTTCGCGCCTTTCAGATCGCCCCTGAATTGCGTGCAAAATACGGTTACCCGGAAATTACTCCACAACTACGAGCGAAGATTTTTGGCCTCAACGCTGCCAGGGTTTATTCGATCAGCCCGGAGGAAGTAAAAAAATATACCGGCCGCGACCGCCTTGCGCACGAACGACTTGCTTACCTCCAAAACCCGCAGCCGCATTTCCTTACCTACGGGCCAAAGACGCGGCGGGAGTTCCTCAATCTACCTGGAGCCGGCCAACCTTGATCGGCCAGGAGATCCTTTGAATAATCACGCTGGATCAGTCCTTAATGCATTAATCATGAAGGGGGCGGAGTGGACTCACCCGGCAAACTCAAGTCGGTCACTTCATCGCAAATTCGTAATCCATAGTAAAAATGCTTCTGAATGAGAAGTGAATTAAATAAAGGAGCCGCCATGAACCATCTTTTTTCCTCTGGAAGTAAAAAGCTTCAAGCAATTGTTTTTATCAACATCCTGCTTCTGGGCTCCATAAATAAGTATGGTATATGCTCAGTCGCAAAATATTAACAGTGAAAATACGCGAAAACCGGTAGTAACCGAAGAAAAGCTTTCGAATAAGAGTGATGCAACAAACGAAGCAAAAAAAGGAAAAAAAGAAATCAAAGCAAGATCTGATGAAGACCGAGAATTATAAAGGTGGTCAGTCTCCTGAAGGCGGTCGGTTAGGTCAAGGCGGTTTTGTTGATCCCGATCTCTAATGTAATCAAATCAAGTATGACAATTGAGCCGGACATAACGGAACGGGTCACGGCTAATTTTATGCGGATCTACTTTTGCGGCGAAAAACAAGAAGATTGGCTGTCAAGGTTTGTACGACGTCACCATTCTGGTTTTTGGTTTCAGTGCGAACCGTGACAATACCGCGATCATCATGCGACCGTGAAGGTTTGACGGCGCTGACTTCACCTTCGATGTGAATGGCATCATTGGCGCGCACCGGATTGGGCCATGCCGCTTCGCCGCCAAGTCCGATCGTGCCATCCCCTATAGGGAAGGCTTCAAGCAGCAACCGCATCGTCATGGCTGCCGTGTGCGAGCCGCTGGCGATCAGGCCGCCAAACAAAGTTTGACTTGCCAGGCCGGGGTCAATATGGAAGGGTTGGGGATCGAATTGCTTGGCAAAAGCAATAATTTCTTGTTCCTGCACGACACGTGGATCTCCAGCGAAGCGCAGCCCTACTTTCATATCGTCCAGACAGCGGGCAGGTGGTGCATCCCGAGGAGGGGGCATTACTGTCACCTCATTTTCTAGCTTATTCAATACTATTCTCCACTTAGCAACAATTTAGGGACGACCTCGACGATGCTGGCAGCCGTGAATATTTCCTCGCGGCTCATGCTTGCCACAGTGTGACGCCAGCTTTCCATCCAACGGGATCGCGTAAAGTCGACGGACAAATGGCCGTTATCGATCAGCCAGACCAGTCTTCGGATGACATCCTGAACTCGGAGTGTCCCACCGGGAATATCAAAATATTGCAGCACGAGCTTCCCGCGAATCGCGCAGAAGTCGATTTCCTTGAATGTGCGAAGCGCAAGGATCGTATAGTCGATTAGCGATTGCCAATAGATGTCGTCGTATTTTTTCCAGGATGGAATACGGAAGCGGTTATAGGATGAATTGCATTTTCCTCTCTGCGGCAGATCGCGCTCGAGCAAGACCTGTACGGGCAGGAGTTGATCTTCCGAGACTTGCGACAGAATGACATATAAGCGTTCCCGCTGCTGAATCCTCACAATTTTTTCGATTTGCTCAAGCAGGTGGCCTTGCCCCGGTTCATGACTCACCGTTTCCAGAATATCCTGGAAGGTCAAATAAGACCGGGAAGAGTCTGTCTGCGCCGTTGAATCAGAATGTGTGTTCATGTGCACCTCCACAATGGTTGGTGAGCGGCCAGATGGATTGATATCTCTTATTGAAATTTTAGTATCGTGTATTGCATTAAGCAGGGAATTTTGCCACCCTGCTTGCTGCGATTACACCAAAATTGCACTTGAAGCCGCCTAATCCGCAGTGCTCTACGTCAGCCAATTTTGACCAGTTTCTTCTCCCTGCCTGCATGCGCGCTCAGCTTGAATACAGCGTTCCGATTCCCGGCCTAATACCTGCACGCCCTCTCCAAAGCTTCCCGCTCACTTTTCCAGGTGTTTAGCCCCGCAGCAGCGAGCTGCTTTCTGAGGGCTCATCTTTGACTTGCACTATCCCTGGAGCGTCCATCGGAGCATCAAGGTATTATCCGCGGCCAGTTCCGCCGACGTCCCCAGCTTCTTCCCCTCCCTGTTCAGGACATTCTTCAGCCAGGAAGCATCGACATCAGATGTCCGGTTCAATCTGAAATGCTTGACCTGCATGGGCACCATGGACAGACTGACCAGCTTGCCGGTTTGCGGTTCCGCGCTCACGAAATACATCAACGTCAGGTCACCCCGATAAGCCTCGTGCCCCGAAATGCCCTCATAATCATTCAGGAAGTCGCCGCATCCATAAAGAATGAGCTTTCCCTTGTAAACCTCGATTCCCTTCACATGATGCGATGAATGGCCGTGGATGACATCAACACCCGCTTCATCGATCAGGCCATGTGCAAAATCCTGTTGCTCGGCCGGAATTGCATAACCCCAGTTATTGCCCCAATGAATCGAAGCAACCACAATGTCGCCGGGCAGGCGGACCTGTTTTATTCTGTCGCGAATTTCCCGAACCGTTTTTGCTGAAAAATTAGGCAACAGATTCACGCCTGGTCGATCTGCTCGAGCTGCCCAACCCCAGGGTATGCCGCTTGTTTCCGATCCAAATGAAAAAACCAGGACCCTCCCCTTTCCAGAAACGGCGAACTCGGCAGGCTTCTGTGCCTCTTGAATGTTCAGGCCGGCGCCAGCTATTTTTATATCGGCTTGTTTGAGCGTTTTCAGCGTCTCGGCGAGACCTGCATACCCCCAGTCCAGGACATGGTTGTTCGCCAGAACACAGCAATCGATTTGCGCAGCAGTGATACAGGGAATATTGTCGGGATTCATGCGGTAGTTGACTGCCTTGTCCTGTACGTCGTCACTGCGGGTAACCGCAGTTTCGAGGTTAATGATGCGAACATCGGGTTTTCTGCGTGCCAGTTCGGCAAGCGCATCCCCCCAGATATCGGAAAAGGAGACGGGTTGCGGAATCGGCCCGTTTGCCTCTTCGGCAAGCTCAACATAGCCTGTTGCGCTTTTCATGTACCCCTCAAAAAGGATGGGATTGCCCGGATGAGGCAAGACCTGGTCTATGCCTCTGCCCGTCATGACATCGCCACAGAGAAATAAGCTGATTGGAGTATTGCCGCCCGGCGATCGAGGTCCAGGAGCGGTCTGATCACCATTCTTTACAGAAATCTGGAGGCCATTCGTCACGGCTTGGGCGTAAAGCGGACCTACCGTTATTGCGAGCCCCGCCGAAAGTGTAGAGACGATGAATTCACGTCGTTCCAGCTGATATCCGGGGTTTTCAGCACGCTTCATGACAACACCCCATTTGGACTGTAAGCTCTATAACGGGTGGTAGTTGGAATACGTTTGTTAATGCCATTTTCCGCCCCCCTTGCCATCAGAAGTTCAACAAACCGGTGGCATGAGCCCGGTCACTTACTCCAGTTTACCCAGTGTCCCTGATGGGTGCTGAGAAGCGAGCTTGTTCACACGGACACCTGATCTGCAGGAACAAATCCGAAAATACACTTTACCAAATCAACATAGACATATACTACTAACACTACTAACCTTCATTATGAATGCGCCTCCCGTCTTTAAGGTGGAATATTCGGATTTCCACCCGATACGAAACGCGTTTCAGGAACACATGACCGTTCCCCTGATATAGTGTTGACCAGAACATCTCTTCGGAGTAATAAATACCATGAAATTCCACACCGTCGAATTGCATGTCACTGTTCTGATTCTCCTGATGGTACTTGGCGGGTGTGCGCCGTTTGTACAGTATCGGACGGAGTATGATTTATGCGTTAACCCGACGCCGGAATTGTCTCAGGACTGCAAAAACCACGCGATCCTGGAATTTCCCACAGCAGATGGAGCTCGATATCTCTTAAATTTTATTGAGTTCGATGACCAGGGCCAGCTTTGGGATCGCAAGCAAATGTGGTCGGTTATCGATAAGCTTTCGGCTGAAGCCGCCAGCAAAGATTTGTTGATAACAGTATTCGTTCATGGCTGGAAGCATAATGCGGAGCATGCCGACAAGAATATCCAGACTTTTCGTAACGTTCTTGCCGGGTTGAGTGAGAACGAACTTCTTATCAGCCAGAAAACGGGGCGACCGGCACGACAGGTGGCCGGTATTTATTTAGCTTGGCGCGGTGAGTCCATTACCATGCCTCTGGTTGAGGATCTGACTTTCTGGGACCGGAAAAATACCGCACAGAAAGTCAGCCGGGGTGGCGTTACCGAGGTATTGAGCCGCCTCGAACTACTCAAGCGCGTTAAGGAAAATGTCTCGGAGGGTAACAGCAACACTCGCCTGGTGATTGTCGGGCACAGCTTCGGCGGCGCCATCGTACATGCCTCACTGGTTCAAATACTCGAAAACCGGTTCGTTCGCACAATGGGGCCAGTGGGCGTGCAGAGCGACGTGGAAGGGTTTGGGAATCTGGTTGTGCTCATAAACCCCGCCTTCGAAGCCTTACAATTTGCATCGCTCAGTGATATGTCCACAGAGCGTGGCACTTACTTCAAGTCCCAATTGCCTGTCATGGCCATACTGACATCCGAGGCCGATAAGGCCCTTGGTAATTCGTTTCCCATTGGCCGCCATCTGTCTACCTTTTTTGAGAAGGATCGCGATATCAGGCGAACAAATGCCGTAACCCGGCAGGAAGAAATCATCGACGAGGGCGAGGCAAATGTAACCGCGGTTGGCCTCTTCCAACCGTATGAGACTCACAGGCTCTATCCGTCCCACGATCTGCCAAAGGGAGTTGCGGGCCAATCGAGCAGTAGTGAGAGTGTCAGTTCCGGCCTGGCAGCAAAGTCCGCATGGGAAGACGACAAACCTGGCGGCAAGATCCCTATTGCGAGCCTTACACTGGAAAGGAGCAACATATCGGCTCCACGCAATCCCTACCTCGTTATTGGAGTCGATAAAAACCTGATTACGGATCATACCCACATCGATGACGGCCGCATTATCGAATTTATCAAGCAGCTTATTCTCATCTCGACCACCAGTCCCTGAATAAAGCGGTATGGTGCATAAACTTCGCGTTCGAGAGGGAACCTGTTTTCAGGAAGAAGGCGTCCAGCCAGACAAGGTCAAGCCGACGTATAAATCCCCGCGCTGATCGGAAGGCCTGTTCCTGTCCAGAATATCCCGAAATGTTCCCGTGCCCTGGATTGCGGCCCAACCCGGAGCGGAAAAGGTTTCTTCGTTATAAACGTACTGTGACAGCAAGGGATTGGTCAAAGCCTGGGAGAAAGCGTCCACCGCCACCATTCGGAGCATGAGTGATGGCAGGGGTGAATCTTCCACCAGATCCTCGGCAAACAGGCCGACGTAAAAATCGATGTCCTCTACGCGCCGGTACGTCTTTCTCAGAAAATCGACAACTCTTGGATCCGTGGAGATATCCGCGAAATCCTGAGGACGCTCCAAGGAAACATAATGACGATAATCGGTGTAGGGGGCCAGTTCTGCCAGACGACCCTGCTTTATTGCCCGGGTTTCGATTTCCCATAAGAACTCAGCCGTGTTGAAAGGGCCGAGACGACCGGCAGGCTGGCTGCTCATGTCGGCAAAGGCGCGTCGCAACCCTCCATCCACCAGCAGCTTGTTATTCATGGAAGTTTCTCCCAGGAGATACGAGTGTCCGTTCCAGGTGATGGCATCTGGAATGAGTGAATGCCAGCGATACAGCAAACTGAATTCGGTCGTGATCCAGTTCGGTTTGTTCCAGGGGGCATCCCAGGCCACCGAAGGGTCCGCCCGGTATGGCACCAGGGGAGAGATATGGCTAATGTACTCCTCCACGATGATCTTGATGAAGATCACGATGACGTTATTCCTGGCAGTCTGAAAAACGCGCTCATCATCCCACTGGGGATGGGCGCGCTCTATTTCGCCTGCAAGCCGGTTATGTTCCCGCAGAAACAAGGTATTCAACATGGCCACCTGAGGAACGGCATTTGTTCGATCCCCTCCAAAGGCAAAAATATGCGCGCGCAACTCTTCCCGGCGTTCGGGCACCCTATCCAATGCTTCCTCCAATCCGAGGGGCTCATCGAGAATGGCAAATTCCTGCTTCAGTATTCCGTTATCGAAAAGGAAAGGCGAAAACTCCTCTCCGCCGATAAACTGGGACTTCAATCGGCCCCGTTCGCCTTTCGCTTCGCTTTTGACACGAAGGGCGGCCGTCTGCTCTGCCAGCCTTCCGTATAGCGGACACATGTCGAGCTGATGATTGGATGTATTTTGCAGTCGAACTGTCTCGGATTCTCCTGCCTTAGGCATGCGCGTGCGGATAAAACCGTCGGTCAGATATTGGGCAACCGCGGGAAAGAGCAGGGTCGATTTGTCGGACAATCGCTGCTTTCCGTCCTGTTGCCTGAAAAGCCCGAGCAGTTCGCTGGGAGACGGAAGCTGTGCCGGATGCTTCTTCGCCGGCAAATGGCGCGCGCTCCAGTGCTGATCTGTAAGCGCGGTCCAGGAGGTATAGGGGTGAACGGTGCTCCAGGGATGTGGCCGGTGGCGGCAAACATTTACTACCCGATTGATTGCGAATTCGTTTAATTTCCTGGCCAGCCACGGCCAGCTTTCGCCTATCCGCCACAGGAGTTTCAGAAGACGATTCATTAACTTATTGTTTATCATTGCTCCTCCGTCTTGCTGTAACATTGATTGTTTATGTGAGAGTCCCCCACCCAGAAAATTTTGCCCAGGGGAATCTTGCTGAAAAGCCCGTTCAACTTCACAAGTACTGAATTCCGACCTATTGATCCGGCCAGACAACACTATGAATTTCGTCATTTCGGGCCTGACTCGAATCCAGCAAACCGGAATCCAGCTCAAACCAATAATGGCGCGCTTCGAACATCACTGGATACCGGCTTCCGCCGGTATGACGTTTGTACTGTTTGCTCGCTGACTTCAATAAGTATAGTTAATGATGGAAATGCGTTACTGGCTGATGAAATCGGAACCTTCCGACGTAAGTATTGACGACCTCGCCTCGATGCCCGATCAGACGGTGGCGTGGTATGGGGTGCGCAATTATCAGGCGCGAAATTTCATGCGTGACCAGATGCGCGTCGGCGACGGGGTTTTTTTCTACCATTCTACCTGTGAGGAGCCGGGAATCGCCGGGATTGCGGAGGTGAGCAAGCTGGCCTACCCGGACGCCACCCAGTTCGACCGGGAGAACAAATATTTCGATCCGAAAGCCACGCCGGAAAATCCGCGCTGGTTCAATGTGGATGTGCGCCTGGTCAGGAAAACCCGCCTGGTCGGCATCAAGGAGTTACGCAGTTACTCCGAGCTTGGGAACATGCGTATCCTGCAAAAAGGCAACCGGCTGTCTATTACGCCGATCGATCCGGCAGAGTGGGACTTCATCATGGGAATTCTGTAATGACAGACTCCCGGAAGATTTCCAGGTTGAGCAGCCGTTGTACAATTTCGAATCCCGGTATCTGCGGCAGTATGGCTTGACGTGGAGTGGTGGCTGGCATACCTGGTATTGGGCACCGTGGTCGGCTTCTTTGCCGGCCTGCTGGGCATAGGGGGCGGACTGGTCATCGTCCCCGTGCTTACCTTTATTTTTACTGCCCAGGGCTTCCCTCCGGACCGTATCCTTCACCTCGCCCTTGGCACCACCATGGCGGCCATCATTTTCTCCTCCGCCGCCAGCCTGCGCACTCATCATGTTCACGGTGCAGTGAACTGGCAAGTCGTGAAATTCATTACGCCGGGAATCATCCTGGGGACGCTTGGAGGCGCAACGGTGGTGAGCATGCTATCCAGCGGCTTTCTCAGCATCGTTTTTGTCGTCTTCATTTATTACGCGGCGACACAGATGCTCCTCAACATCCGCCCCAAACCCAGCCGCACGCTTCCGGGAAGGCTCGGCATGCTTGCCGCGGGGAGCGTCATCGGCGCGATTTCAAGCTTTGTTGCAATCGGAGGAGGTCTGTTGACGATCCCGTTTCTCTCTCTATGCAACGTGAGGTTGCAACATGCCATCGGTACCGCTGCCGCGGTAGGTTTTCCCATCGCTGTGGCTGGGGCTATCGGCTACATGATCAATGGCATGGCGCAGCCCGAACCGCTGCCGGAATACAGCCTGGGATACGTTTACCTGCCGGCACTGGGGTGGATCGTCCTGGGCAGCATGCTGACCGCACCTATTGGTGCAAAAACGACGCATGGCATGCAAACGGCTACGCTCAGGAAAATTTTTGTGGTGCTGCTTTATCTGCTGGGAACGAGGATGCTGATCCGGCTTTTCTAGGTGTTTAGCCCACCAGGCGATGCAGGGCTTCCCGGTATTTTTCAGCTGTTTTGGCGAGCACCTCGGGGGGCAAGGCTGGAGCGGGCGCTTTCTTGTTCCAGTTCTGCGTCTCAAGCCAGTCACGCACGAATTGTTTGTCATAGCTCGGCGGGTTTTTCCCCGGCGCATACTGGTCAGCAGGCCAGAAGCGCGATGAATCGGGCGTAAGCGCTTCATCGATGAGATAGAGCCTGCCGGCCTGATCCTGACCGAATTCGAACTTTGTGTCGGCGATAATAATGCCTTTTGTGATCGCATAATCCGCCGCCTGAGTATACAAGGCCAGCGCTATATCACGCACCTGGGCAGCCAGCCCCTCGCCCCCTTCATTCAGCAGCTTTTCCGCCTCCGCAAACGGGATATTTTCATCATGCGCACCCTGCGCAGCTTTGGTCGAGGGGGTAAAAATGGCTCCGCCCGGTATCCTGCCGGCTTCCTCCAGCCCGGCAGGGAGCGGAATACCGCAGATCATGCCGGTTTTTTTGTAATCCTTCCAGCCAGAGCCAACGACGTAACCACGCACGATCGCCTCGATCGGAAGGGGCTTGAGCCGCTTTACTACAAACGCCCGCTCGGTCACCTGCTCGCGTTCATCTTCCGTTACCACCGCTTCGGGTGCGATGTGGGTGAGATGGTTGGGAACGATATGCCTCAGTTTTTCAAACCAGAAACTGGACAAGGCGGTCAGCAGCCTACCCTTGCCGGGCACGGGAGTAGGCAGGATCACGTCGAATGCGGAAAGCCGGTCTGTCTGGACGATCAGAAGCTTGTCTTCATCCACGCCATAGATATCCCGTACCTTTCCCCGATGCAGAAGCGGCAGGCTCCGTATGCTCGTTTCAAACAGCGCGGGCTGGTCAGTTCCGGCTTTCGTTGGAGGGATGCTCATGTGTTTCAAGAGTGCTGTGAGATAGTTGCAGCGATTGCTTGATTTCCAGCGCAAGCCGCAGCGCGGCGTCGGTCGTTTCTGCCAACACCGTGTAGTGTCCCATTTTCCGTCCGGGTCTGGCGTCGCGCTTGCCGTATAAATGCAATTTGACGTCGGGATGCCGCAGCACCTGTTCCCACTCCGGCTCTCCCTTCTGCCAGAGATCGCCCAGCAGGTTCACCATGACCGCCGCTCCATGCATGGAAGTACTGCCAAGGGGCATTCCGCAAAGTATGCGTACCTGCTGCTCGAATTGAGAGGTAACGCAGGCATTGATCGAGTAATGCCCGCTATTATGAGGACGAGGAGCGACCTCATTCACCAGCAGCCGCCCATCCGCGAGCACAAAAAACTCGACGCACAGTACGCCGCGATAATCCAGCTTCCCGGCAATGCGAACTGCAATATCACAGGCGTTTCGGGCGATTTCGGGCGATACTCTGGCAGGAACGATGCTGATATCGAGGATGCCGTTGCAGTGCTGGTTCTCGGATACGGGAAAAGTAACCACTTCATCATCAAATCCCCTGGATACGATGACGGACACCTCGCGCTCCAGGGGCAGCAGCTTTTCCAGGACGCAGGATTCCCGGTTCAAACCTGCAAATGCGCTGTCAAGCTCTGATGCATTACTTACCCGCACCTGACCTTTGCCGTCATATCCGAACCGGCTTACCTTGAGAATTCCGGGGAAGAGGCCAGGAAAAAATTCCGGCTGCCCTTGGGAGAACACTGATCCCGAAGGGGCTGCATGCTGTGAATTTTGTGGATTCTGGATCACCGCATAAGGCGCGACCCCAAAGCCGCTGGCAGCGAGAAAATTCTTCTCCAGAATGCGATTCTGCGCGATGGCGACACTCCTGGCAGCCGGGCTGACGATGCAGCGTTCAGCCAGTATTCTGAGTGCCTCGGCAGGTACGTTTTCGAATTCGGTGGTGACGCCGGCGCAGGTGGAGGCGAGCTCATTCAATGCCTCGCTATCGAGGTAATCGGCGCGCAGGTGCCGTTCAGCGATGCTGCCCGCCGGGCTCCGCTCCTCGGGATCAAGAACGGTCACGCTGTAACCCAGGCTTTGGGCCGCCATCGTGAACATCCTGCCGAGCTGGCCACCGCCCAGCAATCCCAGCATCGCTCCAGGCCGGGTACTCATGACGATGGCAAGGTCATGGAAGCCACCGCTGCCGCCTGGGTTTCCCGGAACTCGGCAAGCTGTTGCGCCAGGTTTCCATCTTCCACCGCCAGCAGCGCAACGGCAAACAACCCCGCGTTAGCCGCGCCCGCCTCGCCTATGGCGAAGGTGGCAACCGGTACTCCCCTCGGCATTTGTACTATGGACAAAAGCGAATCCAGCCCTTGAAGCTGGCGGGAAGTAACCGGCACCCCCAGCACGGGCAGGAGCGTTTTGGCGGCGACCATTCCCGGAAGATGCGCCGCGCCGCCTGCACCGGCAATAATGCATTTCAGTCCCCGCTTGCCGGCAGTTTCCGCATATTCGAACATGCGCTCAGGGGTGCGATGGGCGGAAACCACTTCCGCTTCATAAGGCACATGGAATTTCTTCAACATCTCCGCAGCATGCTTCATGACCTCCCAGTCACTATTGCTGCCCATGATGACGCCTACCAGGGGCCTGTTGACCTGGTCTTCCATATCAATCGCGAATTTTTTGTTCTTTTTCCCTGGAAGCGGCCTCCGCCAGTTCCTCCAGGTCTTCCACGTAAGGGTAACGTACATGTCCGTAACGGATGACGAGCACCCCGAGCGCAATCAGCACGATTGCGGCAGAAACACCCAACAGGCGGATGCTGTCCATCTCCTTAACGTCCACGGTTATGTAGCGCGCCAATGCTACCAAGGCGATATAGAGGGGAAATCTTACTGGCAGCTTGCCTGATTCAAAATAAAGCCCGACCATCGTCAGGATTTCGAGGTAGAGAAACATGAGCAGCAGATCCGCCAGGGTCACCCTGCCGTTGTGAATCATCAGCATGGTTTCCTGATACCCCGCAAATATGGTGGCAAGCGCAATCACGACGAGACCGATGCCTTCAAAAAATTGAAGTACGCGGCGTGAATGGTTGATTGTGCGGGTTTGCAGCATTTGTTCTTCTTGTCAGGATCGCTCTGATAGGCCACTGGCGACTATACTACCTTTTCCAGATGACAATTCCAATTTGGGATGATGCAAACCGATGATGAGAGTCCTCAGAATTGGACATAATTCTCTTCGAAATTCTCTTCGACCGCTTCCTCAAGGCGTTCACCCCTTAAGCTTCAACATCAGGTCCACATCCACCCAGCCGCTGCCGTTTATGCCCTTTGCCTCTCCTGCCTCTCCTTCCAGCACGCTGAACGGCTGTCCCGGTTCACCCAGGTCGGACAAAACAAGCTTGGCGCCCGTGAAATCCTGAAAGCGGGTATATCCATTTACTGTAACCACTGTATCAAGCCCCGCGGCGAGCGATGCTCTCAACCCATTTTCCGAATCTTCGACGGCAATGCACTGCTCTGCCGGCAGCCCCAGTTGGTCCAGCACCCAGTGATAGATGTCGGGCGCCGGTTTTTTTCCCGGAACGATGTCTCCTGCGCCAATAACATCGAACCATCCTGGAGAATCTTCCCCGAGGGTGGACTTTAAAAGCGCCGTCACATTTTCCGGGGTGGTGGTAGTTGCAATCGCGATTTTTATGTTTCTGTCACGCAGATGCTGGATCAGGCGGGCCACGCCCGGCCGCAACGGGATGCCGCCGCTTTCCAGCATCCTGACATAATGCCTGGTTTTAATCTTATGCAGGCGCGCGATCCAGTCACCCAGCCCGCTTCTGTTCAACTCCCGGGGAACATGATATTCCATGAAATGAAGGATGCGCTCCTTGCCACCTGTGATTGCCAGCAACTTGCCGTAAAGATCGACATCCCACTCCCAGTCGAGACCGAGTTCTTCAAATGCGGCATTAAAAGCGGGGCGATGACCATCACGCTCCGTGTCAGCCAAGGTGCCATCCACATCAAACAGTACTGCGCGAACTTTGCTATCCATAAAATCGTTATTTATCCAGTTTGCCCGTAAATGGTTTCATTTTCATCCTCCCGCGCCACGGATGAACTGCTTTGCTCACCCGTTAGGACTGCGTTCGCGACAGAGCATGTCCTGCTGCTCGCGCGCCGCAGCCGGTCCGCGATTGCCACCCACGCCGCTGTCTCAGGAGGCGTCTCCACCAATAGCCGGTCGAAGTGCTGACGATCAAACCGACGCAAGGTGGCGTACAACTGACGTGCATATTCCTCCGCTTCTTCAGGCATCGCAGAGAATACGATGGATTCATTTTCCAGACGATGCCTGGGCGGAGAATGCTGCTGGCGTCGCCAACCCATGATTACTACCCGCATGCCTTTTGCTTCCAGCTCCAAAGCGTGCCGCCATAAGTGATCCGCCGGCAAGAGCTCGAGCGGCGTTGCGGGGGCGTAATGGGAAGGGAGGGCGCCCGGCACGCGTACAGAACGTTCTGCCCCTCGGGAAAGCACCACATTTCCATCCAATACTTCCGCCAGCGCCGCCAACTGGATGCCACCTGGCCGCAATATAACCGCAGTCTGGCCGTCAAAACCCACGATAGTACTTTCCAGGCCTACCTGGCACGGTCCGCCATCCAGGATCATGTCCAGCTCGTCGCCAAACTCCTCGCGCACATGCGCTACCGTTGTCGGGCTGACATGACCGAAACGGTTCGCCGATGGGGCGGCCAGCGCTCTGTCCGGCCCCAGCTCCTTTAGCAAGGCAAGTGCTACAGGGTGATCAGGAATGCGTAATCCCACTGTATCCTGACCGCCGGTCACGTTTTCCGGCACATGACGACTGCGTGGCAGTATCAGGGTCAAGGGACCCGGCCAGAAGTGCTCAGCCAGCCGCCACGCCTGCGGGGGCACCTCCCGCGCCCAATGCGACAACCGGGAAGCATCGGCGAAATGGACAATGAGAGGGTGATCTACAGGACGCTTCTTTATTTCAAATATGCGCGCGACCGCAGAGGGATTGGAAACCTCACCCCCGAGGCCATACACGGTTTCTGTCGGGAAAGCGACAACACCTCCTTTTTTCAGGAGCGCTGCGGCGGCGGCGATCTCGCGATGCGATGCAGGAGGCATTATCTGAGAATCATCTGCGCCGAAAGCACAGCGTGATCGGAGATTTTGGACCAGGGGTGCCCCTGATGCACTTGCGCCCTCTCGATATGAAAGCCGCGAACGTAAATGCGGTCGAGCCGGAACAACGGCAACGTGGCGGGAAAGGTCCGCGCCGATCTCCCTTCGGTCAACTCGAAGACTTCCGCCAGGGCAAGCCGCTGGACCAGGACACGACTGGCCATTTCGCGCCAATCGTTGAAATCTCCCGCGATAACCAGTGGCGCGTCTTTGGGTACCAGTTCCTCGATGTGCCTTTCCAGTAACTGTAACTGACGGGAACGGCCTCTTTTGAACAGGCCCAGGTGCACGCAGATGCAATGAAGATTTTCCCGCCATTGCGGAATGCCTATTTCACAGTGAAGCAAGCCTCGGCTTTCGAAACGATGCGCCGAAACATCCACATTGTCCCAGCGCACGATGGGATAGCGGCTCAGGATTGCGTTGCCGTGGTGACCCTCATCGTAGACCGCGTTTTTTCCGTAGGCAAAATCCGTCCAGATCGAATCAGCGAGGAATTCATACTGGGGACTCTCCGGCCAATTCTCGAAACGGGCTCCGTGACCTTTGTGCTCGCCGACCACTTCCTGCAGAAAAATGATATCGGCGTTGAGCGCGCGCAAGCTGTCGCGCAGCTGATGCACCATGACACGCCGATTGAAATGAGAAAACCCTTTGTGAATGTTGTAGGTAGCAATATGCAGCTTATTGAGCATATGACGAACGGGACGGAGCGCAATTGTATTTTTTCATTATCGCGAAACCTCCAGCATGC
This sequence comes from Nitrosospira multiformis, assembly GCF_003050865.1. Classification (GTDB taxonomy): domain Bacteria; phylum Pseudomonadota; class Gammaproteobacteria; order Burkholderiales; family Nitrosomonadaceae; genus Nitrosospira; species Nitrosospira multiformis_E. The sequence continues at coordinate 6,983 of NZ_QAOK01000007.1, read as the reverse complement.
GCTCCAGGGCAAGTTTCGCCAGAACTGCATCGGCTGCCGCCACTTTGATCTGATTCACCACCTTTCCCGCAACCAGGTTTTCCAGCGCCCAGGCCAGGTGTTGCGGATCGATGCGCGCCATGGTGGAACACATGCAGATCGTCGATGCCATGAACTGGATGATTTTTTCCTGGGCCTTGAACTCCTCGGCAATACGATTGACCAGGTTCAACTCCGTACCCACCAGCCAGCGTGTTCCCGGCTCCGCTGCCCGGATGGTCCTGATGATATAGTCAGTGGAGCCTACGTAATCCGAGTTTTTACATACCTCGAAACTGCACTCGGGGTGCGAAATCACTTTCCCTTCAGGGTGCTGGTTGCGAAAACGAAGTATGTGCTGTGGCTGGAACATCTGGTGCACGGAGCAATGCCCCTTCCACAAGAGGATTTTCGCGTTCCTGATCTGCTCCGGTGAAAGCCCGCCCATAGGCTCATCGAAATCCCACACCGCCATCTGTTCGAGTGGAATGCCCAGTTTGTGACCGCTCCAGCGCCCCAGGTGCTGGTCCGGAAAAAACAGTACCTTTTCCCTGCGGGAAAAGGACCACTGCAAGATTTTCCCTGCATTGCTGGACGTACAGACAATGCCGCCGTGCTCACCGCAGAAAGCTTTGAGATCAGCGGCAGAGTTGATGTAAGTTACCGGCGTGACCACTTCGTCAGGATCGAGCACTTCCGAGAGCTCATGCCACGCGCGCTGCACCTTGAGAAGACTTGCCATGTCCGCCATGGAGCAGCCGGCGGAAAGATCGGGCAGGATGGTGATCTGCTCGGGCTTGGAGAGAATATCGGCCACTTCAGCCATGAAATGCACGCCGCAGAAAACCAGATAATCCGCATCTGTCCCTGACGCAAGGCGCGAGAGCTGCAGGGAATCCCCGGTAAGATCAGCGTGTTTGTAAACGTCCGGGCGCTGATAATGATGGGCGAGTATTACCGCGCGCTTTCCCAGGGCCGCTTTCGCCTGGACGATGCGTTGCTCGCAGTCATCGTCATTCAGATTGTCGAAACGTTCAAAGGCAATGGCTTCCGATTTCATGGCCTACTCCGTTTTTCCTTTAAAAACCACAGGTAATATAAGAAACTGCAGAGGTTCCAAAAGTATCATTGGACCAGCACACTAAGCATCGGTTCGATCGGCTTGTCCCGTTCCTCATTTTCGTGGGGGTGCTTCCGCTGTTTGCCCCTGCTACCTTTTTGTGCCCTTTACTGCCCTTTATTACTTTTGTTAACTTTACCGCCAGCTGTTGCCAATCTCCTGATCGCTTCGGCATTGCTTGGGGAAAATACTTTTTCCGCCGCCTCCTGCCAGGGCAGCCAGGCATGACGCAAATGTTCTCTTTCCGCTACCGAAACTGGGACAGGTTGCGGCACAAGCAGGCCAAAGACATGCTCGGTGTTATGGGTTACTTCGGGCGCGTAACGCCAGCGCCATTCCTCGTAGAGCTCATACTCGTTCACAATATTCCAGTCGGTCAACTCGTAGCGACTGGCATCCAGCCCCGTCTCCTCGGCTACTTCCCGCACCGCCGTTTGCACGAGTGTTTCACCTTCGTCCTGACTGCCGGTAACAGACTGCCAATAGCCGGGATGGTCCGCCCGTTCGAGCAACAAAACCTGCATACCAGGCGTATGGATGATTACCAGAACCGAAACCGGAATCTTGTAGATTCTCACCATGCACCAAGAGTAGGAACGGGATCAGAAAATCTTCGCTTTCGGAAAAATGGTTTTCCCAATCTCCACGCTTCTTTGTTTCTTTGTTTCTTTGTTACCCTTGTTTTATATCCTCCAGGGTTACGCGTGGCGGAGCTTGATGTGAAGTTCCCGCAACTGTTTTTCACCGACAGTACTGGGCGCATGCGTCAGCAGACATTGTGCGCGCTGTGTTTTCGGAAAAGCAATGACTTCCCGGATGGATTCGGCACCTGCCATCATGGCAACGATCCGATCGAGGCCGAACGCTATCCCGCCATGCGGCGGCGCTCCATATTGCAATGCTTCGAGCAAAAAGCCGAATTTTTCGTTTGCCTCATCTTCTCCAATATTCAAGGCGCGAAATACCTTCGACTGCACTTCCTGGCGATGAATACGCACCGAACCGCCGCCAATCTCGGAACCATTCAGCACCATATCGTAAGCCTTGGATAAGGCTTTTTCGGGATCGGTCTCCAGCAGGTCCTCGTGGCCCTCAGCAGGTGAAGTAAAGGGATGATGCAAGGCCTTCCAGCGGTTTTCCTCCTCGTCGCGCTCGAACATGGGGAAATCCACCACCCATAAAGGCTTCCATTCCGATTCTGCCAGGCCGCGATCATGCCCCACCCTCGCGCGCAATGCACCCAACGCCTCATTCACCACCTGTGCCTTGTCCGCGCCAAAGAAGATGAGATCGCCATCCTTCGCGCCCGTGCGTTCGAGAATGACCTGAATCACATTCTCAGGGAGGAATTTCAGTATGGGCGACTGGAGGCCCTCCACCCCTTTTTCCAGCGCATTGACCTTGATGTACGCGAGCCCCTTGGCGCCGTATATCGCGACAAAACTGGTGTAATCGTCGATCTCCTTGCGAGACAGTGCGCCGCCCTCAGGCACGCGCAATGCGGCTACACGTCCACCCGTTCTGAGCGCGGCTTCCCGGAACACCTTGAACTCCACCTCCTGCATCACATCGGTGAGTTCCGTCAGAACCAGCGGCACGCGCATATCAGGCTTGTCCGAGCCATATTTCGACATCGCGTCGCCATGCGCCAGGCGTGGAAACGGGCTGGGCAGATCAATATTCCTCACACTTTTGAACACCGTGCAGATCATCTCTTCCATCATCTGCATGATTTGCGCTTCATCTAGAAAGGATGTCTCGATATCGATCTGGGTGAATTCGGGCTGGCGGTCAGCCCGCAGATCCTCGTCGCGAAAGCATTTGGTAATCTGATAATAGCGGTCGAATCCGGAAACCATCAGCAACTGCTTGAACAGTTGCGGCGATTGCGGCAGCGCAAAAAAATGCCCCATGTTGACCCGTGATGGCACAAGGTAATCGCGCGCACCCTCGGGGGTCGATTTGGTGAGCATCGGCGTTTCCACGTCGATGAATCCATGCTGGTCGAGAAACACTCGTACTGCCATCGCGACCTTGTAGCGCAGCCTCAGGTTTTCCTGCATCTGCGGACGCCGCAGATCGAGATAGCGGTGCTCCAGCCGCGTGGCTTCGCTGAGGTTTTCGTCGTCCATCAGAAATGGAGGTGTCAGGGAAGCATTGAGGATATCGATCGAGCTCACCAACACCTCTATTTCCCCGCTAATGAGATTGGAGTTGACGGTTCCCTCCGGCCGATGCCGAACCCGCCCGGTGACTTTAACCACAAACTCGTTGCGGATTTTTTCCGCAACCTGGAAAGCAGTGGGATTATCGGGATCGCACACCACCTGCACCAGACCCTCGCGATCCCGCAGATCCACGAAAATGACACCGCCGTGGTCACGGCGCCGGTGTACCCAGCCGTACAGGATCACAGTCTGGTCCAGATATTGGACGTCGATAAGGCCGCAGTAATTGGTGCGCATGAAAGATCGGTAATCAGAAAAAAGAAGGAATCAGGGCTTGTCGCTGGATGCAGAACCGGCGGAACTTGCGGAACTGACGGAGTCCTGGGGATGCAGCAGCACTGCCTGCGACTCCGCCGGTTTCTTGCCGTTGGCAGGAGCAACAACGCCCATCGAGATTATATATTTCAATGCTGCGTCCACGCTCATGTCGAGCTCGATTACATCGCTGCGCGGCATCATCAGAAAGAAGCCCGAGGTCGGATTGGGCGTGGTCGGCACGTAAACACTCACATATTCTTCTGTAAGGTGATTGGCTACGTCACCACCTGGATATCCCGTCATGAAGGCGATGGTCCAGGAACCCTCGCGTGGGTACTGCACCAGTAGCGCCTTGCGAAAGGCTTCCCCCTGGCTTGAAAACAGTGTGTCGCTGACCTGCTTCACCCCGTAATAAATCGATTTCACGACCGGGATGCGCCATAACACGCCTTCCCAGAAAATAACCAGCCGCTGCCCGATGATATTGGTGGTGAAGATGCCGGTGAGGAAAACAACCAGCAACGTCAGCACCGTGCCCACGCCGGGAATGTATATGCCTACGAAGTTTTCTGGACGCATGCTCGATGGCAGCAGCAACAGCGACTGGTCCATGGTGCTGATCAGGAATTTCAACGCCCAGGCAGTAATACCCAGAGGTACCCATATGAGCAGCCCGGTGATGAAATAACGTTTCATGTCAGTAGTGAGCCTGATTCGTCACCTGTCAATCGGTTGTGCAAGCGGGGCATGCGCCATCCCCGGACGGCGCGCTCTCGCTCTTCGTCGCACATGTATCAGCATCGGCCTTGGGCTTGGTCTGCCCGCCATTCTTGTTCTTGAAATCGGTGACGTACCAGCCGCTGCCTTTCAATTGAAAACCCGCAGCCGAAATAAGCTTGTTAAACGCATCGCTGCCACAGGCAGGGCAAGCCGCCACCGGCGCATCACTCACCTTTTGCAGGTATTCCTTTTCGAAACCACAAGACCCACACCGGTATTCATAGATCGGCATGACAATCCTCCACCAAAGAAAGCTGAACGAAAAAAAATGGGATTATACCTTAAGGAGCCTCCGAACAAGTTACTGCCCTGTCGCCTCGCACGGCAACCTCCTTGCTCACCCCAACTCGATTAGATTCAAACGGAGGGGACAGAACGGACCTGCCCGGTGAATCGCTTGTGGCCAGGAGGAGTCGCTGTCATCCGTTCATCCGGTTATCCGGACGGGCGCCCTCTCGTTGACGGCACTTCTTACCCATTCCGCCTGCGAGGCAACCAACAAGCAACCAACTCTCGTATGACTACGGCCAATACCCTGGCAACCTGAGGGATCCCCTTTCCGGGATTCCATGCCTCCTGTCAGGAAGATATGGGTGCCTGCGATAATTACAAGAGGATAATTACAAGAGGGCGTGATGCGCGCAGTACGAGTGGACAGTAGTCATTATCGTCGGGCGGAGCCCCCTACTGCATCCGGCAATTTCGAAAGATCAAAAGAATCAAACGCGGCACCATCCTTCTTGACAGGTCATCCCAAGATGGCGACACAGCGTACCTATGAATGCTGTGCCTTCGAGGAGTGTCTCAGTTAACACTGATCGTGTAGTCATCGCGATTGTGAGAGCGAAAAGGGCCCTCCTGGCAAAACCGGGTAAAGGCCACTTCTTCAGCCTCGGTCTCTGAACTGGCTTCAATTTCATAATCGGCAAGAAGGCCGCTGAAATTGGGACGATCATCAATAGACGGCTCAACAGGCGTGATGAGAACTTTATATATCATTTGATCCCCCTTTTTGGCTTTGACATTGTTCGGGCATTTTTAATTCCAGGGTATATAGCCTGTTATTGCTGCTCATGAACAAGAAAGTGTCAGACAGAAATTCAGATACAATGAATACCCGCATTTGATTCAGGGATAATACGCATGCCCACTTCAATTCGCCTTACCCCCGAGATCGAGGAGCGGTTGAATTTCCTCGCCGCGCAAACGGGACGTTCCAAGGCTTTCTATCTCCGGGAAATCATCAAGCGCGGGCTTGACGACATGGAAGATTACTTCCTCGCGGCAGACGTGCTCGAACGCGTGCGCAAAGGCAAGGAAAAAATCTGCTCCTCCGCAGAAATAAAGAAAGACCGTGGTCTGGAGGATTGAATACAAGCTCCCGCTTGCCGTCCAGCTTCCACGAAGCAATTCTTACCGTTGCTTGGTAAGCCCGAGCCGAGAGTACTTACCACGACAATGCAGCGGTGGAGAGCGTCTTTCAACTCCTGAAGGGAAAGGAGTACGTGGGAAAATCTATGCCTGTAGGTAAAAGGCTCAACAGGAGATCTTTGATTACATCGAGTTCTTCTACAACTCAAAGCGTCCGCCATAGTTACGCCCGCTTCACTAGAGAATTCGAAAAGCAGTATTTCAATCAGCGCAAAAATGTCCACTAAAACTGAGGCGATTCACAGCCACACGGGCAAGCGACAGCACGAAGAATGCTTTGTACAATAACACTCAACCCTCAGCCAAACTTGTTGACTAATAGCGACGCCAAAAATTGGATAGCAGTTTAGATCATAAGGCTCGATAATCGCATGCGAAGGATGTTTAGAGAGCATCCTGCAAAGAAGGGTTTTACCCCATTTCTCCGGACGGTTTGGTTAAGCCTAAATCCTGCTTCTGATGCATTTCCAGCTGTCGCCGTTTTCGCGGGTTATGGAATCGCTCGATATAGTCGAAGATATCCGTGCGCGCCTCAGCCCGGGTTCGATACTGGCGACGATATATTCGCTCCCGCTTGAGCAAGCCAAAGAAGCTCTCTGCTGCCGCATTGTCGGCACAACTGCCGACAGCGCTCATGCTGCAAATCAGATTGTGTCCTTGCAGGAAACGTTGATACTCGTCACTGGTAAACTGACAGCCGCGATCTGAGTGCAGGATGACCGCAGTTTTTGCCTCGCGTTGCCAAAGTGCCATGAGTACGGCCTGCAGCACCAGCTGTCGATCCTGGCAGTGGCTCATCGACCAGCCGACCACGATGCCCGAGTACAGGTCCACGACCACGCACAGATAAAGCCAGCTTTCCTGAGTACGCACATAGGTTATGTCCGTCACCCACCGGCTGTTGGGCTCACTTGCTGTAAAGTCCCGCTGCAGGTGATTGTGCACATTCTCTGGTCGAAGGCCACAGACCTTCTTGCGCCAGCGTTTACGCTGCGGGATGCCATGCAATTCCTGCTCTCGCATCAGTCGTGCCACACGGTTCAACCCGCATGCCTCACCTTCATAACGCAATTCCTTCCAGACTCGTGGACTGCCCATCACCCCATCGCTGCCATCATGAATCTTCCTGATGCTCTCCAGCAAACGCC
>NZ_QAOK01000006.1 GCF_003050865.1 Nitrosospira multiformis | reverse complement strand
CAAGGACGGTATTACCTTTGATTTTAATCAATTGCCTGCACATATAATTCAGCGCAGCTGGGTTCCCTCATACTGCAAAGCCTGAAAGCAGTAGTCCAAGGACTCGGAGAGAATGTTCTCACATTGTTGGAACAGGTTATTGACATGCGCGTTGCTCAACAGGTGGGGCTGCTAGTCGACGTGGCGAAACATGCTAAAGTAGGGACGACACAAGTGGCATCATCCTTGTGGGTCAATCCCTCAATCATGCTGACAGCCGTTGAATTCGGTATCCAATTGGGTGGATTGAGTGACGAGACTGTTCGGCGGCACGAGAAAGCGGGCCTCGCCTTGTCTCATGCGCAGCGCCTGGATTCAATGTTGCGCTGTGTGGCGGATTTTCGTGCTGATCTGACTGCATGAACTTCAAAGTTCTGCTTTTGCTCTGGCATCTGAAGCGGAGCAGTGGATTACGGCAACGCATTATGGAGGGCGGTGAAAATCGCCAGTGACTTTGATTATTGACAGAATAACCCGGGATTTGAGCGGTGCGGCGTGGATCTTCACCCGGTTGCCGGACGACGGTTCGCCGGCAATGTATATCCACCGCTGCATTCAGCGCGAGGTCTGGAGCAAGGAGGCACTCAGCGATCGGATCATCATGCTTGTGGCGTTGCCGTTCGTGCCGTTCATACTTGCTGTGCTGGTAGCGGTTTTCACAGCGATCAATGGTCGCGCTATCAAGAAGCGGACAGGGAAAGGGTTGATCCGGCAGATCCGGGAGCAGATCGGGCTTGCGATACGCTTTGCGATTCTGCCTCCATGGTATTACATTTTCGAACTGCATGACGATGACAAGAAACTGCATGCAGGGGAGTATCTGAACAGGCTTGAGACGAAAGCGGGACTCTATCGCTTCCTGCGCGACAACAACGGTGGTCTCCCTGTTCCCGCAGAACGCAGCACCAACTCCATAAAGGATAAGGCGCGCTTTCGTGCCCGCTGCCGCGAGCATGGAATCACAACTGCCCCCGTTTTTTTTAATGTGGCACAAGAAAAGATTACAGCGGTTGATGGGGGTTTGCCGGAACTACCGGAACTGCCCGAATTACCCGAGCGCGATCTCTTCATAAAGCCGGTGCACGGTCAGGGGGGGAAAAAGGCCACGCGCTGGGATTATCTTGGTTCCGGGCACTTCCGGCGCAATGACGGGGAGGTTGCTACCGGAAGTCAAGTGTTGGAGCGGCTGCGGCACGCATCGCGGCACAGGGCTTTCCTGGTGCAGCCGCGGCTTGTGAGTCACCGTGAGATTGCCGATCTGTCCAATGGGACACTTTCCACCGTTCGCGTGATGACATGCCGTAACGAAAAGGGGGAGTTCGAAGTGACCAATGCGGCTTTTCGCATGGCGCGAAGCAAGCTGGTCGTCGTCGATAACTTTCACGCTGGGGGTATTGCAGCCAATGTCGACATCTCCACCGGTACGCTGGGAAGGGGCACGCGCGGAGCCTGGGGAGCCACGACGGAGGGATGGTATGAGCAACATTCCGAAACCGGGGCGCAGATCCAAGGTCGCAAGCTGCCGTGCTGGTTTGAGTCGGTCGATCTGGTGCAATATGCGCATGACGCCGCGTTTTCTGACCAGGTTGTCATCGGATGGGATGTTGCTTTGCTCGACAGTGGTCCATGCATCATGGAAGCCAACAAGGCGCCCGATCTGGACATTATCCAGCGGGTGGAAGGCATGCCTCTGGGCAATCAGAGGCTGGGAAAACTTCTGGCATTCAATCTGAAGCGTACCGTCGAGGCGCAGCATGCACTTGCAGCGGGCGCCCAGAAGAGCGCCGATAGTTCGCGGGGAACGCAAACGGAAAAACCGTGACAGACCTGACCTGCAGCGCTCGAAACTCTCCAGCAAAGTATATGCTCCATCGATGATAGTGTTCACGGCATCGCCGTTATGCCGCACGCGAACATCGTGTAAGGTATCTCCGCATACCATTCCATTGGCGCACACAAAACGGAACATTCCGGCCATCATCTGGTAGGAACTGCTCCCGTCATGGCTGTTTAGCAGGATGATCTCGTTTGCTTCCGCGCCGTTGATCTGGCCGCTGTCTTGTTGCTCTATGAGCCGGCTCCTTTCCAACGTGTGCCACCGAACGGACGGGAAGCTGCCACGGCCCCTATAACTACTTCCAATCATTCAAGTTTCAACCGCGCTTCTATCCTGAGCCAAGCGCGACTTTAAAGTGCAAAGTAAGTGCGCTTTGCTACCTTCTACCATCGAGTGGGCCCTCAGGAGGAGAAAAAGATGTCGGAAAAAGCGGAAATAATTGCATTGGGACTCAAGGATCCCGAAGAAGCCGATCATGTTCTATCCAAGCTTTATATGTTGCCCAGGGAGTACCTGGCTGGTGAGGAGGGGGTTGTGTTCCTCGAGCCCCTTGTGGGCTTCGCTGGGGGCAGCGCTCTCGGTGCCAGTACCGGTGCCCTCGCAGGTTTCCTGACTGATTATGGGATCGATGATGATTTCATCAAGTCGCTTGCTGAAACCTTCCCCAACAATTCGTCCGGGCTTTTCCTTCTTTTCCATAAAGCTCAGCCGGAGAAGGTCCTGGCTGAACTTTCAGGCGTGAAAGGCAAGTTACTTCGCACTTCACTCTCTCCCGGACAGGAGAAAAGGCTGCAGGAAGCCCTCAGTGGATCAGCATGAATCGAAATCTAATTGAAATGAAATCTGTACTGGCAATGCCTGTCTCTCCAGTTCAAGGCGGAGTATGCATAGGTCGAGGATGAGCAATGCCGGGCTAGAAAGCAGGAGCGAGGTGCCGAGGGGCAATTGAAAGAATAGCCCTCGAATGCGAACAGGCGAAGGTGGAAGCTGTTCGAACAGAAAGCTTCTCGCATAGCTTCTCAGAAAGAAGGGGTTAAGAACGGATATAACATAATCCGGGAATCTTCATCATTACTGTGCTTAACTCCTTCTTTTCCCCTTTGCGAACCCTGCAATACCCTGGACGGATTATCGTCATCGTCATTTTGTCCTTTTCGGGAGGCTGCAGCGAGCCCCAGGAGGAAAAGCCCCCACCCGTTGCGGAGGTCACTGCAGTCAGCATCGAGCCTCGAGATCATCCTATCGAGCTCGAATTCGTGGCGGAGACCCGGAGTTCCCGTCACGTCGAGATTCGCGCCAGGGTTTCTGGGTTCCTGGATAAGCGCCTCTACACGGAAGGCGAGGTGGTACAGGCCGGGCAGAAGATGTACCAGATGGATCGGAAGCCCTTCGAGGCCGCCTTGCAGTCTGCGGAAGGGCAGCTCGCGCAGCAACAGGCACGGCTCCAGGTTGCTGAGGCAACGTTGAGGCGGGTAAGGCCGCTCGCAGAAAAAAATGCCTTGAGCAAGAAAAATCTTGATGACGCTACAGGAGCTGTGCAGCAGGCGAGTGCGGCAGTGCTTGCGGCAGAGGGAGAAGTTCGAACTGCAAAGTTGAATCTCAGCTATACAACGCTCCGTTCACCGCTCCACGGGCTGGCCAGTTTCAGTTTAAGGCATGAAGGCAGCTATCTGAGTCCGGGGGAAGGCGGGCTGCTTACTTATGTGGATCAGATCGATCCAATCTGGGGCATATTCAGCGTTTCCGAAAACCAGATGCTCAAGTACCGGAGTGAAATCGAAAGAGGCCTGCTCAAGTTTCCGCCCCTTAACCGTTTCGAAGTCCAGATTACCCTCGCCGATGGATCGCTGTTCCCCCATATCGGGTATATCGACTTCAGCGAACCTTCATTTTCGGAGGAAACCGGCACCTTCCTGGTTCGCACCCAGTTCACCAATCCGGAGGGAGTATTGCGTCCGGGACAATTCGTGCGCGCCCAGTTGAAGGGAGCCGTGCGTCCCAACAGCGTCTTGGTGCCCCAACGCTCGGTACTGCAAGGGGCAAAGAGCCATTATGTGTGGGTGATCAACAAGGAAGGCAAGGTTGGTCGGCGCGACGTTGAAGTGGGGGACTGGCAGGGCGATGGGTGGTTTATAAACCATGGGTTGGTGGCAGGCGAAAGGGTTGTAGTGGACGGAGCTGTCCGGTTGTCCCCCGGCACAGCCATTAAAGTCGTCGATGCATTGACTCCTTCCGGGGATCAAACCGGGACTAAGCCGGCAGCAGGGGCCAGCGCTACTCCAGCCGCTTCCATTGCAGAGCCGTCTGAAGAAGCGTCAGTCAAGCCAGGCGACTTGCCATCAGCACCTGATTTGCAGGTAAGTGGATCAGAAAATCGAGCGCCTCCTTCGGAAAAGCAATTTCGAGGTTCTCGAGAAAAACCGCCCGAATAACAGGCTAGTTCATGAAGATTTCCCACTTCTGTATCGACAGGCCAGTCTTCGCATCGGTGCTCTCCATCATCATCACGCTTGCGGGCGGCGTGGCGATGTACAACCTGCCTATCGCACAGTATCCCCAGATCACACCAGTCGAAGTCTCGGTTACGGCAACCTACCCAGGAGCAACAGCCGAAGTGGCAGCGCAAAACGTCGCGGCGCCCATCGAGCAGCAGGTGAACGGCGCCGATAAGCTGATGTACATGACCTCTGCAAGTTCGTCAACCGGTGCCATGACGCTGTCCGTCTATTTCGAGATTGACGCCAACCCGTCGCTCGCCCAAGTAGAGGTGCAGAATCGTGTAAGCCTGGCGCTCCCGCAGCTTCCTGCCTCAGTGCAGAGGCAGGGTGTCGCGGTAAAAAAACAGTCCGCCTCAATGATGATGGTCATCTCGGTCTTTTCACCAGATGAACGTTACGAGCCCGTCTATGTTTCCAACTACGCCAGTATTTTCATACTGGATGCGATCAAGCGCATCCCCGGCGCGGGCCAGGCCACCATCATGGGGACACCGGATTATGCGATGCGAATCTGGCTGAAACCGGACCGGATGGCGGCCCTTGGCATTACGGCTGGGGATGTGCAGCAAGCGGTTGCGGCACAAAACGAACAATATGCCGTAGGCAGCATCGGCCAAGCCCCGACGGCCCGTCCCGTCGAGCAGTCCTTCGCCATTACCACCAAGAGCCGTCTGACCACCCCAGCGGAATTCGAAAACATCATTATTCGCGCCGCCAGTCAGGGCGTTGCGATGGTACGGCTTAAAGACGTGGGCTATGCGGAATTGGGTCAGAAGATTTACGCAGTTCGCAACACCCGTCAAGGGAAGCCTGCGACGGTGCTGGTGGTGTACCAGCAGCCGGGGGCCAACGCGTTGGAAGTTTCAAAAGGCGTGCGGGCAACGCTGGAGGAGATGAAAAAATCATTTCCTCCAGGCATCGAGTACGAAATCACCATGGATACCACTGCATTCACGCGTGCTTCCATCGCGTCGGTGATCGAGACTTTCTTTGAAGCGCTGGTGCTCGTGGTACTCGTTGTGTTCGTGTTTCTCCAGAACCTACGTGCCACCCTGATTCCGATCATTGCCGTGCCCATTTCGGTAATCGGGGCCGGGAGCGGTATGGCCGCACTCGGTTTTTCGCTCAACATGCTCACCCTGTTCGGCATGATACTCACGATCGGTATCGTGGTGGACGACGCGATTGTCGTCGTCGAGGCGGTCGAGCACAACATGAGCAAACTTGGCCTGTCTGCTCGTGATGCGGCAAAGAAGGCGATGGATGAGGTAGGCGGCGCGCTGATTGCCATCGTCCTGGTGCTATGCGCGGTGTTTGTTCCGGTAGGATTTATTCCCGGTATCACTGGACAGCTCTACAAGCAATTCGCGATCACCATTGCGATCTCCGTGGCGCTCTCCGGTATCGTGGCCCTGACATTGTCCCCCGCGCTTGCCGCCCTCATGCTAAAACCTCGTCACGGCGAGAAACGGGGCTTTTTCAAATGGTTCGATACCTGGTTCGAGCGCATGACAGAAGGCTATATCCGCAGTGTGCGGCTCGCAATCAAGCGCTACATCGTAGCGCTCCTGCTGTTTTTCGGCATGATCGCTCTCGCCGTCGGGCTGTTCAAGCACATTCCTGGTTCATTCCTTCCCCCGGAAGACCAGGGCTTGCTGCTGGGAGTGGTATTGATGCCCGACGCTTCAGGGCTCGACCGTACTGCTGAGGTCAGCCGGCATGCCACGGAATACTTCATGAAGCATCCGGCCACAAAATCCATCGTGGTCATCGACGGCTTCAGTCTGCTCGATGGCCAGATGAAGAGCAATGCTTCAACATTCTTCGTGGGGCTCAAGGACTTCGAAGAGCGCTACGCCGACGATAATGCCGACACCCAAGGCGTGCCGGCCCTGATGACAGGCGCTGTAAAAGCCTTCTCCAATATACCCGGCGGCATCATTCTTCCGATCAATCCCCCCTCCATACCGGGATTGGGGACGACCGGGGGGATGGAAATGTACATCCAGAGCAAGGGCGACAATGATAGCCAGCAGATTGCGCAGGTGATACAGGAATATGTGAAACAAGCCCAGACGCGGCCCGAGCTGACGAATATTACCTCGACCTACAACGCCTCGGCACAAGTGCTATACCTTGATGTAGACCGCGCAAAGGCGGAAACACTGGGTGTTCCCGTGGAGGAGGTATATAACTCCATGCAGACAATGTTCGGATCACTCTATGTATCGCAATTTACAAAGTTTGCCCGCCTGTTCCAGGTGATTATCCAGGGTGAGCCCGCCTCGCGGATGAAACCGGAGGACATCAATTATCTGTATGTGCGCAGCCAGAATGGCAGCATGGTCCCGCTCAATGCGGTAGCGACCGTGCGTTTTGACCGGGCGCCGGACATCGTAACGCGTTTCAACAACTTCACCGCGGTAAAAATTACGGCCGAGGCCGCACCGGGTTTCAGTTCAGGGGAAGCGATTGCGGCAATGGAGCAAACTGCGGATGAAATCCTGCCGGATGATTATGGTATTGCCTGGAGCGGCCAGACCTTCGAAGAGAAAAGGGCCGGCGGCTCATCCGTGCTGGTATTCGTCTTCGGCCTGATCATGGTTTTCCTTATCCTTGCCGCGCAGTACGAGAAGTGGACATTGCCCCTTGGCGTATTGACAGCAGTCCCGTTTGCGCTGTTTGGTGCGCTGGTCGCTATTTTTCTCCGTGGCCTGAGCAATGACATCTACTTCCAGATCGGACTGACCATACTGATCGCGCTCTCCGCCAAGAATGCCATCCTGATTTTTGAATATGCTGTGATGAACCACGCGCAGGGGCAATCGTTCTATGAGGCCGCTGTCAATGCGGCGCGGGACAGATTGCGCCCCATCATCATGACCTCGCTTGCTTTTACCCTGGGCTGTGTGCCTCTTGCGATCGCCAGTGGAGTCTCCGCAAATAGCAAGATTTCGCTCGGTACCGGTGTAGTTGGTGGCATGCTGGGGGCAACCGTCATCGCAATATTTTTTATCCCCATGTTCTACTGGGCGATCGAAACCTTGACGGCAAGGATAAGAGGCAAAGACAGAACACCTCCTCCGACAAACGAATCCTCGAAAAGCAAGCTACCCGCTGATCCAGGGGGCGGCATGGAGGATGACTCCCGTAATAAGCCACGCAACAAGCCTTTGCCAGACTGACATGCGATTTCGGCTGACACTACTTGCGTCCCTGCTTTCCCTGACTTTTGTATTAGAGGGCTGCATGTTTGGTCCGAATTATCGGCGACCGGAAATAGAAACAATGGAGAAATACCGTTTCGGAGAGAAAGTCGCGAGAGATATTGCCGATACCGCCTGGTGGGAGCGGTTCGGAGACCCCATTCTCAATGAACTGATCAGGATCGCGCTTGTTGAGAATAAGGACATACGCATCGCCACTGCGCGTATAGAAGAATTCCAGGGCCGCTATGGCGCCACCCGCTCGGAGCTGTTTCCGCAGATCGGGGGAAATGCCTCAGCGGAGAGGTTGCGCTCGACAGCCTTCGTGTGGCCAAGAGGTCTGGGGGGCATTGACCCTTACTATAGCTATTACCAGGTATCCATAAACGCGAACTGGGAAATCGATATCTGGGGCCGCATCAGGCGTCTCTCGGAGGCTGCGCGCCATCAGCTGTTTGCCTCAGAGGCGGCGCGGCGCGCCACGATATTGACCCTGGTCACCTCGGTGGCCTCATCCTACATTAATCTTCTGATCCTGGATCGGCAACTGGAGATCGCGCGGGCTACTGCAGCCACCCGAAGGGACACGCTAGAAGTGTTTCGGATGCGCTACGAAGGTGGCGTGATTTCACAACTGGAGCTTGCTCAAATTGAGTCACAATATGAAACCGCGGTCGCCGCCATACCCCCGCTTGAATCCAGCATCGCCCAGCAGGAGAACGCACTCGCAGTATTGCTCGGTCGCAATCCCGGTCCGATTGCACGGGGCCGCGAACTCGCAAAGCTCGAACTTCCCATGGTATCCGCCGGTCTTCCATCAGAACTCCTTATGCGGCGTCCCGATCTCCGTGAGGCTGAGCAGAACCTGATCTCGGCCAATGCACAAATCGGGGCTGCCCGCGCCCTTTACTTCCCGCGGATTTCACTCACCGGCGTGCTCGGAGTCGCGAGCACTCAGCTTGCAACCCTGTTTACCGGCCCAGCCTACATGGCAGCATTTGGCGTGATGACCTCCGTCCCGCTCTTCACCGCAGGAGGCATCGCAGGCCAGGTAAAACAGGCGGAAGCACGGCATGAACAGGCACTCGTGGGTTACCAGCGCGCAATTCAGATTGCGTTTCGGGAAGTTGAGGATTCCCTCATAGCAGTGCAGAAGAACCGAGCGGAACTGGCTGCTCAAACCCGGCGGGTGGAGGCGTCGCGCACGTATCTCGAGATGGCGCAGCTGCGTTATGACGAAGGCTATATCAGCTTCATCGAAGTCCTTGACGCCCAACGCACCCTCTTCGAAGCCGAAACTACCCAGGCTCAAACCCGCGGACGCGTATTCAATTCTCTTGTCGATCTCTATAAATCGCTCGGCGGTGGATGGGTGGTGGAGGCTGATCGCATCAGAGGACAAATGGAAGCGGGCAGTCAGGAAAACAAGCCCCCGCCAACAGATGGAAACCTGATGGATACAGCGGATCATGAACGAACAAAGACCGAGCCTTGAGTGTTATTGGTGGCCATGGCTTCGGCTCATAATTTGATTACAACTGGAGGTGAAGCTGAATAGAACTCCATCATGAAAAAGGAAATTGTCATAATCGGCGGGGGCTTTGCAGGAATAAATCTGGTGAGGCATTTAGCTGATGGGCCTGGATTTGATATCACGCTTGTTGATCGCAATAACTACAACGCTTTCCCTCCGCTCTTGTACATAAGACAGTGGCAGCGGATCGTGCCGACCTTGGCATTGCTGTCACCACAGGGAATTACCGCCAGATTGATAAGCCCTTAGGCGCCTCACAACATGGAGTCAATAGGGGGCACCGTTGGGATAAGCAAACATCGTTGTCTTAAGATTATTGGCGGTCAACACCATGCCGAACGGCTAACGCAAAGACATTGATAATTGATAACTTCTTCAACATGCGACCCCACTAAATTAATCGAAATGTGCCGGAGAGTGGTCAGGATCTTTGGTGACGCCACTCGCGGAAGCGCACTTGTAGCGGTAGTCTTTTCTACGACTGAAGCACTAATGATCCCTCCGATTTTTTGTGACGTCTATTTTCGCGTCTGGATGTTCGGGCGCGCGAGCGATCGGCAGATGCCAGCCGTGTCGGATGGCAGCCAGGCGCAGGCCAAAGCAGAGAGCCGCGCCGGTGCATGTCGTTGCAACGGACGGAAATCGTAGCGCATCGCCAATCACCACCACGGCCGCTCCAGCAAGGGCGGCGACGGCATAGATATCGGATCTCAAGACAATAGGCACATCAGACAGAAGCACATCGCGCACCATGCCACCGCCGATTCCAGTCAGCATGCCCAGCAGCGCCGCCATGACCGGGTCGAGACCGAAGACGATGGCTTTCTGCGAGCCGGAAACGCAGAACACTGCTAGACCGGCGCCGTCGAATATAAGTACGGCGCTGCGCAGCCGATTGATGACGGGATACCAAAAAAAAGTGGATACGCCTGCAAAAAGCGAGGCCGCGAGATAGCGCCAGTCGCTGATTGCCGCGGGCGGGACTGCGCCGATCAGTAGATCGCGGAAGATCCCTCCGGAAGTGGCTGCAGCGAAGGACAGCACCAGAACTCCGAAAAGATCAAGCCGGCGCTCGACACCGGCTGCTGCTCCGCTCAGCGCGAAAACGAAGGTGCCGACAAGATCGAGCACCAGCACAAGGGCCTTCATTGCAGCATCGACGTCAAAAGCAGCGGAAGTAAACATCTTACCGCCTCAGTTCTCTGGCGCCTTGGCTCATGCTGAAAGCCAGGCCAATGCTCCAACGACCATCGTTTCCACACCGGTCTCAAGGGTCGGATGCATCACTGGTGCAAAGTAGGGGCTGTGGTTGGTTGGAATCTTGTTGATTTCGCCCGCGGCCTTGGCTTTCGCGTAAATGTCGGGATCGGTGCCGCCGACGAACCAGAACACGGAAGGGGCGTTCCATTCGGTTCCGAACGACCCGAAATCCTCGCTCGCCGACGCCGCATCGACTTGACGCACACGGCCACCCGGGAAATGCCGGCGGAAAGCATCGGCAACGCGCGCGCTTGCATCGGCATCGTTGACCCCCATAGGGTAGTGCTCCAGCGTCGTAATCTCGGGTGGCTTGGGAGCTCCCGAAGCTGCTGCCTCTGCATGGGCGATACGCTCGATGGCGGCAAGCACACGCTTGCGCACATCTGCATCAAAGGTACGTACGTTCAGCTTGATGACAGCATCGTCGGGTATCACATTTTCCTTGGTGCCCGCCTGCAGTGCGCCGATGGTAACGACAGCGGCCTCGGTAGCAGCAAGTTCGCGCGAGACGATGGTCTGCAGGCGCATTACCGTCGCCGCAGCCATGACTACGGGATCGATGCTTGCCTGCGGCATTGAGCCGTGCGCGCCACGCCCAAACAGGCGGATCTGCAGACTGTCGGCAGCGGAAGTAATGGTTCCGCCACGGCCACCGATATTGCCCGCCGGTCCCACCATGACATGTTGGCCGAGCACAATATCCGGCTTGGGAAAACGATTGAGTAATCCATCGTCAATCATGGCCCGCGCGCCTTCCGCAGTCTCTTCGGCCGGCTGGAAGACAGCCATCAACGTGCCGCGCCATGCGTCACGCGCCTCTGCGAGCAGCGTGGTCGCGCCGACGAGCCAGGCAACGTGCATGTCATGGCCGCAAGCGTGCATGACCGGGACCATTTTGCCCTCGCGATTCGTGGCCTTGACCTTGCTGGCATAGGGAAGCCCGGTCATTTCCTCGATGGGTAGGGCATCCATGTCAGCGCGCAGCATCACCGTCGGCCCCTCGCCGTTGCGCAGCAGTCCCACGACCCCTGTCTTCCCAACTTTCGTCGTCACGTCATACCCAGCCGTGTCAAGTCGCTTAGCGACTAGGCTCGCAGTCCGCAACTCCTGCATCGACAGTTCCGGATGGGCATGCACGTCGGTATATAACGCCTCCAGATCCGGCAGCAGGCTCTGCAGCCCCGCTAGTACCTTTCCAAGAGGGCTCGTGGGTTGCGTGTTCATGCTGAATTCCTTCGTCAAAAATTGCCCTGCGGAGAGTTGACCAGCTCATCTGAGCCCAGCTTTTTCATGCCTGCAAGCTTTTCATCAGTCTTGATACCCATGGGCTGAAATTTCCGGAAAAAAGAAAAAAGATAGAGCAGCGAAAAGCGGAGCCAGACTTTGAGCTCGACTCTCAGTAACCAACAGTGAAACGCTGACGCGAATGCTTCGGTTTCTCCAGTTCATCGATCAGGACGATGGCATAGTCTTCCATCGATATCCAACTGCGGCCTTTGTCGTCGATGAGACGTTACCACCTATCCGATAGGTTCCGGTGTGCTCACCTGGCTCGAATTCAGCGGAGGGAGAAAGAAAAGTCCAGTCCAGTGTTTTTTCCGAGCGCAACGCCTTCAGATACTCGATACCCCCAAACGCTTCCGGCTTGTACGCTTCCGGGAATTCTGGCGTATCTACCAGCATTTTACCGGGTGCGACTTCCAGGCTGCCCGCGCCACCGACGACCAGGAGCCGCGGGACTCCCGCTTTTTTTACGGCGCTGATAACCTGGGCAGGATTCGTGGAAACAAAACGAGAGGCGCTGATAACAACGTCATGACCTGAGAGAAGAGGGGCAAGGGTTTTGCCCTGGTTTACATCAGCCGCCTCAAGACGAAGCCCTGGCTTCGCTTCCATTTTGGAGACATCGCGTGCGATGCCGGTTACAGTATGTCCGCGTCGAAGCAATTCCGTGGTTAAACGCGATCCAACACGGCCGGCCACTCCTATCAATGCAACCTTCATATGCCTCCGACTGGAGAAGAATTTCACTGCATACCAGATAACTGCGCCGCCTTTTTCGATTGGCCTGATTACCAGGACAGGCCGGGAAAACCCTGTCAGCTCGTTGAGGAGTAGGAGAAGATCGAGAGAGGGGGTTCAGGATTCCAATGACAGGTTTCTTTGTGTGCTCTCATAGTTATTCAACGGATGCCTGATTTCCCAGGCGCAAGGATGCCATTTGGGTGCAGGAGCGACCTTGCGCGATCGCATCCAGGACGAAGACCAACACTATAGGGCTATAGGGGTTAACACGAAGGCGGAAGAACGTCCTCGTCCCATTGGTTTTTTCCTTGTCATAGCAGCACCTCCGGCACTTTTGCTCAGATCTCCTGCACGAGATCACGGGCGATGTTCATTGGTCTTTATGGATCAACATAAGGCACGGTGAAGCGAAGCCTTCATTCAATATAGACAATAAACAGGAAACCGAAGGGTTATATCAACTTGCGGGAGAGATGCGGCTTGCCTATGATGATTTAAGGTTGACGTCTCGATTGATACTAGGAACTGTTGTGCTTGACTGAAGTCCCTGTGCCCGCGGTATTGCTCGACTCGTCGCCATGGTCAATGCAGGAGGTGTGCTAACTACACGCGGGGCGACTGTGATCTTATCCTTGCTCGCACATTGCCGGGCACAAGTAGCGGCATAATCTTGCGCACAGCGCAGAAGGAGACTTATATGAATAAGTACAAGGTGGGCTACCTCGTCGACAGCTTCTCAAGCACCTCGATCAATCGCTTGCTGGCAAAGGCGCTTGCACGCCTGGCACCGCCTGAACTGGAATTGTCCGAAATCCCGATCACGGATCTGCCAATTTACAGCCAGGACTACGATGCTGCTTTCCGTCTGTCGCACGTGCCTTCAAGAAGGCCATAGCCGATGTCGATGCCGTACTTTTCGTAACGCCGGAATTCAACCGCTCGATTCCTGGGGGCCTTAAAAACGCGATCGACTGGGCAAGTCGCCCTTGGGGCCAAAACTCTTTCTCTCACAAGCCTTCGGGAGTGATCGGCACCTCCCCCGGTGCTATCGGTACGGCATTGGCATAAAGCCAGCTGCGTGGCGTGTTGTGCTACTGCAATTCACCCTTGATGAATACTGTCGAGGCTCACATCCATTTCAAGCCTGGCCTTATCACGGAAGATGGACAGGTTACCGACGAGCCGACGGCTGATTTCCTGCGCAACTACATGAACGAGCTGCACGCCTTCATCGTGCGAGTGCTGACCGTACTACCCCGCCTCACTTGACGTGTCGAAGGTAGTCTACATAGATATAACTGCCATTCCTCATACTCGCTGTCACGACGAGTTGGCTAAGACAGGCATCCTCGGCACGAATTTGCACGGCACTGGGCTTCCATCCTGGGGTTGCAACCACGATCGCTCTGAAGTCAATCATGCGTTTTACAGATGAAACCAACTTTCTCAAGTCCAGAAACGTCAGTAACACTCTATTGACTTGAAGTCTCCAGTCTTGCAATCAATTCCCGAGGAATCGACAGACTGACCGAGTCAAGAAGCTCATCGAGCTGCTCCCGGCTTGTCGCGCTGACGATGGGTGCGGTAGTCCAGTAGTCACCAGAGTATCGGGTGATAAGATTCTGCTGTTAATAACC
This sequence comes from Nitrosospira multiformis, assembly GCF_003050865.1. GTDB lineage: Bacteria > Pseudomonadota > Gammaproteobacteria > Burkholderiales > Nitrosomonadaceae > Nitrosospira > Nitrosospira multiformis_E. The sequence continues at coordinate 128,063 of NZ_QAOK01000006.1, read as the reverse complement.
CAACAAAAGACCTAAACACAACTGATCGGGTTTTTGACAGTTGACAGCGAACTTAGGCAAATGGCATTAATGCTGTCACTATACTCTCTAGCTCTCTATATAGTCACATTGGCTATATTTGCATCTTTTATCTTCTTTTTTACCCTGATTTTCAGGGAATCATTGGGCCGCAGTTCAAAGCGGCATTCCATTCGTTGAAGCAATGTACTAAACTGGAATACCACGGCTTCGCTCTTTAGCGAAACGATCGGGAGGAACAGCTCGACCGTCCTGCGATGATGCTCTTCATCACGCACCGATAAAAAACTAGGGCGATAACAAATGAGAACACTAAGACTAAAACTTTTAATCCTTGTTACTCCATTTTCTCTGTTTTCTATCCCGTCATACGGGGAATCGAAAGGGGCACCGGTGGAAATCGTCGCCAAGACGTATAACCGGGTTTTGGTTCAGGCGAACAAGGATGGGCCACGGCTCGCAATCGACGATAAAGAAGCCGAAGCAAGCGCTTCGGGTAAGGAAGCAAGCCACTGCAATCAGGATAGGCAGACAAGTTTTGCCAAGGGCCGTGCAAAAACCTCCGTAAACAAGCTGAATGAAATGGGATTGGAAGTCAACCTGGAAAGTGCGGCTTTCGCGCGCGGTGGATATTTCATAACCTGCCAGGAGAGCAATCCGAGGCAATTCCCTTGCGACACGGGGGGGTGCCTGGGAAATGTCACGAACAACAAGTTGGCGAGCGCGGATGTAAGCTCCAGCGCGAGAGTGGAGCTTCGCTTGCCTACCGCTGATTCTTCGGATTACCGGATAAAAATATCAAAATCCGGTTCAAGTGATCTGGTGGCCACTTTAATGGGGCCGGATGGCAAAGAAATAAAACTGAACGAGCCGGGCGGCAAAGAACCGGTTCTACGGCGAGCAAGCAAAGGAAGTTATCACCTGAATCTTGAGCTCCCGGCAGTTGCAAGCAAGAAAGGTCAAGATAGGGAGGAACTTGAGAAATCTGCCACGGTTCGCGTCCAGTTAACCGCGCTTCCTGCTCATGAGCCCTCAAAACTGGAAACTCCAAAATCCGAAGCTTCAAAGCCTGAAACTTCAAAACCTGAAACTTCAAAACCTGAAACTTCAAAGCCTGAAACTTCAAAGCCTGAAACCCCGAAGTCCGAAACTCCAAAGCCTAAAAAGTAGTAAGTTCTGAGCTCCACTTGAGGTTTGTCTCATTGGAGCTTGGCTGAATAGGCCACTTCGGCATTGTATTCCTGCGGGGTGGCCCACGGTGCTGGCTTCACAGACCGCTTCCCAGGGGGGAGACGCATTCACGCCATACCCGCCCCATACCATAATTTCCTGCACCCGCTCCGCCGTCAGGCACGCAAGGAGCAGTTCGATGAAGAGTGAAGAATTACCTTCCGACACTCCTCATGAAAAGCGCTGGCATGGATGAATGTATTCCGCCACCTGCTTTCCTCTTCCTAGATGGGCAGATGTTGAATCATCGATGGTGTGGGTAAAACTTGCTGCCATCTGCTATTCAGAACAACAAAATTCTCATTCTCCTTCAACTGATCGAACTGAAACTGCTTTCCACTCTCTAATTCATAGCCTGAATAAGAAAGTTTGATCACGCGTCTGTGGGTTCTGATCGGCTGTCAACGGGTTTATAACCTGTAACGTTGAAAGGGTGAGAAGGCAGAAGATAAGCGGCGAACCGCACAGATAATATGCTGGGCAAAGTACGAGAATTTACATCAGGCGAAAATGGAGGGCGAGACAATGGAAAGGGGTTTGGTCGATCTGTCCGGGTTAAGTGGCGACCCGGAAAGTGATGATAGGGCGGAGAAGCTCCTGGCACGCTGGGAAGCGGAGATCGAGAATTCTTCGGATATGGGATCAGTTGAAGATAGGCAGCAACCGCCGATCATCCCCGGAAATCGGCGGAGTCGCGTACGGCTTTTTGATCGTCGGGCGCGGCGACAATCCGCGCGGGGCCCTGGCGTTTGTTCGCATGCCCCCCACAAAAAGCGGAAGCGGAGGTGAATCGCTTCGGGTTTGAGGACACTCCACATCATCAGCTTCATGTGTTGTTTATATGTAGTAGGCGCGACTTTACGCGTACCTGATCTGCTCGCCTGCTTATTTGTCACTTATGGGGCGAGAAGGTTCAGTGTTGCGCCTTTTCTCCTTCCTATTTGCAGCTTTTCACATCCTCTGTAACGGTTTTTCCATCTTTCAGCACGACAGTTTGCCGGATAGTCTTGCAATTGCTGTCATCATCAGCGCCCACGACCTCAGCTCTCCCGCTCACGCCACTATCGGGATTGGTGAAAGTCTGGGTCTGGTTGGTTTCATACGCGCGCTGGGAAGTCTGAGCCATGCGGCGCTGATCTTCCTGCCCGAGACGTCCTCCGATTTCCGCACCCAGATAATATCCGCCCACACCGCCGGCCACAGCACCCAATATACGGCCAGCAGTTCCCCCACCCAGGTAGCTGCCAAGATAGCCGCCGCCAATGGAACCGGCAATGCTGCCCATCAAGCCGCCGGCACGCCTCGTTTCGGCGGACTGGCAGGCTGACAGGAGCGCAGCCAGGGCCAGGAGCAGCAAGCGCTTTGCCCATGTAGCTGAAATCGGTGCTTGATTCATGATTTTTCCTCCAAAATTTTGCTTCAGGCTGAATCCGGCGCTGTCCAGGTACAGTACAGCGCGATGTAGTTATCTTTGCCACGATCTTTTTACATCCCCTTGGTGTTATTAACGAAAAAGGAGACGCGAGGATGACAGCGCCTGTTCTGTTTTCTGGGGGGCGACTTTCTGCGACAATTATTATTTTCCTCTTATTCCCGGACTGCAATGAAATTCAGGAAAATAATAAGTCTTCTTACTCTGGTGGCCGTTCTTCCCGCCCTCTCGGGCTGCTGGTATCTCCTGGCGGGAGGTGCCGGTGCTTACGGCGGCTACAAGATGAAAGAGAAGGGTTATACGTTGCAGAGTCCCATCACGAAAGAGAAAAGCAGTCGGACATCGAAATAAAAGTATAGAAATATCGTGGCAGTATTGCTCGCTGCTGTACACGTTTGAAGGCTCCGTATCCGCCTGAGGCGCCATCTCTTTTCCAGGGATTCCTGCTCAGGTAGATCTCCTGGGTTTCCCCTCATCACTGTTCCTGAATTTACCTTGGCCTGTGAGGATGTTCGCCAAGGCTTATCACCGCGTTCTGAAAGTCGGGCGCGATTGCCGACCTGGCCGCAAGTTCGGGGATCACAACGCCCACATTGCGGAAGCGGTGCAGTACCGGAAGCTGGATCGGAATTGGAATTGCCCATGACTGCCTTATGCTCGCTCGTTACCCCTTGTTCTGCACGCTCCTCTAATGGTTCTCATTCCGCGAGTGGAATGGGTTCACGAATATTAATTTTTTGTGTCAATGCTTGAAAAAAAACAAAAATTATCTATAAATTTATTTTGGCTCCTGGAAGTAAGGTGAAAAATCATGGCATCGGAAAACTTCAAGAGCAACCTGATCACGGGCTTGGCGGCTGGCGTGGGGGCGACACTGCTCGCGCCAGTGCTGCTCCGGCTCATCAGGCCCGCTACCAAGGCCGCTATCAAGGGTAGCGTCCTTCTGTATGAGAAAGGACGTGAATCATTTGCCGAATTGAGCGAAACGGTGGATGACCTCGTGGCAGAGGTCAAGTCGGAGATGGAGACTGGGCCGGCGGGAGGCGCGGCGATAGCTGCCTCCGCAACTCAGGCTGCTGGCGCGCAAGGGAAAACCGGGACACCGTCTGCACAACCCCAGTCGGATCCTGACACCAGACAAAATTCAGCCACTAAAGCCGCGGTTCAGCCAAGCGACGCCATCAAGATGTCACAAAGCCCACCTGCACCGACGAGGGCGCAGGCGAGTGAAGGCCAGCGCGATGAAGGGGCGCAAGGTCGACCGCCAACCAAGGGGGAATGATGGCGCCACTTGCGCGAGTGGCCCACTCTCTGCCGGGCAGGAAGCGGATAAAGATCGACGCAAGGCGCGGCGATGCCGCGTACTTCGCGGCGCTGGAAAAAGGATTGGCGGAGTGCCCCGGGGTTGGAACGGTAACGACGGATCCGCGGACTGGTATGGCGCTTATCAGTCATACCGCGGAGGATTCCGTTCTTTGGAGCCATATCGCTGAGCACGATTTGTTCCAGCTCGGAAAGAATGAAACGTCAGTACCCACGCCAGTCCACTCTTCAATCGCCAGTGCCGCCGAACATAAGTCATATACGAAATCGGAAAAAAGACCAGATATCCGGCGGCTGATATTCCTGGCAATGATGAGCATGGGCGTCCTGCAGGTAATAAAGGGCAATATAGCGATCCCGGCGATAGCGGCATTCTGGTATGCGTACTGCGTTTTTCCGGGGACGAACGGCGACAACCCCGAACATTCCCTCATTGAAACCAAATTACCCGAAGAATCTTAGATTTGGAAATGATTGGATGATGATTTCCGAAAATCTCGCAAAACAAAAAATCTGTAGCAAAATTTCTTAGTGAATCAAGGGGTTGCAAGAGTCCAAACCAGGGAACTCTGCACTGAAGCGGTAGAAAGCAGCAAAATGAGAGAAGCACTTTCATCGTCATAGCACGGAAATCGTAACTATACGAGGAGGAATCGAAATGAATGCCCCGAGATCAGACAGGCACGCAGGGGGAAAGACGCGCCCCGAGGAAAAAAAGCGGGCCGATATAGAAACGCCGAAGGAAGAAGCATACGCTCACGACGAAACACGCCCGGAAGATGAAGGATACGTGAGTACGACACCTCCTTATCGTACGGATGCTGACCGCACCATAGGAGCCGCTGGCCATACCGTAAAAACAGGCATTGCCAGCAGCTTGAGAGGCATCGACGGAATTGAATCCGACATCGTGAGCCTGGTGCGCAATACGGTATCCAATACGTTGAGAGCGACAGGGGCGGTCGGTACGGAAGCAGTCGATATAACAAGGGATGTTGTCAAGGGCGCGCTTGCCGCCACTGAAGATGTGGGGACCGGGTTGGTGCTTTCCACGAAAAGCGTTGCCAAGGGCGTGGTAATGGGCGTGTCCGATGTGGGCGGCGACGTCATCACGGCGGCCACAGAAACCGTAAAGGCCGCGGTCCGTAGTACTGCTGACGCTGGTGGTGACACATTGCTGGTTGCCAAGCGTGCAGTGGACGGCGTGGCCGAGGGAACGAGGGAGACTGGAGGCAATGTCGTAGAAGCAGTCAGGGCGACCGTAAACGCGGCCGCTGGGGGGATAGGCGACATCGGCACGACCGCGGTCACAAGCGTGCGCGACATTCTCCTCAGTGTCGTAGGAGGAGTGAAGGATGTGGCAAACGCGGCTATACCCAAGTCATACCGCGCCGAAGACAATGTTCCCCCTGCAGGTCGCACTCCCCCAGAGGATCGCATTCCTCCTCCACCGCCGGTATAACATTTGGCGGGGCTAAGGCCCTGATAAAGCGCTAAAGGGCATAGCTCAAGCTCAAACCCGTGCCGGGTGTTGACGCTTGGATCAGCCCGCAGGATTCAGATTCTGTTTTAGGGCAAATGCTCCAGTAGCCTTAGCTCCCGTCCTTCCTCTCATCCCTGGTGAGCGATCGATTACCGCCGCAGGGATGAATGTTCTCCACCGCCTTCTCTTTTTCCTTTCTTTTATCTCCATCTCCGGTTCCTGGGCCTGAACCGTTTCATAAAGCTGTAACAAAACGCTGGTTAAATAGCTATCATCAGGAAAATGACCGAATGGAGAACCAATCATGGCTAATTATATTCACCATGTTCCCGGCCGTCTGCGCGTCAATATCCCCGTATTGAAAAAGGATGAAGTGCGCGTCCGGCAATTGAGGTGCTACCTGGAAGGAATGCACGGCCTTCTTCAAGCCGAAACCAGCATCGTCACGGGCAGTGTGGTAATCAAATACGACCCAAGTCTGACAAGCTCTGCCGCGATTCTTGATTCCCTGCGCAACCTGGGATATATCCGGAATGTGGATGTTCTGAATCAACCGTATGCCGCCCATTCGCTACAGAAGGTGGCAGATATTTTCGTGACGAAACTCGTCGAAACCGCCGTCGAGCGCTCAGCCGTCGCTCTGGTCGCTGCACTGATCTGAGGCGAACAGGTACTGCTCGCCGCGGCAGCCTACCGCGATATCGGGCTAACGCAGCAATGCAGCCTTGTCCGTGCTCTCCCACGGCAATCCGATATCCATCCGTCCCACCTGACCATAAACCGCGAGCCTGCGGTAAAAAACCCCGCGAAATAATTGAGGCTGGTAGCGTAAATTAAAAGCGCGAATGATTCCGGCCGGACGGAAATCAAACTGGTCAAGAATGCGGGCCGTTATTTCGGTATCTGGAATGCTCCCTGTACCGAAAGTATCCACCTGCACGCTTACCGGCCTCGATATTCCTATTGAATATGCCAGGTGTACCTCGCACGCCTGCGCAAGGCCCGCGGCGATCACGTTCTTGGCCGCGTAGCGCGCTGCGTAGGCGCCCACCCGGTCGATACGGGAGGGATCCTTACCGGAAAGCGCGGACTCCGAATGCCGGGAATATTCACCGTATGTATCCACCGCGTTCTTGCGACCCGTCAACCCGGAGTGTAGCGAGGGGCCTCCGTCGGCAACCAACCCCTCGGGATTGATGAAAATATGGGTGCGGGAGTCGGGCCGCAGCGTCTCCGCCGCGAAAACCGGCTCAATCACATGTGCGTTGAGATCATCCCGCAGCGGGCCGACGCCGCGCATGGCAGTCTTCTCCTGAGTGGCAACGATGGTGATGGAATGGATGCGATACGGTCTGCCTTCGCGATATTCCACCCCTACCTGCGTTTTTCCATCGGGCGCAAGATAGGGAATCTGCTTCTGGAAACGTGCGGCCGTGAGCCGACGCGCCAGTTTATGCGAAAGCGAGATGGGTAGCGGCATAAAGGCCGCGCTTTGATTGCAGGCAAAACCGAATACATTCGCCTGGTTTTTGGCAGTTACGGCCTCCAGTTCCTCCTCATCCATCTCCCTCTCATCAATATGCGGATGAGGGAGTGATGGTAATTCCGACAAGCTGGTCATGACCGTACAATCTCTTGCATTGAAATCCGCCTGCTCGTAGCCGATCTGGCGTATAACCTGGCGCGCGACCTCCGGGATGTCGATAGAAGCCGACGAAGCGAAGCGCGCTGCGATAAAAAGTATTCCTGTGGATACAGCGCACTCCGCGATTACCTTCGAAAAGGGGTCCTGTTGCAAAAAGCGGTCGACCAGCGCGTCGCTCACCTGATCGCAAAGTTTATCCGGATGCCCGTCAGTCACGGATTCGGAGGTGAACATGAAATTCTGTTTCATCATCCATACTCCTTCGACGGTGGTGGCAGAGATAACAGGTCTTGACCCCGCTTGCCTTTGAAGGTGGCGCCTTTGGTTGCTTCATTCAGGAAAAAGGGCAGCACAGAGCCCGCGCCTATCACCGCTACATCAAGCGGGCCTATCGGGGTGTTACCAAGCAGATTGCGGACGCCTGGCACCAGCACCGTGGCCCATTGGAGCAAGGCTGTTCCACCGATCGCCGTGTCGAGATAGCGATTGGAGCGGAGCGTCTCGTGGCTGAATATGCTGATATGGTCAGAACGGCAACTATATGCGTGAAGCAGTTGCCCCATTGTCAGGGTCATGAAGGCGACCGTGCTGGCCTTCGGCCCTCCGCCATAACGCGCCATTGCGTAGCCGTAGCTGGCCATTGAGCCTGCGCTCATTGTCAGAGATTCCAGACCGTAGCGCTTGAAGTCTGCTGGACCTACAATCGGTTCGCGAGGATCTCGCGGTGGCCGCTGCAGAACATCGGGCTCGGGGGGCTCAACAGCAAGCGCCAGTCCGGGGAAGATATCGGTTATCAGGTTGATCCACAGCAACTGGATGGTAGTGAGCGGGGTGCCCAGCCCTGTACCTATAGACCCCAGCATCAGCATGATCTCGGACAGGTTGGTTGCGGTAAGGAAATGAATCGATTTGCGAATATTGTTGTAAATCGTCCTGCCTTCCGAGACGGCCACAATCATGGTTCCGAGGTTATCGTCTTCCAGTATAACGTCGGCCACGTTGCGCGCCACCTCCGTGCCGGTGTCGCCCATAGCGACGCCAATATCCGCGGCCTTGAGGGCGGGCCCGTCATTGATGCCGTCGCCCGTCATCGCGGCGACCTTGCCGCTGCGCTGCAGTGCCTGCACGATTTGCAGTTTGTTGGCCGGGCTGACGCGGGAGAAGATGTTGACCTTCTGGGCTAGCCCAGCCAGGACCTCTGCATCGAGTTGATCAAGCCGGGTAGAATCAAGAATGTCGAGTTCGGTGCCGCTGGATAGCCCAAGTTCCTTCCCTATCGCATACGCAGTGCCGCTCTGATCACCGGTTATCATTACCGTGTCTATCCCGGCCTGGTGAAACAAGGCGATAAGTTCCTTCATCCCCTGTCGCAGGGGATCGGCCATTCCCGTCATCCCCAGCCAGATGAGTTCATCCGCTGAAGATTGATCGGTTTGCTTCGGTTCGGTGTAAGCAAATCCCAGCACACGCAGCGCTTCTGCGGCCATGCGGTCATTTTCCATGAGTATGGCTGTCCGCTCCGCCTCCGTGAGAGGCAGGCGTGCGCCGTCCTTCAACCACCATCGGCACATTTCCAGCACCTCGACCGGATTACCCTTGACGGCCACGAGCTTCCCGCCCCCTCGCACGCTATGGGTCGTGCTCATATAGTTCCGCGTTTCGGTGCGGTATTCCACTTGCTCTCTGGGATAGCACCGGCGAAGCGCATCAACTGAAACGCCTGCCGCCAGCGCAAGGTGCACCAGCGCGCCTTCTGTTGCGGAACCCTTGAGTACGTAGTTGCCTCTCTCACCGTTCAGTTCCACCTCGTTGCAAAGAACGGCTGCATGGATGAGCCGCAACAATTCATCGTTCTGATAGGGATCGGTTCTTACGCCCGCATCGTAAAACACATCCTTGTCCACTGTAATACGACGTCCTCCGCTGTGCAGGGCCAGGACGGACATACGGTTGAGAGTGAGCGTTCCGGTTTTGTCGAGGCAGATTACCTGTACTGCGCCCAAGGTTTCCACTGCATCGAGACGGCGCACCAACACTTTGTGACGGCTCATTGTCCGGATACCCAGCGCAAGGGTAGTGGTGGCGACGGTAGGCAGTCCCTCCGGGACTGCGGCTACGGCAAGGGAAATAGAGGATTTCAACATTTGCAGCCAGCCGTAACCCCGGACCAGCCCGATGAGAAACATTGCCCCACAGATACTCAGGGATAGCAACACCATCTGATTCCCAAGGATGGAGAGCTGGCGCTGCATGGGTGTCTCCGGAGGCCGGGTTTCACCTACCAGCGATTGAATAGTGCCGATCTCGGTATATCGTCCGGTCGAGACTACTACTGCCAGGCCGCTGCCACCCGTTACCACCGTACCCATGTATACCATGTTAAGTCGGTCCGCAAGGGAGACGTTCTGCTTGTCCAGCCGGTTCACCATTTTTGCCACCGGAAGGCTTTCTCCGGTAAGCATGGACTCGTCCACCATCAGATTGCGCGATTCGAGCACCCTGCTATCGGCAGCTACTCGAGTCCCCGGCGTAAGGACCAGGATGTCGCCCGGCACCAGAGACTCAGCAGCCACCTCCCGAAGCTGAGCATCGCGAATGACCACTGCATTCTGCTCGGCCACGTGTCCGAGCGCATTGATCGTTCGCTCCGATTGAGACTCGGCAACGTAGCCCGCACCCGCGTTGATCAAAACTACTCCGAGGATCACCGCCGCATCGACCAATCCTCCAGTTGCCGCGGAAAGGACGGCGGACACACCGAGTAAAGCCACAGGCAGGCTTTTAAACTGCCCCAGAAAAATACTCAGGCCGGAACGGGGTAGCGTCTCCGGTAGGCTATTGACACCGAAATGGCCAAGCTTCCGCTCCGCGGAAGCCTGGCTGAGGCCGAGCTCTTTAGAGGTTTCAAGCGAGGCCAGCACAATCTCGCTGGATAGCACATGCCAGTTTTCCCCCTTCTGGGGAAGAACTGAATTGAAATCAGAAGAAATGACGGGAGAAATAGGACGTCCGGAGGAACGCAAAGAACGGCCATCGTCTACCGAGTTCTCAGGAATGATTTCCTGCCCGGCATCCAGCAGCAGTTGCTCCAACCAGGTTTTTATTTCTTCAAGGTCGCGTGCCGGATCAAAAATGATCAGCACTCGGCCGGTGAGGACGTTGGCGGAGGCTTCCCTTATCGCAGCATGCTTGCGCAGCGCGGACTCGAGCTTGTGCCTGACCCGGTCGCATCGGTACAAGCCCTGGACTTCAAGTCTTGCGCGACCCTCCACGGCCACATGAACGAGGCGCACTAGTTCAAGAGGCTCAGCTTCAACCGCACCTGTCCCCAAGGAAGAAGGGCGTTGCATCTGGTCGAAAAGTCGAGACATCCTTGCAGAAGTTATGTAGTTACATGACGTTTCACTGCCACGGAATGTGCTGCACGGCGCTCAGGACAAACTATATAACCGCCGACCTGCTGCCCAGGGGATCGGTAGTATTTCCAAAAAACCAATTCCTCGCTCCAACATCTCGAACGATTGGAGACTTCTTCTTTTTAGGTTAAAACAACATTCTCAGCAAGCTGGACCGACTCTTTGATGAACTTCGCCGCCAATCAGCGCACCTTGTATTCTGAAGCAGCGGGATTACTGGCACTGATTTCTGTTTCCGTTCCGCGATCTTCTATCCTTATAATTCAAGATCAGGGACTGCGCCTGATGCACTCGATGCATTAGGTTTCGGTCGATCGGGTCTCATCAGCCCGCTTGAAGCATCGAGGTCACCGGGGTAAAGGGAGAAAAAATGCCGGGCAGCACATCTCATACGCAGCATACGCAGAAAGCGGAAATATATGATCTGGTAATTGTCGGCGGCGGTATTGCCGGGCTCTATTGCTGCCACGAGCTTATCAAGAAAGTCCGGGACGGCTCGCTCGATATCAGGAGCATTTTCCTTCTGGAAGCTTCCGACCGGTTTGGTGGGCGCATCGAAACGTGGTCCCTGCTGAGAAGCAGTGAGGAAAATGGAAAGAAGATCGGTTTTGAAGATACATGGGACCCGTGTAACTGGAACATCGATAATGGTTGCCTTGCTCCCCCTGACCCGCAAACGGGTAAACAGTCTCCATTCAGAGGTCCGACAGAAAAATCATTCAGGAATGTGGATGGCAACGATGTCGAAAAGCTGACCGATATCGAATACTTCCGGGCGGAATTCGGGCCCATGAGAATCGAGCCGCGGGACCAGATTTTATTGCAGGGATTGCTCGACGATCTTGGAATCAGGGAGCCTGGCCCCGGGGAGGAAGAAAGCCTGGATGACCTCGTGCCGTTCTCTTCGTACACCTCCGAAGATCCGATGGCGCCTCGATTCACGCTTCAGGAGGAGGAAGCGCAGCAGAAAACTCCTTTTGACCTGATGATACTCGCTCTCAGGCGCATCTTCGAGCTCGTCCACGGCCCGAAATTCGACGGCTCGGCTTCGAATCCCTGGTGTACGGATGCCGCCAATGAACAATGGAGAAAGCTGCACAGCGCGCAGTTCTTTTATCGCCATTACTGGAAGGGAGAGCTGCTCGAATGGATACAGTATCTTACCGATCCTGACTTCGTAACGATCCGGGAGCACGCGCGGTTCAGGGACCAGCCGTTATGGGACTTGGGATTCTGGAACGTCCTCAGCGATGTCTTGAGCCATTATGCGGTGGTCAAGATCAGGGATTGGGGGAGTTACTATCACTTTGTTCACGAAAATCTGAATGCCGCCGAGTGGATTATCTTCTGGCTCAGGGCAATTCGAAGCACGGGTTCGCTTCGGGGCATACGCGGAGGGATGAGCAGGATAATCTGGAACCTCCTGGAAGTCTTGCGGAAGCACCAGAGCAGTCACGAATCTCCTCGTCTGAAAATCGCGAAAGGCGCAAGGGTGGTGAGCGTAGAAAGACGGGATAATGCGCTGGTTGCCCTTACCGTGCAGAAACAGGATGAAGTCGAGCTTGTGTGCGCACGAAGAGTCATTTTTGCCCTGCCGAAGCGTCCGCTCGAGGAAATGTCATGGAATGGGGAGCGTCCGAAAGGCAATCTTCACGAAGCATTCAATGCGGTCGCTTGCCTTCCGCTGCTGAAATGTTTTTTTGTCATCGAGAAGCCCTGGTGGGAAGACAACCGGTCTCTCAACCGCTATGCATCCGACATACCAACCCGCGAGCTGCTGTATGTGAAAAGCAGGGACCGGACAAAAGGGTTGATCATGATTTATACCGACCGCCCGGCAATCACATTCTGGTCCGATTATCTCAGAAGCGAATCCGGCAATAATTCCAAAGGTCCCGAGCAACCGGAGGGGCCACAGGTCGACTATCAGGATGCCGCCAGGGTCTGGTTCCTGGAGAAAAAACCCTCTCCGATGTGCGGTTCGATTATCGAAATCAAGCCCGGATCGACTCGCCTGTGGCAGCGTTTCGTGCAGTTTGCCAGGGATTATGAGCACCATGACTTTACCACAGGCCGCCTTCTCGCCTGTGGTATGCGCGACTGGGGGAAGGAGCCTTTCGGTGCCGCGGCGCACGGGTGGCGTCCGGGTGTAAAGTCCCGGGAGCATATCGAGTTTCTCGAGGCATTTTCTCTCGAACAAGAGGAGCAGGAAGCCGGGCAAAACAACCTGCACGTTTGCGGAGAAGCGTTTTCTGACTACCAGGGATTTATTGAAGGCTCGCTGCGATCAGCGCAGCGCGTTCTGGCTGTGATAGAGGAACAGCAGAAGCTGGGAAAAAACTGAGTTTTATTCGGTCTTTTGTTTCCGCAGAAAAGACAGCACGGCAGACTCGAGCGGGTCATGCGCGGGATGTGCTGCTTCTTCCAGTTCTTGCACGCAGCGATGAAGATCGCCTTTCTGCCAGGCAGAAAACACCGCCGGATTGATGTAGGATTTCCGGCAGACGGCAGGGGTATTGCGCAGATCTTCCGCGACTTGCCGTATCGCCGCGACAATGCTGGCCTTGAGTGCGCGCTTGGTCGGAAATTCAGGCAACGGCGTATTGAGCATGATCTCGAACGCCCGCAAGGTTCCGCTCCATGTTCGGAAATCCTTCGCCGTAAACTCGGCTTCCATGACTTCGTGGAGGTAGGCGTTTACCTGCTCTGCTCCGACCGGCCGCCGCTGGCCGCTCTCATCCAGATACTGGAAAAGATGCTGGCCCCTCAGCTCCCGGCAAGTCCGGATAATGCTGACGATGCGCCTGTCACCGATCGTGACTTCGTGCTCGACCCCGCTCTTGCCCCGGAATTTCAATAATGCGCGTCTGGGGTTGATGAAGGCAAGATGTCGCTTGCGCAGGGTTGTAAGTCCGAAACTGTGGTTATCGCGCGCGTAAGACAGGTTACCGATGCGCACCTGCGTCGTATCAAGCAGTTTCACTATTGCAGCAACAACCTTTTTTTGCGGCAAGCCTCGTTTTTTCAGATCAAGGTGTACACGCTCGCGCAGTTGGGGCAGAGCTTCACCGAATTCCACCATCCGGTCAAATTTGATGCTGTCTCGTACCGCGCGCCAATCGGAATGGTAGCGGTACTGCTTGCGGCTGCGCGCATCCAGTCCCGTGGCCTGCAAGTGGCCCAGGGGATGAGGACAAATCCAGACGTCGGTATAAGCGGGAGGAATGGCGAGCCGGGCAATGCGCTCAAGCTCGTCCTTATCACTCAAGGGCTTTTCATCCGGACCGATATAACGAAATCCCTCGCCGGAGGCTAACCTTCTGATCCCGGGCTCATCGCCGGAGACATAGATCAGCCCCGCGGCCGCCGCTTGCGCCGCCAGAATTTCCATTGCCTGCGGTCGCAACTCCTCTTTATCCGGAAAGAAAGACATATGGTTACTCGCTATCGCAGACTGGTCGCGCTTCTATCGACAGCAATGATAGCTCTCCAGTTCCATCCTTTTAGGATGCTACCCCGGATTTTATGGGATTTTATGTCTTACCCCCTGCACTGAATCTCGTACTGCTTGCTGTGCGAGGGAGTGGAGGGCTCCCGCGAGGGCGCTTGCGTGCAGCCAATAATTTCTTCGCGCGCTCGACGATCCCCTCGCCGAGGCATAGTGACCCTCAGCAACGGCCGCCTTGATCATCTGCGCAGCTCAGCGGGCGTGATGGTCAGGCGTTCGAGCATTGGGTCTTAAGATCCGTGTACCGATCAAGGCACGCACTTCAAAGTTCTTCCTGCATTTCCCCCCTGAGGCGTGCTCCCGTATTTTCCTAAAGCTTGCCTGGGCAAGCCATAAAGCTATGCGTGCCACCGTACGGAACGAGTTGGGCATAAGTCTATTATTTCAATCCAGCAATTTCGCCGATTTGAGATGAAGGAGCAATCATGAAATATATCTTCCTTTTAAAAAACACTACCCGTTCCATCCTGCTTGCCGGCCTGATATCTGGAGTAGCTAGCTTGGCTTACGCCCAGACCAGTGGCACAGGAGGTGGCGGGGCCATGTCCGGTCAAGGCACAGGAGCTAGTGGGGTAATGTCCGGCCAAGGCACCGGGGCGGGAGCGGACTCATCAATGGGATCAGGTAGCTCGGGAATGTCGGGGTCTGGAAGTTCCGGAACGTCGGGGATACGCGGCTCGGGCGGAACAGCTGGGACAGGCGGGTCCGGTGGAACAGCTGGGATGGGCGGGTCTGGTGGAACATCGGGGGCGGGCAGCGTCGGTGGAACATCAGGAACAGGAGGCTCGGGAGGAGGGACAGGTGGCGGTGGAACATCAGGGTCTGGCGGCTCTGGAGGGGGGTCAGGCGGGTACTGAACTGCAGTAGGGGACTTGGTTGGGATGTGGGCCTCCGGGGCCACATCCCCATCCCTAGATAGTGGAGTCACGAGACGTTTGGATAGATGGGTCCTTCATGCGCTCGAAACTTCCTTCCAACCACAGCGTCATTAGTTGCTTGGAAATGTCACCCAGATCCCAGCGTGACGGATCCAGGCTGTCCTTATTTTCAAGCGAGGTACGATCTATCTTTGGATTATTTGGCGAGCGTGTCAATCGGGCTGTGACACTAGATTGATGCATTGCCGTTCGGGAAATCATTTCAAGCGTCCAAAGTGAACGCCATGCCTCGTCATCTCTGTCCATGCTATCCGCTCCTTTTAGCCGTTGCGCATCGTTCGTACGGCCAATTTAGAGCAAATAGCATTTTTCTTATGTGTGAAAAAATCCTGTTTTTTCCTGCCTTATCAGGGGAATGGTTATCTCCGTTGGACCTGCTTCATGTGGTTAAGCGCGTTGACTCGTCCTTAAAGAAAGTCTGCTCGTGAAGCGCAGATAAGAAGGCCTCTACCTTCGGGAAGGGGTTCTGAAGGGAAGTCATCGTGCTTTGGTCCTTTTCCAATTGTTATTCCCCCCGCGCGGATTAAATGATGGGTCGTATGCTTGCAACTGCGTAGCTCATGGACAAAATTCATCACAAACTGCAGTGACCCCTCTTGATTGGACTTATTACTTGAAGTTCACACTAGGGCTGGAGCTTAATTTAAGGAGATTATCCTAAAGATTCTGCCCAGGCCTGATCAAGTTAGGAAAAATATATTCTCTCCGGGGTGAGTTACCGAACAGATCGGGATAACTGTCGTTCTTAGAATAACTTCTGTAATCCAAGCCAGGCAATCGGCAAGACTGGCTCAGGAATGAAGTACTTGACGAAGACTGGGATCGTTAATCCATCATTTTCAGGAGAGATTTATGGAAGACATTATCACAGGAAGATTTGAAACAGGCGATGAGGCCAGGGCAGCAGCAGCGTCACTGGTTGATTCTGTAAATGAGAATGATATTTTCATTTTATTTGACAATCAGCCAGGTGCTCTCGATTCGGATCGTGATGCGGCTAGAACCAACGGCCAAGGTGGTGCAAAAGGGGCGGCAAAAGGGACGGCTACTGGCGCAGGCTCCCGAGGCATTGCGGCAGGTATTGCCAGCACGGTGGTTGAAGGACCGGCAGGCGCAGTAGCTGCCCTGGGCGGTTATACCGGCTCAGCCGCAGCAGGTAGCTTGCCGGGGGAAGACAAAGGTGCGAACAAAGTGCCACATGCGCAGGCTGGCCTGCTGCTTGCAGTACGTGTGGCGAATGCCAATAACAAACAACGGATAATTGATTGCCTGAGGCAACACGTGGGCCGAGGCCATTGAAATGGCCAAGGCAAGCGGGTGAGAATAGGAGTGGGGAGACTAAATACCGCCGCGTTCCGGATTGCTCAAAACGTCCGCGCATAGATTAATGTTCAGTCTCCCGATATTCGATTCAATTGGCCTCATCGGAACCGGGACGAGTTGCAAGACGCACAAGCTCCATGAATCCGGGCAGGGTGGAGACAGACTTGAGGGCATTCCGACAAATCCCGCAAATGACTGGGTCGATCTTGTACCGGAATCCAGGAAGCCTGATCTCGCATCCTTCGTCTGCGACTGCCGGTGCAGGCTTGTTATGCCTGAAATCCCACGGTGCGACAGGCGACGGATCACTCCACAGTCCAATGCCCTTGAGATCGGCTGCTTTTTGAGCCTCGGCATAAAGCCGCTTATCAGCCAGCCGCAGATCTTTGTCATACTGTGTGTAATGCCATGCCAGCCCCGCCTTGATCTGCTTAAGGTTGACGTCCTGTCCATTCAGCAGCACTTTTCCCAAAACACGCTGATAGCGGTCTTGCTTGTGCCACTCCACGGCAACTTCCTTGCCAAATACCAGATCAGCCAGGTTTTGCCGGGATACGGTGCCAAAGGGCTGCTTGCGTTCAGGCGCATCGATGCCTATGAGTCTTATCTTGTGCTGCCGGTTTGATTTATCGAGAACTGTCAGGGTATCGCCATCGGCGATCTTGACGACCCGACCGCTTAATATTTCAGCTTGAGCGAAACAGCTGCATAAGATATAGACAGCCAGACCAGTTGCTAACCGGCTCAGCTCAGCTATTCTGTCTCGTCGCATTATGCGGTCACCTTAATGGCAGCCCCATGCGGACGGCGTGCAGGGCGAACAACGGCCTCAACATGCTGGTCGAGCGACATCAACGCCTGCATCAAGCGTTCGAGCGAGATGTTCCGTAGTTTGTAGCGCCGAATCTGGGGCACTTTCGGTTGCGTCATGTCGGTGAGGCGAGCCGACTCAGTCTGACTTAAGCCCCGCTTGTCGATCAGTTCGTTCAGTTTGACCGCGAGGAGCGTCTTCGCAGGCAGCTCTTCCGCATCGTCAAAGCCTGGATCGGCCAGCACATTGTCGGTGCCTTGAGAATACTCTTTGTGTGTCATTAACCAGTATGAAGTAGTTTTGCCGGCTTACGATCATCCATACACAATGTAGAGATGAGTTAAATATGACAGCAATGGGTCATCTTGCACATCCGTTTTTTTGTCGCCATTTTTCAGCTGAAAATCTTCCTCCAGTCTGTTCCACTGTTGCTACAAAAATTCTTAGCAGATGGTATACCTCTCGCTAAAAAACATGATGTAGGACAGGGTCTCTTGATTAAGAGTTAGCCTTTCTAACATGAGAGAAAGGAGAAGTAAAATGAGCAGAGCAATTGTTATGCCAAAATTTTTTGGCTTACCCTTGCTGATTTTGGATATCCGAATCAATCTTGCCCCGCCTCATCCAGACAGAAACTGCCATTGACGCTATCAAGAGAAGCTTCTCAGCGGGTCGCTTGTGAGCCAACCGGAGGGAATCTGTGGATAAGGGCATGGTAGAATCCAGGCTCCACCTGAATCCTGGTATTGCCATGAACGAACACCCTCGAATCAAATTACTGGAAGACCTGCTGGCCCGCCGCATCCTGCTGCTCGACGGTGCGATGGGCACCATGATCCAGAGCCACAAGCTTGGCGAAAAGGACTATCGCGGGGAGCGCTTTGCCGATTTTCCGCATGATCTCCGAGGTAACAACGATCTCCTGACGCTCACTCAGCCGCAGGTGATCCGTTCCATTCATGAATCCTATCTGCAGGCGGGCGCAGACATCGTCGAAACCAACACTTTCAATTCCACCGCGGCCTCGATGAGCGACTACCACATGCAGGACTTGGTGTATGAGCTCAACTTTGTCGGGGCCAGGCTGGCAAAGGAAGCAGCCCAAGCGATGGAAGCAAAGACGCCCGAGAAGCCGCGCTTTGTCGCGGGCGTGCTGGGGCCGACCACCAAAACCGCTTCGATTTCTCCCGACGTGAACGACCCCGGCTTCCGCGGCATCACATTCGACCAGCTGGTGGAGGATTATTCCGAATCCATTCGCGGCCTGCTCGACGGCGGAGCTGATATTCTGCTGGTGGAAACCATATTCGATACCCTCAATGCGAAAGCGGCACTGTTTGCCATAGACCGGTATTTCGAAACGCATCAGGTGCGTGTTCCCATCATGATTTCGGCCACGATAACGGATGCTTCGGGACGCACGCTTTCCGGCCAGACGCCGGAAGCATTCTGGAACTCCGTATCTCATGCCCGTCCGTTGTCCGTAGGGCTCAACTGCGCCCTGGGGGCGGAGCTGATGCGCCCCTACGTCGAGGAGCTTTCCAGGGTCGCAGGCGTGTATGTGAGTGCTCACCCCAACGCGGGCTTGCCCAATCCGCTGGCGGAGACGGGCTATGACGAATCCCCGGAATATACTGCAGGGTTGATCAAGGGGTATGCGCAATCCGGTTTTGTGAATATCGTCGGCGGGTGCTGCGGCACCACGCCTGCCCATATCAAGGCGATCGCAGACGCCGTAGGGAGTATCCCGCCTCGGGCCGTGCCGGATGTTCCAAAGAAACTTCGTCTTTCCGGTCTTGAACCGCTCAACATCGGTGATGACTCCCTGTTTGTAAACGTCGGGGAGCGGACCAACGTCACCGGTTCGAAAGCCTTTGCCCGCCTGATACTCGGCAACAACTATGCGGAAGCACTTAGCGTCGGACGCAGCCAGGTCGAGAATGGGGCGCAGATCATCGACATCAACATGGACGAGGCGATGCTCGATTCGCAGAAGGCGATGGTTACTTTCCTGAATCTCGTCGCTGCGGAGCCGGATATCAGCCGTGTGCCGATCATGATCGATTCCAGCAAGTGGTCGGTCATTGAAGCCGGGCTGAAGTGCGTGCAAGGCAAGCCTATCATCAACTCCATCAGCCTCAAGGAAGGTGAAGCCGAATTCATCGAACATGCGAAACTCGCGCGGCGTTATGGCGCTGCGGTTATCGTGATGGCGTTCGACGAGACCGGGCAGGCGGACACCCTGGCGCGCAAGGTGGAGATTTGCGCGCGCTGCTACCGCATTCTCGTTGATCAGGTTGGTTTCCCCCCTGAGGACATCATCTTTGATCCGAATATCTTTGCAATCGCTACCGGGATAGAAGAACACAATAATTACGGCGTGGATTTTATCGAAGCGACCCGCGCCATCAAGGAAAAGCTGCCGTATGCGAAGGTGAGCGGCGGCGTTTCGAATGTTTCCTTCTCCTTCCGCGGTAATGAGCCCGTGCGGGAAGCGATCCACACTGCCTTCCTCTACCATGCCGTTCGTGCCGGGATGACGATGGGCATCGTGAACGCCGGGCAGCTCGGTGTTTATTCCGATATTCCCAAGGACCTGCTGGAACGGGTCGAGGATGTGCTGCTCAACCGTGCCCTCCCGGAAGATGGAGAGGCTACCCCCACCGAGCGCCTGGTGGAATTTGCCGAGAGCTTCAAGGGGCAAAGCAAGGAAAGCACCGAAGACCTTGCGTGGCGGAACGGTACGCTACAGGAGCGGCTGACGCATGCCCTGGTCAGGGGGATTACCACCTATATCGTGGAAGACACCGAGGCAGTCCGGCAGGAAATAGCCGCGCAGGGCGGACGTCCAATCCAGGTGATCGAGGGTCCCCTGATGAACGGCATGAGCGTCGTCGGTGATCTGTTCGGATCAGGCAAGATGTTCCTGCCCCAGGTGGTGAAATCTGCGCGCGTGATGAAACAGGCGGTAGCGCACCTGCTGCCGTTCATCGAGGCGGAAAAGAAGCTGCTGGGCGATTCCAAACCCAAGGGCAAGATCGTCATTGCCACCGTCAAGGGCGATGTGCATGACATTGGCAAAAATATCGTCACCGTGGTGCTTCAGTGCAACAATTATGAAGTGGTGAACATGGGGGTGATGGTCCCCAGTGCCAAGATTCTGGAGACTGCCAGACGCGAAAATGCCGACATGATCGGCTTGTCCGGCCTGATTACGCCCTCCCTGGAAGAAATGGCGCACGTAGCCAAGGAGATGGAGCGGGAAGGCTTTACCATCCCCTTGTTGATCGGCGGCGCGACGACTTCACGGGTACATACCGCTGTGAAGGTGGCGCCCAAATACAGCGGGGTTACGGTATGGGTGCCGGATGCAAGCCGCGCGGTCGGCGTGTGCAGTAATCTGCTGTCGGAGGATTTACGGACAGACTATATTCAAAAAATCCAGGTCGAGTACGAGAGAGTGCGGGCGCAGCATAAGAACAAGAAAGGACCGGCGCCGTTGCTGTCGATCGCGGACGCGCGGAAGAATGCGTTCAAGACCGATTGGGAAACATACACTCCACCTTCACCAGGGTTTACCGGTGTCAGATCCTTGCGAAATTATCCCCTGGAAAAAATCGTGCCCTTCATAGACTGGACACCGTTCTTCCAGGCATGGGAACTGTCGGGGCGTTTCCCCGCCATCCTGGAAGATGAAGTGGTTGGTGAGGCAGCCAGCAATCTCTACCGTGATGCGCAGATGATGCTGAAAAAGATCGTGGAGCAGAAGTGGCTTGCAGCAAATGCCGTATTCGGCCTGTTTTCCGCTAATACGGTCAACAGCGATGATATCGAAATCTATGCGGACAAAACCCGCCAGCGGGTAGCGATGACCTTCCACAACCTGCGCCAGCAAACCATGAAACCGGACGGCAAGCCCAACCTGTGCCTGGCCGATTTCATTGCTCCCAGGGAAAGCGGCATTGCCGACACCATTGGCGCATTCGCGGTGACCGCGGGAATGGGCATCGAGGCAAAGTTAAAGGTGTTCGAGGAGGCGCATGACGATTACAGCGCAATTATCCTGAAAGCGCTGGCGGATCGTCTGGCGGAAGCTTTTGCGGAGCACATGCACTGGCGGATACGGCGTGAATTCTGGGGCTTTGTCCAGGATGAAAACCTGAGCAATGAGCAACTGGTCGCGGAAGAATACCAGGGAATTCGCCCCGCGCCGGGCTACCCGGCCTGTCCGGATCATACCGAGAAGGGCCCCTTGTTTGAAATGCTGAACGCGCCTGAAAATGCAGGCATCATCGTGACTGAATCCTTTGCCATGGTACCCACGGCCGCAGTATCAGGCTTTTACTTTTCCCACCCGGAAGCCAGGTATTTCGCAGTCGGCAAGATCGGCAAGGATCAGGTGGAGGATTACGCCAGGCGCAAGGACTGGACACTGGAAGAAACGGAGACGTGGCTGGCGCCTGTCCTGGCGTATGAAAGATAGCTGAATGAAAGGTACTTGATCGGAAAGATTGCTCCCAGGCCTGCGACATACAGGAGATGCGAGCAGCTACGTGCGTCTGGCGAGAGAAGCGAGAGAAAGCGAGCTTGCTCTGCCGTTCCTGTCACTCCTTCACGCGGCTGATCTTTGCCACTTCGGGAATACGCCTCAGGCTGCGAATCACCTGTGCCAGATGATGGCGGTTGCGTACCTGTAAGACGAAATTCATGGTGGTATATGTGCCATCGCCCTCCATGGCGACATTATCGATATTGGAATCCGCATCAGCGATGGCCGCCGCCACCCTGGCTAGTGCTCCCCGCTGATTGGCCACCATCAGCTTGATACCCACTTCGAACTGCCGGTCGATATCCTTACCCCAAGCCACATCCAGCCAGTTGTCCGAACTGCCCTTGTTTTTGGTCACTGCCGGACAGTCATCGGCATGGATCACGAGTCCCTGATCTTTCTTGATAAACGCTATAACCGGGTCACCGGGAATGGGCCGGCAGCACCTGGCAAATTGGACGGCCATTCCCTCAGTGCCGAGTATCGTAATGATATCCGTAGTCCCGCTCGCGCCGAGAGCGGATTCGCCGGGTGAAGCCGCAAGCCGCCGTGCAATCACTCCCGGCAAATGCTTGCCCAAGCCCATGTCTGCCAGCAAATCGGTTCTGGATTTGGCGCCGCTTTCACGCGTCAGTTTTTCCCACTGCGCCTCGCTGATCGTCTGCGGATCGACCTTGAGCGTGGCGAATGCCTGATTCAACAGGCGCTCCCCGAGTTTCGCCGATTCGTCGTATTGCATGGTCTTGAGAAAACGCCGGATATGCGAGCGCGCCTTGCCGGTAACCACGTAATTCAGCCAGGCCGGATTAGGCTTGGCATGGGATGCGGTCACGATTTCCACCCGGTCCCCGCTTCTGAGCACGGTGCGCAACGGCGCATTCTCGCCGTTAATTCTCGCTGCCACGCAACAGTCGCCGATATCCGTATGCACCGCGTAGGCGAAATCCACTGCGGTCGACCCCTTGGGCAGCGCCAGTATCTCGCCCTGGGGCGTAAAGACATAGACCTCGCCCGGAAACAGGTCCACCTTGATATGCTCCAGAAATTCCAGCGAATCGGTGGAATCGCTCATGGTTTCGAGCAGGCTCTGCAACCACTGATGGGTTTTCATGTTCAAATCGTTCAGATCTGCGTCGGAACTCTTGTAGAGCCAGTGCGAAGCAACGCCCGCCTCCGCAATCCGGTGCATTTCCGGTGTCCGGATCTGGATTTCGATCGGCGTGCCGTAAGGTCCCCACAGAGTGCTGTGCAGCGACTGATAGCCGTTGGCCTTGGGGATGGCGATGTAGTCCTTGAATTTTCCGGGGATAGGGTTGTAGAGGCTGTGCAGTGCGCCCAGCGCGATGTAGCACGAAGGCACGTCCTTCACGATGACGCGAAAGCCATAGATGTCCAGGATTTCCGAAAACGAGAGATGTTTCTCCACCATCTTCTTGTAGATGCTGTAGAGCTGTTTCTCGCGTCCGGTTACTTCCGCATCCAACCCTGAGGTCTTCAGGCGCTGCTTCATGGTATCGAGGATTTTCGACACCATCTCGCGGCGGTTTCCGCGTGCCGCTTTGGTGGCGTTGGTCAGGACCCGATAGCGCCTGGGATACAGGTAACGGAAGCTTAATTCCTGTAATTCGTGGTAGATATTGTTGAGTCCCAGCCGGTTGGCAATAGGCGCGTAGATTTCCATGGTTTCACGCGCGATGCGCCGCTTTTTCTCAGGCCGCATGGCCTCCAGCGTGCGCATATTGTGCAGCCGATCGGCCAGTTTGATGAGTATGACGCGTACATCCCGCGCCATCGCCAGCAGCATTTTGCGGAAATTCTCCGCCTGCGCATCCGCGTGGCTCTGGAATTCGATCTTGTCCAGCTTGGAAACACCGTCCACCAGCTCCGCGACCGACTTGCCAAAGCGATCCCCGATCTCGGCTTTGGAAACGTGCGTATCTTCCATCACGTCGTGCAGCAGCGCTGCTGCCAGCGTCTGACTGTCGAGGCGCAGTTTGCCCAGAATGCTGGCTACTGCGAGGGGATGAGAGATATAAGGCTCGCCGGATTGGCGGAATTGGCCCGAGTGGGCACTCTGACTGAAGAGATAGGCGTTCTGAAGCTCAGATACATCCTCACGCGTGAGATAGCTGGAGAGTTCGTGAAAAAGGAAACTCGCCTCGGGCAAAGTAGCAGAAGAACTGGACAGACCTCGCGCCTGCATCGTCATTTCCTTCATTTCATCCCATCAACATACGTTTCGGAATAGCAGCGGTATCCTCACTTGATGATTGATTGTCAGTTTGCTTGTCACGCAATAAAACCTGTTTTTTACATCACCGGTAGCGCCCGAGCGCTCTAAAGGGTGCCAGTCGTGAGGATATCCGTTCCAACCAGGCCTTGTGAAATTTCCCGCAGCGCAATCACGGTCGGTTTATCCCGCGACGGTTCCACCATCGGGCTTCCGCCAACTGAAAGTTGTCGCGCCCGAATGGTTGCAACGAGGGTCATATCGAAGCGATTGGGAATTCTTTTCAGACAATCGTCAACAGTGATGCGCGCCATGATTTCCTTTACCAGGATATAAGGAAATTACAGTATAGAGTGTCTGGTTGTGGAAAGGCAACCCGGAGGACATTCCAAGCACTTCATTTTGCACGTCACTTTTGCGGCAAAGGCGCATGCCGTTGCTCCCAATGATGGTTCTATAAAACTCTGGGAGAGGATGAGGAAGCGGAGATGTCCGCGTGCTTGTCCGGTTTATAAAACGGACGTGCGGGTGAGTTGTGCCAGCAGGCCATGGTGACGGACAAGCTGCTTCGCCGTTTTCAGGCGCTCCACCTGTACAATACATTTCAGGTCCTGCAACGCCCTGTCCAGCTTGTCGTTGATGATGATGTAATTATACTCCCCCGCATGACTCAACTCCTCGCGCGCCGCCGCCAGACGGCGGCTGATCGCTTCGAGGCTGTCCTGGGCTCGATGGCGCAAGCGCATTTCCAGCACTTCGAGTGATGGCGGCAGAACAAAAATGCCCACCGCTGCGGGGAAAACCGCACGCACCTGACGCGCGCCCTGGCTGTCTATCTCCAGCAGAATGTCCCGTCCCGACATCATGGTTTCATTAATCCACTTTTTCGAGGTGCCGTAGAAATTCCCATAGAGTTCCGCGCTTTCCAGGAACTCGTCCTCTTGCAGTTTCTGCTCGAATACTTGACGCGTGACGAAATGATAATCGCGTCCTTCGATTTCTTCGGGACGGGGCTGCCGTGAGGTATATGAAATGGACAGGCTGAGATCGATATTCGCTTGCAGCAGGGCCTTGACCAGGCTGGTCTTGCCAGCTCCTGACGGCGCGCTGATGATATATAGAGTACCTGGCGTTGTAGTCATTGATTCGACCTGCTGAAATTCCTCTTCAGCAATAGGTGTGTTACAGCTTTTTTGTTTTTACGATTGAGCTCGCGCTCTTTCCGGTGACTTCCCACCGGTCAAAGAGTCAAAGCTAGAGTGTAACAGCTTCCACAACTCAACGAGTTTCAGGATTTCACCTCTACTCTTTCTACCCTTCAACTAGTCCAAAGCCTGGGATCGCGTCCAGCGCACGATATCCCGTGTGGTCATTGCGCCCGCCTGTCGCGCCAGCTCTCGACCGCCCTTGAACAGGATCAGGGTGGGAATACTGCGAATGAGATACTGTGCGCCGACCGTTTGCTCAATATCGGTATTTACCTTCGCGAGGCGAACATGAGGCTCAAGCAGAGTCGCCGCTTCTTTGAAGGCCGGCGCCATCATTTTGCAGGGCCCACACCAAGGCGCCCAGAAATCGACCAGAACCGGAACATCGTTTTTATTAATGTAGCGCGCGAAGGTTGAATCGGTTAATTCCAACGGCTGGCCGGCGAATATCGGCTGGTGACATTGTCCGCAATTAGGCTGCTCGCCGAAGCGCGCAGTGGGGACACGGTTAATCGAGTGACAATGAGGACAGACGAGATGCAGGGAATCACTCATGAGAATTTACACATTATCATCCAATAATTCCAATAATAACCGGTAAATCGGGTACTCCCGTTTTCAATTCAAGACGATGGCTATTTGCGTGCTGAAGCGGCAAAAAACATAAACGCCAAAATTATTTATACATTCACCTGCCGATTTTCCTGCAGCTATTCGATATTCTGCGCCTGTTCCCGCATTTGCTCGATCAATACCTTGAGTTCCACTGAAATTTTCGATACTTCCGCATCCACAGACTTCGCGCCAATGGTATTGGCCTCCCGGTTGAGTTCCTGCATCAGGAAATCCAGCCGCTTGCCGATCGCTCCGCCTTTCTCCAGAACGCGCTCTACTTCGTCGAAGTGCGCCTGAAGGCGCGACAATTCCTCATCCACATCGATCTTGCTGGCGAACAATGTCAGTTCCTGACGGATGCGCTCGTCATCACAATTTATCATGGCTTCACACAGCCGGGCTTTGAGCTTTTCCTGAAATGTCGCCAGTAAAGCAGGAATGCGTGGACTGACTTCGGAGGCGAGTCGACGCATATTGCCCAGGCGTTCCAGCAATATCGCTTTGAGTTTTGCACCTTCACGACCACGGGCAGCGGTCAGTTCGTCCAGTGCCGCACCCAGCAACTCCATGTACGGTCCGAAAAGGTTCTCCGCGGAGGAGGATTCCGTACCCAATATTCCGGGCCAACGAAGGACATCTGCCACCGCCAGGCCCCGAGCCTCGGGCAGTACCGCTCTGACGGTACGGTCCAGTTCCAGCAATTTTTGCAACAAATCCGCATTAATATGCTGCAAATTTTCCGCGGCTGTAATCCGGGAAAAACTGACGCGGCACTCGATTTTTCCACGCTTGAGGCGGGCAGTCAGAAATTCGCGCATTGCGGCTTCCAGCTGCCGGAATTCATCGGGAAGGCGAAACTGGATATCGAGATAACGGCTGTTGACCGAACGAATCTCCAGATTCAGCGATCCTTGTGGAAGTTCCTTTGCGACCACGGCATAGCCCGTCATGCTGCAGATCCTGGCTAACTCTTCCACTCGATCATCCACTCGAAGGTCCTTGATGCGTTAAAATTGCGGGCTTACGGCATTATCGCATATCGTCGCTGCATCCAAAGGAAACGAATCAGCGTTTCCGTGCAATCGAAAGGCGGCATGCGCGTTCGACTTATCCGGTGATGTATCACCGCTCAACTAACAGTGAAGGATATATTACAACTTATGCGTCCCAGTAAACGTCGCACGGATCAACTTCGCCCCGTTGGGATTACCCGGCATTACACTCGACATGCGGAAGGTTCGGTGCTGATCGAATGTGGAGATACCCGGATAATCTGTACGGCGAGCGTGGATGAAAAAGTGCCTCCTTTTCTACGGGGCAAGGGACAGGGTTGGCTCACAGCAGAATACGGGATGTTGCCGCGTTCTACCAATGAGCGCATGCAGCGGGAAGCCGCCAAAGGCAAGCAGTCCGGCAGGACGATGGAAATTCAGCGGCTGATCGGGCGCGCCTTGCGCTCGGTAATGGATTTGACAAAACTGGGGGAGCGCACGATTCAGGTGGATTGCGATGTGATCCAGGCTGATGGTGGTACTCGCACGGCGAGCATCACAGGCGCATTTGTAGCAGTGCATGATGCGGTAGAAACGCTGCTGCGCAAGCAGGCGATAGAAGTCACGCCAATCACCGGTCATGTTGCAGCGGTTTCAGTGGGTGTCTACGAGGGCGTGCCAGTGCTGGACCTCGATTATCTGGAAGATTCGCGCTGCGATACGGACATGAATATCGTCATGACGGATGACTTTGGCCTGGTGGAAATGCAGGGGACGGCCGAAGGCATGCCTTTCAGCCGGGATGATCTGGATATGATGCTGGATCTGGCGCAGCAGGGAATACGAGAATTGATCGTGGTTCAGAAAAACGCATTGAACAGATAGACAGATATGCAAAGACTGGTCATTGCCAGCAATAATTCTGGCAAACTGCGAGAAATTCGCCACTTGCTGGAACCTCTGGGAATCGAGGTGCTGCCTCAGTCGGCATTCGATTTTCCCGAAGCTGAGGAACCTTATTGCACTTTCGTTGAAAACGCGCTCGCTAAGGCACGTCACGCCAGTAAAAATACCGGGTTGCCAGCACTCGCCGATGATTCCGGCATTTGTGTCAATATCCTTGGCGGTAAGCCGGGTATCTTATCTGCGCGTTATGCAGGGGAACCTAAATCGGATGAACGCAACAATCAAAAGCTGGTCGAGGCGCTGCGAAACCAGAGTGACCGTCGGGCCTACTATTACTGCGTTATGGTGCTGCTGCGGCATCCTGAAGATCCGCAACCCATTATTGCCGATGGAAGCTGGCATGGAGAAATCCTGTTGAATCCCCGGGGTAGCGGGGGCTTCGGCTACGATCCCTATTTTTTTCTGGCAGACCTCGGCAAAACGGCGGCGGACCTGCCGATGGAGCAAAAAAACCGGATCAGCCATCGGGGAAAAGTCCTTGCCCAACTCGTCGAGAGGATCAGGCAGGAACAACCCTGATTTGCCTGCTTGCCTGCTTGCTACTTGGATTCAACCGTTATAGACACAGAAGAGAAAGACAATTTCAACCATTGCTGAAACAATGGCTCCTTTTGCTTGTCTCTTCGATTCATCATGACAGCAATTATTTCTCCCGCAGCGATTCTTGGTTCTCAGGCCCTCCAGCTGAAGTCTTTGCCCCCGCTGAGTCTTTACATCCACCTTCCGTGGTGCATGAAAAAATGCCCCTATTGCGACTTCAACTCCTATGAAGTTCGCGACCGGAGTGACGGCATGCCGGAGGCCGAGTATGTAGCAGCCCTCATTCGCGACCTGGAAGCTTCGCTGCCACAGATATGGGGGCGAAAGGTCATCAGTATTTTTTTCGGGGGTGGAACGCCGAGTTTGTTCAGTCCCCGCTCCATAGATGCGATTCTTGGCGCCGTCAGGGCTTTGCTGCCGCTTGAGCACCTGGCTGAAATAACGCTGGAGGCCAATCCCGGAACGTTCGAGGCGCAAAAATTTGCGGATTTCCGAGTCGCAGGGATCAATCGCCTCTCCATCGGCATTCAGAGTTTCAACGCCAGGCACCTTACATCACTCGGCCGCATACACGACGACAAGGATGCCCGCCGCGCTGTCGAAATCGCACAAAAGAACTTCGACAACGTGAATCTCGACCTGATGTATGGCTTGCCAAGCCAGACGCTGGAAGAAGCACGGGACGATATCGAGACAGCCGTTGCTTATGGCCTACAGCATATTTCTGCTTATCATCTGACCCTGGAACCCAATACATTGTTTCATCGTTACCCGCCCTCCTTGCCCGACGATGAGCTGACGGCGGACATGCAGGCAATGATCGAACAGACGCTTGCGCGGGAAGGTTATGCAAATTATGAAACGTCGGCCTTTGCCCGGCCTGGACGCGAATCCCGTCATAACATGAACTACTGGCTATTCGGAGATTATCTGGGGATTGGTGCCGGCGCGCACAGCAAAATAAGCTTCCGGGACAGGATAGTGCGCCAGATGCGCTACAGGCAGCCGAAGGAGTATCTGGCCAAATCTGCACCCGAAATATCATCTGACCCCCCTATCATGGAGCAGCACGAAGTAGGACGGAATGATCGCGCGTTTGAATTCATGATGAACGCACTACGCTTGACCGATGGGTTTGCCCCGCAAATGTTCATTGAACGTACAGGACTGGCTCTCACTCACATCCAGCGTCAGCTCGATGTGGCGGAACGGAGACAACTGATAACACGGGATTTTCAGCGCATCGCACCTACTCTGACTGGCAGGCGGTTTTTGAACGATTTGCTGCAGATTTTCCTCCCCAGGCAAAGCCGGGTATAAGCATCTTCAGCCGGTCTGCTTTTTCCGAAATATCACATCCCAGACCCCGTGTCCCAGCCGCAAGCCCCGCTGCTCGAATTTGGTCATTGGACGATATTCCGGGCGCGGCGCATAACCAACCGCGGTATTGGTCAAATGCGGTTCACCGCTCAATACCTTCAGTATCTGCTCCGCATAATCCTCCCAGTCGGTCGCTACGTGGATATACCCGCCGGGCTTCAGGTGGCTGCAAAGCAGGGCAACGAATTCCGCTTGTATCAGCCGGCGCTTGTGATGGCGCGCCTTGGGCCACGGGTCGGGAAAGAAAATGTGCACTCCATCCAGGCACTCAGGACGCAAAGCGTGTTGCAGGACCTCAACCACATCGTGCTGGATAATGCGTATATTCGTGAGTCCCAGTTCTTCCACTTGCTTGAGCAGGCTGCCCACGCCGGGCGTGTGGACTTCAACAGCTAAATAATCGTTCTGCGGATGCGTCTGCGCGATCAGCGCTGTGGTTTCGCCCATGCCGAAGCCGATCTCCAGGAATTTAGGCACACTTCTGCCGAAGACAGGGTCCAGTTCAAGCAGTTTCCCGGAATAAGGAATGCCGTATTTCGGCATCAATGTTTCATGGGCGCGTCGCTGCGCGTTTGAAAGGCGTCCTTGGCGAAGAACGAAGCTGCGGATGGAACGATGGGGGGAATGTTCAACCATTTGATATGTCTGGAAAGGACAGGTGGGGGGTGAAAAATCCTTTCCGGTCCTTATTTCCCTGACATGTTTCCGATAACCCCCTCCACCGGAGAACTGGGACTTGCACTGTACAGCTTTTTCGGCATCCGGCCGGCGAGATATGCTTCGCGCCCCGCTTCAACCGCTTTTTTCATCGCTGACGCCATCAGCACCGGATTTTGCGCGGCAGCAATGGCCGTATTCATGAGCACGCCGTCGCAGCCCAGTTCCATTGCAATCGCCGCGTCCGACGCCGTACCCACACCGGCATCCACAATGACCGGGACTTTGGCGTTTTCGATGATGATCTGCAGGTTCCACGGATTGAGGATACCCATGCCGGAACCGATCAGGGATGCCAACGGCATGATCGCGATGCAGCCGATCTCTTCCAGTTGCCTGGCGGCAATAGGGTCATCCGACGTATAGACCATGACCTGGAAACCCTCCTTGATCAGAATCTCGGCTGCCTTGAGGGTTTCAACGATGTTGGGATAGAGTGTTTTTGGATCACCCAGGACCTCCAGCTTCACCAGGGTATGACCGTCCAGCAATTCGCGCGCAAGGCGCAAGGTTCTTACTGCATCCTCCACCGTATAGCATCCGGCTGTATTGGGTAGCAGCGTATATTGCGATGGCGGCAGCACATCGAGCAGGCTGGGCTCTTCCGGGTTCTGGCCGAGGTTGGTTCTGCGGATCGCCACGGTAATGATTTCTGCGCCACTGGCGTCCACAGCGGTGCGCGTCTCGTCAAAATCCTTATATTTTCCGGTGCCCACCAGGAGGCGTGAAGAATAAGCTTTACCTGCAATGACAAGATTGTCCATGTGCTTATCCTCCACCTACGGCAACGACAATTTCAAGCTTGTCGCCATTTGCAAGCATCGGCTGGTCGAATTGGCTGCGCGGTACGATTTCACCGTTGCGCTCGATCGCGATCCGCTTGCCCTGCAACCCCATGTGCTCCAGTAATTGCCTGATGTTCAGTCTTGCGTCATTCGTTGTCCCTGAATCAGCCCCCGAATCCGGGGAGGGAACAACCTGGGGTTCGCCATTGACTATAAGTTGTATCATTTTCCAAGGAGTCGTTCAGCAAAAATGCTGGCCCAAAAATTGGCTTTCCACAATATGCGTATTTTATAATTTGAATTATACGGCGCAGCTACCTCCTAGTCGACTCCGGCTGAAACCCGATATTCATCAGGATTGCAGACAGGGATTCAGAAAACGGGTCTCGACGCCCTGTTATCCCGTTAGTCCTCCGCCCCCTTGAGGAGCATACCTGAATACCGTTCGACCTTCGAGTCGCTCAGGGCGAACGGCAAGGAAGAGCTTGGCGCACCTGGATGAAGAACCTGGTTGCGAATAAGGGAACCGCCACTGCCATTTATGGCTTAGTTTCCGTATAATCCGCAGCTATGCGGCGGGTGTAGCTCAATGGCAGAGCAGAAGCTTCCCAAGCTTACGACGAGGGTTCGATTCCCTTCACCCGCTCCATCTTTCCCCGCCTATGAACCGCTACCCCCGCTGTACCAAAGGTGCTTTTTTCCTTTTCCTGTTTGCCGGCTTAACGATTCTGCTGCTGGGCAGCATCATTTATATTGTCGTCATTTTTGATCCCAATGCATATAAGCCGGAGATCATCCGGCTGGTGAAAGAGAAAAAGGAGCGGCGGCTCAGGCTGGATGGTCCCATCACGCTTGCGTTCTTTCCCAGTCCTGGCGTGGAATTCGCCAGGCTTTCCCTCAGTGAACATAACAATGACGACGAATTCGCGAACATAGAGAAGGTTCACGTTTCTTTCGAAATCCTGCCATTGCTTCGAAAGGAACTGGTGCTGGATGAAATCAACATCACAGGGCTGGCAGCCAATCTGATCCGTTTTTCCGATGGCAGCACGAACATCGATGATCTGATCAGGAGCGAGGAGCAACAGGAACGCTTCCGATTCGATATTGGGCGGGTACGTATGGAAAAAACCATGCTTGCCCTTCGTGATGAAGGCAGCGACACGCATTTCGTATTCAGGAACATTGAACTGGAAGCCGACCGGGCGGACGAACGAGCAGATGCGGTAGGTGATGCAATTCGCAGCAAGGTGGAATTGACTTTTAACATAGCTCATCCTGAGCGTCCCGAAGTCGATATGGCAACCCGTGTGCGTTTTCACCTGACTTTGAACGCACAAAGGCAGTATTTCGCGCTCAGTGGGATGAAGCTTGTTGCCGAGGCTCAGCTTCCGGACACAGGCCGGTTGTTCATCCAATCCAGCGGAAATTTTTCTGCCAGCCTTTTGGAGGAAGGAGGGGAATTTAGCGCCGATGAATTCACCTTCGATACCGGGATAAGGAGCGTTGACAGCAGTTTTAATATTGGGGTGAATGCCGCCCATTTGGGCTTGAAGGGACAGAAACTGACCACAGACAAAATTTTGGGAGTGGCAAAAATTAACGGGTCCCATAGCCTGATCAGCGGAAAGTTTTCTCTTTCGTCGATACAGGGCACCCTGACGGATTTTCGGAGTGAAGTGTTCAGGGCTGACCTGGAATCAGAAAACGAAGGTCGGGTTGTAAAGGCCCATTTTTCCTCGCCACTTGGCGGCAATATCGCGGCGCTTTGGCTGAGTCTGGCGGAGTTGAAAGCAGGAATTGAGGCGAAGGGTGCAAATCTCCCCGCGCATGGCATTCAAGGAAACCTTTCCGGCAGCGCCTCCCTCGACGGCTTGACCGGCAATGCGTGGGCAAAGCTGAACGGAACCATGGCAGACAGTAATATCGCGGCGAAATTTTCGGCAAGCAGCCTCATTCCACCGTACCTCGCCTTTGAAGTGAATATCGATGAACTGAATCTGGATCGCTTTTCGCCGCGACAACAAGATGGGCAGCAGCAAAAAGCCGGTCGCGCGGAGCGCTCATTCGAATTAAACGTGCTGGATAATCTGGAGGGCTTGAACATGGAAGGGTCGATTCGGGTAGGCGTATTGAAGGCGGGTGACTTCACGGCATCGAGGGTCAGAGTGGACATACGGCCCTGATGAGCGCGGGAGGAGATATTTCGGATTCTATTTCGAATTTTTTCGCCATCAGGCTCATCCACTGGCAACGCCAGCATGGCCGTCATCATCTGCCCTGGCAGAACACGCGTGACGCCTATCGCGTCTGGCTCTCGGAAATCATGCTGCAGCAAACGCAGGTGGGAACAGTCATTCCCTATTACCGGCGATTTCTGCAATGCTTCCCCGACATGCAAAGTCTTGCCTCGGCATCGCTGGATGAGGTAATGGCACAGTGGAGCGGGTTGGGCTACTACTCGCGTGCGAGGAATCTGCATAAAGCGGCGCAGCGGATTATGAGTGAGCACGGCGGCACTTTTCCCGAGCAGGTTGAGGTCATTCGTCAGCTTCCGGGGGTCGGACGCTCCACCGCTGCGGCAATTGGGGTATTCGCGTTCGGAAAGCGGGCGGCCATCCTCGACGGTAACGTGAAACGCATTTTTTCACGCTGCTTCGGAATCGAGGGTTATCCGGGCGAAAAGCACGTGGAAACGCAGTTGTGGCAAATAGCGGAAGCATTGCTGCCAAAGAGAGATGAGAGCCCGATCGAACGCGATATCGAAGACTATACTCAGGCGCTGATGGATCTGGGTGCGACCATCTGTACCCGCGCTCACCCCAGGTGCGGCTCATGCCCGCTTCGCCCGGAGTGTATTGCGTTCAGGGATAACTGCGTCGGCAGCCTGCCCACCCCTCGGCCGAGGAAGATATTGCCGGAAAGGGAAGCGGCGCTGCTGCTGGTGGTGGCACAGGGCAAAATCCTGTTGGAAAAACGGCCGAGCGCGGGGATCTGGGGTGCGCTGTGGAGCTTGCCGGAGATGCAGGTGAATGAGAATGTGATTGAATACTGCATGCAGCTGGGGATAAATGTGCGGCTAATATCACGGATGGAAGTGTTCGCTCACACCTTTACCCACTTCAGATTGTGGATTTACCCGCTCATCCTGCAGGTCATTTCCCGCTCGCCGGGCCATTTGTCACCCGAGGCCTTATCGCAGCCCGGGAATCAGTGGGTATGGATGATGCCTGAGGACGCGCTGAAAGCCGCCATTCCCTCCCCGGTGAGGAAAGTGCTTCTACAATATACATCTCAGATCGAGCCGCTTGAAATTCTGGCTATGGCAGATAACTGACAGCGAGCATATATTCGAAACAATGATGAATAACTGGAAGGACTGGAGAAGGCACCAGCGCGCGGAACTGATGGTGGCCAGGGAATGCATAGAGGAAGCCGACCATCGTCGCTGGAGCGCCGCCATCACCGCACTCCTGGAACAAGGCTTTCTCACGCTACGGACAGGTACTGTCGGGTTTTGCTGGCCTCACCGAGGCGAATACGATCCACGCCCGTTGATGGATTTTTTACAGGCACATGGCGCCACGCTGGCGCTCCCCGAGGTAGTGAATAAACATGAGCCACTCCGTTTCCGCAAGTGGTGGGGGGGAGCGCCCATGAAAATTGGCGCTTATGATATTCCGGTACCTGACAATACCGATCTGGTAACAGTGGATGCCTTGATCATCCCCATGATCGGCTTCGACAAACTTGGTTTTCGCCTGGGGTACGGCAGCGGTTATTTCGATCGTACGCTAGCCGCCATGAACCCGCGTCCACTCGCTATCGGTGTTGCGTTCGAAATTCTCCGCCTGGAAAATTTGCATCCCCATACACATGATATTCCAATGGACTTCGTTGTCACCGAGGCGGGAATTTATCATGCAACACACACGGGATTGAAACCCGTTTCTGTTGGCCAGTGCGCCGATATTCTCACCAGGGAAAATTCGGGAGACTTACGGATAGTTGAATAGTTCATCGGCACGGGAACTCGCAAACCGGGATCACTCCGCTGTATTTTCTTCGCCCCAGCGCGGCATGAGCGTATGGGTGACTCCCACATGATCAAGGATACGCGCCACTACAAAGTCCACCATGTCGTGGATGTCTTGGGGATGATGATAGAAGCCGGGATTGGGCGGAAGGATTATGGCGCCGCTGCGCGCAAGCTTCAGCATATTTTCGAGGTGAATGGCGGAAAACGGCGTCTCCCTGGGTACGAGGATGAGCTTGCGGTTTTCCTTCAGCATTACATCCGCTGAACGCTCGATCAGCTTTTGGCTCATTCCCGCGGCAATTGCAGCAAGCGTACCCATGGTGCAGGGGCAAACCACCATTGCATCAGCCGGATTGGAGCCGGAGGCAACCGGAGCCAGCCAATCCTCCCGGCCGAACACGCGTAACTGGCCCTGTTCTACCTTGAAACGCCGACTGAACAGCTCCTCGGCTTCCCTGGCACGTGATGGCAATACCAGCTGCATTTCCTGATGTGCCACGATCTGCGCTGCCTGCGAATACATCAGGTACACGCGGGCGCCGGCCGCGAGCAACAGCTCCAGCAAGCGCATGCCATAGGGCATGCCGGATGCGCCGGTAAAAGCAAGCGTGACAGTTTTCAATGTACTGGCGTGAGAATTCAATGTCTAGAAACAGGTAACAGCTGGTGACCGGAGAATGCAGTGTTCGCCAACATGGGTGCAATGTTGCTGGTGGCGAATAGCCGCTTATGCATTCAATTCCCGATGCCGTACCAGAACCTGGTTGTTCTCCGTAAAATAACGCGCCAACCGCTCCACGAAATAGACGGAACGGTGCCGTCCTCCTGTGCAGCCGATCGCTACCGTCAGGTAATTGCGGTTATCGCGGATGAAACAGGGCAGCCAGTCATCGACGAATCGCCGGATATCCTCGAACATGCGATTCACGCTGCTGTTTGCATCCATGTACTCGATCACGGCGCGGTCCTTTCCCGTCAAAGGTCGCAGAAGGGCCTCGTAGTGAGGATTGGGAAGGCAGCGAACATCGAACACCATGTCGGAATCCAGCGGGATGCCGTGCTTAAAGCCAAAAGATTGGAACAGCAGCGTCAGACGCCCGGGTTCCAGCCCGATGAAATCCCTTATCCAGGCTCGCAGCGAACTCGCGCTCAGGTCACTAGTATCAATGCGGTTCGCCAGATCATGAATTTCACGCAACATCTCGCGTTCCATCTCTATGCATTCCGGCAGGGTCGATTGATTGTCACTGAGTGGATGGCGGCGGCGAGTTTCGGAAAAACGCTTCAACAGCGTATCCGTCTTGGTGTCGAGAAACAACAGATGGATATCCATTTTCTGCTGCCTCAAGTCAGCCAACCGCTGTGGCAGGAGATGCAAGGTTTCGAAGCTTCTGGCGTCAATGCTGACGGCGACGCGCTCGTGACCGGATTGCTTCAGATAAACCGTCACCTCCGGCAGCAGGTTGGCCGGAAGATTGTCAACGCAATAATAGCCGTTATCTTCCAGAACGGTAAGCGCGATGCTCTTGCCGGAGCCTGACAGGCCGCTGATGACGATCAACTGCATAGGTTCAAATCGTACCGGATGAGAACATCCGTGAGCAGAAAGGAGGGAGGGACGAGAAGGTTTTAACTCTGTTTTCGCCCACGTGTTTATGTTTGCCCGTTCTCGAGTTCCTGTTGATGGCGCGCGAAAAACTCCTGACCGCTGTCTATGCCGCGCAACTGCAAAACGTAGTTCCGCACCGCCGCCTCTACCAGCACAGCGAGGTTTCGGCCGGCGGCAACTGGAATGATGACTTTCCGGACGTTGACATCCAGGATACTCTCAGTGACATCATTGATCGGCAACCGTTCCATTGCATTGAGATCAGTGCTGCTGGGTTTCTGCAAGTGAACGATGAGTTTCATGTTTTTTTTGCGTCGTACCGCCGTTTCGCCAAAAATCGTTCGAATGTTCAGCATTCCAAGTCCCCGAACTTCGAGAAAATCGCGCAGCATGGCCGGGCAGCGCCCTTCGAGCGTTTCCGGCGCAATGCGATAGAGCTCCACCACATCATCCGCCACCAATCCATGTCCGCGGCTCACCAGTTCCAGCGCCAATTCGCTCTTGCCGACACTGCTCTCCCCGGTAATCATTACGCCGAGACCAAGAACGTCGAGCAATACGCCATGCCTGCTGCAGGAAGGAGCAAGGACCCGTCCGAGATAGGGACGTAATACCCAGAGAATCTCAAGACTGGAGTAGGGGGTACAGAAGAGAGGGATACGCGTCGAATCCGCCAGGGACCTGATGGAATCGGGAACACATGCGCCCGCCGTAACAATGATGCATAGCATGTCGCTTTCAGCAAGCCTCTGCATATGCTGTTCGAGGGAAGCGGGATCGAGCGCGTTGAGATATTCGGCCTCGGTTTCGCTCAGTACCTGAATCCAGTTGGGATGGATGAAATTGAGATGTCCGATCATTCCCTGCGTCGAATGCGCGATCGCTTCATTATCGAGACGCCTGTCCCCTCCGTCCCGTCCCGCTTCCCAGGTGAGATCCAGTTTCTCGCGTTTTTCCTCGAAAAGCTGTCTGGCATCGATTTCGGCCATCTGATTGAATACCTCCTGATTATCAGGATTGGGAAAAATCACGAGCTTCTTCCCGGGAGTTCCGGAACAAGTTCACGGTTTCGGAGCGAAAAGCGGTGTCGAGCCCATATTTGATAAAAACGGGTTCTTGACCGTTGCTACCCCTGATCATTGATTCAGATTGCCTTGATCCGGAGTTCCTTGAACGGTATTCGTGCGCTGGTTTTCATTTTTCTCCTTACGGCGGACCAACTGACGATCGAGTTTATCAACGAGGTTATCTATGGAAACATACATGTCGGTGCTGTCTGCCTCGACAAAAATATCATTGCCAGGCACCCGTGCCAGCGCCTCCGCCTTGTGCTCCAGTTTTTCCACGGAAAGGGTCACAGTGATATCCACAATCTGGTCGAAACGTTGAGTGATCCGGTTCAATTTGGAAACGACATAATCGCGCAGTGCAGGTGTGATTTCGACCTGCCGGCCTGTGACATGGATATTCATTTGTGGCTCCTATGAAAATGAACTGGGGTTAAAACGATTTCCGAAGATTGACGGAGGGAATTTGCAAGGACTCCCGATATTTTGCGACGGTGCGGCGAGCAACCATGATACCCTGCTGCCCCAGAACCCCCGAGATCTGACTGTCGCTGAGCGGCTTCCTCGAATTTTCTGCATTGATCATTTGCTTGATCAGCGCGCGAATGGCGGTGGCGGAACAGGCGCCGCCATTATCCGTTGATACGTGGCTGCCAAAAAAATACTTCAATTCGAAAATACCGCGCGGCGTACGCATGAATTTCTGAGTGGTAACCCGCGAAATGGTGGATTCGTGCAGATTCAGCACGTCGGCGATTTCACGCAGTATCATCGGACGCATCGCAACTGCTCCATGCTCGAAAAACTGCTGCTGGCGTTCCACAATGGCTGCCGATGCCTTGAGGATGGTGTTGAAACGCTGTTGTACGTTCTTTACCAGCCATTTTGCTTCGTGCAATTGACTGGTCAGCCGACGGGTAGAGTCATCATGGCATCCTTTCAGAATCTCGGCATAGAGCCGGTTGACCCTGAGACGCGGCATTGCTTCCGGGTTAAGGCTGGCTACCCACGAACCACCGATTCTGGTCACGATGACGTCGGGTACGATGTAGCCGGCAACTGCCGAGCTGAAGGCCGTGGCCGGTTTCGGATTCAATCGCATTATCATCTGCTGGATGGAACGAAGACAGTCGTCATTGCAGTGCAGAACCCGCTTGATGGCGCTAAAGTCCCGGCAGGCCAGACTTTCAAGATGATTGTTCACTAGCGCCAGCGCCTGCTCCATGTAGGGGGTATCTGGTGGCAGCGCATGCAGTTGCATGACGAGGCATTCCCTTAAGTTGCGCGCACCGATGCCGGGGGGATCCAGATGCTGCAAATGTTCGAGGGCAATGTGCAGGTCGTCGATATCTATTGCCAGCTCGGCGGGCAACAGATCAACCAATTCTTCCAGGTCCTGGACGAGATAGCCATCATCATCCAGACTGTCGATCAGTAATCCGATGATCTTTCTATCGCGCTGGGAGATCTGGCTCAGGCTGAGCTGTGAGTTGAGGTGGTCGCGCAGACTTGGGGGTTCTGCCGCTTGTTGCGGAATATCGTGTTCGTCCTCATCGTCCCGGTTGTGGCGAAAAACATTGTCATCCGGAAGCCACTCCCGCTCGTTAAGCGGCTGTTTCACATCGGTTTCTGCTTCGACGGAGAGAATAGGAAGGCCTTCCTCGGCAATCTCCAGCTCATTCGGCAATGGTGCGGCCAACTCCTCGGGCATGACATTATGATAATCCATGCTGCCTTTGCCGATGCTGTCATCAAGTTCCAGCAGGGGATTCTCCTGCACGATGCGCTCTATCTCCTGGTTCAACTCTATCGTGGAGAGTTGTAATAACCGGATGGACTGCTGCAATTGCGGCGTAAGCGCCAGATGCGGAGCCAGCTTGACTTGAAGGGTTGGTTTCATATTGGAAAAACAGCGATAAAGCCGGTCTCAGGTAAAGCTAAGCTTTATTTTCAAAGGCGGAAATGTTCTCCCAGATAGACTTTTCTTACGTTTTCATTATAAATGATTTCGTCTGGACTGCCGCTCGCAAGCACCCTGCCATCGCTTATGATGTAGGCATGATTACAGATTCCTAGTGTCTCCCGGACATTATGGTCTGTGATCAGCACACCGATGCCCCGCTCCTTCAGAAAGCGGATAATTTTCTGGATGTCCAGCACGGCAATGGGATCCACCCCGGCAAACGGCTCGTCCAGCAAGATGAAATGCGGACTTGTCGCCAGCGCACGAGCAATTTCAACGCGTCGCCGTTCCCCGCCGGACAAACTGATGGCGGGACTGTTGCGTATATGACTGATATGCAGATCATGCAGCAAATTGTCGAGATGCTGCTGCATCTCGTCAGCCCCATAGTTTTTCAATTCCAGTACAGCGCGAATATTGTCGGCTACCGAGAGTCGCCTGAAAATCGAAGCCTCCTGCGGCAGATAGCTCAAGCCGAGGCGCGCTCGCTCGTGCATGGGCATCTCGCTGAGGTCAAGCTCATCAAGCACGATGTTGCCTCCATCCAGCGGCACAAGGCCCACCATCATGTAAAAACAGGTGGTCTTGCCTGCGCCATTGGGGCCCAGCAAGCCGACAACTTCTCCGCTTTTAACCGAAAGGGAAACATCATGCACCACTGTGCGCGACTTGTAGCTTTTTTTCAGATTCTCCGCCCTGAATTCACTCCTCTTCCCTGAGGAAACCAGGGAAGCTTCAGGAGCCTGGGAAGCATGGCCGGCGTGATCGCGGACTGGAGAGAGGGGAAGTTCCATAACGATGTTCGTTTATGAATTGTCTGCCTCGGGCTTGGGTTCCTTCTTCTTGGGCTGTATCACAGCCCTCACCCTGCCCTCGGAATGGGTTTGGGTGCTTGTTCCGCCCTCGCCATTTACCTGAAAGAATTCGTTGATCGCATCGTAGGAAATATAGTCTCCATGAACTTCATCCTTCCCGCGTCTCAGCCTTGCTTTCTTGAAAAGCTGAACCTTGTCGGCCTTGCCATCGTATTCCATACGCTCGCTCCAGCCCTCCACGTATTCATCCTTGCCATCGCGCTTCTGGCGAAAACTGGCGAGATTGCCGAAAGCAGTGGCGTATTGAAAACCGTTAGCGTCTTCTTTCACTGTCATCTTATCTGCGCGAATAATCAGTGTTCCCTGTGTCAGTACGACATTGCCGATAAAGGTCGCCAGCTTGTTGGCATCCTGCACGGTAGCGCGGTCCGCCTCCAGGTGCACGGGCTTGTCGCTGTCGGCCCGCTCGGCCAGAGCCGGTGCGCTGAAGAGCATCACGGCGAGAAAAGCAGCAGACAGGGGTTTCATGGAAATCGTGAAAGAGAACCTAGCGTTGCTTGTCATGCACGACCTTTACTTGCGACAGCAACTGCGTGGTGCCGGTACGATTGTTCATTTCCATTCCAATCGCTCTGATAGTGGCATTCGTTTCAATTATCTCCACGGGCTTGTCGGTTCGCGCAATATCCTGGTCGGGAATAAGATGCAACAGGCTGGTCGTCAAGATTGTCTCACCGCGGCCTTTACCCGCATTTCGGACAATCACCACATTGCCGCTCAAATAAATGTCTTCGCCCTCGGCAGACATCCTGGCATGATCCGCCTTCAGTTGTACCGGAGGTTTACCGGGTTCGATAGTAATTAAACGGGGTTGTTCCAGCTCAGCCGAATCATCGTCGGGATAATGCACCATTTTTTTTCCGAGAAGCATTCTGTATCCCGCGTCATTCTCATCCGTGCGAATGGCAGAAAAATCTTCCAAAACATAATCGGGAGCCCGTACCGATGCACTCTCCGGCGCAAGCAAAGGCGCGTGCCCGTCCTGATTCAGCAGGAATAGCAA
This sequence comes from Nitrosospira multiformis, assembly GCF_003050865.1. GTDB lineage: Bacteria > Pseudomonadota > Gammaproteobacteria > Burkholderiales > Nitrosomonadaceae > Nitrosospira > Nitrosospira multiformis_E. The sequence goes on along the minus strand of NZ_QAOK01000006.1, from coordinate 86,398 downwards.
TGATGCAAACAGGGCTATTATAACGAAAAGGAACCCGAGGCGAAGGTGGCCAATCATGTGAGATAAGTCGCAAGATGTGCGTCCAGCGTGTCCTGTGCCTGCATGATCATTTCGCAGATCTCGCGTGCCGCACCCCGCCCTCCTTCCAGACGGGTTATATAGTGCGCGTGCTTTTTCACCAGGGCAGGCGCGGCAGGCACGGAGATGGCAAGACCGCAGCGCAGCAGGATCGGCAGATCGATCAGATCATCTCCCACATATGCACACGATGATGCATCCAGGTGCTGGTCCTCGAGCAAGGCCTCGAACGCGGGAAGCTTGTTTTTTGCGCCTTGATAAACGAGGGTAACGCCCCAGTCCTTTGCCTTCAAATCCACGCAACGGGACTGACGGCCAGTGATAAGTGCCACCTTGATTCCCGTTGCCTTGAGCATTTTCAGGCCATGGCCATCCTGGCTGTTGAACGCCTTGATCTCCTCACCTCCATCCGTGAGATAGAGGCTTCCGTCCGTGAGCACTCCATCCACATCGAAGATAACCATCGTGATCTTTCTTGCCTTTTCGTATATGTGTTGCATTTTGCTATTGGCTGAAACAGTCAGAACAAATGAACTTGTAAAAACTCTGGAACAACCTGCATTGCGTATGAATGCCGAAGCTCGGTGAAAACGTAGGATATGAATGAATGCCGCAGCTACCCGCTATGTCGCTGAGGTCGCGCGTCAGCCCGAGCGGGCACTGATGGACGGAAGCAAGGAGTTTTCGAGCTAAGGGAGTAAAACTGCCGGATGAAAAGGCGGGATCAGTTTCTTGGCAATGGAAACACCACTGACTCAACCACTCCGCTCAACTCTTCCACCACCACTTCCCGTTCCGCTTGCTCTGACACGATTTGTCTGAGTCGCGAGATGACTTCCTGTACAAGCACTTCCGGCGCCGATGCCCCCGCGGTAATACCGATCCGCATTTTGCCTTTCAGCCAGGCTTCCTGCAATTGTTCCGCCCGGTCCAGCATGTATGCATCCACGCCGGCATTTCTCGCGACTTCGCACAAGCGGTTTGAGTTGGAGCTATTGGGCGAGCCCACCACGATCACGAGATCGCATTGCTTGACCATCGTTTTTACCGCATCCTGCCGGTTCTGGGTGGCGTAGCAGATATCATCCTTTTTTGGACCGAGGATTTTGGGAAAACGCCCTTTCAGGGCCTGGATCACACGGTTGGCATCATCCACGGATAAGGTGGTCTGGGTCACGTAAGCCAGGTGAGCCGGATCCCGCACCTGCAGTTTCTCGACATCCTCTTCTGTTTCCACCAGATACATGGAAGGACCCTCCCCTTCGGCCTGGCCCATGGTGCCTTCCACCTCCGGGTGACCCGCATGGCCGATCATGATGATTTCTCTTCCCTGGTCCCGCATCCTTGCCACTTCAATATGGACTTTGGTCACGAGCGGACACGTGGCATCGAATACCTTGAATTGTCCCGCCTCGGCTTCGCGCCGCACGGCATGGGAAACCCCGTGAGCACTGAAGATCAGAATGCTGCCGGGCGGAACTTCATCAAGGTTCTCGACAAATACTGCCCCCTTTTTTTCCAGATCCTCCACCACGAAACGGTTGTGCACGACTTCGTGGCGCACGTAGATCGGCGCGCCATGCACGCTGAGTGCACGCTCGACAATTTCGATTGCCCGGTCCACGCCTGCACAGAAACCGCGAGGGTTTGCAAGCAATACCTTGATCATTTCGCCGTTTTCCATTAAGTACACCTCATTCAAGCACAAATACCGCTGGCGGTACGGTTAGCATTCGACATATACCCTCAGATTAATCCCCTGGATAACCTCTGTATGCCTGCAAGTGTGGAACCATTCTACAAATCGTGGCCGCATCAATGCAGTCCGGGGAAGGCAAAGGCACAAACGCCTATTTTACCATTCATATGTTTTCTCAAGAGAAATTCTTATCCTCCTGATTGACAAATCCGTTTCCGAGCGCCTGCCGGGCGCGCATGTTCATGGCGGGGGAGTACGAAAATCAGGATCAGTCAAGCGGTCGATTTTTCGACGGGAACGAACACGTTCCAGCTGTTCGCAAACCAGGCGAGTCCCCTGTAACACGCGCGTCGTCTGGCGTTGGATCAGATCGGGGTGCACGAAAAATATATTGTTATTCCTCACCGCGCTGAGCTGCGAAAACTGCCGGAGGAAAGCTTTGACTTCAGCCGGCGCGCTTTCTTCCTGCTCCAATAAGACGCTGCTGATGATGGCATCAGGATCCGCCGCAAGCAGGTTTTCCCCGGATACCACTGGCGTCAGGGAAGATGACAGCGCAAACACGTTCGTGCCGCCGCATACGCGGATGACATCGCTGATGAGGTGCTTGTTGTTTACCGTCATCAGCGGCTGATGCCAGATCAACTGGAATACGCTGACCTTCGGGCGGTTGCTGTAGCTGTTCTCGATCTGCTGCAACGCCTCTTCATAGGTCTTCGCCGTCCGTTCCGCCGATCCTGAGGTTCCGGCCAGTCTGCCGATTGTTCGCAGCAGGCGCGGCACATCAGCCAGCGTGACCGCCTCTGTCGTAAAAACGGTCAGGCCAAGTCTTTCCAGCTTCTCGATATCGGCTCTGGCCTTGCCACTGCGCCAGGCCAGCAGCAGATCGGGCTGTAGCGCGACAATTCTTTCAAGATCCAGACTGAACGAATCCCCTATGTCGGGAATGGATTTTGCAGCATCCGGATAATTGCTGTGCCTGCTGACTCCAACCAGTTTTTTCCCAGCTCCAGCAGCAAAAATCAGTTCAGTGATATTGGGTGAAAGTGAAATGATGCGCATTGCAGTGTGAGTCATAAGAACACTGCGACCGTCATCGTCCGTCATCGTCTCCGGAAAAACCGGCAAAGAAGTTCCGGTTGCGGGAGTAGCAAAACCCGAGGAGGACGCCGGTCGATTTTCGCCGCCCGCATCGCCGGAATCCATGAGAGCCGATATAAACAACGCGAACAGCAGCATCAGGACCTGGCGTATCACGGTCGCGCTGCTCTCCTCCCGGCATGTCTATGGAGAAGGACTGGAAGAATGAGAAAGGGGAAGCTGAGGGCATCCGGCAGCGCGGCGTGCCTGGGGTGTCTATCCGAAAAGAAATTCAGACAGGGAATTCAGGCGCTTTGCACCGAGGAGGGCTGCGCCGGCTCGGCATCCTCCTGATAACGCTGGGCAAGGGCAACACGCTGCTCGTAGGCTTTCCGCGCAATGGCCACATCTTCCAGGAAAAGCGGCAATTCCCTCATCAACAGCGCCTGGGGTCCATCCACCAGCGCTTTGCCCGGCGCGGGGTGAAAATCCACCAGTATCATATTGGCGCCGGCAATGACGCCTTGCGCAGTTGCATGCATGATATCGAGTACGCCATCCGGGGACGCAGCTCTCATTCCGACAGAATGCGACGGATCAATGCAGACCGGCATGCGTGTCAGTCGTTTGACCACCGGCACATGGGAAAAATCGACGAAATTGCGATGCGGATCTCCCATGTTGGTTTTCATGCCGCGCAGACCGAAAACGACTTTGCGGTTACCCTCGGATGCCAGATATTCCGCAGCATTGAGGGATTCATCCAGGGTAATACCAAAACCACGCTTGAGCAGCACCGGAAAATCCTGCTGGCGTCCCACTATTTTCAGCAGCTCGAAATTCTGTGTGTTGCGCGTGCCGATCTGGAGTATGACACCGGTGGCATTGCCCGTGCGATAAAGCGCATCACAGATTTCCTCGAGATGGGATTCATGGGTGATTTCCATAGCTATCACCCTGATGCCGTATTTTCCGGCCAGTTCGAATACGTAGGGCAGACAGGCCTTGCCGTGGCCCTGAAACGAGTAGGGGCTGGTGCGGGGTTTGTAGGCTCCCATGCGGGTGCACACTTGTCCATTGTCTCGCAGCGCCTGCATCATCAGTTCGACGTGTTCGAGCGTATCCACTGCGCACAGGCCGGCAAAAACGTTCAGCGTATCCTGACCGAAGCGCACTCCGTTATAATCGAAATAAGTAGGCCTGTGATCATCCTTATGCCGGCCAAGAACACGATACTCCTCCGAAATCCGGACAACCTGCTCCACACAGGGCAGGTTTTGCATATCTTCGACCAGCAGCGCCTTCGTGTTCCCGATCAGATACACTTCGGTGAGCGTCTGCTCACTGCCGACCTCGGTGCGTACTCGAGTGGATATTCCCGGCATATTGGCAAGATACGCCAATAACTGTTTGTAGTCGGGACTTTCAGGTCCGGTATCCGGGCTAAGTACAAGAATCATAAAATAGAATTGGTTTGGGCAAACGCGCGAGCTTGGACGCGCCGGTCAAGGAACGGATTCTAACCGAAAAAACCAATGCTTGTCATTCAATCGAATATCGCGTTTAATCCCTTGAATAAAACAGATTTCAATGCCGGCCCACTCGCGACGCAAACTGGGAACCGTTCGAAGCGCTTGGGCGAAAATACAGAAGTTAATCCGCGACGCACGCAACTACCATAGGCATAGACTCTTTCCGGCTACCGTGACAGAACAGGGCAGAAGAATCCGGAATGAAAAGAAAGCAACCTATTCCCCCTATCCGCCTGCGATTTTTCTGATGGGACCGACGGCAAGCGGGAAAAGCGGACTCGCGCTGCATATCGCACGTTATCTTCCGGTGGAGATTATCAGCGTGGATTCGGCCCAGGTCTATCGCCACATGAATATCGGCACCGCGAAACCAGGCGCAGAAGCGCTGACGGCCACGCCTCATCATCTCATCGATCTGATCGATCCGCATGAGCATTATTCTGCTGCCCGGTTCCGCACTGATGCACTGTGCACGATGCGGCAGATCGCGGACCGGGGCAATATTCCGCTTCTGGCAGGCGGCACGATGCTCTATTTCAAGACGCTCCTTGAGGGGCTTTCGGAACTTCCTTCCGCGGACAGGGGCATGCGTGCTGCGATTGAAGCTAAAGCCCGGAAAAGCAGCTGGCCTGCGATGCACCAGGAATTGTTCCGGCTTGATCCCGTCAGCGCGGAACGCATCAAACCAACCGACAGTCAACGCATACAGCGTGCCCTGGAAGTGTTTTATCTGACCGGTAAACCCATGTCGGAAACACTGGGCAAGCCAAAAAATGTTTCACTACCCTACGAGGTGGTCAAGATAGCGCTCGTTCCCGGCAACCGTCAGGTGCTGCACCAGCGCATCGCACGCCGCTTCGAGCAGATGCTGAAGCATGGATTAATTGATGAGGTGCGCGCGATCCGTGATAAATTCTATCTGAGCGACGAAAACCCTTCGATGCGGTGCGTGGGTTACCGGCAGGTATGGATGCATCTGGAAAAGGCAATCGACGCAGCGCGAATGCGGGAAATGGCATTAGCCGCAACCCGGCAATTGGCGAAACGCCAACTCACCTGGCTTCGTTCCATGAAAGAAAGCAGAGAATTCGACTGCCTGGAAGAAAATCTGCCTGAGCAGGTGAAAACATACCTCCTCAACACTGGATTGAAGTTTACAGAGGTTTCATAATCGGTAATTATTTGATCAGCGCGAGATTGGGATTTTTTATTCTGACCAGGAAAAATAAAATGATCGATAGATATAAACCCGTAGTCGTAGTTTTAGCCGTTGCCCTCGCAGGCGCCCTCTCCCTGACGAGTTGCGGAAAAGAAGAGAAGGTGCATGAATCATGGAAGATCCCGGACCCCCAGGCGGTTGTGGATGATAGCACGCTCAATAGTTCGATACAGGGCGCCTTGAAGGCGGATCCGGAGGTCCGGCATCTCGACGTCCGGGTGGAAGCGCACAACGGAACGATAATGCTGAGCGGTTTTGTGGATAATCAGGCTCAACTGGATCGTGTCAACATGCTCGCATGGATGGTTGAAGGAGTGAAGAAAGTGGATAACAAGATGAATGTCCGCGGCACTCCCCCTCCGGCTGACGGCTGAGAAGCCGTACCAGTATATAGAGTCGGCTTTTTACAGGTGTCACAAACCTACCAAGGAAAATTACCTTGATCTCATTTCTGCTTCTGACGCTGATTTTAGTTGCCAGCGTTATCATTTTCGTACCGCAGGTGCGTCGCATCCTCATTTCCAGCCGCCTGCTGAAAATCTTCCGTAAGATTCTGCCCCCTATCTCGCAAACCGAGCAGGAAGCGCTGGATGCGGGCACGGTATGGTGGGAGGCAGAGCTGTTCGGCGGCAGGCCGGACTGGAACAAGCTGCTGGCATTCCCCAAGCCCAAGCTGGAGGCGGAAGAAAAAGCCTTTCTGGATGGCCCTGTGGAAGAACTGTGCGCGATGCTGGACGAATGGCAGATCACATGGGAACTGCATGATCTGCCGCCCCATGTATGGCAGTTCATCAAGGACCAGGGGTTTTTTGGCATGATTATTCCCAGGGAGTACGGGGGGCTCGGCTTTTCCGCGTTGGCGCACTCCGAGGTGGTCATGAAAATCAGTTCACGCAGCGGCACCGCGGCAGTGACCGTAATGGTGCCAAATTCGCTGGGCCCTGCTGAACTGCTGCTGCAATATGGCACGGAAGAGCAGAAGAATTACTATCTTCCACGGCTCGCGAAAGGATTGGAGGTGCCATGTTTCGCGCTCACCGGACCTGAAGCAGGTTCGGATGCAAGCGCCATTCCCGATTCGGCCATCATATGTTATGGCACATTCAAGGGTAATGAGAAGGTGCTGGGCATGCGCGTGACCTGGGAGAAGCGCTACATCACGCTCGGTCCGGTCGCGACCCTCCTCGGACTTGCATTCAAGCTCCATGATCCGGATGGACTTCTGGGTGGCCAGAAGGATCTTGGCATCACTCTGGCGCTGATTCCCACTGACACGCCGGGTGTTGAAATCGGTCGCCGCCATTTTCCACTCGATGCCGCCTTTCAGAACGGGCCCAATTCGGGAAAAGACGTTTTCATACCCATGGAGTATGTGATAGGAGGAATCGAAGGAGTAGGCCGGGGCTGGCGCATGCTGATGAACTGCCTTGCGGTGGGCCGCTCCATCTCTCTGCCCGCCACGAGCACCGGAGGAGCCAAGCTGGCCGCACGCGCAACGGGCGCTTACAGCAGAGTGCGCGTGCAGTTCAAGCAGCCTATCGGATTTTTTGAGGGTGTTGAAGAAGCGCTTGCACGCATCGGGGGCCATACCTACATGATGGATGCGGCGCGAATGATGACTGCGGGGGCAGTGGATCTCGGGGAAAAGCCTTCCGTGATCTCTGCCATTGTCAAATACCATCTCACTGAGCGGGGACGCGAGGTGATCAACGATGCAATGGATGTGCATGGAGGCAAAGGCATCTGTCTGGGACCCGGCAATCACCTGGGACGCAGCTATCAGCAGATTCCCGTCAGCATCACTGTGGAAGGCGCCAACATCCTCACTCGAAACCTGATCATTTTCGGTCAGGGCGCGATACGTTGCCATCCGTATCTGTTGAAGGAAATCCGTGCCGCGGGGGATTCCGACACGAAGCGGGGGCTGGTGGAATTCGACAAGGCTCTGGCCAGGCATTTTGTCTTTACGGTCGGCAATGGCTTACGGTCGCTCATGCACGGGCTTACCAGCGGCAAGCTGGCGAAGGCGCCGCTCAACACAGATCCGGAAGTACACGGCTACTACAGCCAGCTGACGCGTTGCTCGGCCTCCTTCGCCTTTCTCGCCGATATCTCCCTTCTGGTTCTGGGCGGGGCGCTCAAACGCAGGGAGCGTTTGTCTGCGCGCCTGGGCGATATTCTAAGCCTTCTCTATTTATGCTCCGCTGTGCTGAAACGCTTCAAGGACGATCACCAACCCCCTTCTGACCTGCCGCTGCTGCATTGGTGCATGCAGGATGCGTTGTATCACGTGCAACAGGCATTCGATGGGGTACTGGATAATTTTCCCGCTACCGGATTTACACGGCGCGTACTGCGATTCATGGTGTTTCCGCTGGGCAAACCGTTCTCTCCGCCCCCGGACGAACTGGAGCACAAAATTGCAAAATTGATGCTGGCGCCTGGCGAAGCACGTGATCGCCTCACTGCCGGTATTTACATACCCCCAGCCAAAGACGAGCCGCTGAATATTCTGGAACAGGCACTGGAGCGCGCAGTGTCCTGTGAAGCAACAGAAGCCAAGTTGCGTACGGCGATAAAGAGCGGGCAGATTCCCGCGCAGGAAGAAGAGAGTATCGAGGTTGCCCTCAAGCAAAGAATCATTACGTCTACGGAACTGGAGATATTGAAAAAAATGGGAGACTTGCGCCGCCGCGTGATCATGGTAGATGATTTTCCTTCTGACTTTGGCTCCAGCTCGAAGACAACTGAAGCTGCTTCGCCAATCAACGCATGAGCAATATATGAACAATGCCTCCGCCAGCCGGCAGCAGGTTCGAGCGGCGTTATCTCCGGCAGCAACGCCAAGCGAAGCGGAAATCCCTACAACATCTGGAAGGCAGAACATGGCGGGCCTCATTTCGGTGGAAATCGCGGGAACTCTCGATGGATTGTTCCGAGAGCGGGTACGCCGCACGCCCGAAGCGATAGCCTATCGGGATTATGACCGCTCGAGCGGCAAATGGCGTGACCTTACCTGGTCGCGAATGGATGAGCGCATTGCACACTGGGTGATTGCGCTATCGAAGGAAAAGCTCAGACCGGGTGACCGCGTTGGGATAATGTTAAGAAACTGCCCGGAATGGGTAATGTTCGAACAGGCTGCGCTGAGGCTCGGGCTGGTGGTAGTGCCGCTCTATCCCACTGATCGCCCGGATAATGCGGCCTATATCCTTCAGGATGCAGGCGTCAAGATACTTCTGCTGGAAGAACTGGGGCAGTGGCTCGCTTTCTCCGAAGGGCGGGATCAGATCGCTGGGCTTGTGCGCGTCATTATTATCCAGGGCAGTGTCAGGCAGGGTCATAGAGCAGGGAACGAGCTCGTACTTGCACTGCATGACTGGCTGCCAGAGTGGTTCCCCGGCGAGAGGCCGGCCGAGTCGCCGCAAGCATTCCCAAGCGTGGAACCCGTCTATCAGCTTCCCGCGGAGCCGGACCATCAAGCTTCGGAAGAAGTCGCGCTAAGCCGTGTCCTCGCTCGTGACCCGCATCAGTTGGCTACCATCATTTATACATCGGGCACATCCGGGCCCCCCAAGGGGGTGATGCTCAGTCATCATAATATACTGACCAATGCGTATAGCTGCCTGCAGGTCGTGCCGATCCAAGAAAGCGATGTGCTGCTCTCCTTTTTGCCGTTGTCCCACACGTTTGAGCGAACTGCCGGTTATTATGTGCCGATGATGCGGGGTTCGACAGTGGCGTATGCGCGCTCGATTCCCCAGTTGCAGGAGGACCTGCTGATCATCCGGCCGACCATCCTCGTTTCGGTGCCCCGAATCTATGAGCGCGTATATGCCGGCATTCGCGCCAGGCTGGCGGAGGGCTCCCTGCTGAGCCGCAGGCTGTTCGACCTTGCAGTCGAGATCGGGTACAACCGGTTCGAGTATCAGCAGGGGCGCGCCGAGAAGCATTTTTCCCATGCGTTGTGGCCATTGCTGGAAATACTGGTGGCAAAGAAGGTGATGAGCAAACTGGGAGGGCGGCTGCGCGCAGCGATGAGTGGCGGTGCTGCATTGTCAAGCGATGTTTCCCGCATATTTATCGGCCTGGGCCTGCCCATCCTCCAGGGCTACGGCATGACGGAAAGCAGCCCGGTCGTTTGCTGCAATACGATTGAGGACAATGCTCCGGCAAGTGTCGGACGGCCTATTCCAGGGGTGGAGGTGAAGCTCGGCGAGCAGAATGCCCTGCTTATTCGCGGACCCAACGTCATGCTCGGTTACTGGAACGATGAGGAGGCCACGCGAGCGGTAATGACTCCGGACGGCTGGCTCAATTCGGGCGATATCGCGGAAATCGACGGGTCCGGGCATATCACCATTACCGGTCGGGTGAAGGAAATCATTGTCATGTCCACCGGAGAAAAAATCCCGCCTGCCAACATGGAAGCAGCGATTCTGCGCGATCCGTTATTTGAACAGGTCATAGTGGTTGGCGAGGGACGTCCTCATTTAGCGGTGCTGGCAGTTCTCAATTCCGGAAATTGGGAAAGCATGGCAGACGAATACCATCTCGATCGGAACTGGCGCCGTCTGGCGGGCGATCCGAAGTTCGAAGAAATCCTGCTGGAACGAATCGCTTATCAGATCAAAGGATTTCCGGGTTATGCCAGGATATATCGCGTTGCCGTGGTGACCGAGCCGTGGACAGTCGAGAACCAGATGTTGACCCCGACGTTGAAACTGCGGCGCGTTTATGTGCAGAACCACTACAAAAGCGAGGTGGACAGGCTCTACATGAAGTAATGAGCAGATCATTGCCTGTCATGTCGAAATTCGCGGTAGAGTGAGTAGTTGAATCTGCTTCCCTCCAGCGTATACCTTATCCTGTGAAATCATGAAAAATGACAGACAGTGACGCTGAATCTCAGGTATCGCTGCCTGAGGATTCCGACCCGGTGTTGCGGTTGGTGCCGATGCCTACGGATACGAATTATGCGGGAGACGTATTCGGGGGCTGGATCATGGCGCAAGTGGATATTGCCGGCAGCCTTCCCGCCATCCGCCGGGCTCGCGGTCGCGTCGTAACCGTGGCCGTGAATTCCTTCGTATTCAAGCAACCGGTATTCGTCGGCGATGTCGTAAGCTTCTATGCCAATATCGTCCGGATTGGGCGGACTTCCATTACAGTGGATGTGGTCGTGTATGCGCAGCGCGGATTACGGCAGGGCGACAAGGAAATATGCTATCGGGTGACGGAAGCAGTGCTAACCTATGTTGCGGTCGATGAGCATCGCAAGCCGCGCGTGGTTCCTCCCGGGTGATGTGGACATATCGTATTGGAGGCAAAAGTGAATAATTCTGGATTCACCGTGCGCAAGGCAGCGGTTCTCGGCGCAGGAGTCATGGGAGCGCAGATTGCGGCACATCTGATCAATGCGAATGTCGAAACCCTTTTGTTCGAGCTTTCCGCCGGAGAGGATCCCAATGCGAATGTAGTCAAGGCCATCGAAAATCTTAAAAAGCAGGACCCCCAACCTCTGTCGAGCACAGCCAGAGCAACATTCATACAGCCTGCGAACTACGACCAGAACCTTGAGCTGCTCGGGGAGTGCGATCTCGTAATCGAAGCAATTGCGGAGCGCATGGATCTGAAAACGGGGCTGTACGCAAAAATAGCGCCGTATCTGGGGGAACGCACAGTTTTTGCCAGCAACACATCGGGACTGTCCATCAATCAACTGGCGCAGGTGTTCCCGGAAACCCTGCGCCACCGTTTCTGCGGTATCCATTTTTTCAATCCGCCGCGCTACATGCACCTGGTGGAATTGATACCCTGTACAACCAGTGATAGCGCCATGCTCGACGACCTGGAAGCCTTCCTGGTTACTTACCTGGGCAAGGGTGTCGTCCGCGCGAAAGATACGCCCAATTTTATTGCCAACCGGATTGGTGTATTTTCCATGCTCGCCACCATGCATCACGCAAGCGAGTTCAGACTTGGATTCGACGTGGTGGATGCTTTGACCGGTTCCCTCATTGGGCGCCCGAAAAGCGCGACTTTCCGTACGGCCGATCTGGTAGGACTGGATATTCTTGCCCATGTGATCAATACCATGCGCGAAATGCTGCCAGACGACCCCTGGCACGAATACTATGCAGTGCCACCCTGGTTGCAAGCCCTGATAGATAAAGGCGCGCTAGGTCAGAAGGCAAAGCGCGGTGTATATCAGAAAACAGGCAAGGACATTCACGTACTGGATATTGCGCGAAACGAATATGTGCTCTCGGCGGGCAAGGCGGAGGATGACATAGCGGAACTGCTCAAAGACAAAAGTCCTGCCGGCAAACTGGGTGCACTGCGCGCGAGTCCTCATCCACAAGCCCAGTTCCTGTGGGCGGTGTTCCGCGACCTGTTTCATTACTGCGCGGTGCATCTCGAGGAAATAGCGGACAATGCCCGTGACCTCGATTTTGCCATGCGCTGGGGCTTCGGCTGGACGCAGGGACCGTTTGAAACCTGGCAGGCCGCCGGATGGGGCGAGATCAGCGGATGGATCAGCGAAGATATCGCCGCTGGAAAAAGTATGAGCAATGCTTCATTGCCGGAGTGGGTGCACAAATTGGGGCAAAGTCCGGCGCAGGCAGTCAACGCGGACATACAGGGAGTACACAGGAAGCCAGGCTCTTATGCGCCTTCCAGCAAGAGCTTTCGGCCACGCTCCTCGCTACCGGTATACCGGCGGCAACTGTTCCCCGACCGGCTGCTGAGCGAAGAGCCGCAGTATGGCCAGACCGTATTTGAAACCCAGGCGGTGCGGATGTGGTGCATGCCGGAAAAGCCTGAAGCAGGTGGCCGCACGGAAAAGGGCGATGACGGCATTGCCATACTCAGCTTCAAGAGCAAGATGCACACCATCGGCAGTGACGTGCTGGATGGAATTCAGCAGGCCCTAGACGAAGCTGAGCGTAACTGGCGCGCCCTGATAATCTGGCAGACCGAGCCTCCCTTTTCTGTCGGCGCCAACCTGAAGAAGGCAACCGAGCGCTTTAAGAATGAAGAACCTCCTTCAGCCCTCAACGTACTGGCGAAGAAATTCAAGAAAACGGCACAATCCGCCGTACTCAAAGCCGCCCGCAAGCTCAATCTTGCGGATGCCTTGATGGCGGGAAAGCTGGCGGAAGTGGAAGCCATGATTGCGCAATTCCAGCAGACTTCACAGGCGTTGCGCTATTCGACGATTCCCACGGTAGCGGCAGTGGATGGACTTGCGCTGGGAGGCGGTTGCGAATTCGTCATGCATTGTGATCGTGCGGTCGCTACCTTGGAGAGTTATATCGGACTGGTGGAAGCGGGCGTGGGATTGCTGCCAGCGGGAGGAGGCTGCAAGGAGCTGGCGTTGCGCGCAGCGCAGGAGGCGACAGACGGTGATCCTTTTCCCGTACTGAAAAATTACTTTCAAAGCGTGGCAACGGCGCAAGTGTCGAAAAGTGCGGAGGAAGCCAAAGAGCTGGGGTATCTGCGACGTGCTGACGAAATCGTGATGAACCGGTTTGAACTGCTTTATATTGCCAAGGCGCTAGCGATGGCAATGGCGGACGCGGGCTATCGCCCTCCGCTGAGAGCGCGCCGTATCCCCGTTGCCGGCGCCACCGGCATCGCGAACATCAAAGGCATGCTGGTCAACATGCACGAAGGCAACTTTATCTCGGATCATGACTTTCTGATCGGCACAAGGATTGCCTCTGTGATGTGCGGCGGAGAACTCACGCCTGGAAGCCTGGTCGATGAGGAATGGTTCCTGGAACTCGAACGGGATGCGTTTATCGAGCTGCTGGCAACCGAAAAGACCCAGGCACGCATCGAGCATACCTTGAAAACGGGAAAACCTCTCAGGAATTGAGAAAAGCTCGGCAATTTAACGACTTACCGCTGATCAGGAAGAACAAACGCAGATAAGAACGAAAAAGGCAACGAAACCAGTTTTCAATGAGTGCGACAGGGAAACCGAAGACGGTCAAAGCCATCACCGTTTTTATTGTGAATCAGCGTAAAGGAAATTCATCATGACAACGAAGCAAACCGGGGAAGCTTACATCGTATCTGCCGTCCGCACACCGGTAGGGAAGGCGCCGCGCGGAATGTTCAAGACCGTGCGACCCGACGACATGCTCGCCCACGTATTGAAGGCTGCCGTCAATCAGTGTGAAGGTCTCGATCCTGCTGCCATCGATGATGTGATAGCAGGTTGCGCCATGCCGGAGGCGGAGCAGGGATTGAACGTCGCACGCATCTCGCTTCTGCTGGCGGGGTTGCCGAACAGCGTGCCTGGCATGACAGTGAACCGTTTCTGCGCATCGGGATTGCAGACCGTGGCGCTTGCCGCCGACCGTATCCGGCTGGGAGAGGCCGATGTGATCATAGCGGCCGGCACCGAGAGCATGAGCATGGTACCGATGTCAGGCAACAAGCCGGCTTTGGACCCGGCCATATTCCTGCGCGATGAAAACGTGGCGATCGCCTATGGCATGGGTATTACCGGGGAAAAAGTCGCGCAGCGGTGGCAGGTCAGCCGTGAGGCTCAGGACGAGTTTGCGACGACGAGCCACACAAGGGCGCTGAAAGCAATCGAGACGGGGGAATTCGAGCAGGAAATTGCGCCCTATACTGTAGTGGAAAAGCGACCCGATCTTGCTTCCCATGAAATACGCGATGTGGCAGTAGTTCGGGATACCGATGAAGGACCGCGTCCGGGCACGAACCCGGAAGTTCTTTCCAGGCTCAAGCCGGTTTTTGCAGCCCATGGTACGGTGACAGCGGGCAACAGTTCGCAGATGTCCGACGGCGCAGGTGCGGTGGTGCTGGCAAGCGAAGACGCTTTGAAGCGGTTCAACCTGACGCCGATGGGACGCTTTCTCGGCTATTCCGTAGCGGGCGTGCCGCCGGAAATCATGGGCATTGGTCCGGTGAAGGCAATACCGAGGGTGCTAAAGCAGGTGGGCCTGAAACAGGACGATCTCGACTGGATCGAGCTGAACGAGGCTTTTGCCGCGCAAAGCCTTGCAGTCATCAATGATCTCGGATTGGACCGGAAGAAGGTTAACCCTCTCGGCGGAGCCATTGCGCTCGGCCATCCGTTGGGGGCGACCGGCGCTATTCGCGTTGCGACGCTGCTGCATGGCTTGCGCCGACACCATCAGAAGTATGGCATGGTGACCATGTGCGTGGGCACCGGAATGGGTGCAGCAGGGGTGTTTGAAGCCATGTAAGGTGTTTCAGCCGCTTTCGGTCACTCCGCCGCACTGGAGAATTCCCGGACTGGGTGTAGTGCCCGGAAAAGCTTAGGCTCCCAGGCGGTATGTCTATTTTCCGAAATAGACGTAAGCCTTTTGCTGCACCGCGGATTCCTTGAAACGCCGGCGCTCTTCCGGGTCCAGCTTTTTGTCCCACCAGATTGCGCGCGCTTCCCTCTGGTCCTCTGGCAATTTCGGATTTTTCTCGAACAGTTCACGCATGAACCGGGTGTGATCGGATTCGTAAAATTTCGCCATGATCCTTCCTTACTTTTTCCTTCCATTCTCCATTTACAGCCGCTTGAAAACTTTACCACAAATCCCCCCGCTTCGCATCAGGGAAGACCTGTGTGAGACGGATAAAACGCAATGATAAATGGTAGAGGGATTGATATTACGGCTACGCCTGCCTTTCGGCAATATCCGGGGCGCTCGTCCTTTCACCACGCCTCTATTGGAATGAGGAAATGCCACCCAGGTTTAAAAAGGTCTGCGAGGGGGAAGTTTTTGGGCGAACTTTGAGAATGGCAGGGCAAATTCTTTCTCCAGCACCTTTGCCGTTGCTTGCAGTTCTTCCCAGACGGCTTTTGCCGGCGCATGCTTGAAGGCAAACACGATCAGATTGCCATAAGGCTCCGCCAGTATGGTGGCAATGCGCCCCGCGAAGCTGTTTTCAAGACGCGCGAGATATTCGTGAACTCTTCCGTCCCGGCTGAGCAGATTGACAACCAGCACGCCATTTCTCGTCAATGCTTCACTTGCCTGATCATAAAAAGCCTGGGTGCATAGAGAAGCCACTTGCCTGCCATCGTCGAAACCATCGACCATCAGAATATCTGTGCTGCCTGGATGGGCAGCAATATACTCACTGCCTTCCGCGATCAGCACCGCCAGGCGCTCGTCGTCAGCCGGTACATGGAATTGGCTGCGCGCAACCGAAACCACCTGGGGGTTGATTTCGATCACGGTCGTGTTGACCGTTGGCAGTTGCCAGTAAACAAATTTAGTCAGCGAGCCTCCTCCCAGACCGATCATGAGAACATTTTTGGGTCGTGGGCGAAACAGCAGGAAACACATCATGCACTGGGTATAGGCGAGCTGCAACTCATTCGGGGCAGCGATGCGCATTGCGCTCTGTACCATGCTGCTTCCCAGGTGAAGCGAGCGGATACCGTACTCTTCGCTCAGGTGAACGAGATCGGAGTCTGCGAGAGGCGGATTTCGGCTGACGTTTGCCTGCCGTTCGCGGCGTTTCAGAAATCGTTTCATGAAAAGAGTCTTTCCTTATCCCGTTGCTGTTGCCCCTGTTCCTGCCGTTGCCATTGCCGCGGACAAGCTTTACAAGCCGTTCTTTTTGGCCTAGGTTTAGATTGAGCGGATACCGGCACGATGTAATCCGGTCCGCGTTCGTGTCGAAGGGGAGGCAGAGTTTTGCAGGCAGGCATCAAATTGATCACGGTTCTGGTCTTCTCTTTGTGCGGGGGCCTGCTCGCAGCATGCGCAGGGATCGGCTGGGAGGATTCCTCGTTTACTCACGGAGGAAAGGTCAGCGGAAATCTCCCTGCACTTGCCCGCTGCACTGTCGACAAGCTTCAATCCGATAGTCGATGGATGATCCGCAGCCTGCAATATCAGGTTTTCAGCTACCCGGATATTGCGGCAATGGAAATCTATGCCTATCCTGAAGGTGCACTCGCAGGCACCTATGCGCGCAACTCGCCTTCCAATCCCGATGCAGTGATCAGATACGGCCTGCCTCCGGCAGCAATGCTGACAAAGAAGTGGATCGCGATTATTCTTTCGTTCTTACCTTGAAACGAACGGATAATGCTACGGCATTTGCCACCGTCAGTGGAAGGAAATATGAAAGCCGGATTGCGTGGGACGCGCTGGAAGACTGCTCGGCTCCCGAATAACTCCTGCTGAAAAAGCTGGGGAATGGCTGTATAAAACGTAAAAAACATAAAGCCGGCTTTCTTGATTTTTTCCTCGAAACGCGCATAAGAAAAAAACAACCTCGCGAATAAAAAATTGCGGATGCCGCAACACCTGTAACACCTGTAACTTCAGGGGCGCGCCGGGTAGAATGCGCGGGCAATATAGAATCGGGAATTGAAGGTGAAAATGATGCGCCTATCCAAACCAGTGGCAACACCCAGGTTCGCAACAGTCGGCCCGGTGTTGATGTTGTTCGCCTCTCTGGCTATCGCAGGGGACTTCGAGGATGGAATGAAGTTCGTTCTCAGCAAGGATTACGCCAGAGCAGTGCAATCTTTCCGGAAAGCGGCCAATGAAGGCAACCCCGACGCGCAGTTCAATCTGGGCGTGCTGTATTCACGGGGTCACGGCGTGCCGCAGGATCATGAACAAGCCGCCAAGTGGTACCGCAAGGCGGCGGAGCAGGGGGACGCACCGGCACAATCCATGCTGGGGTACATGTATCTGAAAGGCCAAGGCGTCCCGCAGGATTATCAACAGGCAATGTTCTGGTATTTCCGGGCAGCCGACAGCGGATATGCGGTGGCGCAATACAATCTCGGAGTGATGTATGCGAAAGGCCAGGGCGTGGAAAAGGATTATCGGCACGCCCTCTCATGGTACCTGAAAGCCGCGGAGCAGGGACATGCACCTGCACAGGCAATCATGGGATTCATGTATCTCAAGGGGCAGGGGGTCGAGCAGGATGACCATCAGGCCGTATCCTGGTATCGCAAGGCAGCCGAGCAAGGGTACGCAGAGGCGCAATATGCCCTTGGCGTGCTCTATGCCAAGGGCCGTGGAGTAGCGCAGAGCAATCAGGAATCCGCCTCCTGGTACCGCAAAGCTGCTGAGCAGGGGAATGCGGATGCACAGTTCAATCTCGGCATGATGTTCGCTGCGGGAGAAGGAGTCGGGCAGGATTATCGGCAGGCGGCATCCTTGTATCGCCAGGCGGCCAATCAAGGATATGCGCGTGCCCAGTTCAAGCTGGGGGTGGCAAATGCCAAAGGGTGGGGCGTGCGTGAGGACGCTTACGAGGCGGCGGCATGGTATCGTAAGGCGGCCGAGCAGGGCTATGCTCCTGCGCAGTTCAATCTCGGCGTGATGTATGCGACGGGTAAAGGCGTCATCCAGGATGATCGCCAGGCGGTGTCATGGTATCGCAAGGCGGCCGAGCAAGGAGATCCGGATGCGCAATATAACCTGGGGGTAAGGTATGACACGGCGCGAGGCATCGAAAAGGATACACAACAGGCAGTAGCCTGGTATCGCAAGGCGGCCGATCAAGGATATGCGCGGGCGCAATACAGCCTGGGCGTGAAGTATGACAGCGGGCAGGGAGTGCCGCACGATTACGCACAGGCGTTGGCCTGGTACCTGAAGGCAGCGGAGCAAGGGCATGCGGGTGCCCAGACCAATCTCGGGGTGCTGTATTACAATGGCAATGGCGTGAAACAGGACTATGTGGAAGCCGACAAGTGGTTCAGTATCGCCAGCGCCGGCGGCTACGAGGATGCCAAAGAGAATCGCGAACTGATGGAAAAGCTGATGACACCCATGCAAATCGGGGATGCGCGACGCGAGGCGGATGAATGGGCAAGAGCAAACCAAAAGTAATTCTGTTACCGTTACCATTGCCCCTTTCCGCTTCCATCAGGCGGATCCCCGTGGGACGAACTGTTCTCTGTTCGTATTGAACAATCAACGCCTTGACCGTTGCAATCGGTAAAGTGTACTTTGGATTCAGGTTGATTCAGAAAGCGCTTTGAAAATACGACTTTTATAATCTCCAGCCATTCGATCGGGTGCATCCCTTGGAATCGCGAGCCGGGAATCAGGAAATGCGGCCTGTAGAGCCAGCCGTGGCCAGCAACCGGACGCGGCGCCTGGCGACCGCGCTGCTGATCGTGATGCTTGCGGTTCTCGTTCTGGCCAATGTATTTCTTTCAGTTCATCCGTCGGTTGGGTACGTTCGCGCTTTTGCCGAAGCTGCAGTAGTGGGCGCGCTGGCGGACTGGTTTGCCATAACAGCGTTATTTCGTCAGCCCCTCGGCCTGCCGATTCCCCACACTGCAATTATTCCACGTAACAAGAATCGAATCGGTGAATCGCTGGGACGCTTCGTGGAGAGCAACTTTGCTTCTCCCGAAGTGGTTGCTGCCAAACTCGCGCGTGTGGATTTGTCCGGAAAACTGGCTACGTGGCTGTCCCAGCAGGGGCGGACCGACCTGTTTTCGGATTATGTGACGCGCCTGATTCCGGAATTGCTGGATTCAGTGGACGAACGCTACGTGCAGCGTTTCGTTTCGGTCGGCATGCTGGAAAAAGCGGCCCGCGTCGATCTTGGCCCTTTGCTCGGCGAGGCGGTGGTGATGCTCACTGCGGAAAAGCGGCACCAGCGACTGCTGGACAAGCTGTTGCGTGAGGCTGATGAATATGTAACTGCGAACGAATCACGTATTCGCCAGCGCGTGCGCGAAAATACAGCCTGGTTCTGGCAGCGGCTTTCGATGGATGAAAAGGTGGGGGAAAGCGTGGTGGCGGCGCTGCGGGAGGTTGTGGCGGAGATTGCGCGAGATCCTGAACATCCCCTGCGTTTGCGACTGGATGCTGCCATCGGCAAGCTTGCCTCTGACCTGGCTACTTCGCCCGAGTATCGCGAGCAGATTGCCGCCCAAGCTCGCAAACTGCTGGAGCATCCGGCCTTGCGGGACTATGCAGACGGAGTCTGGCGCGACATCCGCAACGGGATGCGCGAGGACATCGACAGCGAGGAATCGGTAATCAGGGCGTGGGTGCGGAGTGTCATGGAGTCCGGCACCAATACGGTAATTCAGGACCCTGACCTGCGAGAGCGGCTCAATAACTGGATACGGGATGTGCTGGTGGAGGCGGTGCAGTCTCATCAGCGTGATGTGGGGCGACTGATTGCTGACACCGTGGGTGAGTGGGATACGGAGACAGTCACTCGTCGCATCGAGCGACAGGTGGGCGAAGACCTTCAGTACATTCGCATCAATGGCACGCTGATAGGCGGCCTGATAGGCCTGACGATCTACACCCTCGCCCACGCGTTCGCTTAACCTTCAGCCTCCAAACAAGCTTCCTCAGAAAACTTCCTCAGCAAACCTCCCCGGCCATATTGCCATCCTGGTCTGTCATGGGCGTGCAGAACAAAGTGCAACGAGCAGGCATAGGGCAGTCATGGAAATTCTAGCTTCGATCCATCTTCCGGTACTGCACCGCTTCCGCAATGTGGGCGCTGCTGATCCCCGAGCTTGCGGCCAGGTCTGCAATCGTGCGCGCGACTTTCAGGATGCGGTGATAAGCCCGGGCGGAAAGATTCAGGCGGCTGATAGCCTGCCTGAGCAGATTTTCCCCGGCTTTGTCCGGAATACAGTATTTGTCGATATCCTTTACTGCCAGATGGGCATTCGCCTTCCCCTGACGCTCCAGTTGCCTTTGATAAGCGGTTTCGACGCGCTGACGGATGGTTTCGCTGGATTCTCCCTGCGCCTGCCGCATCAGGTCCTCTTCGGGTGGAGGGGGCACTTCGATCTGTATATCGATCCGGTCCAGCAGGGGGCCGGAGATCTTTCCACGGTAGCGCGCCACCTGGTCAGGCGTGCAGCGGCATTTTCCGCTGAAATGTCCGAGGTAGCCGCAAAGACAGGGATTCATGGCTGCGACCAGCTGGAAGCGTGCAGGAAATTCGGCCTGCCGTGCCGCCCGTGAAATCGTGATGCGTCCCGATTCCAGCGGTTCGCGCAATACTTCCAATACCTTGCGATCGAACTCGGGCAATTCATCCAGAAACAATACCCCGTTCACAGCCAGCGAAATTTCCCCAGGGCGGGGATTGCTGCCGCCTCCGACAAGAGCAACGGCCGAAGCGGTGTGATGCGGGGAACGATAGGGACGCCGCTTCCAGTTGGCAACGCTGAAACCGCCGCTTCCGAGGGATTGCATGGCTGCCGATTCGAGAGCTTCCTCTTCGGTCATGGCGGGCAGGATGCCGGGAAGGCGTGCTGCCAGCATCGACTTGCCTGTGCCGGGAGGACCGATCATCAGGAGACTATGACTGCCTGCCGCCGCAATTTCAAGCGCACGCTTGGCCTGTGCCTGCCCTTTGACCTCTTCCATGCCGGGATAGCGAAGCGCGCTTTCCGCACTCTCGCTCGCGCGTGCCCCCTTTTCGGAATAAAGCGAATGAAGCGAATAAAGCTGCAGAGGTTCACGCCCGGCAAGATGGGCGCAAATCTGGAGCAGGGAAGTTGCGGGGTAAACCGCGGTTTCCTTGACCAGCGCCGCCTCCGCCGCATTTTGTTCAGGCAGTACGAAGCTGCGGCCCGAGCGGGTGGCGCCATAAGTCATGGCAAGCGCGCCGCGGATGGCGCGCAGTTCTCCGGTCAGCGCCAGTTCTCCCGCCCATTCATAAAGACCGAGCTTGTCCGATGGAATCTGGCCGGTTGCGGCCAATATGCCCAATGCAATCGGCAGATCGAAGCGGCCGCTTTCCTTGGGCAGGTCAGCCGGGGCAAGATTGACTGTGATGCGCCGGGGCGGAAACTCGAAGCGTGTATTCTGCAGCGCGGCCCGCACGCGGTCCTTGCTTTCCTTTACCTCCGCTTCCGGCAGGCCAACGATGGTAAAGCCCGGCAGTCCGTTGGCAATGTGAACTTCCACTGTTACCAGTGGTGCCTCCATGCCAGCGATAGCGCGGCTATAGAGAACAGCGAGCGGCATGCAAAAAAATTCTCAACCCGAATGAATCGTCTGATACAGATAATAAACGGCAGAGTTGAGCATTTCTTGCGTGTTAAAAAACTGATAAGCCAAAATCTGGATGTCGTCTTACTCCGTCTCCGACAGATCGTCCAGCGTCTCCGGGGGGACATCCAGAGTGTTGGGCAGGGGGCCGCTCTTCGCAGCGCTTTCCAATGCTGCCACCCGTGTTTCCAGCGCGATCAGCTTTTCACGCGTGCGCTTGAGCACCTCCTGTTGTACTTCGAATTCCTCGCGCGTTACCAGGTCCAGGCGAGTGAACACTGCCCCGAGCATGACGCGAAGGTTCTTCTCGACATCCCTCACCGGGCTTTGCGCCACCAATTCATTGACTTTGGTTACAATTTCGTCCAGTACCTTCTGGTTAACCATAATTCCTCCTGTTTCTGCTTCGCCACCGGGCCGGTGAGAAGCGATACTTGATGTTAAAATCTCACACTTCGATCAAATAGGCAATCAGCAGATTATATGGAACGCTACCGTCTTCTGGAAAACTGGCTCGTTGCACAGTTTCCTGACAGGCAGTTTACCTTGTCGCCTGCTTCGGCGGATGCAAGTTTTCGACGCTATTTCCGCATCAAGTTCGACGACGGCAGAACCCTGATTGTGATGGACGCGCCACCGCAGCAGGAAGATTGCAGTTCCTTTTTGCAGGTGGCCAGCCTGTTTTCGGCAGCAGGTGTCCATGTGCCGGAGATTCTGGCGCAGAATTTACCACGGGGTTTTTTGTTGCTGTCCGATCTCGGGAACACGACCTTTCTGCAGGCGTTGAATTCAAACAGCATCGACAGCGTGGCCAGGGATGCTGACGCAAGCCGTTTATACAGCGACGCCACGAATGCGCTCCTCAAGATCCAGCCTGTGAGCCGGCCGGGCTTGTTGCCGGATTACGACGAAGCGTTGCTGCTGAGGGAACTGAATCTTTTTCCAGACTGGTATCTCGCGTATCATTTGCAGGTGACGCTTGTCACCAGCCAGAAGGCGCAGCTCGATGCCATTTTCCGGCTTATCCTGGAAAATAACCTGGCGCAACCCAGAGTTTTTGTTCACCGTGACTACCACTCGCGCAACCTGATGGTAACGTCGCCCAGCCCGGGAATTCTCGATTTTCAGGATGCCGTGTATGGCCCCATTACTTACGATCTTGTATCCCTGTTCAAGGATGCATACATCCGCTGGGACGAAGAACGCATACTGGACTGGCTGATCCGCTATTGGGAGCAGGCGCGCAAGCTCCAGTTGCCGGTTGCAGCAAGCTTTGCGGATTTTTACCGCGATTTCGAGTGGATGGGCGTGCAGCGCCACCTCAAGGTGCTGGGAATATTTTCCCGCCTGAATTATCGTGATGGCAAGAGCGGTTATCTCAAGGACATACCGCTGGTGGCGGATTACCTGCGCAAGGCGTGCGAACGCTACCGCGAGCTCAATCCCTTGCTAACGCTGCTTGACCAGTGGGAGATCAACAAGCCGGAACTGAAAGTTGGCTACACTTTCTGAGAAGGCCGGGACCGGGTTCGCGGCCATGATCCTTGCGGCTGGACGCGGAGAACGCATGCGTCCCCTGACCGATACTTTGCCCAAACCCTTGCTGCGCGTGGGAGGCAGGGCGCTGATCGAATATCACCTGCAAAATCTCGCACAAGCCGGCTTTCGCGATATTGTCATCAACCACGCGCATCTTGGACAGATGATCGAAGCCGCGCTGGGCAATGGCGAGCGCTTCGGGGTCCGCATTCATTACTCGCCTGAACCCGCCGCGCTGGAAACTGCGGGGGGAATTGCGCAAGCCCTGCCTGTTCTAAGAGCGGGTGCTGGCAAAGGGCAGCGTCAACCCTTTCTTGCAGTGAATGCCGATATCTATTGCAGCATGGACTTCTCAACTCTGCTGCCGGTCTTGCACCGCATGCGGGATCATCCGGATAGTGCGCTTGCGCACCTGGTGCTGGTTGACAATCCTGCACATCACATGGATGGCGATTTTGCTCTCGAATCCGGCAGGGTTACAGCAACCGGAAAAGAGATGTTTACGTTCAGCGGCATTGGCATATATCAGCCCGAGCTTTTTCAGGATGTTGTTCCCGGTACCGTTGCCAGGCTCGCTCCGTTGCTGAAGGAGGCCATGGCGAGAGAAAGAGTGAGCGGCCAGCGCTACTCCGGATCATGGGTGGATGTGGGTACCCCGGAACGTCTTCGCCTGCTCGACATCGACCTGATACGGCCAGTGTCCTGAACTGTCTCCAGCCACCTCCTGCTACCTTCCGGCACTCCGGAATCAGGGGGAATCAGGCGGAATCGGGGTCGGAGGGGAAAGAATGAGCCAATTTGCTTTATACATTCAGATACTGTAAAAATCATTGCTAAATGACCCCTGTTAAATCCTTCGCCGATCGTCGCCACTCCCTGGCATGGCAAATGCAGGAAGGTGTTGCCATCATCCCCACTGCCGCTGAGCGCGTGCGGAACCGGGATGCGCATTATCCTTACCGCTTCGACAGTTATTTCTATTATCTGACGGGTTTTGGCGAACCGGAGGCGGTGCTGGTGATCGTAGCGGGACCGGTGGACGGCGTATCGAAACACATCCTGTTTTGCCGCGAGAAAAACGCCGAGCGAGAGATATGGGATGGGTATCGTTATGGCCCCGAAGCGGCCCGGGAAGCGTTCGGGTTCGACGAGGCTTATCCCATCTCTACGCTGGATGAACGGCTGCCCAAGCTGATTGCGGGACAACCGGCAATCTATTACTCGCTGGGTCACGACGCAGCCTGGGACAAGCGTGTAGTGGGATGGATCAATGAAGTGCGGCAACAGGTGCGCAACGGCCTTACCCCTCCTGAGGACATTCGCGATATTCGCCGGCTGCTGGATGAGATGCGTTTGTTCAAAAGCCCTGAAGAGCTGCAAGTCATGGAGCAGGCGGCACGGATTTCGGCGGATGCGCATCGGCAAGCCATGCGGAAAACTCGGGCGGGCATGAGGGAATATGAGGTGGAGGCGGAGCTGTTGCGTGAATTCCGTCGACATGGAGCTCAGGCGCCGGCTTACACGCCGATTGTTGCCGGGGGAGCGAACGCATGCGTGCTTCATTATGTCGAAAACAAGGACAGGCTGAATGAGGGCGAATTACTGCTGATCGATGCAGGCTGCGAACTGGACGGCTATGCGGCCGATATCACCCGTACCTTTCCAGTCAACGGAAAATTCAGCGCGGCACAAAAGGATTTGTACGAACTGGTGTTATATGCGCAGGCGGCGGCGATAGCCGAGGTAAGGCCTGGTAATTCCTGGGATGCACCGCACAATGCAGCCATTGCCGTACTCTCGCAGGGCTTCATTGAATATGGCCTGTGCCGCGGCAGCTTGGAGGAGGTAGTGGAAAAGGAAGGCTACAAGCGTTTCTATATGCACCGCACCGGTCATTGGCTGGGATTGGACGTGCATGACGCCGGTGAATACAAGCAGAATGGAAGATGGCGCGCTTTACTTCCGGGAATGACCCTGACAGTGGAGCCAGGGTGTTACATCCGCCCTGCGGATGATGTACCTGCCCATTTTCATAATATCGGCATCCGTATCGAAGACGATGTGACCGTAACGGAGGAGGGATGTGAGGTATTGACATCAGCTGCTCCAAAGATGGTGGATGAGATTGAAGAACTGATGCGACGGAGGAAATCTAAATAATGGATGAAAACCCCCGAATAGTTATCAGACGCATAACCCGCGACGGACGCACTGGGGCGCCGGAAGAGTCCGTCTTCAAAGCGGGTGGAGGCGGTGGCCGTTTGCTCACCTATCTGTTTCTGGTTCCCGCGTTTATCGTCATGGCGGTTCTTGGCATTTTCTTTTTTACCGCTTTTCTTGCATTATTTGCAGTCGCCGCTGGTGGTCTCGCATTGCGGATATGGTGGTTGCGACGCAAGTTGCAGAAATCCGGGCAGGCTGCGGAAGGAGATTATGTTGTCATCGAAGATGCGGAAATTGTCGAAGAACGAGTCGACAAGACAAAAGGCCGCCAGGGGCCGTAGTGCTTGGCAGCAGCAGTAGCAGTAGTAACTAGGGGCAATAACAGAAATCCGCTTCACCAGTCAGCTTTTCCATGGTCGACGCTCAATATCAATATGACTACGATCTGATCATCATCGGCGGCGGTCCGGTGGGCATGGCATTGGCTCTCGCGCTGCGGAACAGCGGGTTGTCGATGCTGTTGCTGGAGGCGCGCGGACTGCCGGAAAAAGCGGAAGACCCGCGGCCTCTGGCATTATCCCAGGGCAGCCGGCTTGTCCTGCAGCGCCTGGGTGTCTGGAAGACCCTATCCGACGTTACTCCTATCTTCACCATCCATGTTTCCCACCAGGGCGGGCTCGGCCGGACCGTCATGATGGCCCGCGAAATAGGCGTGCCCGCCCTGGGATATGTAGTGAATTACGATGACGTGTTCCGTGCGATGCATATGGCTCTTCAAAAGTGCGAGATGGATTGCCTGACAGGAGCCCGGGTAGTCCATATGGAAACAGGCGACGGGTTTGGGCGGGTGGAATTTGAGCATGGGGAGATAACAAAAAAGGCAACAGCCAGGCTGCTGGTGGTGGCAGACGGGGGCCGTCTCACTGCCCAGATCGAAGGCATCACGCAGCAGGTGCATGACTACGAGCAATGGGCGATTGTTGCGCGTGTAAAGACCGAGCATTTTGAGGAGCATTTGGCGGAGCAGGCTTCCGGAATGCAATTATCAGGTACGAAACAAACATTTGCCCGAATTCGAACGAGACCGGGAATGCAGTCTTCGCAAGTAAGGGCTGCGGAGAGCGTTCCCCGAGGTCGTCAACCGGGTGTGGCTTATGAACGCTTCACCCCGGAAGGTCCCGTTGCACTACTGCCTGCGGGTGATGGCTTTGCGCTGGTATGGACTGTTTCTCCCGACAAGGTGCAGGAAATTCTTGGCCTGGATGACACCGCCTTTCTTGAGCGGTTGCACGGCCATTTCGGCGATCGCCTCGGCAAATTCATTGAAGCCGGCAAGCGGTCCGGTTTCCCCCTTGCACTCAAGTATGCGACTCCTGTCACCGCCTCTCGTACCGTGTTGATTGGCAATGCCGCCCAGACGCTGCATCCGGTTGCCGGGCAGGGCTTCAACCTGGGGCTGCGCGACGCCTGGGAGCTGGCTGAGGAAATCATCGCGTTTCCCGCTGAAACCGGTACACCTGCCATGCTTGGCCGCTACAGCAGCAAGCGCCGCTTGGACAGCAGCATGGGGCGTACCTTCACGGACTCACTGGTGAAACTCTTTTCCAACGACAATCCCTTCTTAGGCACCGTGCGCGGCATGGGGTTAAGCGCGCTCGACTGCCTGCCGCAACTCAAAAAGCTCGTTGCGCGGCGCATGATGTTCGGCGCGAGAGGTTGATCCTGAGGATGAAGTTGAGATCGCGCAAGCCCGCTCCACTGTCTCCCCCCATTCGTGAATCGCAAAAACGGATAAGGGCCAGAGCGGTTTGAAACAAGATAACGCGCCGGAAAAGGCTTCGCATGCATGGCGAAATCTGCTTTCCAGCAATGGATTTGCCTCGCCATAAATCGTCTGGTACTCTCTCGTTGCCGCGGCGGCTCTTCTCCGGAGGCCTTATCGAAAGGGCAGGGCCGCTACTCTAATCTGCAATAGCTGTTAGAATTACGTCCATTCTCATCCCTTGCTCGTCACCGCACTTGGCGGGCCAGTTCAGAATCATGAAAATCGGTTCTCATATTCTCAAAAATAACCTTATCGTGGCCCCTATGGCGGGGGTGACTGATCGCCCCTTCAGGCAATTGTGCAAAAGCATGGGCGCCGGAATGGCTGTGTCCGAAATGGTGTCGAGCAATTCGCTCCTCTGGGGCTCGGAGAAGACGCGGCGCCGCGCCAATCATGAAGGCGAGGTGGATCCGATCTCGGTGCAGATTGCCGGCGCCGATCCGGCGATGATGGCAGAAGCTGCGCGCTACAATGTCACACAAGGAGCCCAGATCATCGACATCAACATGGGGTGTCCCGCCAAGAAGATTTGTAATGTCATGGCAGGCTCTGCATTGCTGCAGGACCCGCCGCTGGTGGGACGTATCCTGGATGCCGTCGTAGGTGCGGTGAGTGTGCCTGTCACCCTCAAGATTCGCACCGGGTGGGATACCCAGCACAAGAATGCGCTCTCCATTGCCCGCATTGCCGAGAATGCCGGCATCCAGGCGCTTGCCATCCATGGACGGACTCGCGCCTGTGCTTATACCGGCCATGCCGAATACGATACCATTGCGGCAGTAAAGGCTGAGGTGGGGATTCCCGTTGTCGCCAATGGGGACATTACGACACCGGAAAAAGCAAAACATGTTCTTGACTATACGGGAGCGGATGCCGTCATGATCGGCCGCGCAGCACAAGGCCGCCCCTGGATCTTTCGCGAGATTAGTCACTATCTCGCTACCGGCTCACACCTTCCGCTGCCCGAAGTGGCTGAGATTCACCGTGTACTCGTCGCACATTTGCACGATCTGTATAGCTTCTATGGCGAGTATTCGGGGGTGCGCATCGCCCGCAAGCATATTTCCTGGTACACCAAGGGACTGGTCGGGTCTGCGGGTTTCCGTCATGCCATGAACCAGCTGCAGTCTACTGATCAGCAGTTGTCTGCAGTTAACGACTTTTTCAGTGAGCTTGCCGGCTACGGGCGGCGGCTGACCTACGTCGAGGCTGAGGAGTTGGTGGCATGAGCATAATCAACGAAAACGATATCGCGCGGTGCGTACGCAAAACAGTCGAAGATTACTTTAACGATCTCGACGGCGAAAAGCCGCATGCCATCCACGAAATGGTGATACGCAGCGTGGAAAAGCCTTTGATCGAACTGGTCATGGAACGAGCCGAGGGTAATCAAACCCGTGCGGCCGAATTGCTCGGCATCAACCGCAATACGCTGCGCAATAAAATGAAGCAGTATCAGATCAAATAGACGATCAGGCAAAGCTGCCGTTACACGCCTGAATGGTCAGTCCCAAGCGGGCCAGTTAATGATTGTAATGCATCACGCCACAGACCCGATCCTGATTCAGTAAAAATACGAATGTCGATTAAACAAGCCCTGATTAGTGTTTCAGATAAAAGCGGTATTGTCGGACTCGCACAAGAACTGCGCGAACTCGGAATAGCCATCCTGTCTACCGGCGGCACTGCCAAGCTGCTGAGGGATGCCGGCATTGAGGTGACTGAGGTCGGGGATTACACCGGATTTCCGGAGATGCTGGATGGGCGGGTCAAAACCCTGCATCCCAAAATACATGGGGGAATTCTGGCAAGACGGGATTTGCCCGAGCATGTGTCTGCACTGGAAAAGGCGGAAATTCCCGCCATCGATCTGGTAGTGGTGAATCTATATCCTTTCAGCCAGACAGTGGCGCGGCCGGATTGCAGCCTGGAAGAGGCCATTGAAAATATCGATATCGGCGGCCCGACCATGGTGCGCGCTGCTGCCAAGAACTACCAGAGCGTGGCCGTAGTCACCGACCCGGCGGATTATCCCGCGTTACTTGACGAGATGAAGGCCGCCGGAGGCGCCGTCACGCCTGAGTTCCGGTTCCGGCTGGCGTGCAAGGCGTTTTCGCATACCGCCGCCTATGATGGGGCGATCAGCAATTATCTCACCTCCATCGAAGGGGAAAATGCACGGTGCCGTACCTTTCCGGAACGTCTGAATCTCAATTTCAGCCTGGCGCAGCCTCTGCGCTACGGGGAAAACCCACATCAGGAGGCCGCCTTTTACCGCGACCCGCAACTCGTTCCCGGCAGTCTTGCAAGCTACAGGCAGTTGCAGGGCAAGGAGCTCTCTTACAACAACATCGCAGATGCGGATGCCGCCTGGGAATGCGTAAAGACGTTTGATTCTCCAGCCTGTGTCATCATCAAGCATGCCAATCCTTGCGGGGTGGCAGTCGCCGATTCGCCGCTCGCGGCTTACAAGCTTGCATTTTCAACCGATCCCACTTCCGCATTCGGCGGCATTATCGCTTTCAATCGCATCTTGGACGTCTCCGTTGCCGAAGCGGTGATGAGCCAGTTTGTCGAAGTGATCATCGCGCCGCAAGTGACCGACGAGGCAAGACAGATGCTCGCGCTTAAAACCAATGTGCGCGTGCTGACCGTGTCGCTTGACGTACCCTCTGAAACGGGGAGCAACGCCTGCGACTTCAAGCGAGTGGGGGGAGGATTGCTAGTGCAGACTCCGGACAGCCTCAACGTTACCGTGGACCAATTGAAGGTGGTGACCAAAGTCCAGCCAACGGCACAGCAATTGCAGGACTTGCTGTTTGCCTGGCGGGTGGCGAAATTCGTCAAATCGAATGCAATCGTCTTTTGTGCCAATGGACAGACGCTCGGCGTGGGCGCCGGGCAGATGAGCCGGGTGGACAGTGCCCGCATTGCTTCGATCAAGGCCGGGAATGCTGGGCTCACCCTGGCAGGCTCAGTGGTGGCTTCCGATGCCTTCTTCCCTTTCCGCGACGGGCTGGATGTCGTCGTCCAGGCAGGCGCAGTGGCGGTCATCCAGCCGGGTGGCAGCGTACGCGACGAAGAAGTGATCGCTGCGGCAGATGAACAAGGGGTGGCGATGGTATTTACCGGCGTGCGTCATTTCAGGCATTGAAGCACGGAAAAGGGGTTGCCCGATGCAAGCGCCGCTAAGTGCGTCTATAGCGCGTTGAATGCTTGGTGATATGAATTTCTTTGTTTCCTCCAGGTTATCGATTTTTGCTTTTCTCATGAATACCTCGATCAACGCAACCAATACCGATAGGCGCGGTTAGCACAGGTCAACTTGCAAGGCTACCTTCAGTTCTGAATTAAGGGATATGAAACTACTTGTAATCGGCAGTGGAGCCCGAGAACACGCCTTGGCGTGGAAGCTGCTCGAGTCCTCGCACAAAAGGTTTCCTGCGACAGTATTTGTCGCTCCGGGCAATGCGGGCACCGAGCTCGAAAAAGACCTGAAGAACCTGCCCATCACCGCGATTCCGGACTTGATCGAATTCGCCAGAAAGGAATCGGTCGCGTTTACCGTCGTCGGGCCGGAAGCGCCCCTGGCGGAAGGTATCGTCGATGCCTTCCGTTCCGCTGGCCTGAAAATCTTCGGTCCTACCCAAAAGGCGGCGCAACTGGAAACTTCCAAGGATTTCGCCAAGGCTTTCATGGGGCGCCATGGTATTCCTACCGCAGACTACGCCACCTTCAGTTCTGCTGCCAGGGCGCACCGGTATGTCGACAAGAAGGGCGTTCCCATCGTGATAAAAGCGGACGGGTTGGCCGCAGGTAAAGGCGTGGTCGTGGCGATGACGCTGGAAGAAGCGCATGCCGCCGTGGACAGGATGCTGGGCGAAAAGCAGCCACGCAAGGCAGGACCGAAGATTGTGATCGAAGAATTTGTGGAAGGTGAGGAAATCAGTTTCATCGTCATGAGCGATGGCCGCCATACCTTGCCACTGGCCACGAGCCAGGATCACAAGCGCCTGGAGGAAGGCGACCAGGGCCCCAATACCGGGGGCATGGGCGCCTATTCGCCAGCAACGTCGATTACGCCGACGCTCCACGGGAAAATAATGCGGGAAGTCATCCAGCCCGCGATAAACGGAATGGAAAAGGAAGGTGAGCGCTACACCGGTTTTCTTTATGCCGGGCTCATGATTACGCCTGGCGGCGGCATCAAGGTGCTGGAGTTCAACTGCCGCATGGGCGATCCGGAAGCCGAGGTCATCCTGCTGCGCCTCAAGAGCAATTTTATCACCCTCATCGAGCATGCCCTGGCGGGGAACCTGGACAAGATAGAGGCCGAGTGGGACCGGCGCACCGCGCTGGGGGTGGTCATGGCGGCGAGCGGATATCCCGATTCTCCCCGCAAGGGCGATGCCATCCAGGGGCTGACCGCCTTGCCTGCAATGTTGCCAGCGGAAAAGGACTATCATGTTTTCCATGCGGGTACCACCGGGGGCGGCGAAAACGGGGAAGAGATCGTGACGGCCGGTGGACGCGTTCTCTGTGTAGCTGCCTTGGGCGACAGCGTCAGGATGGCACAGCGCCGCGCTTACCAGATTGCCGGGCAGATCCATTTCGAGGGTTGCCAGATGCGCCCTGATATCGGGTATCGGGCCATTAACCACCGAAAATAGCAGTGGACAGGTGAAAGAAAAAAAGAATCAGCAGCAGACAAGTCTATGGGAGATCGCATGAGCACCGCGCAACAAGCCCGGGAGTTCTTCACGGGACTTCAGCAACGCATCGTGGAGGGAATGGAAAAAGTCGATGGCAAGCACTTCCGTCGTGATGAATGGGAGCGGCCGGAAGGGGGCGGGGGTCTGAGTTGCGTGCTGGAAGAGGGTAATGTCCTGGAGCGCGGCGGAGTGAACTACTCGCACGTGTTCGGGGGAGGGCTGCCTGCCTCCGCTACCGCTGCCAGACCG
The DNA here is from genome assembly GCF_003050865.1 of Nitrosospira multiformis. Classification (GTDB taxonomy): domain Bacteria; phylum Pseudomonadota; class Gammaproteobacteria; order Burkholderiales; family Nitrosomonadaceae; genus Nitrosospira; species Nitrosospira multiformis_E. Next base: position 54,277 of record NZ_QAOK01000006.1, on the reverse strand, counting down.
GAACTGGCGGGAAGGAGTTTCGAGGCAATGGGAGTGTCGCTCGTGCTGCACCCTCGCAACCCCTATGCCCCTACCGTGCATCTCAATGTGCGCTATCTGGAAGCGCGCAAGGAAGGGGCCGAGCCGGTATGGTGGTTCGGCGGGGGCATGGACCTGACCCCCTATTACGGCTTTGAAGAAGACGCAGTGCATTTTCACCAGACCTGCAAGAACGCGCTGCAACCATTCGGCGACGATTTCCATCCGCGCTTCAAGAAATGGTGCGACGAATATTTCTACCTCAAGCATCGCAGGGAGCCGCGCGGTATTGGCGGCATATTCTATGATGACCTGAGTAAACCCGACTTTGATAGCTGCTTCAATCTGGCGAAGAGTGTGGGCAATCACTTCCTGGATGCGTACGTCCCGATCCTGGAGCGGCGGAAGAGCACGCCCTACGGCGAGCGCGAACGCGACTTTCAGGCTTACCGCCGTGGCCGCTACGTCGAATTCAATCTCGTGTGGGATCGGGGAACCCTCTTTGGCCTGCAATCGGGCGGTCGTACTGAATCCATCCTCATGTCCCTGCCCCCGATCGTGAAATGGCGTTACGACTGGAAGCCGGAGCCGGACAGCGTGGAAGATAAGCTCTATACGGATTTTCTGATTGGGAAGGATTGGGTGTAAGCGGTTATAGATATAGATAGTTTAGGGCTGAAGCTCCTGTTGCTCTGTGACGTCATACTACGGCGCAACGGTTTGTTATAAAATATGCAATTAATGGGGACGTAGCTCAGCTGGGAGAGCGTCGCGTTCGCAATGCGAAGGTCGGGAGTTCGATCCTCCTCGTCTCCACCACTAACCAGTCCAAAGTAGTCCAGTAGAGTCCATGAAACCCACATGAATAAACGCTTGTGGGTTTTTTCTTGTCCAATACAGTCCTAAGAAATCTATTGAAATCTACCCTCAAAAGGGGGTATCTTTGGGGGTATGCAGCAAAGAATGCGGAAGCGATACCCCCAAACGACTAGAAAGGGTTGTAAAAATGGCACTGACTGACCTGCAAGTAAAAAAGGCGAAAGCGAGCGATAAACCGCAGAAGCTATCGGACGGTGGCGGTTTGTATCTACTGGTGCAACCGAACGGCGCGAAGTATTGGCGGCTCAAATATCGCTTTGCGGGGGTAGAAAAGCTACTGGCTTTGGGGGTATATCCAGACGTAAGTCTCTTAGACGCACGGGAGCGACGCGAAAAGGCGCGCAAACTGTTGGCGAATGAGGCAGACCCTGGCGCGGTAAAGAAGGCACAAAAGGAGGCGAGTGTGGCAGTGATTGAAAACAGTTTTGAGATTGTCGCCCGTGAATGGTTTATGAAACATGCTCCCAATTGGGCTGACACACACTCATGCAAGGTGATTCGAAGGCTGGAGGTTGACGCATTCCCGTGGATCGGTGCGCGTCCTATTGGGGAGATAACCGCACCAGAGTTGCTTGCTATGCTACGTCGTGTTGAAAGCCGAGGTGCCCTGGATACCGCGCACCGTGTTCACCAGAATTGTGGGCAAGTTTTCCGCTATGCCATAGCCACCGGACGGGCACAGCGTGATCCGTCTACTGATCTGCGCGGTGCTCTTCCACCGCCGAACAGGCAACACTACCCCACTATTACCGATCCGAAGGCCATAGGCGAATTGCTACGCGCTATTGATGGGTACAGCGGGACATATTCCACCCGTTATGCCCTACGCTTAGCTCCCATGTTGTTTGTGAGACCCAGCGAGCTACGCAAAGCGGAATGGTGCGAGTTCAACTTGGATAAAGCAGAATGGCGCATACCTGCTAAGCGCATGAAAATGAATGCATTGCATATAGTCCCACTCTCCACTCAAGCCGTAGCAATACTGCGTGAGTTGTACTGTATTTCCGGTGCTGGAAAATATGTTTTCCCGAGTGCGCGCACCACAACGAAACCAATGAGCGACAACACGATAAATGCTGCGTTACATCGGCTAGGTTATAAAGGTGAGTTTGTAGGGCATGGTTTCCGACACATGGCATCTACCCTCTTAAACGAGCAAGGCTGGAACCGGGACGCTATTGAGCGGCAACTGGCGCATGCTGAGCGGGATGGCGTGCGGGCGGCATACAACTACGCGGAATACCTACCTGAGCGCAAGCGCATGATGCAGCACTGGGCGGACTATCTGGACAAGCTGGAGGCTGGGGCTGACGTGATACCTTTGCATAAGACGGCATGACATCAAAACCTTCGCTCATGAATTTGCCTCTATGTAAGCTATACCCTCGTTTTCATTGAGCTCAATGGCGATCTCCACGGCTCGTTTAGCAATATCTAATAGGCGTTCGCTTTTGGTCTTAAGGAGGGCGCTCTCTTCAACAAACGCGGCGATTTTTGCTTGAGTTTGCTCATCAATGATTGGAATTGGCAGGTTTAAAATATCTTCATCTCGAATAACTGGGTACTGTGTACCAATGTTGAATTTCAACATCCATTCGCGGTACACCTTGGTACGCAATAAAACTTTCAGTGTCTTGTTCGAGAATACTGAATTGCTTTTCTCTCGCAACACCGTAAATGCGCCACTCACGATTAAATCAGGGTCGTCAAAATCGATAATGGCAACTGCGCCTCGATTGGGCCGTACTTTGGAAATTAATAAGTCCCCCCGCCGCACTTCCTGCTTAGCATTAGCAGGCAATTCCTCAACATCTAGGCGATTAAAGTTTGCCGTTCCGTCGCTAACGTTCACGTCACCGATTTCAATATAATTGTATGCAGATTTTCCGCGCTGCGAAGTTTTCTTGATCAAATCAAACTCAGCATTAATTGTTGTGAAGCCGGCAGGATAACGACGGGTTACTGCTTTCTCGAAATCTTCATACTTTGGCTGGTAATACTCCGCATCCAGTCGTCCCGTGGCGGTAAAGGAATCCTTGAATGATTTGACGTTGATGCTTTCTGTAGTCGGCGAAAAACTCGTCATGCCTAGCGTGTCGAGTAGCAGGATCTCAGCTTGCTTGTACGCGGCCACTGCGTCGTTTTTCAATCGAACTGACTGCTCGTAAAGCGTTTCGGCAGATGCTTCGAATTGTTCCGAATACTGGGGAATAGCCAATTGCTCAATTGACGGTAACGTCAAATGCGGCTGTCCAGTTTGGCTGGCAGTTCTCCAGAGTAAATCCTGCCCAAAATCGGAGTGCAGAAATAGCCAAATAAAATACTTGTTTCCTTTCAGGGCTGAGGTACGCATCACTATCAAGTCGCGGCTGAGAGCGTACTTCGGAAATTCGGTAGATAACAGTCCAAGCTTCGCTAAAGAGTTACCGCCTTTGGCGATTATGATGTCGAATGGAGACGCTGTACAAATTGTCGATGGATTGCTTTCTAGTACAGATGAGGGCAGAAATGCAGTACTGCCAGTTATCTTTACCAGACCATTTTGAATCTCGTTGACCCGCAAAAATGGTATTCCCTCACCCTCAAAGTTGTATTGGTCAACGATTGAAGGATAGAACGCGCTACAGTCGAGTTTTCCGCCGATTTCTTTCAGGGAAATGCTATCAATTTTGGCGAGTCGCGCATGAAGTCGCAGATGTCGTCGCTGGTAAAATTCAGCGTCAATTCGTCGCTTGATATGATCAAGTTGCGAAAACTTAATTATCGAAAATTCAGTTTGCCCTTCCAACAACGCCATGTGTTTGGCTTCATTGAAAGGGCTTAGCGAAAAAAACTGAGCTGTTCCTTTTTGGCAAACTCGATAAATGCTTCGGCAATGCCGTCTTGTGTTTTACTGTCGTGGTTAAATAGGTCGTGCTTCACGATCAAGTGCCCATGAGTATCCAGCAGTGCTGTGCTGTCCGCATTCTTCACATAGATTTTGTCGCCTGAACTATCTTTGCTCGGCTCGCGCATGGTGGCAAAAAAGACTGGATAGTCATCCACTTGAGGGCACAGTTCATCGTGCCACTTTTGCACAAATAGTACGCTGGTCTTGGTGCCTGTGTGCGGCTTGAAGACGTTGCCATGCAAGCCCACTACGGCCAAAATCCGGCAATGATCTGCCAGATATTCACGAATATTTTTATCGCTGGAATTGTTGAAACGGCCTTGCGGCAACACAATGGCCATACGCCCGCCGGGCTTAATGAGGTTCAGGTTGCGCTCGATAAAAAGAATGTCGCGCCCGACGGTGTTTTGGTGCTTCACTTTTACCTTGCGGTATGTACCATCAGCCATTTTGTAGATGGTCTCGTGGCTGACGCGCAGAAACTCGGGGAAAGTGGGGTTACGCTCAGTTGCGTCCTCGACGTTTGCGGCGTTTTCGTCCACATTATTAATTTTGTCGAGACTAACTGTTCGCGCGAGTTCGTACTTTGCCAGAATGCGCGCTTCCTTTATATCCCCTGCGAAGGGGGGATTCGCCATGAGCACATCAAAATTAAAGTCTCTGTTTTCGCCCTTGGTGCGGCGAAGCTTGCGCAACTTCTTCCAGCCTTCCCCGTAGATGTCCGTCCATCCCTCATCTTTGGTCTTCTCATCCCAGCGCTCATAGTCGAGCGCGTTGAGATGCAGGACGTTCGTTTGACCATCGCCAGCGATGAGGTTGAGGGTGCGCCCTACGCGTACCGCCTTCTCGTCAAAATCCATGGCAAAAACCTTGTCTTGCACATAGTCAATACAGCGCGGCAGTTTGACTTCAGTGGTAAACAGGTGGCTTTTGTCGAGCCCTTCATCTTGCATGATCTTTTCCCAGACATGAAATATGCTGTGAACGGGAAAGCCACAACTGCCTGCGGCCGAATCGAGGAAGGTTTCATGCTCCTGCGGATTGAGCATTTTGACGCACATATCAATTACATAGCGCGGGGTAAAGTATTGTCCCTTTTCACCCTTGCTGCTCTTGTTAATCAGATATTCGAACGCTTCGTCCACTACGTCCAGATTGGAGTTGAACAGTTTCACTCCTTCCAGTGACGATATGCACACCGCAAGGTGACTTGGTGTCAGATCAATTTTTGCACCATCTGGAAATACACCTTCCCATCTGTTACGAGCTTTATCGAATAGTTGCTGGATTTTGGTCTTTAGCTCGGTATCTGTTTCACCATAATTTCTAAAAACGAGGTGGCGTTTTCTATCCCGCCCGCTTTCCATCTCATCGTATAGCTTTGTGAATATGAGCTTGAAGAGTTCCTCGAAAACGTCCACGCCTGCATTGGCTAAAACCTCGTCTTCCATTTCCAAGATCAGGTCTTTGAGGGACTTTCTCTCATTAACTAGCTTGTCGAATTTAATAAGGTCATCAATCGTCCATCGCGCGGTCAAAATATCCGTGAGTTTTTCATGCACGGAGGGAATGGCCGGAATATCTTCGAAATAATTCGGGTCTTTTCGATGGTAATACGAGATGCTGTCGCCATTGCTCCATACGCCCATGGGCGCGCCTGTGGCATTACAGTAGCTTTTAAGCTGCTCCTTTCCATCTTTCAGTTTCGGTTTTTTAAACTCCGCCAAAATGTAGGGGGTGGTTTTGGAGGCGTCAAAAATGCAAATATCTGCCCTCTTTTTCTCTCTACCAAAGACAACGCCGTATTCAAGCTCCATGCGCTCCACGGGGTAGCCTAAGTCATTTTTGAACACCATCACAAATAATTGGCGGATGGCCTCTTCAGGCGTGAGTTTTATTGGCTTGCCCCGAACTAGGCAAGTGATAAAAGGCGTGGGCTTTTTGCCTTTATCCTTGACAGTGATACTCGTCTCTAGGGCTTTAATTTGTGTCGGCGTGAATTGTGTAAGCTTGTATTCAGTGTCGCGCAGAAGATCAGACAGCTTAATTTCCGTTGGCATGCTTTTCTCTTGGTACATTCAAAAATGGGCGTAAGTGTATAGCATGCCGCACCTACGGTAAAATCAGCACATGGTTCGGCTATTGTCGGATTAGTCGCTTCCCAATAACCAAATGCATTATGAATGTCATCCTATTTACCGAGGGTCGAGAAGCAATTCCAGTTCGCGCAATACCTTTCATTACGGGCTGGCTAATGTCCCCAATTAATGTGGCTGCATCCTTGGCGAATATCGATTTACCGAAAAAATTCAAAGGTCTTAACGCTTATCATCTGCTTCCCAATGGCAAGGCGGCGAAGATGCTGCCAAAAGAATGGGATGGTATTGCGTGGGGTTTGCAAGCCTTGTCCGACAAGCTCCAATCGGATGAAAAGATTAAAGATGAGAATAACCTTGTTTGGCGGCGCGATTCCATACCGCTTCTCCCGGCTGGTGTATTCGTCTGGAAAGATGAATTCGAGCAAGTTTTCACCCGCTTCTACGGTTCAGAGAGTCACATTCGACTAGAAGAACGCGAGGGTGACCGGGAGCTGAGTTATTCGCCTATGATCCCGTCGGAGTTGCGCGTGACCATCATCGAGGGATTCGCGATGCCGGGGGAAACCGGCGCGTGGAAAAATAGAAGATCAACTGACCGGGACTATGTTTCTGACAAACTGATAAGAATGAATCAGGGTGCGGAGAAATTCTGGGCAAACGCCGACCGAAACGACCGGGACACACATCCCGACAATGCGAAAGTCGCGGTATGGTTTGAGCAACACGGATTTTCACCAACTCTTGCCAAAAAAGCCGCAACCCTCATTCGTCCTGAGTGGGCGCCAACCGGGCGCAAGCCGGAAGAACAATGATCCCCTAAACACCAGTGTTGATGCTGGTTTCCGAAGTGTGACACCGTTAAACGGAAACCCCTTTCCGTTTTGATTGCTTGCTGGATAAGCTATCTTTTTTCCCGTGGGCCGGCATTAACCTTCTTTAGACGGGAGTAATCCACAATGCATCAATTACCTGAAGCCGGTTCGCATTGATCGTTTGATTGATTGATTGCTGGATTAGCTATCTTTTTTCCCCGTCGGCCGGTACTGACCTTATTTAGACGGGAGTAATCCACAATGCATCAATTACCTGAAGCCGGTTATTTGCGCTTGCCGCAAATTATTGGCAATCCGAAAGCAAAACCTCCTATTCCCGCTGTAATCCCTGTAAGCAAATCTACCTGGTGGGCGGGGGTCAAATCTGGACGCTTTCCTCAACCCGTGAAACTCGGGCCTCGAGTGACCGCTTGGCATGTAGACGGCATTCGAGCATTAATTGAAAGGCTGGCTTCCGGCCAGGAGGCTGCCTGATGATCTCCTTGTCAGATTGCCCCAAGTTCCAATCTTGCAATGCGCCGGTATGTCCCCTCGACCCTGTTTGGGCTCGACGTTTCAACCATAAAGAAGATTCCACCTGCTTTTACCTCTCTGAAAGCGTGAAGCGTGGGTCTCAGGCATTATTTGAGGGGGCGGGGCTGGAGGAACTCGGTGAGGTTATACATCGAATAAGCCCTGCCATTGCAACGCGGCACTCGCGTATCCAAAGAGCCTTGGAAAGAGCAAAGCAAACAGGCTCCCGAATGGCTCGACTGGTTAAAAGGTGCCAGGAGGCGGACCATGAGTGATGAAAACTGGCTGGAACGCTTGCAAGTCCTCCTGGTGCGATTCTCTGATCTAGGCATAAGTGACGATGTGGCCGGGCTGTCTTTAACGGAGCTATGGGGAGTGTACTGCTTCCTTTCGCGCTTGGCGGATGAGTAGGCGATGGGAAAAAACCGATTTAAAAGTTCCCAAATAAAACGAGAGGGTGGCGGCTTCGCGCCCCTGCCTTTTGCAGTCATAAGGAGCCGGGGATTTACCCACCTTTCAGCCCATGCGGTCAAATTGTTAATTGATCTGTTGGCCCAATACAAAGGGGATAACAACGGCGATTTGTGCGCTGCATGGACAATAATGCGAGGCAGAGGATGGAAGTCAAAGGAAACGCTCAACAAGGCCCTTAAAGAGCTGAAGGAAGGCGATTGGGTGGAAGTCACTCGACAGGGCGGCAGACACAAGGCAAGCCTCTACGGATTGACCTTTTATGCCATAGACGATTGCAAGGGAAAATTGGACGTACGGTCTACCAGTAGCCCAAGGGGCACTTGGAAGAAAAACGAGCCATTGCCCGCCATGCCAAAACTAAAAGTGGTGCCCCTTCTTTCAGGTACTGGGACGGCGTTGCAAGTTGCCGATGCAAACGCCATAAATGGTGGTACGCCGAGCGTATCAATTGCGCGATGATTGACCCGCTGGGCGTACCAATTATTTTTAGCATTCCCGGAATTGACCCGCCTGGCGTACCAATCAGGCCACTTATCGAAAACCAATTGACCCGCCGGGCGTACACCTTTCTAGAACTACCAATCTATCTATTGCCATCTCTTTCCGGTGGTAGCTTGGATAGGGACGTATCACCTTTCCTTCGTTCAACGATAATGGTGCTTCATTAGAAGGTTTCATAATGTCGAAAAGCAAAGAAAAAAGCGCGCTAGCCATCGAAAATTCTGCTGTCACAGTTCTACCCTCCCCCAAGCTCAATCTGCACGACCTGGAAGCCGTACGCCGAGAAATGGCGAGGGTATATCGGGACATGCGAGGAGGCGCAATAGATACCCAAGACGGAACGCGGCTTGTGTACGTGTTGGGCGAAATGCGCAAGCTGTTTGAGATAATTGAACTGGAACGGCGCATCCACGCACTGGAGGAAAAACGATGAGTCTGGAACAGAGAGTGGCGCGATTGGAGAAGGAACTGGAGAACAGGGCGCATTTGCCAGTCATGGTTTGGCATGAAGGAAGGCGGAATGAATCGTTATCGCGTTATCTTGCGGAACATGGTCGAGAGCCTGAAGCTGAAATAAAGATTTGCTTCGTTGCACCCAAGGCGGAAAATCATTAAGGCAATCCTATAGAATTTACGGATGAGCTAATCCGCTCCAATCCTCCAGCCGGAACTCCAATGGCAGCGCTCCGCAAATTCCCATCGACTGAACACGTGCTCAGCCAAATCCGACGGCATGTAAAGCTTCATGTTGAAACGTACATGTCTGATACTGTATACCTCGATTCTATAAACGCCACACCGGGCAGTTGGCCATTGCGCCGCACGAGATTCTTGAGTAGCCAGGCCCCTAGCGGCTAACAATTGGGGGTATTTTTGGGGGTATATGGAAAACATAAAAATCGTATAGTAAGGAAAGACGCTGCTTTGAGAGGATAATGTGATTGTCCTCGTCCCACTGATACCTCTAATATCATTGACATACCAATCCAGTTTGGAGCAGTGTCAAGAGAGTTCTCTTGTGACCGGTCCTTAAAAAGACTATATTAAGTTTTTCCAGGATATTACGAGAACATGAATGCGCTACTCATCTCAAGTCAAACCGATCAGTTACCTCAAAGCCAATGCGGCTGAGGTCTTGGCACAACTCGCGGAACAGCGGGAGCCTTTGGTCATCACTCAGAACGGGGAGGCGAAGGCGGTTCTACAGGACGTGACTTCATTCGAGGAAACCCAGGAAACACTGGCGTTATTAAAGATTCTTGCGCTGGGTAACCAGGAAGTGACGGGAGGAAAGATCAAGCCTGTGGCTGATGTCGCTGCCCGTCTAAGTCGCAAGCACTCAACCCCCTGATGCCAGGTTCCAACACGAAGTTCGAGGTGCTGCTTACCCAAGGTGCAGAGCAGGATTTGGAGTCGATTTACGACTATATCGCCGGGTCTGATAGCGTAGTCAGTGCAAACTATGTACTGGACCAGCTAATGGAGGTCGTGGAGAGCTTATCGCAGTTCCCTGAGCGAGGCAGCTACCCGAAAGAGTTGGCCGCTCTGGGTATCAAGGAGTATCGGCAGACGTTTTTCAAACCTTACCGTATGATCTATCGAGTCATCGGGAATCAGGTCATGATTTATCTGATTATCGATGGTCGACGGGACATGCAGTCGGTTCTGGAACGCCGACTGCTGAACGGGTAGTTTGCAGAAAGGTTTCTGATTTTAGAATCATCATAGGTAATCTGGGAAGCTGCACGTCAATTTGCGTTTGTCCATTATTTCCATTATGTCGTAATACGGGCTAGACTTAATCCATAAAATGAGCTCATAAGATGAGGAGTTAAATGAACTGATTCTCATGGTGAATCAACCTTAGAGGGAGGCTTCCATGGAGATTGCAGGCCAGCCAAAAAAAATCACTGCATTGACACGTGCGCGAGACACGTTAGCAATACCTCTCGCTGGAATTGCCACATTTTTTTATGTTCTATGGCAATTGGTGGTGGAGCAGCAGCTTTTTCTGCGCACCTTTCTTGTGGAGCGTATGGGCAAGCATGATGTGAAGAAACTGCCGCTGGGATATTGGAATGTGCTGGCGCTCAAGAGCATCATGTTGTGCCAGCATCTGTCCCACAATCCGAGCCTGTTCCGGGAGGCGCGCAAGCGTACCGAATCGCGTATCCTGCAACGCTTGCAGGACAGGGGGGTGGCGCGCAGGCAGGTTCTCCCCATCACGGAGTATCAACCCGGCCAGATAGAACCGAATTGGTTTTACCGGGAGCACGTGAAGCGCGGCGTTCCGTGCATTATGCGGGGGTTCGTGGGTAACGCGCCGATCGACTGGACGCTCGACAAACTTGCGGAACGTTTTCCGGATACCATCGTCCAGGCTCTGGACAAGCGGAGTAAGAAGATGGTGAATGTCTCTCTGCGCGAGATCGCGGAGGATCGCCGCTGCAATTACATTCCGCAGCAATTGTTGCTCGATCAAAATCCAGCTTTCTACGAATACTTCCGCATTCCGCGCTCGCATGCCTATTTTCCTGTCATGGGGCGGCCCTCGAAGCCGGTACTGAGCTTTCTGATCTTGGGTTTGGGAGCGGGATTGAACGCGAACTACCACTGTGAGGAAGGGCCTAACTGGTATCTTGCCGTTTCCGGCTCCAAGCGCTGGACCTTGATCGAATCCGAATATTCCTGGTTGCTATATCCGGCCGCTCTTGGCAATGGCATGCGCCGGTTTGCGGAGTTCAGCGCGAATGAGGAAGGAGAACCGGGCGATCCGGATGCGTACCCCCTGGTGGAATATGCGCCGCGTTATGAGTTCGATCTCAATCCCGGTGACGTTCTGTTTTTCCCCGCCTGGATGTGGCACAAGACAATCAATCTCGATGAAGAAGGCTTGGGGATCACCTGCCGCTACACCGCGCCCACCGAAATCTCCAACAGGTATTTCCGGGCCCTGCAACTGCTCTCCGGGGGTTTCTGGAAAAGCTGCGTGGAAGTCATCAGTTGCAGCATAAGAGGTAATATCGCCTCGCTCGCCAGTGATACTGACCATAACGAACAGGAAACAGTGTTGTATTGAACGAAACCCCATCCGTCAGCCACACAGGTATTGCCTTTCCGCGCAGGCGGCTTATGCTTGCGCTGCTGTGAAAATGCCTGCATCTGCCAAGAGACTGGCTCTACCTGCGTAGAACCGGAAAGAAATGCGCGCAGTTGCGAACAGGCAGCAGGCCAATTTTCTTCTCCTTTGGCTTCTCTTTTTGCGCTTCTCCTTCCTCTATGAAATGCCCTGCCAACTCTTTCCCCCTCTGCATCTAACCTTTACAAATACCCAGTCTCTACTATAGTCATAATAGACTGCCCAACGAAATTCCCTCAGTTCGCAGGAAAAGGTAACTATACGCCAGCAGCGATTCCTGGACAGACTTCACCAGTTGACCCGCTAGGTGATCCCCGGGTATCGCAAACATACTCGTTCCACGCACTGGAGCACCTGGAAAAAACCAGCCTGACGTATTCATTCCAAGGTTGAGCTGGCCCGCTAAACAACAAAGGAGAATTCGATGAGCGATGGACCGGTAGTGCTTGGGGTGAACCGCACGCAGGATGCAAGCATCTGCCTGATGCATGGATCACAGGTGGTATACGCAATACAAAAAGAACGGCTCACAAGGCGGAAGCACCACTGGGGAAGGCTCGACGATTTCCGCAACGCGTACGCACCGCATCTTCCCGAGCTTGGCAAGCCGATCGATGTTCTCGTCGAATGCTATTCATCCGACAGCGAGATAAAAAATCTTTCTGCGTATGAGCAGGAGATGGCCGAAATATTGAAATTCTCGCCCGCCTGCCGGCGCAAGCGCATCTCGCACCATCTCGCGCATGTCTACAGCGTGTTTCATCCATCCCCATTTGACAAGGCCGCAGTGATGATCATCGATGGTCAGGGCAGTCCGGTTTCCGAATTCACCGAGAAATGGAGCGGAGCGGACAGCGTGCCTCCGGATTGGCGTGAGGTCTCTTCGTTCTATCAGGCAGATAGAGAGCGGATCGAATGCATCGGCAAGCAATTGTGGGACCGTAACGAGCGGCGCCTGGTCGGGCTCGGAATGTTCTACTTCCTGCTGACACAAGCGGTTTTTTCAGGTGAGGGCAACGAAGGCAAGGTGATGGGACTCGCCCCGTATGGCAACCCGAACGCGCTTGGCCTGCCGCCCTTGGAGGTGGACGGTCCGCAGGTGACGATTCCCGACCGGTGGATGGAAATTCTGCGCGATCGCAATCGTTTTCGCTATGCTGCTGGCGATGCTTCCCGTTTTGCCGATAGCGCCGATTTGTCCGCTGCCGGGCAGCGTGCCTTTGAGGAGGCGGTGCTCGAAGTTGCACGCTGGCTGCACGCCCAAACCGGTGCGGAGAACCTGTGCTTTGCCGGAGGCACCGGTCTTAACTGTTCCACCAATGATCGCCTCCTGCGTGAAACTCCCTTCCAGCGCGTCTTTATTCCTCCGGCACCCAGCGATGCAGGCACTTCGCTTGGCTGCGCCGTGTACGGCCTTACCGAGTTGGGCGGCATGCGTTGCGACTATCGGTGGGAGAACGATTATCTCGGGCCCGAGCCGCGCCTGGCGGACATCGAGTCCGCGTTAAGCCGCGCGGATGACCTTGTCGTGGAGCATCTTGGACAACCCGCCGATCTGTACGGACGTATAGCCGACCTGCTGTCTGCCACCAAAGTGGTCGCTCTCTACCACGGGCGCAGCGAATTCGGTCCGCGCGCACTCGGTCATCGCAGTATTCTGGGGGATCCGCGCCATGGCTACGTGCGTGACTGGATCAACGCCAGAGTCAAGGAGCGGGAATGGTTTCGTCCGTTGGCGCCGGTAGTGCTGCTCGAGCGGGCGGAGGAATTCTTCGATATCCGCCGTCCATCCCCCTTCATGCAGTTCGCTGCTCCGGTCTGGCCCAAGGCCGCCGATATCATTCCCGCTGTCACGCATGTTGACTGTACGGCGCGGTTGCAAACCGTCGGTGAGCAGGATGATCCCTTCCTGCGCGCACTGCTGAAAGCATTCGAAGTCCGCACCGGTGTTCCCGTAGTGCTCAATACGTCCTTCAATCGAAAGGAAGAGCCGATCGTTGAAACGCCTGATCAGGCGCTTGAGTCGTTTCGCCGCACACCGATGCACGCGCTCGCCATGCCGCCCTATCTCGTGCGTAAGCGTATCGAACCCGAGCCGGTCGGTCCTGTCGGGTAGCAGAAGAAAACAGCAGGAGAAATAACGTGATTCGTGGTTATCCCGCTTCGGTGGGCGTCGAACCCGGAGATACGCTGGTGCTGCACATTGCCACCGATGCGCCGCGCTTTCGCGTGGTGTTCTATCGCTGGGGAGATGGCCTGCTGCGGCTATCCGAAACGGATTGGCTGCCGGGGAAATATGCGGCCCTACGAGGCGCAGCGGAAGACTGGAAATGGCCGTCATACGAATTTCCTGTCCCGCACGACTGGCTGTCCGCGGTCTATATTGCTCACCTGGAAGAACCAGATGGCAATCCGGTAGCGCTGGCAATGGAAAGTGCCGCTGTCCTGTTCGTCGTCCGCGGCAGTGGACACAGCAAGCTGCTCTACAAGATTCCGCTTGCCACTTACCATGCCTATAACTGTACCGGCGGTGGCTGCTTCTACGTCAATCCTCCACGTTCACAGGACCCGCCAGGGGCCAGGCTCTCGCTGCTTCGTCCGGGTGGCGGCATCGGCGGCGAGACCTGGGGCGCGCTCGACTACTACGATTTGAGTTCGCCGCGCCAGACTTTCGCCCACTGGGATGCGCGCTTCATTCGCTGGCTTCTGCGCAACGGCTATGAGCCGGAATTCTGCACCGATCTCGATATCCATGCCGATCCGGATGTGTGCAATCGCTACCGGCTTATGCTGAGCGTGGGACACGACGAATACTGGAGCGAGACGATACGCGACCGGACGGAAGATTTCGTGTCCAAGGGAGGCAACGTTGCCTTCTTCGGCGCCAACCTCTGCTGGTGGCGCATTCATATCATCGATGGCGGAGCGGCGATGCTATGCCATCAAGGGGGGCCTCACGGCGCCTTCGACCATTGGTGGCTGTCCACAGGCGTTGCTCGTCCCGAGGATTCCCTGACGGGCGTGAGTTACCGCAATGGAGGTGGCTGGTGGGATGGGCCGCGGAACACGAGAGGGTATATCGTGCAGGACCCGGAGCACTGGGTATTCGCGGGAACAGGATTGCGCCGCGGCGAGGTATTCGGCGATAAAACCTCGCCACCGCTGGTCGGGTACGAGTGCGACGGCGCGCCGCTGGATGAATTCGACAAAGCTACCGGCCTTGCAGTGCTTTCCTCAAATGCCGGAAGTACCGGTACCCCGAGCGGGTTCCGTGTTCTGGCAGCAAGCGTGCTGGATGGCAATTGGCAGGAACTTCCTCCTCGGGAAGCGTATCCCGCCCACGAAGGCATTCACGCAGCAACAATGGGAATCTTTTCGCGCAACGGCACAGTGTTTACCGCGGGAACCACCGACTGGGCCCAGGTGCTCGAAAATGAACACGTCCATATCATCACACGCAATGTCATCGACCGCTTGCTTCGCGAGTAATCAGGGGACTTCTGCCGGGTGCTGCAGATCGTCTTGCGGTGGGATCAATAGCGATGATGGCAATTCGCTTGAGGCGATCAGTTCCGGATCAACTCCTGGAAGAGCTTTGCCCAGCGGGCAATGGTGCCAGCATCAAACGCGCTGATGCCCTTTTTCAATGCCTGTTCCTTGACGCGCTTTGCAACTTCAACTCTCCACTCGTCGCGTAGTACGACGCCCTGTGCGTCGGCCCAGGCCTCCACCTGCTCCACCACCGGCCTGCCGTTGACCAGGACGTCCGCAAAGGCGATGTCCGTATTCCTCTCCCAGCGGTCTATCACTTGTGCAAAAAATGGCGCAGGTATCATATCTTCTGTCGTGGAATTGCTGAAGAGAACGTAATTATCCGTCGAAAAGATGCGCTCTTGCGCGCCGCTGTACAAATCCGACTTCAACTCCGCGTTGACCTGTTTTCCTGCTTCATCATCCCGCAGGACTACCTTGGGCAGCGGCTCGTCGCGTCCACTGATAATGCTTGCGATCACGCCTACCGTTTTGCTGCCGCCGGCCGGAGGAAAGAGCAGTTCGCGCTTGGGGGCTATTTTGTTTGCCCCGATGAGCAGTGTCTTGATGGCTGAGAGATAGTATTGATCCGAGACGCGCTGCACGACGACCGGCTGACAGCCCGTTACCATGCTCTCGGCAATATTTAGGTTCAACGCCGAGTGAACCACATAGGCGGCTCCTGCCTGCCGGATATCCTTTTCCACGCTACGAAGGTCAGACGTCACTTGCGTCGTTCCGTTAGGGGAAACGTACACCTTGCGCGCGCGTCCCAGGTGCTCTGCATCCAGCAGGAATGGTGAATGGGTCGTGTAGAGGATTTTGTTGACTTTTGCAAGACTGTCAAAGAAGGCAAAAAGGTTGCGCTGCGCCAGGGGGTGCAGCGACAATCCGGGCTCGTCCAGCAACAAGACAGCGTTCTGGTGCTCACCCCCACTTTCCACGAGGAAGACCAGATAAAAACTCAGAAACCACTGAAGCCCCGTGCTTCTGCTTTCGAGCTCAACTTCCTCCGGGCGGCGGTCATCGGAAACCCATATACGGAAATGACTTCCATCCGCTTCGAAGCGGAATTTGTAATCTCCCTGCTTCCACCAGTTTCTGAACTTATCCGTCAGAAGCCCACCTGCCGATTGCAGCAAGATGGAACGCTCCCTTTTCTTCATCGCGATTTCCCGGATTTCTTCCGTTGTGGGTTCACGACGACGACCCTTGCGCCTTGGGAAGTCCCGCCCGAGTTCAAGAATTTCTCCCGGCTCGAGGCCTACGAATTTAAAAAGAACTCGCAATGTACGCGACTTGGCTGCTTCTCTGGGCCCAAGGTCAGTGCGTTGAAGATTCTGTACTACGTGGGGAAGATAGATTTCAGAATCCAGATTTCCGAATTCAGAGTAATAGACAAATTTCGGAAGGGAGTGGATTACCGTATTCACAACATCCTCTGCACCTTCCCCTGAGGATCTCCTAATCTCGCCAAGCTCTTCCCGCCGGGGGAAGGAGATCGAATAATCCCCATTGAAGTACCGTTTTACAGCGATGAGGGAGGCCTCTTCGCTGGAGATCTCCAGCTTGCCGCAAAGCTCTTCTCCAAGCTCTCCTGCCTCAAATTCCGCCGTTATGAAGCAGAAGTTTTCCGGCGCCTGCCGCAGGGTACCGAATTGCTTTTTCGGGTAGTCGGAAGCCGGCACGATCTCTCCTCCGACTGCCGGGTTCAGCTTCCAGAGCGGAATCAGCAGGTTTGTCTTGCCGGATTCGTTCACGCCCACGAGCGCAGTAACGCTATCAACCTCAACCCAGCCACTGTTCTCTACCGAGCGAAAATTGGTGACCAGAAATCGAGTAAGGTGCATAGGGTGTATTATTCTGTCGTCTATTGCTTCGCTCACGACCGCTTCACTCACGACCGCTTCACTCACGACCGGCGCGTCGATGGGGCTTTCGCTATTGCTTGTGGCTTCCGCATGATCCCAGTGGTCTGTTATGTCTGGTGCGTCTGGTACGTCCGGTATGCGGGGAAGGAGCAGCATGTCTTGCAATGATTGCTTATTCATAGAGTTTGTGTCTTCTTCTGTGGCAGGCAATATATGTGCTGTCATTATAATCCTCTGAGTGCGCGGGACGGGTACTTAAAGAGCGTTTGTTGAGCTGGAATCTTTAATACTTTTAGACAACGTTGTCAATCCGCCAAAAAAGCTGCGGGATGCACGGCCGCGTCTTGCCTCCTTACTTCTTATTGAACCGGCCAGAAAATATTATGAATCCCGTCATTCCGGGCCTGACCCGGAATCCAGCAAACCGGAATTCAGCCCACGCCCAACAATGGCGCGCCTTGAACGTCACTTGATACCGGCTTCAGCCGATATGACGACATGCTATTTGCTCGCTGACTCAATATTCTCTTCCTGCCGTCCTTCTCAGGTTGCAAAGCTATGCACTATACAGTTCTGCAGGAGACAGGCCGAGATCGAGTCGAGTGAGCGGCAGGGGTGGAGGCTCCAGTGACAGGCGCAGCTTCTGATAGGTCGCCTTGCTCGAAAAACCATAGGGTTCCGCATCATCGTTGTCGAAAGCGTAATATACGGCGTCCACTCCTGCAATCACCATGGCCGCCAGGCACATGGGGCAGGGGTGGCCGCTGGTATAAACGATGCTGCCTCTCAGGTCAGCACGACCGAGGTTCCGGCTGGCAGCGCGCACTGCCTCCATTTCTGCATGCATGGTGGGATCATTGCTCTGCACGACATCGTTGACGGCGGTGGAGACGACCTGCCCATCAATAGCGAGGACTGCGGCAAAGGGTCGGCCACCGCGTTCACGGTTGTTCTTGGCGAGACGCACCGCTTCCCACAGGAATGTTTCATGTTGAGACATCTGGTCTCCTGTCTGACTTATCCGTCCTTATCGCCTATCGACTATCGCCAAGCTGTACAGGCATGATTTCGGCAAGCTTCTGGAATCCCTTCCCCTTAAAAAAGAATGGAGGGCAGAAAGACCCCCGAGGGCTGGTTGTAGAGGCCAAGGCTCATCAGATTCATCGGTTGAACTACCCGAAGTCCCTGCTTCAGGCACCAGCGGAACAACTCGCTATTACGCGCAGGTAGAAGAAAACCCGGACCTGCAAACGAGTCTGCGGCACCGATCAGGGCTTTGAGGTCTTCATTGCTTTCTCCCACTGCATGCCCCATAAAGCCAATTAAAGTTGCGTAACCGGTGATGCGGCCTTCGTGTTCCACCACCATTGCGGTCTGCTGAGCAATCGCATGGCGCAATTCCTGCCCTCTATCGTGGCCGTGTATCTTCCGGCACAAGGAGTCGCATGCGTTTGCATCCTCCACCACTGCCACACGGACATTGTAGCCGGGGATATCAATTCGCAGGGGTGCTCCCTGCAGAGTTGCCAATAATTCCCGTACCTCAAAACCAAGCTTGGTATAGAGGGAGAGGGAGCGGTTATTGTATGCAGCTTGCACCAGCCGCACTCCCGCGAAATGTTTATTCCGGGCATGCTCCAGCACATCCTCCATCAGGCCTCGGCCCACCCTGCCGCTCTGGGCTTCCGGCGTTATCGTAAGTGGCCCAATGCCGGCAATGGTGGAATCCTGCCACAGGAAATTGCTGCCCACGACTCTTCCTTCGCTCTCAGCCACGGCTGAATATACATCGGGTCTCGAAAGCAAAGTCAGCAGGAGATCACGCGCCACTTCGAACGAGGGAAAATCGGGTTCAAAACCGTGTTGCTGAGAAATCATCTTGAATGCTTCGTAGCAGATCATCCCGACTGCCTCAGCATCCGCCAGGCGACCTTCCCGTATTTTGAATTGCATGTTTTCCCCGCTAATGGAATCGCCTGATGGGCGATGAACAGCAGACGTGCGCGCAGTATTATGATGTTACTCCAGAAAAAGAGAACACTTTTGCGCAACTGCCGTTGATACTCCCGGAAAATCGGGTAATCATGCGCCTAAGCCTGAAAAGTGCAATACTGATTCATGGTTACCGCTACATTCCGTTTTTATGAGGAACTGAATGACTTTCTCGCTCGCGAGCGGCGAAAGCGGGAATTCTCCTGTTCCTGCGCCCGTGCAGCGACCACCAAGCATATGATCGAAGCACTGGGTGTGCCGCACACCGAAGTGGAACTGGTGCTGGTAAACGGAGAATCGGTGGGGTTCGACCGGATACTGGAGCATGGCGATCGGGTCGCAGTCTTTCCCAAATTCGAGATGGTCGATGTTACACCCCTGCTGCGTGTGCGTGAGCATCCCCTGCGAGTAACGCGCTTCATTGCGGACGCCCATCTGGGGGGTTTGGCGCACCTGTTGCGCATGACGGGTTTCGACACGCTGTACGACAATAATTATCACGACCGGCAGATCGAATTGCTCGCTGCCCAGGAAAAGCGCATCGTCCTCACCCGCGACCGAGAATTGCTCAAGCGACGTTCGATTACACATGGATGTTATGTGCGAACCTTGAAGCCGCCTGACCAGCTCTGCGAGATTTTCGATCGGCTGGACCTCGCACACAGCATCAAGCCTTTTACCTTATGCCTGAACTGCAACGCACCTCTACGGCCTATCGAGAAGGCCGCAGTGCTTGAGCGCCTGCCACCGTCCGTACGCGAACGCTTCGACCATTTCAGCACGTGCGATATCTGTCAACGCGTTTTCTGGGAGGGTTCGCACTGGGAGCGCATGCGGGCGATGCTGAAGGAGTGCATTCAGCTAAATCAATTTGCCGAATAGCTGTTCACGTGGGTGCAGTTGGATGATTCGCAGTCGGGGAACCGGTTCTCCTGTATGTGCAGATCAAGCTTCTGCATCAGGAATGATCCGATCAGGTAATTGTCCCATTCGAATTTCTTTCCGGATGTGGTAGGATTAGCACCCTCAGATTCAAGCGGCAAAGAAGCAATAAAGGCATGACAGGTTTTGCCTCTGTCATGCGTCGAACCTGCAACTGAATAAATCCGGTTCATTCAATCCGGGTCGTTAGCTCAGCTGGTAGAGCAGCGGACTCTTAATCCGTAGGTCGAGCGTTCGAATCGCTCACGACCCACCAATAAAACAATAACTTAATTATCCAATCATCCAACTCATTTTTTATTTTTCTGTGAATGTAACTATTCTGTAACCCATCTTTTAACAATGAAATAAAAACTCAAGAAGGGAATATGGGGAAAAATGAAAAATCTTCACAGAAAACTGCCAGTTTAGTATGAGCGAATGGCCCGTACGCCGTAGCCCCCAGGCAGGCTTTACGTTTAGGGGCTGCCTGCT
Source organism: Nitrosospira multiformis (assembly GCF_003050865.1). Classification (GTDB taxonomy): domain Bacteria; phylum Pseudomonadota; class Gammaproteobacteria; order Burkholderiales; family Nitrosomonadaceae; genus Nitrosospira; species Nitrosospira multiformis_E. Next base: position 34,121 of record NZ_QAOK01000006.1, on the reverse strand, counting down.
TTACTAAAGGCTTAGGGAGCGTTTTCGCGTGCAGGAAAGAAGGGTAACCACCTCTCAATTTAAATCGATTGTAGAGCTTCTGGTGGAGCCTTCATCTCTGCAAAAATAAACCCGCCGAAGCGGGTTTCAAAAAGGAGTGTAAGGATGCAGGGGGCTACCCTGCGATTTCAATATAGCAGATAACAAAAAACCCGCTCTAGGCGGGTTTAAGAAGTGAGGAGAGGAGAATGTTTTGTTATTATCGAGTGATCTTTTAGCTTCCCGGCATTTCGTTAGAGCTTGTCAGCGGCGTCCTTGATTGCCTCTTTCGCATCGCCAACCCCTTTTTGTATTTTGCCTTCAGCCTGCTTGGCAAGTCCTTTGGCTTGTTGCTCCTTGTCACCGGTCAATACTCCTGCCTCCTGCTGTACTTTACCGGCAATATCTTTAGCCACACCTTTAACTTGATCTTTGTTCATCTGTAATCTCCTTAAAGATGTTTCTTTATCCACCGTGGACGAGAAACATGGAGATTACAATATCAGATGATATTGCTGAGTAATGTTCGGTAGCAAACACAGCAATAAAAAACCCGCCGAAGCGGGTTTGGTGGGCAATAAAAAGCCCACGTCTTAGATGGGTTTTAAATATTGAACAATTTTATTTCTTCAGGTTTTCATAATCGTGATTAATGGCGTGAATCGCATTATTAATTTTTCCCAGTTCAGCGGTTAAGTTCGCGTTTACCTCTGTAATACTTGTATTTACTTGGCTATTGAAACGGTTATACAGCGTCTTGTGCGGCCCGTATTCCCTGGGTGCATCCTTCCATTGCAGGCCATTGCGGATGACGTAGATGATTCCGCTGATCACCCGCAGATCGGCTACGCCAGAACAGGTTCTGGTATAAGAAAATTCAAAATTATGCCCTGCCGTACAGGATTAATAGGCAACTTTAGAGTTGTTTTTATGCAACCTTGCCTTCCTTCGGTTTCTCCACATCATATAGCCCGTTGCAAATAAAAAAAGGGGAACGAAGCCCATCACCACTTGCAACATGCGCGTGGCCAGTCCACCGATTACTCCGGTATGAATGGGATAAAAAGTGTTAAAAATGCGGGCTCCCAAAGGAGCATTTGATGCATTTTCGACGAGTAATACGTCTCCTGAATATTGGTCGAAATAGACGAAGCTGCGGCCATTAGGATGAAACTCACCAGTCGTTCTCTTGCGCACGACAAGTGGAGCCTGAGGTGTTTGAGGGAAAGTTATCCAGGTAGTTGGAGCAGGAAGAATGCGGTCGGCATGATACAGCAGTGCGTCAAGGGAAGACATTGAGTCCACCGCTTCGTTTACCCTGGAATTGGGCGGGGAAGGTCTTGGGGCGCTGGCTGTCAGGGAATTGATGAGTTCAGCTACAGCTTTGTTGAAAACCAGGGAAACGCCAGTGAATGCAACAATGATCAAAAAGATTATGGTATAGGCGCCAAAAGCGCGATGGACATCGAAAATAAATTTTTTCCAGGGTCCTGTCCAACCGATTTTAAAGCCTCTGGAAATATTTCTTATTCCATTGGGCGGCCACCACAGGAAGAGTCCCGTCCCGCACAGGCAGATCAATAGCAAGGCGCTGACGCCGAGAATGTTTTTCCCGAGCTCGCCAACCAGCAGTTCCGTATGCACCAAAGCGATCCATCCCATGAAGGTCTCTTTCTGGCGATGCGCGCCGAGCACTTCCCCACTGTAAGGATCCGCATACACGAACAAGTCGTGAGCGCTATTCATCTTGAACAGATAGGTTTCCTGCGGAGTCCGCGGCATGCGTAGATAAAGAAGCTTGTCCTCAGGGTATGCGCGTTTGACTGCATCCAGCACAGCCTGCACAGGAACGTGTTCTTCGCCTACCGCTGTTTCCATGAGTTCGGGATGAGTAAGCGCTTCAATTTCATCCCGAAAAACAACCATGCTCCCGGTCAGTCCACTCAGAATCAGAAACAGGCCGGCAGCAAGACCAATATAAAGGTGAATATTGAAGACAACTCTACGTGTTCTCATGAGAGAGATCTTGAATAGCCCTTACTAACGGGGGAGGAACTGAGCCCTCCATAAGGTTGTCTTCCCCCATCGGAATGGGATCAGTCAGAATTCGACCCGAGCCACGGTTTTGGCCATGATAGGAGCTCCTACACCGAGCAGGCCATTACCTGCGGTGCTCCAGTAATTGCTGTTGGTTACGTTATCTACCACCGCCTGGATCGTGGCGCGCTTACCTGCTATGCGGGTGGCATAACGTGCATTAAGAGACAATATAGCGTAGTCATCCACGAAAGCCTGATTTGCAGTGTTGACTGGACGTCTGCCCACATAGTACACACCGGCGCCGAGGGCCAGGCCGGGCACGCTCTGCAAACGATACTCCGCAAAGAGGCTCGCCGTACGCTCCGGCGTGTTATCCGGTATCCGGCCAAACGTCGCAGGATTGTCCCTATTTAACTGCTTGGCCTCCATGAACAGTGCAGAGGCAATGACGGACAGCTGTTTTGTTATCTCCCCGGAAGCTGCCAGCTCAAATCCGCTATACTGAGCCATCCCGTTCAAAACAAAGCGGTTGGCTGCATCAATAGTAGTCGAGGCGCGCTTGATATCGAAATAGGCTACTTGTAGCAGTACCCCTTCCGCAACCATCGCCTTTACACCTGCTTCCTTTTGCTTTGATACCGCCGGGGCCAGAATCTCCCCACTGTTGGCACGGTTAGCCGGCGCCTGCCCGCTCTCTTCGACTCCCTCAATGTAACTTGCATAGAGAGATACATTGGGAATGATCTTGTACAGCAGTGACAGCGATGGGTTGACGTTGGTTGCCTTAAAGTGAGTGTTGGTTCCGACACTCTCATAGAAGCTGCCGCGCACTCCCAACATTACCTGCAGTCTGTCCGCAATCAAAATGCGATCGGATAGATACACGCCCAGATCCGTTATTTTCGAGAAGTTAGAGCGGAATGGGGCGGTGGGGGATAACCGCGCGATGTCATTCGGATGGAACAGATTCTGCGCCACATCGGCAGTAGATGAAGTGCGCGGATCCTGGCTCCGTTCGTTACCGACAAAACCCAGGGATACTTCATGCGTGATGAACTGGCCCGGCAAGCGACCGAAAACTTCCGCACGGAGATTTTCGTTATCCCAAAACTGATTCCGATTAAAGAAGATGCGCAGCGTACCCTGGCCCGTGGCAAGATTGTAATTCTGGAACTGGGAAAAATTACGGTCGCGCATGGTACGCGCCTTGCCGGCTTCAAACAGGAGTGCCCAGTTGTCGCTCAGTGCGTAGTCGGCGCGAAGCAGCAGGTTGGTCGCTTCGGCATCATATTTCTGCCACTCTCCCGCAAGGTTGCGGCGGGCATTTGGCACAGGCGGCAGCGTTATCACACCATTCACCGCTGCAGGCGCCTGGATTGCCGCCTGCTCAGAAACCTCCTTACGATAATGTTCCACATCGAACTTGATGGACAGTTGATCGGTGACCCGCCAGTCGAAGGCGCCCGACATCAGGGCGCGGTGACCGGAAAAATTATGAATACCGATATCTTCCCTCCCGGCGAGAAGATTGATACGCGCCCCGAATTGCTGCGCATCCCCGAAGCGCCGGCCAAGATCAATGTGGGTGTTGACGCCACCATAGATATTCGCCATCAACGAAACATTAGCGATGGGATCGCGGCCCGCACGCTTGGTGACCATGTTGATAATGCCCGATGGGGGCAGGAAGCCATAGTATAGAGAGGAGGCGCCTTTGAGTACTTCGACGCGCTCCTTGTTCTCCATCGGAATATCGATCAGGTTGATGATCGGCATGAATCCATTGAGCCGATAATTGCTGCGATTTTCCACGAGAATCCCGCGGATCGAGAGATTGTCGTAAGTGGAGCCGTTCAGTTGCGAGCGAGTCACGCCGGCTGTATTGCGCAAGGCACCGAACAAACTGGTGGTTGCTTGCGCATCCAGGACCTCCCGCGTCACGACATTGCTGGTCTGGGGCACATCAAGAGGTGCCATGTCGCGGAATGTCCCGACCTGCACCGTGTCCGATTTGAAGCTCCCTACACGCTCGCCGGTAACTGTTACAGCCGGGAGCTGTTTTCCTGGCTCGGCCTGAGCGGAAAGCTGAGCGTTTGCGGGCTGAATCAAAGATATTAGGGAAGCTGCAACGATTGCTGGGAAGCAATTATTTTTCATAATTTTATTTTTCTAGTTTCTAGTTATTAGTCCGGCTCCAGCCAGCAGACATGAATTCCAGCTCGCCTACTCTTCTACACTCATGAGCCTGCTTAGTCATGGGTCATAAAGCATGTGAAGTGAGGCGGATAGCAATTCAGAAAACAAATGATTATACGTCTCATTACGTAATTTTTCTATACGCTATCCAGCTTCTACTTAAACCCGTTTTCCCATTGATTCTGTTAAATAAGAATATACGGCTCAGCTAGCCAGAGAGCATTGCGGTGTCATCGAAAGCCGTAATTCGGCTTGACCTTGCAGCAATGGCAATGAAATATTGCAAAGAGGAAAAGGCGATGGAAACAGGTGACGAGTCGTTTTCGGCGGATATAACTCGCCCGTTCTAGCGCGACGTATGATTTCCCCAGGGTTAACGAGGTAGCTGTCACGGATTGTATGGACTTTCACGTGATCATAATCAAGCAGCAGGCATGAAACGTACTTCAGCTTGTGCTGTTGAGCAGGATAATCTCGTTTTCTTCCGCGCCGTTGATCTGGTTTGCATGACGCAAACGGAGCATATGCTTGGCGTATTCCCATTTCATCGATTCTTTGCCCAGGCCGATTAACTGTGTAAGCTGGCGGGAATTTGAAAACTGAAGAAGGGGAAAAAACTGATGAACAAAAATGAACTTATCGAAGCCGTAGCCGCGAAAACCAACTTCAGCAAAGCTCAAGCCGGCCGGACCGTGACGGCATTGGCCGAAACTATCATCGAAGTCCTGCAGAAAGGCGATTCCATTTCGCTGCCAGGATTTGGCACCTTCGAAGTGCGCGAACGGAGCGAGCGCAGCGGTCGCAACCCTAAGACAGGCGAGCAATTGAAGATCGCCGCCTCCCAAGGTGCGCAGGCATACGCATCATTGTAATGCGCTGGGCTACGGGCTACACTGACTCAGGATCCGACCACTCCTGGTCCGCCAGTTGAATCGCTTATCGCGCACAATGCCATATCTCCATAAAACGACTGTTTTATGGAGATATGTAACAGTGTTTTGTGAAGAGAATTCAGGTCTCCTCTGCTCTATCCTTAAAGAGCAGCCTTCATCGTATTAGGGGCTATTCCGCCACCCATTTCCCGCTGAAGGCACAATAGCCCGACCAATAATAGGAGGATGAATTGATACGAAAACTTGTCTTTACTGCTCTCGCTGCATGGGTTGTACGCCGGATTTCCCGCAGCGGTCTAAGGGATCGCCGCGGTTGAGGGGCTCGCGTTGATCGGGATACCGTAGGTAGGTTTAACGGGACTGCTTCCTTGCTTCGAGCATGGCATCTGCAATGTCGTATGCCGCTTTTGCCAGGCCATCGTGGTCAAGGGGAAACTCCGTGTCCGCAATCAACCCTTGCATGGCTTGTCCCGCGAACCAATCCCTGAGCGACATGCCATGGAGTTGTACAGTTTCGCCAGGGGCGACGACAACGCCATTTGGCGCTGTCCTGTTCTGGTCGCCCGTGTTAGTCCATTCAGCAGGAAAAGCAGGTCCACCGTTGTTGCTCATTGTCGTTCTCCTGTAACTGCGGTTGGTTATTCTCTTTGTTCAATCCAAATATTTCGGGAAATTTCCCCTTCCCTTTTGTAAGGGTAGCTCTTCTTCCAAAACCTGAACTAATTTTTCGGGAGCTTGAGGCTTACCGATAAAAGTTATATCGACAAATTCCAAGGATTAGGGAATAATGCGCGCCCTAATGCGAAGGACACATGCGCAAACCATGCAGGAGATCAAGGAAATTTCGAGCCTTTCCGCCTATCGTCCGTTTTCAGCCTTTTCCGCGCCATACCATCCTAGTACAACCGTAATAACCATTCTGTAATGGGGGTAGCCCAAGGGCCTTCTGTTTAAAGGGCATCGCGACTCCCTGCACGCCCCTTTTTCCGAGGAAAAGTAACGTAATGAAGCGAAAAATGATCCTTACTGTTGCCGCTATATTGGGTAATGTAATTGTCATACTTGGTACTGCGGCTATCATATTCGGTATTTCCGTGATCCTGTATCACGGCTTCTTTTAGCTTTCCAAGGATGTGCCAAACATGGGGATAGAGTGCAGTTATATGCAAAAATGATTTTAAGTAAGGGATGATCTTGAACGCATCGATTTCTTAGGTACGGTAGCGAACATATTCCTCTCCTACAGATTGACAAAATGTGGTCAGCCCTGACAACGAGGGTATTTTTTTGATTGATATGTATAGGAAATAAAAATGGCAATTGGCACAGTAAAGTGGTTCAACGATGCAAAAGGCTTTGGCTTCATTACCCCTGATGACGGCAGTGAGGATTTATTTGCCCACTTCTCGGCAATCACCATGGGCGGATTCAAGACGCTGAAAGAAGGCCAAAAAGTAATGTTTGAGGTTACACAAGGTCCTAAGGGCAAGCAGGCATCAAACATTCAAGCTGCGTAAGGTTTCATTTTTACGGCCGCAAAAATCTTCGGTTGTCGCCCCCCTTCAAAGGGGGGCGCGACGATCAGAACTGCTGCTCTTCCTGCGGTTTAACTGCCTTGAAGTTATCCGGCACCCATCCCAAACTGGATAAAACCTGTTCCGCTTGCCGCGCCAGATCGACTTTCTTGAGCCCGTTCATGCTTTGCGCGTGGTTGGGCGAAACAGCTTCAGCCACAAGCGCAAAAATCCGGTCTTTCAGGACATGCGAGAGGTAATTCTCCACTGTTGCTTCCCACCAGTCGGCCATGTCGAGATTCAAGGCGGACATCAGTGCTGCAACCTCTTTCGATGGTGCATTTTCCCGGCTTGATACGGTATTGATCGAGGCTGCCGTGCAGACCGCCAGCAATTCCAGAAAGTCTTGCTATCCGTTGATATCGAAATTGATAATAGAAATGGCCGAGAATGTATTCCCGGCCATTAAAGGCTGAAATAAAGGGTCGAACGCTCGACGCTGAGAACCTTATAGATTCTCTCCTCCCTAAACAGGGAAGCGATTGCAGTAAACCCTCTGGCTCGGCTCACGCCGGGCCTTTTATTGCCCTGACTCCACCTGATGTGCTCCCGGTCATTTGGGGCAAACGACATTATTGGGGCGGCGGTTGTGGAGCAACTTGTACCCAGTCACTGGGACAATCCTTGACATAGGGGTAATAACCTTCCGATTCCCGGCAATAATACCAATAGCCGGATTGGGGCTGAGCCATATTTTGCGTGTCGTTTTGTTCCGGAAGGTTTTGTTGAATGTATACCGGCGGGGCTGCGGGCACAGGCACCGCGACTGGATATGGATACATGGGCGGATATGGATAATAAGGCCCATAAGCTAGGGCACCATAACCCAGGCCATATCCTAATCCTAGCCCTAGTCCATATCCTCCAAATCCAAATCCCAGGCCGTAACCGTAGCCACGATAGAAACCGCGCGACCCCCGGTAGTAACCGAATCCGCCCCCGCGATAGCGGCCGACTCCACCGCCTCGATAATAACCGACTCCTCCGCCAAAATGCTCCCCACCCCCATAATGCATTCCTCCGCCGTGCGCCCATCCCCCGCCTCCGATGTGCCCGCCGCCTCCAGAATGCATTCCTCCGCCTCCCATATGTCCGCCGCCACCAAATCCTCCACCTCCATGTCCTCCCCCGCCACCTCCGCGCGCCCATACGGAAACGCCAGGAGCCAGCCCAAGCATGAGAAGGACAACCCACATCAATTTAATCTTCTTCATACAGGCCTCGGTCTCTATCGCAGGCTTGACTTGATCCATTTTTTTATAGGGCAAACTAACGCAACCAGAATCCGCCGACTTTCTGGTCCTTCAGGGCCATGAAAATAAGGACATCGTCATTTCCGTCCTTGAATACCAATTTCCAGAGATATACGTCGAATCCCTGCTGATGCAGTGTGGTCAGGAATGTCGTGGTGTAGCCTTGCTTGAGGCGCGAAGCGAGGGATTGGTTGATGCTGCTGAGCATCTCCTTTGTCATCCCGGCTTGAAATGCTTCATCTCCTGGCGATACAAAATCGGCCAATGAGTTAGTCAGAATAGCTGAAACCATGTTTTTCATGGTTGCTTCAATGGGCTGTGGCGCCTGCGCCGGTTGCGGCGCCTGCGCAAGCACGGCGGGGGAGGTGAATGCCAGAAAAAATATGGCAGAAATGACCAGGCGGTTTACAGAGGACGTCAAAAGCGGCAGATGCATAAGATTCTCCATCGAGAAAAATAGAGGGGCATAGAGAGGGCGTGACAGGCGCAGCTTCTTGTAGCCAGTTTCGAGTAGCCGCTGGACGTATTTTCCCTGCCGATTCCCGGCGGTGCAGAGATCGAGGAGGAGGGCAGTTTCACTTTGCTCATTTCCACGTGTTCGTTCCAGGTATTGTTGCCATGAGGAGTGTCCTCATCAGCACTTGGAAGGTAGCGTGCAATTTTCAAAAACAGGTTAAATTCGGGAAGCCCGATAATCTGTGCGGAATCCCACTCAGTGAACTTTTCTAACGTTCGTACCGACTTTTGAAGTTACCGCGGAGCAATGGCACGTGTCTCATGGGCGGCACAGATTGCAACGTGCAATGGAAAGATTTCAATGGAAAAGTCATAGACATAGCAGAGCGGTACACTGATGACTGTTCCGAACCCTTAAAGCGGTAACACGGATACGCCCAGATTGAGGCACCTGACCCCGTCCCGCCCTGCGGCATCGGATCGAAGCGGCTAGCGGCTCGATAAGTACGCATTGGCTATCTTCTTGCCCTCTGCATGGAGCAGGCGGTAGAGCATGAAGGCAACAATTGCCAGATTCAGCGTCAAGGCGCCAAGGCTAAGCCAGGTAACACGCTCATACAATTCGAAAAGCTCAAAAGGCACGTAAATCGCGCCACTTGCAGCCGCAAACCATTGGGCCCAGCGCTTTGCACGCCAGAGTCCATATGCTTCGATGAATCGTGCCAGCGAGTAGACGCCAGCTCCAGCCGCGATCAGCAATAAGCGGGCGTTTGTGAGCTGGTTAGCAATATCAATAAAGATGTGGGGGTAACGGGAGGCTGGATTCAGGTGAGTGCGCGCCAGCAGGTGCTCGGCGGCTTGCTGAATGTCGTGATGTACCAGAGAGAGCAAATCAAATCCAACCAGCAATACCAGAGCACCTTTGGCGGCTTCAAAAACTGCGACTGTGCGTAATGCACCGGATAATTTCATAAGTGATAGGAATGTCGTATCGAGCCAAAGCGGTACTATCTCACCTTCAATTTACAGCAGCGCAACCTGCTCGACGAGCCAAGCCTTCAATTTCCGAATCGCGGTAAAATATCTGGCCAGCGACCCAGGCTTCAGAGTTTGAGCGACCGCCAGTGGTTTTCATGCTAGCGCAACGTAATCCAATGCCGGTTTCAGCAGCTTTCTCTTCCTGGTTTCGCTGAGCGTTCAGTTCTGACACCGATCGACAACCCAATGTTTTCCAACCTGCCTCATTTCGTAGTCCTGGATCTCGAAACGACCGGAGATTCGCCTTTGCACGACCGTATCACGGAGGTCGCTCTCGTACGCTTCGAAAACGGAATTGAAACTGATCGCTGGGAAACACTGGTTAATCCAGGAGTCAGTATTCCACCGTTCATTTCCCGTCTGACCGGCATTACCAATGAAATGGTGAAAGACGCACCTGCGTTCGATGAAATCGCCCACAAATTGTACGGCTATATTGAGGGGGCGGTGCTGGCAGCGCATAACGTGCGATTCGACCATGGTTTCCTCAAGAGTGAATTCAGGCGGCTGGGCGCTGTACTCCGGCAAAAGGTGATGTGTACGGTGAAGCTTTCCCGGCGGCTCTATCCGGAGCATAGAAGTCACGGTCTTGATGCAATCATGCAGCGTCATTCGCTTGTAACCCACAACCGTCATCGTGCCATGGGGGATGTGAGTCTGCTGATGGCCTATCTTGAGTTGGCTAAACGCGAATTAGGGGAGAAACGGGTTCTGGACGAAGTTGCCGCCTTGCTGAAAGGGCCGAGTCTGCCAGCCGGTCTGGACGCAGCCTTTTTGGACGAGATTCCGGATAGTGCAGGCGTATATCTCTTCTACGGCGAAAACAATTTGCCGCTCTATATCGGCAAAAGCGTTACACTCCGCTCGCGTGTCATATCGCACTTCAGCGGCGATCATTCATCCAGCAAGGCAATGCGTATCGGTCAGCAGGTAAACCGCGTGGAATGGATAGAAACGGCAGGCGAGCTGGGCGCCCTGCTGCTGGAATCGAGCCTGATCAAGGAACGCCAGCCGATCCATAACCGGCGTTTACGTTCGATCCGCACCTTGTTCTCACTGAGCCTGGCAGGTGGACCCGATCAAGTTCCCTTGATAAACATCGTAACGGAAGATGCCATTGATCCGGCGAGATTCGACCATCTCTTCGGCTTCTTTCGCTCGAAAAAGGCAGCCATGGATGCGCTTCGCAAGATCACCCTCGACAACAGATTGTGCCCGCGTGTGATTGGAGTCGAAGGTGCAAGTGCCCAGGGGGCTCGTGCTGGGAGCGCCTGTTTTGCCCATCAGATCAAACGTTGTGATGGGGTCTGCGCCGGCAAGGAATCGGCAGATCTCCACTATCTGCGTCTCAAACAGGCGCTGATCCCGCTTCGCCTGAAACCCTGGCCCTATCCCGGCAGAATTGGCTTTCGTGAATTTAATGAAGTTTCCGGTCGCAGCCAACTTCATGTGTTTGAGAAGTGGTGTCACCTCGGCACTGTGCAGAACGGCGAAGAGCTTGAGGATCTTTTACAGGCGCGCTCATCCCTGAGCTTTGACCTGGATGTATATAATCTCTTACAGAAGAGCTTGAGAAAGAGTCTGGCAATAATTTCGCTGGAATCTCCGTCTCGCTCTGTTTATCACTCGTTTTAATCTTGCTTGGTTAATTAAAAGAAGAAAGGTCTCAGGAGGATCTGTTGAAGGGGGTGGACCGGTATTCGGGATAGGCTCGTAGAGGGCGAATGCATCCAGCATTGCTTGGGAAGGGCGAACAATGCTTGGCCAGCGCAGGTTGCTGAGGTGACAAAGGAGTTCCAGCCTACTCCGCGACTCCCTGCGGAAACCCTCTCAACACAAACGCAGCCAAGCTATAGATCGCTACCGCCAACAGGATCACGAAGGCGAACCCCAGGTGAATAGCCAGTAAAGTGGCAAGTACTGCTCCCACGACGGAGGCGAAGCCGTTGATTGCCCACGCCCAGGGGATCGCCTCGTGTGCAGTGAAAGCTAACCTCATCGTTCCGGTTGGAAAGGGCATGCCCATGCAAAACGCAAGCGGCGCGATCAACGCTACCGAAATAGCAATTTTTGCCGGATCGGATAAATGGATCAGCGTATCAAACAGGCTGGGCAGGATAGCGAGATAGAGCAGTGCAAGGACTCCTATTGCCATTACTGCAACAGTCATATGTCCACTCCTTCGAAACCGCTTTTGCAACCGCCCGGCAAGCCAGCTTCCCACGCCGGCAAATACCAGAAATGCGCACAATACGACGGCGATCGCATATAACGGGTGAGCGAGAAACAGTATAAATTTCTGGATGAATGCAATTTCCATGAACATGAAAGCCAGGCCGATGGCAAGGAAGTACAAAGCAACTTTTGCGGGAGGCAGTGCTCGACGTGCCTTTGAGGCCAGAAGTGGCGCCAGAATGAGAACAGCGCTCGCAACGAACGCCTGGATCAGTGTTGCCACCAGCAGTGGATAGCTCCAATCCAGAAGCGGCATGCCTCCCTGTTCCCGCAGGGCGAGCAGTTCGCGCAGTGAATCCCACTTGAAGAAACGGAAAAAAAAAGGCTGATCGTCGGTGGCAGGCTCAATAAAGAATTTATACCGGTCGATAAAGGCTTGGCGATCCTCGCCCAGCAATGCGGTTGCTCCCTCGAAGAAGTAGGGCTGCGCCAGCACGTTGTAGCGATTTGCTTCCTCAGGTCGCATTTCCGGGTAATAGGCTATGTCGAATGAGTGCTCGCGGCAGAATTTCCTGATCGCTTCGATCTCCGCCACCGTGAAATTGCTGTGCTTCACAAGCAGCGTGACCGTTTTCCAGCCCCTTATCATTACAAGGCGCGCTCCTGGATCGTCTACACCGCTTCGCTCCAGTGCGGTTATCGCTGTCGCGAATAATTTCAGGGCGTCTCGCGGTGGTAAGGTCAGCCAGCGCGTAATGGTCAGCACTCCGTCCGGCGTCAGCCTTCTCAGATAGGTTTGAAACGCTTCCACGGTATAAAGGTAGTTTTCACTCAGGCCGTAAACACCCGCGGCGGCAACACCAAACGAATCCAGCAGGGCGACCTGAACCAGATCGTAGCGGCTGCGGGTTGCATTAACAAAGCCGCGCGCTTCCGCCGCGTGTATATGCACCTGGGGCAATGTGTAAATATCTCCCCCAAAGTAATGGAAGCGCTCCTCGACGAGATTGATGATGTTGCGGTCGAGTTCTATCGCATCGATCCTGATCGCGCCATGGTAGAGGGCCTGCAGAACGTCGCTGCCCGCTCCTGCTCCCAACACCAGCACATGCGGGCCGGCGTGAGGCCGTTGCAGCACATGGTAAGGTAGCGCCGAGGTAAGCTGGTCGAGATAGGATAGTGGCTCACGTCGGCCATCAAAGCGCGTCAGCACGGAGGGACCGTCTCCATCCACGAATATGCCCAACTGATCCGGCGGTTCTTCCAGCGCATTAAGACTCATGCCAGGCGCATAACGGAAAGGAACGCGCGGGCTTTCCACGACCGCAATCTGTCCCAGTGGACTGGAACGTTCCCCGATCACCTGCGCGCCCGTAATATTCAGGGCTTGACTCAAATCCTTGTAAGGGGAAGGATGCACACGGAACCAGCCGGGGGGAATTGCCAGCAATACCAGGAAAGCCAGCCCGAGAAGGGCAATCCCCAGCCACTCGGGTCGTATCCTCATCTCGACTGTAGCGATAGCGGCGGCAAACAGGGCCAGCGCGGCGAGGACGATAAGCAGGTTGTGTGGTGGTATAAGAAACAGCACGCCGATAACACACACACTGCCTATTCCCCCCCCCACAATATCGAAGGCGTAGATGCGCCCGGCCTGCTGTCCAAAGTGCGACAGGATGAGGCCGATACCTGTTCCCGCGCAGAAGAAGGGCAGCATCATGAGCAGATAAATGGAGAGCAGGCGCGTCAACTGGAATGGATCCCATAGCAGTTCGAGGGGGTTGAATGGGACTTCCTGTGCCAGCAGAAACGCCGCGGGCATGAGAAAAGCGAGGCCGATGGCGGCTGCGAGATAGATAGGGCCTATGTACCCGGCAATTTTTTCTCGTGACAGTGTGAGAGCCGTGCCACTCGCTCCGTAGCCCAGCATCGCCGCGCTGATGATCATGTAGGCAAAATGGTGCCACAGCACGATGCTGAACAAGCGCGTGAGCAATACCTCATATGCCAGTACGCAGGCGGAGAGCAGTCCGATGGCAATAAAGGGCGGACGCGGCAAGGACATGATGATCAATGCCCGCCCCTGAGCGGAACGAAACGAACCGGGACAATTTGACGGGTGGTAACTGAACCGTCCGGCTGTTTCTCCACCAGCATCAGGTACTGGGTCATGAAAGGTGCGCCCAATGGCACTACCATGCGTCCGCCGGGCTTCAGTTGCTTGAGCAGAGGAGGAGGCACATGACTGGCGGCAGCCGTTACCAGGATGGCATCAAACGGCGCCGCTTCCGGCCAGCCGTAATAACCATCCCCTATGCGGGTCTTCACATTGTCGTAGCCCAGCGATTGAAATCTTCGCGCAGCTTCGTTTGCCAGCGGCTCGATGATTTCAATGGTATAAACCGATTTTGCGATCTCCGCCAGGACAGCAGCCTGATAACCCGAGCCTGTGCCGATCTCAAGAACCTTGTCGTCTTTCTTGAGCTTCAGCAGTTCGGTCATCCGCGCGACGATGAGGGGTTGTGAGATTGTCTGTCCGTGGCCGATCGGGAGTGGATGATTGCGATACGCAAATATGGAGAGCCAGGCAGGTACGAAGCGATGACGCTCTACTTTTTCCATTGCCGCTACAATACTTGCTCCGGGAGGAGAATTACCGGATGCGGCAATCACTTCCCTCACCATTTTCTGGCGCAAGGCCTCATATTCCGCAGCTGACAGCGGAATAACACAACCGAAATAAATCAATGCGCCGAAAGTGGCTGCCGCAAACTGCCGATTCATCAATTCATTAAAGCAAATTTGCGGCAACCTGCTGAAATACGCCGCCTTACTCGCTGCGGCGCATTGCTTGACTCAGGGTATATCAGGACTGGCAGACGGTTCGATGATAAGGCCCATCAAAACTAAAAACCTTACCCTGCCGCGGTGGAGACGCAGGGGGAGTAATCATGGCAATTTGCTATTGCACAGGCTGGGGTGCGACTTGCAGCCATCCACCGGGGCAGTTTTTCACGTAAGGATAGTAGCCTTCCGGGTTCCGGCAATAATGCCAGTAGTTTGAGGCCTGAGCCTGTGGTGGTGCCTGCACGACCCCTTGCTGGATATAGACAGGCGGAGCAGCGGGAACTGAGACGACAGGCGCATACCCGTAACCGGATCCATACCCCGCCGGAGGATAACTGTAGGCAGGTGGATACGAGGGGCTGCGAGCATAGGAACTCAGGCCGTAACCCAGCAGGCCCAGCCCCAGACCGATCCCGACTCCATAGCCCCAACCCCCACCTCCGCCGTGGCGATGGTGATGATGCCCATGATGGTGGTGCCCATGACCATGTCCGTGCCCTCTGCCGGCCCATGCAGGACTCAAGGGAACTGCGATGAACAGCATGAGTGCAAAGCATCCCAATTTTATTTTTGTCATGAAGATCTCCATTCCAAAGTAGTAATTAACGAAGAGCCGAGCCCCACTATTTCAACCTGCAGAAGGTATAACGCGTCACTTTCAAATCGGTTGTCTTGTGATTACAGAAAATTCACAAAAATTTCACAATATTCTCTCTGGCGGTAAACGGACGAGGTAGTATCACGTTATTGGAGAGTGCAGGAGGAGCAATCAGGGTTATTTATCAGATAGCCTGTCTTGTAACACTGTACTTAAGTCCAATAGCTATCACGGCAACACACGAAGATAATCGCCACGAGTGAGATGTAAATTCAGTTCAAACAATTTCAACAAGAGGGAATGAAGATGCGGATTTTGGCAATATTGCTGGCGGCGGCAATTGCGTACGCAAACCCGGTACTGGCACGGAACGGCGGCGGAAAGCACGAAGGGCATCAAACGGGAGGGGGAACTGAACATGCAAACTCCGGAGGAATGGCCCCCGAGCACATGGGCCAGCACGGCATGGAGAACTCGAACGCGCAGTGGTCGACAGGAGCAGCACGCGGACAGGATCGTGCCGACCGGAGACTCCAGGATGGTCAGGGAAATGGGCATGAAGCGGACGATGGAGATCACGCCGGAAAAGGCAAGCATAAAAGTCCTCATGATCATGAGAGCAGCGACAAGGGCAAGAAGGATAAATCCAGTAAGGGACACAAGGGCCATAGCAACCACAGCAACCATGACAACCACAGCGGGCACAAAGGCCATGGCAAGGGCACGGATTACTAGGAATCGCCCTTAGGCATCCTTTGACGCCTTTAGACGCCCTTAAGCGACGAAAGGCGGCAGGAAAGACCAGGAGCAGCAGCAGAAAAAGACTTTTTGGAAGGAAATGTGATGTCGAACGAAGCAGTTAACTATTGGAAGTTTGCAACAATTGGAATATTGCTGGTGGGCGCAAGCGTTGCATCAACTCTGTTCATCACGGGACGCGATTCCGATTCCAGGCCTGAGCCCGCGGTTCCTGTGGCCCAGGCTGAGGCGGTTTCCTCTCCCGGCGAAACTCCGGTTTCCGAGGCAGAGAAAAAGCCTGTTGCTTCAGTTCCCGAATCGACGCAAGCCGCGCAAGCTGCACCTGAGCCTCCAAAACGCGCCAGAGTAACGCAATCGAACCAGAATACCGCAGCTGCGGTTCCGCCTCCCCCTTCCTATGCTCCCCCGGCGGCGTATCCCCCACAGCCGGTACGTTCGTCCTACCCGTCTCAGTCCGTCATGAATGAATGCAACCGCTATGCAAGCGAGCAGGTGAACAGCAAAGCCGAAGAAGTGTTCAAGAATGCAGCCCTCGGCGCAGCGCTAGGGGCGGCTGTAGGCGCTGCAGGTGGAGCGATCGCCGGGGGTGGAAAAGGTGCCGGCAAGGGCGCTGCGATTGGCAGTATAACAGGCGTTGCCGGAGGAACGCTTTATGGCCTCAATGAGACTAAATCACATGATGGGCAGTATCAGGCTGCTTATTCTTCCTGTATGCGCGCCAAGGGGTATTAAGGCTTGAATTGCAATCGTTAAAAGAATGCCTCAAGAATGCCTCAAGAATGCCTCAAGAATGCCGTTAGTCGCCGGATGATTTGCCTTGGTTTTTGAGTGTTCGATGTCGTTGATCACGGGCTCTGAGTGCCTTCTGGTCAAGATGCGGATCAGGCCCATGCCTTGCTCAGCAAAGAAAGGTAGCATCGATCATCGAGCAGATCGGTAATGGGCGTCTTGCTGGCATGGAGCTTGGCCAGCGTGGTCGAGTTTGGTCGAGTTTGGCTTGGGTCACTTGGAGTAGGTATCGATGAAGGTCTGCTGATAGAATCTGCCAACGCCCTTGATCGTGCCCGCATAGAAATTGTCCTGACTGCCAAGATAGCCAGGGTGAGCCGAATTAAACCAGAATAACAAGACGTACGAAGTAGCGTGCGCTACACTCAGATGATGACGATGTATTTATTTGGACTGGTTTTGTTGGTTATTTCTGTTTCTTTCCCCATGGTTGCACGAAGCCAGGATAATACGTTGAACAATCCTCACCCCGGGACAGGATGGAAAGTTGTGGCGACAACTGACAAGGAAGTCTTTTTTGTCCATATGCCGAGCATCAGGAGGCACGGCAATACTGTGGATGTTTGGGAAATGTCCGACTTCCCAAATACCAGGACTCCCTCCAAGTCGACCAAGTTTCTATACAGGTACAATTGCAAAAACAGGTCATATTACGCCAGGCAAAGCACGCACTATTCACAGTATGGAGGTAGAGGAGATATCATGTCCTCCTCAATAGAGGAGGGGCCAGTAACAAAGGTGATAGCAGGCACTATAGGGGAGACAGTGCTGGAGCTGGTGTGTAGGAAGTAGTGTCCTCCTGCGAGGCTATAAGGAGTATCAGGGGAATTCGATAAACCTGCTCCAAAGTGAACTTATAGGAAGTGCAGCTTTTTTATAAGTGAGTTGCGCTTGAAAGGACACGCCGCCATGAAGAAAAAACTTGTTCCCATTCTTGCGGCAATACTCCTCTCTACTGAAAGAATGTATCTGCGGCCCGAGCAACTTCCCTTCAAAGTAATGATGGTCTCGGCGATCATTGCGCTCTCAAGCCTTGTTGCCTTGCCTCTTTCAGCTGCTGCCTCTGCCGATGAAATAATACGAGCAAAAGCAGTCAGTATTGTTGATGGTGACTCGATCAGCGCTGTTATAAATCAGGAGCTGGTAAGGGTACGCCTGGCAGAGGTAGACGCCCCGGAAGGAAATCAGCCATTTGCTATTGATTCCAGGCAATCCCTCCATGACTTATGCTTCTGGGTAGAAGCAGAACTCAGTTCGATAAGCAAAGATTACTATGGGCGCATGTTGGCAAAGGTTAAGTGCAATGCAGTGAACGTTAACGCCGAGCAGGTACGGCGAGGAATGGCATGGGTAGCAGACCAATCGGTGAAGGACGGGGAACTCGTTCAGCTTCAGGAAGAAGCGCGCGCTGCAAAGCGAGGATTGGGGTCATATGAATCACCCGTACCACCTTGGGAATGGCATTCGCGGGGGTGGCATTCTCAGCGGAGCTGGTCTGGCCCCTCAATGAAAAAATGAGGATATAAGAAAGCCTAGGAAACGTATCCTCCACTGCCCCACACTTTCATTATCAGTTTCGTGAAGAAATACTGTTGATACGAACTCTGTCTCCGTTTGAAATTCCATCCGGTGGATTTTCGATAATACGATCATCGGGCTTCAAACCTGCGCTGAGTTCAACGAGTTTGCCCAAATCACGCATGATCATGACAGGTTTCAGTACAACTCTGTCATCAAGGCCAATCGTTGCCACACTTAAACCTGCTTTGTTGAATATCAGAGCACTTGCCGGTACGCTCATCGTAGGCCTATTATTAGGTAACCTGAAATTCACATTTGCAAATCCACCTGGAAGTAACTCTCTCCTCGCATTATCGATCTGGATTTGTATCTGGGTCGCACCGGACACATTATTGACAGCTTGTGCCGATGCAACAACAGCAGCAGTATAAGTCTTGTCCGGATGCTCCGGCACAGCGATAGTTACCTTGGTGCCGGGGGAAATGTCGGGTACGTAAACCTGCGGCACATTGACATATACACGCAATATTGTTGTACTCGACACCTCGAAAAGCTCTTGCCCTGTTCCACTGCCGCTGTTTATGAGTGCACCGATGTCTGTTAGTCGGGCAGTGATGAGCCCGTCAAACGGTGCAACGATACGCGCAAAAGATTTCAATACTTGCAGGCCATTTACATTTGCACGAGCAGCATTAACCAATGCTTGCTTGGTCATGAAATCACCTGTTTTTTCCGCGGCCGCCTGCTTTGAAACATAGCCGGAATTCAATAATGCTTCCCAGCGTTCCGCGGTAGTCTTTGCCAGCGATGCGGTCGCCTCTGAACTGGCAAGATCAGCCTTTGCCTGTAACAACTGCTGATCGAGGTCTGGCGTCTCGATCTCGGCAAGTAATTGGCCGGCCTTCACCTGAGTCCCGATATCCGCTTTCCAGCTTTTCAGATAGCCATTCACGCGTGCATATAGGATTGCGCGGGAATATGGCTGCAGGCGACCAGGTAGATCAAGGGATGTAGTGTTTTCCTGCATGCCGGGTGTGATGACTGCGACAACGGGAATTGCCTGTTCACTGGTCCAGCTGCGAAGCTGCTTGCTTGCAGAGACACGACTGATAAGACCAATTGTAACTATAGCAACGATGATGATCATCGCAGCTGTACCAAGAACAAGGAGTCTCCGAGTTGAGATTCGGGACCCGGAAGAGTCAGGTAGCATCGGCTTCTAGGGCGTCGAAGGTGGCAGATATGCGTTTCCTGGAATGCCGTTCATGTATAACGCTAAAAACGACAGGAATGAAGATCAGCGTTGCAACTGTGGCAAAAATCAGGCCTCCAATCACAGCCCGGCCAAGCGGGGCATTCTGCTCACCGCCCTCGCCAAGACCTAACGCCATAGGTAGCATCCCTATGACCATCGCAAGAGCGGTCATCAGGACTGGTCGACAACGCACGAAGCCGGCTTCCAGCGCAGCTGCAGTAGCGTCTCCAATCGCATTTAACCGTTCCCGCGCGAAACTGATCATCAGCACGCTATTCGAGGTTGCTACACCCATACACATGATTGCGCCGGTTAAGACTGGCACCGAGATTGGAGTGTGTGTAATGAACAGCATCCATACGATTCCAGCGAGCGCAGCAGGCAATGCGGTGATGATAACGAATGGATCAGTCCAGGACTGGAAGTTCACTACAATCAGCAGATAGATAAATACGATTGCGCCAAGCAAACCAAACAACAATCCGGAGAAAGCACTTTCCATGGTTTTTACCTGGCCAAGCAGTAAGATTCTTGACCCTTTTGGCACCTCACCTGCAGTATCGGCAAGGATGCGACGAAGGTCACTTGCCACCGCACCGAGATCTCTTCCTTGCGTCGTCGCATGGATTTGCACCATCGGTTGAATATCATATTGGCTGACCAATGCATTACCGCTGGTGCGCGTGAGACTGGCAAGCCCGCCAAGCACTTGTGAATTGCCGTCAATACCCCCGATCGGAATGCCTGCAAGGGCGCCGAGTGTATCGAGGCGATACTGCGGTGTTTGCATCACTATCGGATATTGCACGCCGTTCTGGGGATTTAGCCAGAAAGTGGGCGCCACTTGACTGCTGCCAGCGAGATTGGCCACCAAACTATTCGTGACATCACGCATGGTAATTCCCATTTCCTGTGCACGAGTTCGGTCAACATCTACGTTAAAAACAGGTCTCCTGCGGGATTGCTGGATACGAACATCCACAACGCCAGGAATTGCTCTGATTTTAGGCAGCAACGATCCGGCATAGTCAAAATTTGCCTCCAGGTCGGTGCCGCGTATCTGCAGTTCGACCGGCGCAGGCGAACCGAAATTCAGGATTTGGCTTACGATATCAGCCGGGGGAAATGAAAATGCCACCCCTGGAAACCGGCGCGGCAACTCTTCGCGCAGCTTGCGCACATAATCTTCGGTACGTTGATGCCCGGGATTCAGCGCAATCTGGATATCCCCGTCCTGAGTACCCATTACCCCCGTGTTGTTGTAGGTCAAGTTGATGCTACTCGGGGGAAGACCGATATTGTCCACCATTACGTCGATTTCATCGGGTGGAATGATTTCCCGGATGGATTTCTGGATCTGAGCAAGTTGATTGGCACTCTCCTCCACACGAGTGCCAACCGGGGTACGCACATGCATCAGAATCTGGCCGCTGTCCACTGCAGGAAAGAAATTTTCCCCTAAAAAGGGTAACAATAAAAAAGAAGCAAGCACGAATACGAGAAATCCACATATGAACGGGTACCGGTGTGCCAGCGTAAATTCAAGATATTCACGGTAACGGGCTCGAAAATGTTCAAAGCGTGCTTCGAAGCGGCGCTGAAAATGTACTAGCGGATTGCGTGATGATTGGCTCTCGTCCCAGGATGAATGCGGATGCAATAAATACTTGGACATGGTTGGGACAAGAGTGCGAGAGAGAATGAAAGACCACGCAACTGAAAACATGACTGACATTGCCAGTGGTATGAATAGAAAGCGCGCAACTCCTTCCAGAAAGAACATCGGCACAAAAACGATACAGATACACAATAAGGACACAAAAGCCGGTGTCGCGATCTGCGCAGCTCCATCCATGATCGCTTCCTCAACTTCTTTCCCCTGTTCCAGATGTAGATTGATACTCTCGATCGTCACGGTTGCATCATCGATAAGTATGCCAACAGCAAGAGCAAGTCCGCCGAGTGTCATGATGTTGATTGTTTCCCCCAAGGCTGCAAGGCAGATGATGGCTCCGAGAATCGATAAGGGGATCGATACCGCCACGATTACCGTTGAACGCCAGCTGCCGAGAAACAACAGTATCATGATGCTTGTCAATACAGCCGCGATAGCCCCTTCCAGCACCACCCCATTGATTGCCGCCCGCACGAAAAACGATTGGTCATTGATGGGCTTGATCTCGAGATTCTCCGGCAGAGCAGGCTTTATTTCATCCAGCTTGGCGCGAATACCAGCAACGATGGCAAGTGTGGATGTCATGCCGTTTTTCAATATGGTCATTACCACAGAGCGCGTGCCATCGACGTGCACGATATTGGTCTGCGGCGCATTGCCGTCACGAATATGCGCCACATCACGGATATAGATTGTTGCGCCGTTGACAACCTTGATGGGGAGATCACCGAGATCCTCGATTGCGGTGGCCACATTGTTCAGTTGAAGCGTGTACTCAAATGCCTCTATTTTCTGTGTACCTATTGGTGTAACCAGGTTTTGTGCGGCAAGGGCGTTTCCCACATCCTGTGCGCTTAACCCGCGTGCTTGCAGTGCTTCCTGATCGAGATCAATCTGTATCTGCCGGGTTTTTCCGCCATATGGAAACGGAATCGCAGCGCCGGGTACCGTCACCAGCCGCAGGCGGATGGTGTTCATGGCAAGGTCAGCGAGAGCCTGCTCGGACATACCCTTGCCGGATAGCGCGAGCTGAAGGATGGGGACTGTTGCGGCGTTATAGTTGAGAATCAGTGGCGGCGTTGTTCCCTGGGGCATCTGCCGCACCACGGTTTGCGAGATCGCTGTAACTTGAGCATTGGCGACTGCTATGTCTACGCCAGGCTGAAAAAAGATTTTGACAATTCCAGAACCCACATAAGAATTCGCTTCGATATGCTCAATGTCATTGACTGTCGTCGTCAATGAACGCTGAAACAGCGTAGTAATACGTCCCGCCATCTCGTCCGGGGGCAAGCCAGTGTATTGCCATACAACCGCAATTACTGGAATACGAATATCCGGGAAGATATCGGTTGGAGTCCGAAAAACTGTAAGGGGTCCCAGAATCAGGAGGAGAAGTGCCAGTACGATGAATGTATATGGGCGCCGTAAGGCAACCCGGACAATCTCAATCACGAGATTCTTTCTATCGAAGCAAGCTTCCCAAAAGGAAGAGTGTCAGGAATCATAGACGAGTAGATAATTTCCTTGAGAAACGAGTTACGGGTATCAGGAATTTTTCCAGGTCCGCTAAGCACGGAATAGGGGGTAAAGCTCAATGCGGCGGCGGTATTAAAAATGTAGTAGTTCAGATTTGATGGGTCCCACAAAAATGTAGCCAGCGGCAATGTTAGTTTTCGGCAAAACTTACCTTTGGGAAGGGATTTTGCATGAAGACGAAACAGTTCAGCGTGGAGCAGGTTGTTGCGGTATTGAAGGAAACGGAAGCTGGGATGCCGGTTGCCGAGTTGATTTGCCGCATTGGTATTTCCGAACAGACGTTTTACCGCTGGAAGAAGCAGTAAGCGGGGCTGGACAGCGCAGGCAAGACAGCTCAAACAATTGCAGGAAGAGAACGAACGCTTAAAGAAGACAGCGTCTCGCCAGATCAAGCTTGATTGCATCAAAGTGGGAAATAGAAGCAGGCTATCCCTCTAACTCCTGACCTCGGCGCATGACGATTGGTAAAGAACTGATCGTGTTATCACCTCTTACGGAGGATCTGCACGTTTTTGACCGAGAGCTTTTTCAATTTTTTGGTCCGTCTTATACTGGCTCAATGCGTACACTGCCCAAATCGTCGCAGGAATCCAGCCGATAAGCGTTATTTGCAGAAGCAAACAGATAACGCCCGTAATGGGCCGGCCGATTGTGAAGAAGGTTAGCCAAGGGAGGAACAAAGCAATAATCAAACGCATACGCAGAGCCTTTCAGGGGGGCGTTAATGGCTATTATTGCCCATCCCACAAAAAAGATAAATAAACACGATAGTCCCCGGCCATGGCGCGGGACTAATAAATCTGCTTATTCACTCGCGGTTTAGTTGAATCGATTATGATAAAAAAAGGAAAGTACAAGACAATCGTAATGCTCGGAACATCGCCTGAAGCACATGGTGGAATCGCGACCGTGGTCGGCAACTACGAAGATTGCGGGGTGCTGAAGAAATGGAAGGTCAAGTATGTAGTGATGACGCATGTGCAGGGTTCCAGATTTGCCAAAGCATATGCGGCAGGAGTAGCGATGCTGCAGTTACTCTACATGCTGGTTACTGGTCAGATTGGATTGCTTCATGTGCACATGTCTTCAACAGTCCAGATTTCGTTGATTTTTTTGAGCAGGAGTGCGGAGAATGTAGAAAAAAGTTAATCAGATTTCTGCTATCGCGAGCGCTATATGTTATTGCCTTATCCCCTGGTTGGGCTAAAGATATCAAGAAGATTTCTCCTGCTACACGTACAGTAATTCTTTTTAACTCCGTACCGCTACCTGCTCCGGTGTTACGCGAGAAAGAGATAGACGAAAGTAGCAGCGATTTATGTGATCCCCCTCTTATATTATTTCTTGGTCAGGTTGGTAAGCGTAAGGGTACATTTGACCTGATTCGAGCGGTGGCGTTACTGAGCGAAAATTTCAGGTTAGTTATCGGGGGCGATGGCTAACTGCAGCGGGCCCAGATGTTGTCGGAAGAACTGGGTGTCAGTGACAAGATTCTGTTTGCGGGGTGGCTTGGTAAAGCAGAAAAAGATCATTTGCTCGCTCGAGCAGCTATCTTTGTACTTCCTTCATACCACGAAGGGGTACCTATGGCGATCCTGGAAGCGATGTCCTGGGGGATTCCCATTGTGACTACCCCTGTTGGAGGCATGCCCGAGGTGGTAACGGAAGGACAAGAGGGCCTACTGGTAAACTCTGGTGATATCGTAGGACTCGCACATGCGTTAGCGCGTCTGCTTGCTGCGCCATCCCTTCGCCGGGCATTCGGAGAAAGAGGAAGGCACAAGATCGAGTCCAGGTTCTCTATAAAGGTTCTTGCAACCGCAACTGGAACAGTTGTGGATAGACTCCGGTGTGTCAGGGCCAGGGCCAGAGCTAGAGCCAGTGATGCAGAGAGGGGAGATGCATGCTCCCGAGATTCAACCTAAAGTATGATCTCCGGCTACTCCATTACCGCCGGCAGCTCGGCAGCCAGTGCATTCTTTTCCTTGGTTGCCGCTCCTAGCAGGGCGTAGCCGAGCAGTTTGCCCTCGGCGGTTTTGTACAGGGCCTTCACGCCGCTTTCATCTTCCTCCACTAGCCATTCGCCCTGCGCACCCGCTGCGGGCGGCGATACGACGGCCGGGCAGGCTGGCGTTTTAACCAGGACAGGCATCGCCGGATAGCGTATCGGAGTGGGCGTTTCAGCGAGAGTCGACGCCAGCCCGCGGGCGGCATGCATGATCGGCATGACGAAGGGTAAAATTCTGCCTTCCACCTCTGCGCAATCGCCCAACGCGTAAATGTCCTCATTGTGCGTCTGCAAGGAGCGATTTACCACTATTCCCCGGTTCACCCCCAGGCCCGCAGCCTGGGCGAGGGTGGTGCGTGGGCGCAACCCGACGGCGGAAAGCACGATATCGGTCTGCAGCGTTTCCCCGTTGGCAAGAGTCAGGTGAAAACTTTCATGGATCCGTTCCACGTATTCGGTTGCGGCGCCCAGGTGAAAAACGACACCGGCAGCTTCGAGCCTGCGTTGCATGAAAGCACCTCCAGTCTGGGGCAGAAGCCGACCCAGCGGGTGGACACTGATATCGATTACCCTTACCCGATAACCTGCTGCCGTCAGATCATTCGCAAACTCACAGCCGATCAGGCCGGCCCCAAGGATGGTGACGTCCTTTTTTCCTCCCAGGGCGTCGCACAGCCGCTGGTAATCCTCCAGATCGTTGACTGAAAGAATGTCTTTCGCACCTTCTCCTTCCAGCGGCAAGCGGATTGGATTGGCTCCCATGGCCAGAACGAGCTTGCTGTATGAAACTTTCTCTCCATCCTGTAGAGTTATTGTTTTGCTGGATGGATCAATAGCGCTTACGCGGCTATAAGGCCGAATTGTCAGCTTAAGCTGCTCGGCCATTTTCTCCGCGCTCGCGGTGACTATGGAGGCAGGTGTTTTGCCTGTCGCCAGGGCATTCGAAAGCATCGGCTTGGAATAGAAGCCGCCGTGATCCGCGGAAATGATCAGAACGGGGGTTGTAGTATCCAGTTTGCGGAATTCCCGTGCGACGGTGTAGCCGCCAAGGCCGCTGCCAATAATGACGATTGGTTGTGTGCTCATGCTTGAGTTTTTGCCCTGTTGACGTTGCTGCTCGTACTGCAATGGTTGCTGAAGCTGCTCCGGTTTCGATTCGCGCTGCGTTCAATGTTCCGTGTTGGGGACCGTATCGCCATGGACGATACGGTAAGGATTACTGCGATATTTTTGAAATGCAGTCATTTCTGCTCCAGAGTAGATTTCTCCAAAATGTCGATTTGATTTTTGATGTGCCGGAAAATTCCAGCCTGCCAGTAATGTTTTTGCTCCAGAGCCTGAGAAAAAAATTGAGACGAATATGCTCATGTTTCCCGCCATTTCCGTCAGACATCTAAAGTTTACACCAGACGAGCTCAGACTCATGCGAAAATCGGAAGGCAGGGAACGAGTGGGAGAGTAGCGAAAGTGAATAATCACTGACGCGGTCAGCACATAGGTACGGGTATGACGGGCAGAACGAAAATTGGTTTCATCGGTCTTGGTATCATGGGTAAGCCGATGGCGAGCCATCTGATGAGGGGCGGCCATACCTTATTTCTGCATTCCCGCAGCGGTGTGCCAGCAGAATTGCTCACGCAGGGCGGGCAAGCCTGCTCTTCACCGGCTGAAGTCGCGCAGAATGCTGACATTATCATTACCATGCTTCCGGACACAGATGATGTGGAGCGGGTGCTGTTTGGTGATGACGGGGTCGCGGAGGGATTGAATACCGCGCGAAGTAAAGGCAGGATTGTGATAGACATGAGCACTATCTCGCCAGCTGAGACGCGGAAATTTGCCCATGCAATCAATGAGCTTGGGTGCGAGTACGTGGATGCGCCCGTTTCGGGCGGAGATATCGGCGCACGGAATGCCACTCTCACCATCATGGTCGGCGCCACTCCCCCGGCATTTGAGCAAGTGAAGCCGGTTCTTGAGCTAATGGGTAAAACGATAACCCTGATCGGTCCCAATGGCACGGGCCAGGTTTGCAAGCTTGCCAATCAGATCATCGCCGCGCTTACTATCGAGGCGGTGGGCGAAGGTCTGTTGTTTGCCTCGAAAGCGGGTGCCGATGTGCGGAAAGTACGCCAGGCGTTAATGGGCGGTTTCGCATACTCCCGCGTGCTGGAAGTACACGGCGAGCGCATGATCGAGCGCGCGTTTGAACCCGGGTTTCGCGTCGAACTGCACCGGAAGGATCTGGGTCTTGCTTTGTCCAATGCGCGAGCATTGGGCGTGAGCCTGCCCGGTACGGCGACGGCTCAGGAACTGCTGAATGGGTGCATCGCGCATGGCGGTGCCGGATGGGATAGTTCTGCCATGGTACGGATGCTGGAAAAACTGGCGAATCATGAGATCAAGCCCCCGGAAGACTCGCATGATGAACCATGAGTTGAATGAGTTGAATTGGCGGCAATGACCTTATGAACGACGCCCTCGAACTTGTAAAAAAGCTTCGGACCTTTCTGCCTGTGGAATCGGTGCTGCATGAGACCGAAGACGTGAGGCCGTACGAGTGCGATGGCCTGTCCGCTTATCGGCAAACGCCCATGATCGTGGCGCTGCCGCGGACTGAAGATGAAGTAGCGGAAATTCTGAAGGTCTGTCATGCATTGAAGATTCCTGCGGTCGCTCGCGGGGCGGGCACTGGCCTCTCCGGTGGTGCCTTGCCGCACCCGCAGGGGATGCTGTTGTCGCTGGCGAAGCTGAAAAGCATACTGGGGATCGATGCGGCAGCGCGTACGGCAAGGGTGCAGCCAGGCGTGCGCAACCTTGCGATCAGCGAAGCTGCGGCCCCTTATGGACTGTATTACGCGCCTGATCCTTCCTCCCAGATCGCCTGTTCCATCGGGGGTAACGTAGCGGAAAACTCCGGAGGCGTGCACTGCCTGAAATACGGACTGACCGTTCACAACATTCTCAAACTGCGTGTCTTGACCATTGAAGGCGAACTTCTCGAAATTGGTAGTGACGGTCTGGATGCTCCCGGCTACGACCTGCTGGCGCTCATGACGGGCAGTGAAGGCATGCTGGGTATCGTGACCGAGGTGACGGTGAAACTGACTCCCCGCCCGGAGAAAGCCCAAGTTGTCCTGGCTGCATTTGAGGACATCCGCGATGCGGGGAATGCGGTAGCGAATGTGATCGGCGCCGGCATCATCCCGGCCGGAATGGAAATGATGGACAGGATCACGACCGGGGCAGTGGAAGAGTATGTCCACGCTGGCTATAACACCGAAGCGGCTGCGATCCTGTTATGCGAATCCGACGGCGCGGAAGAAGAGGTGGCGGAGGAGATCGAACGCATCGACGAGATTATGCGGCAAAGCGGCGCAACGGAAGTCAGGATCTCCCGCGACGAAGCCGAGCGCGTCAGGTTCTGGGCGGGACGGAAGGCGGCTTTTCCTGCCGCAGGCCGGGTTTCCCCTGATTACTATTGCATGGACGGCACCATCCCGCGCAAGAATCTCGCAAGCGTGCTGGCCGGAATCGAAGCGCTTTCTGCTGAATACGGGCTGCGTTGCATGAATGTCTTTCATGCGGGTGACGGTAACCTGCATCCGCTGATTCTTTACGATGCCAGTCATCCGGGAGAGCTGGAATTGACCGAGGAATTCGGGGCAAAAATACTCAGGATGTGCATAGAGGCTGGAGGAACCATTACCGGTGAGCACGGCGTCGGCATTGAAAAGATCAACCAGATGTGTTCCCAATTCAAGACAGGTGAGCTGGAAATGTTCCATGCGGTAAAAGCGGCTTTTGATCCTGAGAGCTTATTGAATCCCGGAAAAGCCATACCTACCCTGCGGCGCTGCGCGGAGCAGGGAGCGATGCACGTGCATCGGGGCAAAGAGAAATTCCCCCAGTTGCCGAGGTTTTGAAGTCATGCCCATTTCATATACTCCCCACTGCCTGAGGCTGACGTCGCATGCAGGAAATCATTGATCAGCTTGCGGCGAGCATTCGCGCCGCTGCGGCGGCTAATGCGCCGCTATGTATCCGCAGCGGCGGCACCAAGGATTTTTATGGCCAGCAGGACAAAGGGCGAGACGGGGCGGGGGGGAGCATTCTCGATCCCTCGGCTTATGCAGGTATAGTGGATTACGAACCTACCGAACTGGTCGTCACGGCTCGGGCGGGCACCCGCCTGGGGCAACTGGAAACCGAATTGAATGGGCGTGGTCAGATGCTTGCGTTTGAGCCACCGCATTTCGGGGCTGCTGCCACCTTGGGCGGCTGTATCGCGACGGGGTTATCCGGCCCACGCCGCGCCTCGGCAGGGGCCGTGCGGGATTTCGTGTTGGGCGTGCGCATGCTCGATGGCAGAGGAGACGATCTGAGCTTTGGCGGCCAGGTAATGAAGAACGTGGCCGGCTATGACATCTCACGTTTAATGGCGGGTTCCCTGGGTACATTGGGATTATTGCTGGAAGTTTCCCTGAAAGTCCTTCCCCTGCCTGCGGAAGAGCGCACGCTGCGTTTATCGATGAGTGAAGCCGAAGCTGTCGAGATGATGAATCGCTGGGCAGGCAAGCCGCTGCCGGTTTCGGCCACCTGCTTCTGCGACGGCGAACTCACGGTAAGGCTGTCCGGCGCAACCTCCGCCGTGCGTGCGGCGCGTGCGGTATTGGGAGGAGAAGAAATTACCGAGGAAACATCTTTCTGGGAATCGATACGGGAGCAGGCACATCCTTTTTTTCGATCAGGAAAGCAGCTCTGGCGCTTGTCCATTAAATCGACTACTGCTCCCCTGTCCTTGCCTGGAAAACAATTGATCGAGTGGGGCGGCGCGTTGCGATGGCTCTCAGTCGATGCAGGGATGGATAACGAAGCTGTACAGGCGCTTGTCCGCAAGACCGCAAGGGATGTGGGGGGACACGCCACCCTGTTCCGTAGCCGGACGCCCGCTGCTGCTGTGTTTCATCCGCTTCCGCCGGCTATGATGAATATTCACCGCCGCCTCAAGGAGAAATTTGACCCGATGCGCATTTTCAACCCGGGCCGTCTATATCCCGAACTATAAATGCAAACCAATCTCGCTGATTTCATCAAGGATACTCCCGAGGGAAAGGAAGCTGAGGCAATACTGCGAAGCTGCGTTCATTGCGGCTTCTGCCTCGCCACCTGCCCGACTTATCAATTACTGGGAGACGAACTCGACAGCCCGCGCGGGCGCATCTATCTGATGAAGCAGATGCTGGAAGGCGAGCCGGTGACGGAAAAGACGCAATTGCATCTCGACCGTTGCCTCACCTGCCGCGCTTGCGAGACAGCTTGCCCGTCGGGCGTGCGTTACGGCCATTTGTTAGATATCGGCCGCGGCATTGTCGAAAAGAAGGTGGGACGAGGACTTGTTGCTGGAAGCATGCGATATGTGTTGCGACAGGCGTTGCCGAACCCGGGCCTGTTTGCATCTTTGTTGAAGATAGGCCGGGCTGCCCGTCCGTTGCTGCCAGAGGGTCTGAAGGATTCGATCCCTGCTGCACTCGTGAAAGAAAGCCGGTCGCTTCGCGCTGCCCGGTATGAGCGCAGGATGCTGGTGCTCCAGGGCTGCGTTCAACCGGGGCTGGCACCCAATATCAATGCTGCTGCCATGCGCGTGCTGGATAAGCTCGGCATATCACTCATCAGCGCTCCGGATGCGGGGTGCTGTGGCGCGGTGTCTTACCATCTCAATGCCCAACAGGAAGGGCTGGATTACATGCGCCGCAATGTGGATGCATGGTGGCCCTATGTCGCACCCGAAACGGAAAAAGGGCCGGGAGCGAAGCCGGGAACAAAGGAGCGGGCAACAGGAGGAGCAAACGAGGAAACAAGGGGCATCGAAGCAATTGTCATGACTGCGAGCGGCTGCGGCGTGACAGTGAAGGAATACGGTCATCTGTTGCGGCATGATCCCGCATACGCGGAAAAAGCAGCGCGCATTTCAGAGTTGACCAGGGACATCAGCGAGATCGTGGAAGCGGAGATGCCAGCGCTCGTTTCTCTTCTCAGTAAATCGGCTGCCGGGATGGAAAACTCGAAGCAGAAGCTTGCTTTCCATTCTCCCTGCACTTTACAGCATGGAATGCGTATCCGGGGTGTCGCGGAGAAGATTCTGACTGCCGTCGGCTTTGATTTGACCTATGTGCCGGATGCGCATCTTTGCTGTGGCTCCGCAGGGACCTACTCGATCCTGCAACCGGAGTTATCGCAGCAGTTGCTGAAAAACAAAGTAACGGCGCTCGAATCCGGCCATCCGGACCGGATCGCCACTGCCAACATAGGTTGCCTCATGCATATACGCAGCGGCGCCGCGCTGCCGGTCGAGCACTGGATCGAGATACTGGACGAGAAGCTTGAAGTTGCTCAACCTGGCACGATTGAAGATTAGCATTTTCAATGCTCCTTCTTCTCTTCATCCCTCATTCCCGTTCACCCTGAGCTTCGAAGGATAGAGGGGGGGCAGACCAGCCCTGCGGCAAGCATGTCCTAAGCTTTTCGAACGGCTCGGACATGTCTGGCGAAGTGAACGGCCTCAAGGAAGGAGGAAGGAAGATTTATTCCAATGGAATAAGAAGCAAGGTGGAAGCCCTCCTGCTGCTTATTCCGCTGTAGTGGTTTTATTTTTAACCCCCCATCCAACTCTTATATAATCCATGTTGTTACTGTTCCTGCTGCTATATCCATGAGCTTCGTCAACAAGCCAATGGCAAAAAAAATCAGTCCCGACCCTTTGCCGCCCAGAGTCGCTCGGCTCCTGCGGGAGTCGGCGAGTCTTGCCCTGCTGGGTGTTGCACTCTATCTGGTGCTGATATTTTATGGATATGAGCGCGCCGACCCTGGGTGGTCGCACAGTGGCGATGGGCCCGCGCAGAATCCCGGCGGCATGGTAGGGGCCTGGCTGTCCGACCTGATGCTGTACTTGCTGGGTGTTTCCGCCTGGTGGTCAGTGCTGTTTTTACTTTTCCTGGTATGGTGGATGTATCGCCGCATCGATGGGAGCATATTCGACCGCCGCCCGTGGTTTGTTTCGATGGTCGGCTTTCTGCTGTTACTCGTGGCGAGCAGCGGAATGGAAGCCCTGCGTTTCTACTCCCTCAAGGTGGTTTTACCGCAGATGCCGGGAGGTGTGCTGGGTTTCCTGCTCAGTAAGAGTCTATCCCAGACACTGGGCTTTACTGGCGCAACGCTGGCACTCCTGATATTGATTGCAATTGGTTTCAGTTTATTTACGGGGCTATCCTGGCTGCGCCTGGTAGAGCAGATAGGCGCCTCGATAGAAGGTTTTTTCCTGTTTATCTGGCGCAGTATAGAAAGCGTCTTCCTGTTTATCGGCCGTGGCTGGCGGAGCAGGCGGGAACGTCATGTAGGAGCCGTTTCCGCCATTAGGCGAGAAGAGCTGGTGGAAGTGGAAAAAAAGCGCTTGCAGGAACACCCGCCTTTACACATTGAACAACCGGTCGCAGCACTCCCCAAACCGCGCAAGGTGATCAGGCAAAAGCAGACTCCGCTTTTTCCTGATCTGCCTGATTCCACTTTGCCGCCATTACGCCTGCTCGATGAGCCGCCAAAGAAAGAAGTGGAAACTCTGTCGACGGAAACACTGGAATTCACTTCTCGCCTGATCGAGCGGAAACTGATGGATTTCGGAGTAGAGGTCAAGGTAGTGGCGGCATATCCCGGTCCTGTCATTACGCGCTATGAGATCGAGCCTGCCGTCGGCGTGAAAGGTAACCAGATTCTCAATCTGGTCAAAGACCTGGCGCGATCTTTATCAGTGGTAAGCATTCGTGTCGTCGAGACCATTCCAGGGAAGACTTGGATGGGTCTGGAAATTCCCAATCCCAAGCGGCAGGTCGTGCGCTTGTCTGAAATTCTCAGTTCACAGGCTTATGCCGATATGGGATCGCCCCTGACCATTGCCCTTGGCAAGGATATCGGTGGACATCCGATAGTGGCAGACCTGGCGAAAATGCCGCATGTACTTGTCGCGGGAACGACGGGATCGGGTAAGTCGGTCGCCATCAATGCCATGATACTGAGCCTCCTCTATAAATCCACCCCGGAGCAGGTACGGCTGATATTGGTGGACCCGAAGATGCTTGAATTGTCGGTATATGAAGGCATCCCACACCTGCTGGCTCCGGTGGTTACCGACATGCGTCAGGCAGCAAGCGCCCTGCGCTGGGGCGTCGCTGAAATGGAACGCCGCTACAAGCTGATGTCCGCGCTTGGTGTCCGCAACCTGGAAGGCTATAACCAGAAAATTCGTGAGGCGATCAAGAATGAGAAACCCATCCTCAATCCGCTGAGCCTCACTCCGGAAGCACGGGAACCGCTGGAGGAGATGCCGGTAATTGTCGTGGTGATAGACGAGCTGGCGGATCTGATGATGGTCGTGGGCAAGAAAGTCGAGGAGTTGATTGCCCGGCTTGCACAGAAGGCGCGTGCGGCAGGGGTTCATCTGCTTCTCGCCACTCAGCGGCCTTCCGTGGATGTGATCACCGGACTTATCAAAGCCAATATTCCGACACGCGTAGCTTTTCAGGTATCGAGCAAGGTGGACTCACGCACAATCCTGGACCAGATGGGAGCGGAAGCGCTGCTGGGGCAGGGCGACATGCTTTATCTGCCTCCTGGAAGCGGGTATCCACAGCGGGTTCACGGCGCTTTCGTCGCCGATCAGGAAGTGCATCGGGTCGTGGAATATCTCAAGGAGCACGGTGAGCCGCGGTACGTGGACGGGGTGCTTGACGCATCGGATGAGGAAGGCGGAGGGGGCGAAAATGGGGTGGCGGGGCAGGAAGGTGCCGAGAGTGACCCGCTTTATGATGAAGCTGTCGCCATCGTGCTCAGATCTCGACGCGCTTCCATCTCCCTGGTGCAGCGGCACCTGCGCATTGGTTACAACCGCGCTGCGCGGTTGATTGAAGAAATGGAGCGGGCAGGCCTCGTCTCGGCCATGCAAAGCAACGGCAACCGGGAGGTCCTGGTTCCCGCGCGCACCGAATAGAAGGGTGCTGTCGAAGACGGCGTTTGTAACCTATCGTTATTGATGGGTTGCGCTGCGCTCCCCCATCCTACAGCTCTACATCTCGGCTAAAGCTGAGCTTGCTGGACCGAGCGCGGGACAAAACCAGGAGGC
This sequence comes from Nitrosospira multiformis, assembly GCF_003050865.1. GTDB lineage: Bacteria > Pseudomonadota > Gammaproteobacteria > Burkholderiales > Nitrosomonadaceae > Nitrosospira > Nitrosospira multiformis_E. The sequence continues at coordinate 315 of NZ_QAOK01000006.1, read as the reverse complement.
GTAACAAGAAGTAGGGCGGGCTTTGTCCGCCGTTACACCGTCAGGCAGTAAAGTGCGCTGGATGCTCAAATGATACCGCCCGCTCTCCCTGATTCGGGAAGCGGGCGGTGGGTTTCGGTTATTTCAGCCTTTCAGTGTATCGGCCTCAATCTTAACCTCCGAGCTCATCTTGAGCGATCAAGGGCAGGAGTCAATCCTAGAACTTCTTGTCGTACGGCATGATGCGGTTGTTGAGGATGACTTTGCTCTGGCCGTTCCAGACCACGTCCGTCAGGTTGGAGTAGCGGGTGATGATCTGTGCTGCAATCCCGCCTG
>NZ_QAOK01000005.1 GCF_003050865.1 Nitrosospira multiformis | reverse complement strand
CAGGCGGGATTGCAGCACAGATCATCACCCGCTACTCCAACCTGACGGACGTGGTCTGGAACGGCCAGAGCAAAGTCATCCTCAACAACCGCATCGTACCGTACGACAAGAAGTTCTAGGATTGACTCGCTGACACAGTAAGCAACACATCCACATCGCTTTCGAACAGGAGAGCGATGTGGCCAGCGGTAACACAACGAGGCAAGCGCAAGCAATGCGAGGTGGCGGCACCTGGAGCAAAAGGGGAAGGGAGCCGCTGAACCTGGGAGCAGCAAGGAAGCAACAGGGGATTCATGCAGGATTCATCCAGTCATGTAGACCCTTGCTGAATCACGAGGTTCCCTGGAACTTGCAGGCAGGCCATCAGGAAGCAACACAGCAACGATTGACAGTTTTAGTCGCGTAACATTTGAGGGAGGGTGCGATGAGCAGAACAGATGAAATACTGAAGGCGGCGAAGATGCCGCCCGAAGCGGTAAAGATGTCCAGGATGATAGACGTGATTTACTTCCCGATTCTATGCATCCTGCTGGTTGGAACCTACCACATGCACTTCATGCTGCTGGCAGGTGACTGGGACTTCTGGCTTGACTGGAAGGACCGGCAATGGTGGCCGGTGGTAACCCCGATTGTCGGGATCACCTACTGCGCTGCGATCATGTACTACCTGTGGGTGAACTACCGCCTGCCGTTTGGGGCCACACTGTGCATCGTGTGCCTGCTGACGGGCGAATGGCTGACCCGCTTCTGGGGCTTCTACTGGTGGTCGCACTACCCCATGAACTTTGTATTCCCCTCCACCATGATTCCTGGCGCGCTGGTGATGGACACCGTCATGCTGCTCACGCGCAACTGGATGATCACGGCTCTGGTTGGCGGTGGCGCCTTCGGCCTGCTGTTCTACCCTGGCAACTGGACCATCTTCGGCCCCACCCACCTGCCGCTGGTGGCAGAAGGCGTGCTGCTCTCGGTAGCCGACTACACGGGCTTTTTGTATGTTCGTACCGGCACCCCTGAGTACGTGCGTCTGATCGAACAAGGGTCGCTACGAACCTTTGGCGGTCACACCACGGTTATTGCCGCATTCTTCTCCGCGTTCGTCTCCATGCTCATGTTCACCGTCTGGTGGTACTTTGGCAAGGTCTACTGCACCGCCTTCTACTATGTCAAGGGTGCACGTGGCCGCGTCAGCATGCAGAACGACGTAACAGCATTTGGCGAAGAAGGCTTTGCCGAGGGGATCAAATAATGAACGCAAAGAACCTTTTCAAGAAGAGCATTGCCGGGTTTTGCAGCATTGCCGCCCTGGGACTGGCCTTAACACTTGACATCCAGCCGGCAGCAGCACATGGAGAGCGCTCGCAGGAACCGTTCCTGCGCATGCGCACCATCCAGTGGTATGACATGAAATGGGGTCCCGAGACCACCAAGGTCAACGACATCGCCACCATGACCGGCAAGTTCCACCTGGCCGAAGACTGGCCGCGGGCGGTGGGCAAGCCTGGTCGCGCCTTCTTCAACGTAGGCAGCCCAAGCCCCGTGTTCGTGCGTCTTAGCACCAAGCTCAATGGCGAGCCCACCTACATCTCCGGACCGATGGAGATCGGGCGCGACTACGCCTTTGAAGCCAGGCTCAAGGCGCGTATTCCGGGACGCCACCACATGCACGCCATGGTCAACATCAAGGACGCAGGCCCGATTGCAGGCCCTGCCGCCTGGATGAACATCTCCGGCAGCTGGGACGACTTCACCAACCCGGTGAAGCTGCTTACGGGCGAGACCATCGACACCGAGACCTTCAACTTCAGCAACGGCATCTTCTGGCACATCCTGTGGATGTCGCTTGGCGTCTTCTGGATCGGCTACTACGTAGCGCGGCCCATGTTTCTGCCAAGAAGCCGGGTGCTGCTGGCCTATGGAGACGAGCTCCTGCTCGACCCCATGGACAGGAAGGTAGCGTGGGTCGTGCTGATACTCACCTTTGGCATCGTCTGGGGCGGGTATCGCTACACCGAGACCAAGCACCCCTACACGGTGCCGATCCAGGCGGGCGAATCCAAGGTTGAACCGCTGCCGGTGAAACCCAACCCGATCGCAATCAAGGTCACGCACGCCAACTACGACGTGCCGGGACGCGCCCTGCGGGTGACGATGAGTGTGACCAACAGCGGCGACAAGCCCTATCGCATCGGGGAATTCACCACTGCGGGCGTGCGCTTCATCAACAAGGTGGGCCTGAAGCACCTGGACCGCGGCTATCCGAAGGAACTCGTGGCCACCGGCCTGTCGTTTGACAGCGATACGCCGATCCAGCCTGGCGAGACGCGCGAAGTCAAGATGGAAGCGAAAGACGCGCTGTGGGAAGTGCAACGGCTGATGGCGCTCCTGGGTGACCCGGAAAGCCGCTTTGGCGGACTTGTCATGACCTGGAGCGATGATGGCGATCGCAACATCAACAGCATCGCAGGTGCGGTCATCCCGGTCTTCACCAAGCTCTAAGGTCAAACCCCCGGGGTAAACCCTAGGGTCAACCCCGGGTTCACAACCTTAGGCAGCCTGGCTCCTCCCTGACCAGGGCAGGAGCCGGGAAAAAAGACTGGAACATGGCAACACGCAAACACCGGTCCGCCACCGTTACAGACGGCAAGGGGGGTCGGTGTTTTTTTAACGAATCTAGAGAAATGCAAGCGAAAGGCACTTCGAGCAGACAAGGCAGCCGGGCAGGTGCCCTGGCGCTGCTGCTGATTACCACCCTCTACAGCGGGTTTGTCAGCGCGCACGGCAGGGAATCGCTGGAAGAAGACAGCTGCGTGCGCCGCATCGGCGAGAACATGGTGCATCTGAGCGCCTACCAGCCACAATTCGAACCCACTGCACAATACTGCACCGAGATTCCCAAGGGAGGCGACACCTTCCTCGTGATAGACCTGGTCGACCCTGCCATGCGCGACATGCAAATTGGCATGAAAGTGGTGCGTGGCACGAGTGAAGAGGACGAAACGGTCGCGCAACTGAGTCCTGCCTACCACCCTGATGGCGTCATCCAGGGCCAGACCAGCCTCGATCAGGGACTCTACACCGTATTCATCACCGCAGAGGGCGTCCCGCCCCTGCGCTACCAGTATCCCCTGCGGGTACAGATGATCAACTATGCCGAAATATTCCGCGCCGCAGTAGGCCCCCTGATCGCCCTGCTGCTGCTTGCCGTGCTGGGATACAAGCTCATGAAATCCCCGCGCGTGCAGCGCTGGCGCTCCTCGCGCAAACCATAATGCAGCAAAGATCACCCGATAGAAAGATCACCGGATAACCGGCTTCTGCCGCTGCCGAGGAGATACTGGGCCCACTTGGCAAAACAGTGGCGGATAAACGCAAGCGCGATCCTTCAGGATCATTGATTCACTGGCTCATCATACTTATAGAGGCGAATTGATAATGTTCTCATCCTCACTCAAACCTGCCCTGGTCGGACTGGTATTTGCCCTGTCCCTGCCCTTCTCCTCCCAGGTAGCGGCGCACGGCGGCCTGGCGCTTGCCGATGACATATGCAAGCTCACCATCGGCCCCTTCACCATGCACTTTACCGGCTACCAGCCGGATGCCACGCAGGAAAAGGAATTCTGCGAAGACATTCCCAATACCGGCCGCACCGTCGTCGCCCTGGACTACATTGAAGAAGCGCTGCGCCCCCTGCCCACCGAAGTGCGCATCATCCGCGACACCGGTTCAGGCGGAGAGCCGGCCCCCGACGAACAGCAGAAGCTCGATGAAATCACCATCCTGCACATACCGCCCAAGGTCTATCCCAATGGCTCCATCAATTTTGAATACAACTTCACCCAGCCCGGCAAGTTCGTGGGACTCGTGACCGTCACCGACAAGGAACCGATGGTATCGCGCTTTCCCTTCTCCGTGGGTGAGCCCAAGGGCATGTCGCCCTACCTCATCATAGTCATTGCGGCAGTGATCATAGGGGCGGCCGTCTTCTTCCTGCGCGGGCGCAAATCTGCCGGTGCGAGCGCCTAGAAGAGAAAAAGAGAAGCAAGCGCTCACTGTCGTTCTCTGGACCGGCAGTGGGCGCATAAACAGATGACCGTGGGACTGTCGATGCAACGCATGTCGACATGCAACGATACAAGGCGCTACCCCTTGGGCAGATGCTCAGGCGACGGGCGATGTGTTCCGGCTGCAGCACCTGCTTTCCGGTTACGCGCCGACTCTGCTCTGAACCATGCGCCTGAAGAAGAGTCCAAGGTGGAATGAGGCAAAAGGACAGGAACAGAAAAGACAGTAATAAAGCCGGGTGCAGACAATGAAACCGGGCGTGGATCAAACAGGAACAACCGGGGACAAATAAAAAAGACAAGGATCACAGTGGCTGCCCGAAGCCGATCTTCGGGTGCAGAGCCCATATATAAGAGGAGCAAAAATGCAACCATCGATGATATCTGCCGAGAGGAGAACAAGGAGAGGAAATCTTCACCTGCTGGCAGCCAGTCTTTTGTCGTTCCTGCTGCTCGCGGCAGGACTGCACAGCACACCGGTGCTCGCACACGCCATGCTGGTCAAGGCAGAACCTGCGCGCCGCGCGCAACTGACCCAGGTCCCCGCCCAGGTACGGCTGTTCTTCAACGAAGAAGTCGAAAAGGACTATGCAGCGCTTTCCGTGCTCGACTCCTCCAAGGCGCCTGTCACCGAAACCAAGCCGCATGTCGATGCCAGCGACCCCAAAGCCATCGTTCTGCCCCTGCCGGAGTTGAATCCGGGCAAGTACACGGTCAAGTTCCGGGTGCTGTCGGTGGACGGACATGTGGTTGACTCGTCCTACGACTTCACGATAAAGAACAAAGCTGCAGCGCAATGATCGAGGTCATCGCGACGCTTCTGCGCTGGTCGCAGCTTGCGTCCAACATGATCCTGGTGGGCGGCTGCGTGTTTCTGGCCATTGCCGGCTCCGTCCACTCGCCCTGGGTCGCGCGGGTGGAGCGTGCGCTGCCCTGGCTCGCCCTCATCCTGCTGGTGGGCCTGCTCGGGGTACTTGCAACCACTACTGCGCAAGCCACCGGGATTGACGAGAACCTCTGGCGTCCGGCCGCCTGGCTCTCCCTCATGGAAAATACGCGCATGGGGCATATCTGGCTCGCGCGCGCCGCCTGCGCGCTCGTCGTCTTTGCCATTGCCCTCTACATCCGCTTCTCCCCGCCTGCGCGCTGGCAATACATCCTGTGCGCAAGTGTCGCGGCCCTGACCTTGGGCGTAGGCTCGCTTGCCAGCCACGCCGCAGCCGAAGACCTCTCGGTCATCTCGCTTCTGCCCTACGCCCTGCACATCATCCTGGGCAGCGTCTGGTTTGGCGCCCTGCCGGCTTTCCTGGTGGTCTGCTTTGCCTGCAGGCCCGAGAGCGAACTGAAGCAGGCCTCCACCAGAAATGCCGGCATGCAGCCTGGCCTGCAGACGCAGGCGCTCCAGCGCATCCACGCCGTATTCCAGTCGCGCGAGGAAGTCTTCCGGCAGGATGCCCAGGCCCTGCGGCGCTTCTCCACCCTGGCGCTGCCCGTCATGCTGGCGGTGATTGCAACCGGCATCCTCATCACCTACCGCATGGTCGATGCCAACTACAGCGGACTGGTTGCCACCCAATATGGCTGGCTGCTCAACGGCAAGATCGCCCTGCTGGTGGTGGTGCTCATCATCGCCTCGCGCGCTCGCTCGACCTGGCTGCCGCTGTTCTACAAGGACGCAGGAGCAAAAGGAGCAGATAACGGCGGACAGAAACTCAGGAAATGGGTGAGCTTCGAATTCGTGCTGGCCTTAGGCATCGTACTGCTTGCCACCATCGTTGCCAACACGGTTCCTGCCAAGCACGCCCTAATCCAGGACTGGCCCTATTCCTTCCGTTTCTCCCTTGCCGCCACCTGGGGCGAGCCTGCCATCATGCCGCGCGTCTACAGCGGCATCGCCCTGCTCGCCCTGGCCGCGGCCGCAGTCTTCTTTGGGCGCAGGAAGCACTGGGACAAAAAGCTGCGGCGAGGATTGCCTGCCCTCCTGGCACTCGCAGGCTTGGGGCTGGGCCTGCCGCCTCTGACGGTGGATGCCTATCCCGAGACCTACCGCAAGACCCCGGTGCCGTTTGACACCATCTCCATTTCCAATGGCGCCGTCCACTTTGCCGAGAACTGTGTAGCCTGTCACGGGCTGCAAGGCAAGGGCGACGGCGTGATGGCCAAGAGCTTTGCCAAGCCGCCGGTGGACCTTCTGACCGAACCGCACACGGCCCGCCATACGGCAGGCGACTTCTTCCACTGGCTCTCCTTTGGCATCCCCGATACCGGCATGCCTTCCTTTGGCGACAAGCTCGATGAGGAAGACCGCTGGGACGTGGTGAACTTCCTGCACGCCATGTCGCGCGGCTACCAGGCGCGCCTGATGAGTCCCACTGTCAAGCCCGAGCAGCCGCAGCCCAACATGGGCCCGCCCAATTTCTCGTATATCGCGCAGGATGGCTCAAGCGGCACCCTGAAGGACTTCCGCAACCAGAAGAACGTGCTGCTGGTGTTATTCTCCTGGCCGCAATCGCGCGAGCGCCTGGCACAACTGGAAGCGCTCCATGCAAAACTGCAGGCCGGCAACACGGTGCTTCTGGCGGTGCCCGAGCATGATTTGAGCCCGGCAGCCCTGGGCGAGCTCAAAGTAAGCGTTCACTTCCCCGTCGTGACCGAAGGGGCGGAGGAGATCGTGCGCAGCTATGCCCTGTTCCGGCGCACGCTCTCCCATCCGGACCTCCTGGGCGGAGGCGAGGTGCCTGACCACATGGAGTTCCTGGTGGACCGCTTCGGCTACCTGCGCGCGCGCTGGATACCGGAATTCGATGGCGCGGGCTGGTCCGGCTCCGACATGCTGATGCAGCAGGTGGCGCAGCTCAACCGCGAAGGGGAAATCCTTCCCCCGCCAGGCGAGCATGTGCATTAGCAACCAGCGGTAAAAGGGAGGCTTGCCTCAATCAAGAGCCCGGCTCCTCAGGTTCAGTCGGGATTGCCTGTTTGAGGCGTGTTCTCTGGATCAGGCAGTTGTTCCACGTTTTCCTTCGGTTCAATCAGTGAACCCAGTTCTTCCAATGGTGGTAATTCCTCCAGGGAGCGAAGTCCAAGATCATTAAGAAATTCAACGCTCGTAGCATACAAAATGGGTCGGCCCGGTACCTCACGGTGGCCGACGGCAGATATCCAGCCTCTTGATTCCAATGCCTTCAGCACTGAACTGGCGACCGCCACCCCTCGTATCTCCTCGATATCGCCGCGTGTCACCGGCTGGCGATATGCAATGATGGCGAGTGTTTCCAATACTGCCCGCGAATAGCGGGGCGGCTTCTGCGGGTTGAGGCGGTCGAGAAATTCCTGCATTTCCGTTTTAGCCTGGAAGCGCCACCCGCTTGCAACCTGTACGAGTTCCACGCCTCTTCCTTCCCAGTCCCTGCTCAACTCGTCCAGCAGGCGCCGCAGGATTTCCGAGCCTAGTTCACCCACGAACAGTTTTTTCAGTTCCGACAGAGGGAGAGGTTCCGGGCTGGTGAGTAACGCAGCTTCCAGAACCTTTTTAACCTGAACAGGGGATGAAACAGGGAAACTAGACGGTGGTAAGGACGCTGATCGGTCGGACATAAATCATTCCAAAAGCGTGCGGCTGGCTGACCTCCACCTGACATTCCTTCACAAGCTCCAATAACGCCAGAAACGTCACCACAAGTTCCGCTGCTCCCGCAGCGGTGCCAAATAAATCACTGAATTCCACAAAATGATGTCCCTGCACATGCCGCAGAATACGGCTCATATGTTCGCGGACTGAAAGTTCTTCCCGCGTGATGTTGTGACGGCGATTTACGTTCAGGCGCGCCATCAGGATAAGCCAGGCATTGCGAAGATCATCGACATTGACTTCCGGTAGGCGTTCAATCACTTTTTGCTCGATCCATACGTTCACCAGCGCAAAATCGCGTTCCACCTGGGGCAGCGCGTTAAGCTTCTGCGCAGCGGCCTTCATCTGCTCGTATTCCAGTAGACGCCGCACCAGTTCTGCTCGCGGGTCCAGCTCGTCCTCATCCCCCTTGGCAACGGGTTTGGGCAGCAACATCCGCGACTTGATTTCGATCAGAACAGCGGCCATCAATAGGTATTCCGCGGCCAGTTCCAGCTTATTCGCACGCATCATTTCGATATAAGCCAAATATTGACGCGTGAGTTCCGCCATCGGTATATCGAGTACATCCAGATTGTGCCTGCGAATAAGATAAAGCAGCAGGTCCAATGGCCCCTGAAACGTATCGAGAAATACTTCCAGCGCATCCGGTGGAATATATAAATCCGATGGGATCTCCGTCACCGGCTCGCCATGTATGCGGGCAATGGGATTTACCACAGGGTTTGTCACCGGCGGAGCAGGGGCTTCCTCAATGGAAAGGCTTTGAAAATCGTTCATTCTCGGATAAATCGAGCAACGTCCATGATAGATAGCAAGCGTCGATCCGGTTGGGCTGCCTATGTTGCTTCGTGCGAAGCAAAAATCAGGAATAATCCAGTCCCATTGCCTCCCTGACCTCGCGCATGGTTTCCTGTGCCAGCTTGTCGGCCTTTTCGCAACCATCGGCAATGATATTTCGCACCAGTGAAGGCTCTTCTTCGTACATGCGTGCACGTTGGTGCATTGGGCGCTGCTCGGCCAGTATTGCATCGATGACAGGTTGCTTGCAGTCCAGACAGCCGATACCCGCAGTGATACAGCCCTCATAAGCCCACCTCTTCGTATCTTCATCCGAGTATACGAGATGGAATTGCCATACCGGGCACTTCTCCGGGTTTCCGGGATCGATACGCCGTACGCGTGCGGGATCGGTCGGCATCGTACGAATTTTTCTGGTGACGCTCGCGGCGTCTTCGCGCAGGGTAATGGTGTTGTTATAGGACTTTGACATTTTCTGGCCGTCCAGTCCGGGCATTTTCGACGCTGTCGTCAACATCGCTTCCGGTTCGGAAAGAATCATCTTTCCACCGCCTTCCAGATACCCGAACAGGCGCTCCTGATCACCCATGCTCAAATTTTGCTGCTCATCCAGCAATGATTTCGCCGCCGCAAGCGCTTCTTCGTCTCCCTGTTCCTGGTAACGGTTCCTCAAGTCCCGATAGAGGCGGGCTTTTCGGGAACCCAGTTTCTTGACCGCAGCTTCCGCCTTTTCCTGGAATCCCAGTTCCTTTCCGTAGACATGATTAAAGCGTCGCGCAATTTCCCGAGTGAACTCGATATGCGGTGTCTGGTCCTCTCCCACCGGCACCCGTGTAGCCCGGTAAATAAGGATGTCTGCGCTTTGCAGCAAGGGATATCCAAGAAAGCCATATGTGTTCAATTCTTTTTCAACAAGCTTTTCCTGCTGATCCTTGTAGGACGGGACGCGCTCCAGCCAGCCCAGCGGGGTGATCATGGAAAGCAGCAGGTGCAGCTCTGCGTGCGCAGGAACACGTGACTGTATGAATAACGTTGCCTGTGCCGGGTCGACACCGGCTGCAAGCCAGTCGATCACCATGTCCCAGACATGCTCTTCGATGATTTCCGGCGTATCGTAATGGGTTGTGAGGGCATGCCAGTCGGCGACGAAGAACAGGCATTCAAACTCGTGTTGCAGTTCTATCCAGTTTTTGAGCACACCATGATAATGCCCCAGATGCAGCCCCCCCGTCGGTCGCATTCCCGACAAAACGCGATCAGCGAACATAAATCATTGCCTCGGTAACTCCAGCCAGAATCCTTCAGTAGAGAAGCAGTTCAATAAGCATTGAAACCAAAAAACAACGCCATCAAATGGATCGTAATTGCAATCAGCGGTCCTATAACAGCCCCGAGTACACCCGTCGCCAGCAGAAACAAAAGGATCATGAAACCGTAAGGCTCGATCTTCGAAAAATTATAGGCCAGACGGGGTGGCAGCAGGCTTACGGCAACCCGACCTCCATCGAGCGGCGGCAGAGGCAACAGGTTCAGCACCATCAGCACCACGTTGATTTTGATTCCCGCCTCACCCATCAATATCAGCGGCTCGGCCAATCCGTCCTGTGGCAGCCCAAGCGCAAACTTGATGACGAACCCCCAAAGTATCGCCATGAAGAGGTTCGCGCCCGGACCGGCGAGTGCCACCCACATCATGTCCTGCTTGGGATTGCGCAACGCGGAGAAGTTGACCGGCACCGGCTTGGCCCAGCCGAACAGGATTCCCCCGAGCAGCATCGTTACGATCGGCAGAACGATGGTCCCCAGCGGGTCGATATGACGTATGGGATTAAGGCTGACGCGCCCCTGGGTATAGGCGGTGAGATCGCCGAAATGCTTGGCTACATACCCGTGCGCAGCCTCATGCAGCGTGATGGCAAAAATGACCGGAAGCGCATAAATGGCAATGTTTTGGACAATGCTATCCATTTAGCATTCCAAAGGGTGCAAGGCTGCCCTTGCCTTGCCGTACTACCACAGGCGTATCCCCGGTCAGATCGACCACCGTGCTCATCTCGAGGCCGCAGGCGCCGCTATCCAGTATCAGTTCCACCCGATGCTCGAGACGTGCGCGGATTTCCAGAGGGTCATTGAGCGGAAGCTCCTCTCCTGGCAGTATCAGGGTAGAGCTCAGCAGTGGTTCATTCAGTTCCGCCAGCAATGACTGGACGACGGCGTGATCCGGAATTCTCACACCGATCGTGTTGCGCCTGGGATGCAGCAGGCGCCGCGGCACTTCCCGGGTAGCTTGAAAGATAAACGTGTAGCAACCCGGGGTGCAGGCCTTGAGCAACCGGTATTCCGTGTTATCGAATTTGGCGTAGCGCGAGATTTCCGTAAAGTCCCGGCACATGAGGGTGAAATGATGATGCTCATCCACTCCGCGCAGCGCGCGAATACGGCTCATGACGTTTTTGTCACCCAACTGCCCGCCCAGCGCGTAGCAGGAATCACTCGGGTATACGATCACGCCTCCCGCCTGCACAATGGCCGAGGCCTGCCGTATCAGGCGCGGCTGAGGGTTATCAGGGTGAATGGAAAAGAATTGAGCCACGTAGCAAACAAGGATTTGAATTTTTGGGAATGCTGCCCTCGTAAAAAGCAAGCATAATCTTCACCTTACATCAGTCCGGGCCAATCATGCCAGACGGGGGCACAGTTGGCAGGTAAGGGAGGCATTCCACCGAGATCGAAATAGCTCTCGCCCGGCCCATGAAAATCCGAACCGCGTGACGCCAGCAATCCCAGCCGCCGGCTATGGTTGGCGAAAAGCAGGGATTGCTCAGGTGTATGGCTTGCGGTAATCACTTCTATAGCCTCCCCGCCCAGGATCTGGAATTCCAGCAGCAGTTCTTCCAGTGCATTCTTGCCTAATTTATAACGCCCCGGATGGGCGATTACAGCTCTGCCGCCACTGCTGCGGATCCAGTTTACTGCGTCACTCAGCGAAACCCATTGATGGGGAGCATAGCCCGGTTTGCCTTTTACAAGGTATTTCCTGAATACCGTCCGTATATCCTTCGCGTAACCCTGCTCAACGAGAAAACGCGCAAAGTGCATGCGGCCGATCAGCCGTCCATTCCCGGTGTTCCTGCAAGCACCCTCAAAACTGCCGTGAATACCGAATTTGTCGAGTTGCGCCGCAATATTGCGTGCGCGCGCCGTCCTGCCCTGACGGATGGTGCTCAAACCCTCAATTAGTTGGGGGTGTGCGGGATCGATTCCCAATCCCACAATATGCAGGGTCTGTCCACGCCAACTGACGGAGATTTCCACGCCATCGATAAACAAAACGTTGTTTTTATCTGCGGCCTTGCGCGCTTCCTCCAGGCCGCCGATGTCATCGTGATCGGTCAATGCCAGCACTTCCACGCCACGCGCAGCCGCATGCTCCACCAACTGGGTAGGAGTCAGCAAACCATCGGAAACCGTGGAATGGGAGTGCAGATCGATATTGAGCATGAAGAGGCGGTTCGCACGAAGCGAGAGAACGCATCATAACAAATAAGGGGCAGTATGAAAAATTTACCACGGAAAAGAAGCGAAAATTTTCTATCCGGCTGATATCGCAAGCATCCAGCCGCTGCCTTGCTCAGGCTGCCCAAACCGGAAGAGTATTTTCGGGTAAAGTATGGAAAAGAACTCTTCCCATTCAAGTCGAAAAAATGAATTTCCTACCGGTTTTTCTCGATATCCATGATCGTAACTGTGTGGTGGCAGGCGGGGGAGAAGTGGCTGCGCGCAAGGTGGCAATGCTGCTGCGCGCGGGTGCGCGTGTGACAGTCATCGCTCCGCAACTTTGTCCTGAGTTGCAGGAGCAACTGAATGAACAATCACAGGAAGGAAAGCTTGTTTATCGTGCCGAAACTTTCCATGGCGATCATCTGGCAGATGCCGTTCTCGCCATCGCCGCCACGAATGATTTCGCCATCAATCAAAAGGTCTCGGAAGCAGCCAATCGGCTGCGCATTCCTGTCAATGTCGTCGATAATCCTGCTCTTTGCTCCTTCATCATGCCGTCGATCGTGGATCGCACGCCGGTTGTTGTCGCGGTTTCGAGCGGGGGTACATCACCTGTTCTGACAAGGCTGCTGCGAGCGCATCTGGAAACCATGATACCGATGGCTTACGGCCGCTTGGCCGCGTACGCTGGCGAGTTCCGCGACAGGGTAAAACACCGTTTCTCGCAGCCGGCGAAGCGCCGCCGGTTCTGGGAGCGGGTATTGCAGGGATCGTTTGCGGAAATGGTGTTCGCGGGCAAGGATCAGGCGGCAAAGGCCTGGCTGGAGCGCGAACTTGAAAATGAAACCGAAGAACCGGTCAAGGGAGAGGTATATCTGGTAGGGGCTGGGCCCGGTGACCCTGAACTGCTGACCTTTAGAGCCATGCGGCTCATGCAGCAGGCAGACGTGGTCGTGTATGATCGGCTCGTGTCACCGGAAATCCTGGATATGGTGCGGCGTGATACTCCCCGGATTTATGCTGGCAAGGAACGCAACCGGCACACGATGCCACAGGAGTCGATCAATGATTTGCTGGTGCGCCTGGCCAGGGAAGGCAAACGCGTGTTGCGCCTGAAAGGCGGCGACCCGTTTATTTTTGGCCGCGGTGGCGAGGAAATCGAAACGCTTTCGGAATACGGAATTCCCTTCGAAGTGGTGCCCGGCATTACCGCTGCAAATGGAGCCGCATCCTATGCCGGCATTCCGCTCACACATCGGGACTACGCCCAGTCCTGCATATTCGTCACCGGACACCTGAAGGATGGCAGTGTGGACCTGGACTGGCCAATGCTGGCCCGGCCGAAGCAGACTATCGTTGTTTACATGGGATTGCTTGGATTGGCCGTGCTATGCAAACAACTGGTTGCACACGGACTGCCCAATCCCACTCCCGCCGCAATCGTGCAGCAGGGCACCACCCGAAAGCAGCGGGTGCTTGCCGGTACCCTCGAAACGCTTCCCGACCTGGCCGCTGCCGCCCATCTCGTTCCCCCCACTCTTGTTATCGTGGGTGAGGTTGTGAAGCTGCACCAAAAACTTGCATGGTTCCAGCCGGAGGGGAACCTGCCCGGCGATGCAAAGTGAAATTATTGCGGGCGGGTATTCTGCAAGGAGCATTCAATATCAGGTTAGACTTTGCCCGGGTCGACCCCGGGCAAAGGCGGGCTCCCGGTCTGCATGCCGTAGGCCAAACGCCACCTGATAATGGTAATGGTGTTTGGCGGACAGCCAAATGCTACTATTGCTACTATTCAGTACCCTGGTTTACTTATTCGGCTGGGGCGTGATGCGCAGATAGGGGCGCGGAGCGGTATAGCCTTTCGGAAACTTCTGCTTGATCACTTCCTCACCCTGGATAGTCAGCGGGATAATCACATCACCGCCGTCATTCCAGTTGGCCGGGGTAGCGACGGTATAGTTATCGGTCAGTTGCAGCGCATCGATCACTCGCAGCACCTCATCGAAATTGCGTCCGGTGCTCATAGGGTAGGTGAGGATAAGCCGCACTTTCTTCTTCGGGTCAATCACAAAAAGCGAGCGCACCGTCATGGTTTCCGACTGATTCGGGTGAATCATGTCATATAGCGCTGCGACCTTTCTGTCCTCGTCCGCAATAATGGGAAAGGCGACGGTACAGCCCTGCGTTTCCTCGATATCCTTGATCCATCCGGCATGTTTTGCCACAGGGTCGACCGACAACCCGATCGCTTTCACATTACGCTTGTCGAATTCAGACTTGAGCTTGGCTGTCATTCCCAGTTCTGTTGTGCACACCGGCGTGTAATCGGCGGGATGCGAAAACAATACTGCCCAGGAATCATCTATCCACTCGTGAAATTTGATCCTGCCGATGGAGGATTCCTGCTCGAAATCGGGTGCGGTATCGCCTAAGCGTAAGGTCATGGCATTCTCCGTGAGTTAAAACGTCGATGGAAATTTCATAGGATGTCGGCTCAATATAGCCTGCCTGCTGCAATCACTCAATAACTATTATTCGCGTCCATTATGCCTTGAGACGGTTGTTTTCGCCTTCGAAGGAAGACATCAGAACTCCTGCCACGCATCATCCTCCTTCCTGGCAACGATCGGAAAACCCCACGAATACGGAGGTTCGTATTTCTGCAAAATCTCATAATAGATCCGCACTGATTCTGCCAATACCACCGCCTGACCCCCGCGCGCAAAGCCATGCTTGAGGTCACGGAAATGCTCGCTTTGGCTCAGTAACGGCAATGTTCTTTTCAGGTCAACCCACGCATCAGGGCTCAACCCCATCCGTTGCGCCAGTATGCGCGCATCTTCCAGGTGACTCGGCCCCTGGTTATAGGCAGCCAGGGCCATCCAGGTGCGATCCGGCTCCTTGATGCGCGTGGGCAGCTTATCCTTGAGTAATGCGAAGTAGCGCGCACCGGCAAGTATGCTTTGCCGCGCATCCAGCCTATCCGTCACTTTCATCCGGTCTGCCGTGATTTCCGTCAACATCATGACGCCGCGCACGTTGGAGGGAGAAGTCGCCAGGGGGTCCCAGTGAGATTCCTGATAGGCGAGTGCGGCAATCAATCTCCAGTCGATGCCGCTCAACTCTTCGGCTTCATGAAAATGTTCGCGCAACTCAGGCAAAACGGTGCGGCGTTTGGCAAGAATGCCATTTACATCCGTATGATGAAGACGTTCTATGTGTCCATAGTATCGGTCAAGCAGGCGCGTCAAGGTGCCGTCCTGCTGGATGCGGGTGAAGAATTTTTGTGTCGCCTCCAGTAACGCCTGTTCGGCAAATGGTGAAAATGCCCATGCTCGTCCTACCGAATCGCCCAAATTGAACGCTACGTTCAGATTGGGGTAAAAATTCTTCGCGAGATTGATCTGGGTTGAATCCGCTACCACATAATCGACCTTGCCTTCCGCCAGTCTCGCGAGCAGTTCGTCGGGCGTGAGGTCCATTTCTTTCCATTTGAGCTCGGGCGCATCGTGCTTTGCCTTGTTCAACTGCTCAGCGTGAGTTACGCCTTTCGCAATGCGAATAGTTCTTCCACTGAGCTGATGAAGGTTTTTTGGCTTGCTGTAGTCCGTGTTATAGGCTAGCTGGGGCTGTACGAGCTGGTAAATCGGGCC
The DNA here is from genome assembly GCF_003050865.1 of Nitrosospira multiformis. Taxonomy (GTDB): domain Bacteria; phylum Pseudomonadota; class Gammaproteobacteria; order Burkholderiales; family Nitrosomonadaceae; genus Nitrosospira; species Nitrosospira multiformis_E. Next base: position 133,078 of record NZ_QAOK01000005.1, on the reverse strand, counting down.
GAACTCGGCATGCCGCGAGTGCTTTGCGCTGATGTTCATGCCGGCGGCAAAATGTCCTTTGTGCCTTTCAAGGAGAGACCATACCTTATCCAGCCTGGGCACTGTCTTGAATCTCACTTTCATTCCCAGGTCCTTCGCAAATTCAGTGGCCAGGTCGTAATCCAGCCCGGCATAACCGCCTTCCGCATTCTCGTAATACGTGTCCGGACTATTGACGGTGATCACTACCAGCTCATCCGTTTTGTCGAACGGCAATACCGATCTTTCAAACGAATCACAGGAAGTGAGCAGAGCGCCGCAACCGAAAATAGCAATTAAAAAACGAGAAAGGGATCGCATCGAGAAGAGATAACTAGAATTGGGAAACATTCTGCCATCGAGTCTTGTCCAAGCGCGAGAAAAACATAGGATAAGCTGATAAAATAGTTCATCACTGGAGAGGTACCGAAGTGGCCATAACGGCGCTGACTCGAAATCAGATGGTCAGGGTAACCTGGCACGTGGGTTCGAATCCCACCCTCTCCGCCAACATCTCCAAGTTATTGGTAATTCAATAACTTTCTGATTATCTGCGGGTTCTTGTGCTTTGTTGCATAAAATGCCGCAAACCTCCCCTACAGATCAATGTCTGGAAAAATCACTTGCTTGCAAAGACGCGGGGATGGCTTTTCATTCCACATTGCGCATCCTGATGAGTTTCAGACAATGGCTGGCAAGCGAGAGTTTACCAAAACTCTTGAAACAGGGGAGAAAAGTGTTGCTATTCCGAAGATACTCATCCGAAGATACTCATCCGAAGATACTCATGCTTGCGGCTGAGCTATAGTAACAAGTCGGCAGGTTGAAATAAGCCTGTTCAACAACAAAAGCGGGATAAAAGCAGGTGGGAGCTTCAGTGCTGGTGGCCTTATAGCTTATGGATGCTTGTCGGCAGGCAGGCTGCTTTTCTTTGGACCGTGTTTCGCCGCGTCGAAAAAGTCTTGCGACGGAACTTTGAAAGGAAGGTCAGTCTATCGATCGCTCGCGGTGCTGCTCGTCGGCAGTTCCGGTCCAGGAGGTGTGAGTGGCATGAGGCGACGCGCTGCGGTCTGCCCGCTGCTGTGCGGGGCCATTGATGCGGCGAAGGTTGTATGCCGTATTGATCAAACCGACGTGGGAAAACGCCTGGGGGAAGTTTCCCAACTGGCGCCGGTGACGGGGATGGTATTCCTCGGCAAGAAGCCCGAGGTCGTTGCGTAGAGACAGGAGGTGCTCGAAAAGAACTTCCGCGTCGTGACCGCGGCCGATCATTGTATAGGCATCGGCGAGCCAGAAACTGCAAACGAGAAAAGTTCCTTCCTCACCGGGGAGTCCGTCTTCGGTTTCCCCAACGCGATAGCGCAGCACGAGTCCATCTTCCATCAGGTCGCGTTCAATGGCTTCTACCGTTCCCCGAAAGCGGGGATCGTCCGGTGGCAGAAATCCTACCTCGGCCATCAGCAGCAGGGATGCGTCCAGTCCCACGCCGTCGTAATGCTGCACGAATGTGTTTCGCTCCTTATCGTAACCGCGCGCCAGCACTTCCCGATGAATCTCGTCGCGGAGCGTGCGCCATTTCCCGACAGGACCGGGGAAGCCGAATTGCTCCACAGCTTTTATGGCTCGATCAAACGCGACCCAAGCCATCATTTTCGAATAGACGAAGTGCTTGGCCCCACCGCGCACCTCCCAGATGCCTTGGTCTGGCCCGCGCCAAAGGCTCTCCAGTCGGGAAAGAATTGCTTGCTGGAACCGCCAGGCTTCCTGATGCGCCCCGAGTTGCGACTTACGGGCAGTATAAAGTGTGTCCATCAGCTCGCCGAACACGTCTATCTGAATCTGGTCGTGCGCGCCGTTGCCTATGCGCACAGGGAGGCTGTTCTCGTACCCCGGCAGCCAGGGAAGTTCGATTTCAGTCAGGCGGCGTTCGCCCCCGATCCCATACATGATCTGCATCTGATCAGGGGCGCCAGCGGCAGCTCGGAGCATCCATTCCCTGAATGCCCCGGCCTCGTCGAAGCGTCCTGCATTCATGAATGCATATAATGTGAGAGTGGAGTCGCGGATCCAGCAGTAGCGGTAATCCCAGTTTCGGACTCCGCCGATCTCTTCGGGAAGGGAGGTCGTAAGCGCCGCGACGATGCCACCGCTTGGCTGGTAGGAAAGCGCCTTGAGCGTAACGAGCGAGCGCTCCACTGCATCGTTCCATCCGGGTTCCTCGAACTCGGAGAGCTGGCAGATGCGGGTCCACTCCCGCCACCAGGCGAGCGTGTGCTCGAGTCTCATCCTGCTGTCGTCAATGAAGTGGGGCTCCCGATGTAGGGGATGATAGGCGAGCGTGAAGGGGATGACATCGCCTTCTCCCACCTCGAACTCGGCGACGGTGCGCATGTCCTCGCCGCGAAGGGCGACAGGGGTTGCCAACTCCACCGCATCCGGCCCGGCAACGGCATGAATGCCATAGTCGCGGCGGCGTACCCAGGGGATAGTCTTGCCGTAGCCGAAGCGCAGGGCCAGTTCCATTCGCATCGCCACCTTGCCTGACACCCCTTGTACAAGGCGGACGACGTCGACTCTCTCAGGGTCATTAGAAAGCGGCATGAAATCCACGAGCGTCACGATGCCACCCTCTGTCTCGAAGGTGGTTTCAAGGATTGGCGCATGGGGCAGATAACGCCGGCTAGGGCGTTTGCTCTTGCCAGCCGGAGAAATCCGCCAGTAACCATGCCTGGATGTCCCCAGCAGTGCGGCAAAGCATGCATCCGAATCGAACCGTGGAAGGCAAAGCCAATCCATCGAGCCATCACGGGCGACAAGCGCTCCGCTCAGCATGTTGCCGATGAACCCGTATTCCTCGATCGGTTTGCTCATCCCGCACCCCGGAATGCCGGATAGGCAGACATTGCACCATCGACGAACATTGTCGCTCCGTTCATGTAATCCGACAGATCCGAAGCAAGCCACAGCACAGCCTGCGCAATATCGTCAGGTTCACCGATACGCTTGTACGGAATAAGATCGAGCAAGTTTTTCATCGCCTCTTCAGTCCTCCATGCAGACCGATTGATGGGAGTACGGATGGCGCCGGGAGCCACCGCGTTGACGCGGATTTTCTGGGGAGCAAACTCCTGGGCGAGCGAACGCATGAGCAGGTCCACGCCCCCTTTGGATGCCGCATAGTTAGCCTCGAATGCCCAGGGAATCTCCTGATGCACGGAACTCATGCATATGATCTTGCCGCTTGCCTGTGACACGTCGGGTTGCGCGCCCCGTCGCAGGAATTCGCGGATGGCTTCGCGGGAGCAGAGAAACATTCCGGTGAGATTGACATCGATCACCTTCTGCCACTGGGAGAGCGTCATCTCCTGGAATTTCGCACTGCTCTCAATTCCGGCGTTGTTCACCAGAATATGGAGGGTGCCGAAGCGTGCAACCATCTCCGCGAACATTGCCGCGACCTGAGCCTCGTTGCTCACATCGGCGGCATAGGCAAAAGCGTCCCCACCGACGTCTTCTATTTCTTGGCATACCTTGGCTGCTTCGTTGCTGGCCTCAGGAAGGTGATTGATTACCACCTTCACGCCTGCGCAACCCAGCGCGAGGGCGCAAGCGCGGCCTATGCCTGAAGATGCACCGGTTAGCAGGGCAATCTGTCCGGAAAGGCCGAACGTATCCTTGCTGATCGCGCGCTGTTTCGTGTTCATTGGGATTCTTTTCCTGATCCTCGATAGCTACTCTGTTGATCGAAGAATTGAACCAGTACAAAGCGCCTGCCTTGATATACTCCCACCGCTTCCCGCATTGAGGCGGGTCGACGAGTCGAAGCCCGGGAGCGCCTCATGAACCACCAAACAACTTATCCCAGACTCTCGAAGCAGCTTCGATTCCTAAAGCTTTCCGGGGTATTTCAGACGATGATTACAGACAGAGGTACTGTGAATCTTGTAATTCGCGGGGCTGATTTCAAAGTAGCACGCCTTTACAAGAGCGTCAAACTCGAACCCAGGCAGAAGGAAGAAATTGAATTAGGCTTGTTTCTTTGAAGGAGGAGTTGGTTCACTCAGCAAAACTCGATGATTCGACCCGTGCATCTTCTTTCGGGATTGATCTCATGGCAAATCCGGGCAACATAGGTATGATATATCCAGCCGCAATTCCGTTTCCTGTTTACAGGGCAACAGTCACCGAAACAGGCGTAACGCGCGTTGCGGTGAGAAACTGGCGAGTGCGAGTACATGAAATACTCTGCTTTTTAGCAATTATAATTTGCTCAGGAAAACAAATGACAAACCAGCTTACCCCGGAAAATATTCTTAAAACCGGTATGGCCTTCTGGCCGGCGAAGACCCTGCTTTCTGCGGTCGAACTGGACGTGTTCACCCAATTGGCGCAAGGCTCATTGGGCCGGGATACCCTTACCGAAAAGGTAGGATTGCATCCGCGGGCGGCGCGTGACTTCCTTGATGCCCTTGTAGCGCTCGGCTTCCTGAAACGCGAAGGTGACCGTTACAGCAATACGTCCGAAACCGATCTGTTCCTCGACCGCAACAAGCCATCATACATTGGCGGCATTCTGGAGATGGCGAACCGCAGGCTCTATCCGATCTGGGGCAATCTTACCGAGGCGCTCCAGACTGGCAAACCGCAAAACGAAATCAGGACGGGTGAAGCCGATCTCTTCGAGAAGCTTTATGCCGATCCTGCCGGGTTAAAGGAGTTTCTTGCCGCCATGACTGGCGTGAGCCGCGCGGCGAACATGGCTATTGCACGTACCTTTCCCTGGCAGGGCTATCATACGTTCATTGATGTCGGCACGGCACAGGGGGACCTCGCTGTGCAGATCGCCCTTGCCAATCCTTATTTGCGCGGGATGGGTTACGACCGTCCGGAGGTTGGCCCGATTTTCGAGCAGTACGCTCAAGCGGCGGGCGCGGGTGATCGAGTTTCTTTTGTACCTGGTAATTTCTTCGACGAAGACCTGCCCAAGGCAGATGTCGTGTTGATGGGGCATATCCTGCACGACTGGGACCTCTCTACGAAAAAAATGCTCATCGCGAAAGCGTTTGACGCACTCCCGGCAGGCGGCGCGCTTGTCGTGTATGAATCCATTATAGATGACGACCGATCACAGAACGCGTTCGGTCTGATGATGAGCCTGAACATGCTGATAGAAACACCGGGAGGTTTTGATTTTACTGGCGCGGATTGCATGGGATGGATGAAAGAGGCGGGTTTTTCCAATACTCGCGTGGAACCCCTGATTGGGGCGGATTCCATGTTGATCGGCATCAAATAAACGTTCTTTCGCCCTCATTCCGCCAGCCTCGCCCTCTCCTGTATCATCGAGCCTCGCCCGTATTCGGAAAAATCATGAAAATCCAGGTCCTTACACTGCTGGCCGTTCCGTTGCTACACGCCTGTGCAGGCACGCCTGAATACACGCAAAGTTCGATGAAATTGAGGGATGGGACTACGCATTATTTCATTAAGACACGCATGGGGCCTTGTGCCAACAGCCGGGATTGGGCAACCAGAACGTTGACGAAGGGCGCCAATGAAATTTGCAAGGATGGCTACGTGCTCATTGACCAGCAGACACCCATCATCCTCCATCCAATGCGCGCCGCAGACAAGGATGGAGAGCTTTTGTGGCAAATCAGGTGCAACGATACAGAAAAGTCTCAATCCTAACTCTTTTTTCTCACCTATGACCCTCGTCATTGTCTGTACGAGCCTTGAGCGGCACAAGCGCGCCGTGGTTCGCGCGCAGCCCCCGAAAAAACTCTTCTACAAAGGGGATGACCTCGAGCAGCAGCGCAACCGTCATGATGGAGATTACGTAAGTTACCGGTAGCTGCTCTTCCTTCCAGGCGAGGTCGAACTGCGGTGTTTCGGGCCCGACCCCGAAAAGTGCCTGGAATTGCCCCCAGTGACGGGAGATCAAGAGCAGGATTGCCATGAGCGGAATCATCTCCTGAAAGCTGTGCACGTGCTGCTCGACAGGTGAGATCCTGCGTACGGTTACCGCATAGCTCACGTCCCAGAGGGCGGTGATTTCATGGAGGAAAAAGGCGACAATCATGAAGGCGATAATGCCGGCGTTTACCTGAAGGAAGATGGCGGCAAGCAACGGCAGGCCCATTTCGACAAGCATGAGGAGATGGAAGACTGACTCCTTTGCACCGCTGGTGGTTTCGATGTGAGAGGCGCGGTGGCACAGCCAATCCGCGAATCCGGCCGCCAGCCAAAGCGGCAGAATAAAGTACATCAGGATGAGAACAACAGGATCATTCAGCATGTACCCTCCTCAGGAATTACTCGCCCTTATTCTCCGATGCTTGCTGGAGCAGCCTTACGTAGTTTTTCATAAAAGTGCGTGTTTGACTGTCAGGGAAAAGGACTGTCACCATGTCGTAGCGGATGCTCACGACCTTGCCTTTACCCACTTTCTCGACCTCAACCTCGTCCCCCACAGTCAACTCCTTCTCGGGGGGCGATTTATCGGTGCCAAAGGCCATCTGCCCCGTTTTATCCTGTCTTTGAACAGGGTGTGCTGAAAGCGCGTTCTCCGGCGGATTGATGCAGTTATCGCAGTGGCCGCAATGGTTCCACTCGACTTCCTCGTTAAAGTACTCCAGCAACACCTTCCAGCGGCAAAAACCGCTCTGGGCATAAAATACCATGCGCTCCAATGCCTCTCGCTCATGCTCCGCTTTCCTGTGCGCGTCTTCCGCGAGTCTGCTAAGGTCTTCCGCTTTCACGTCCTTTTTGCGCAGACGGTAGCCCAGCGACTTGTCGCGCCTGAGTATGCCTTCTTCTTCCAGCAGTCTAAGCATCACCTGCAGCCTGCGAGCCGAAAATTTGCTGATTTTCTCTTTTAGCCGCTCAAACTTGCTCACAGGTCGATCCGCAGACAGGTCTTGGATTGCTTTATACACTTCGTGCAGGTCCTCCTGGTCGGGATGATGCCGGGCCAGAAAAAACTGCTGTATGCGCTTGTCCTGCGCGTCGAAAAGCAGCGTGCATTCGGCCGTTTTGCCGTCCCGGCCGCCGCGGCCTGACTCCTGGTAGTATGCTTCGAGCGTGCCGGGCATCTGGAAGTGCACCACAAAGCGAATATCAGGTTTGTCGATTCCCATGCCAAAAGCGTTCGTCGCAACCATGACCTTGCTCTTGCCTTCCATGAAGGATTCCTGACTTTCCGCACGCGCTTTTCGCGACAGACGGCCGTGGTAGAGGGCGAAGCCGGTATTCGTTCCTGCAAGCGCTGTGGCAAGCTCTTCCACTGCTTTCACCGTAGCCGTATAAATGATTCTGTTTCCCTCGTTTTTCTGAATGAGCTCTTGCAGCTTCTCCAACTTTTCTTCCGGATTCGTAACCTGTATCACTGAATAATTCAGATTGGACCGGTAAATGCCCATGTTCACCACATGCATGGATGGGCGCCCGAGTTGTTGCGCAATATCCTCGATAACCTCCGGTGTGGCGGTCGCGGTCAGCGCGAGGACCGTTGGATTCCCCAATGCCTTGATCGCATCTCCCAGTCCCAGATAAGCTGGACGGAAGTCGTGCCCCCATTGGGAAATACAGTGCGCTTCATCGATGACGAACAGATTTGTCGGGATGGCCTGCAGGTCGGTGATGAAGTCCGGATCGGATATGCGCTCGGGCGTAACGAAGACGACATCGCTATCTGCACTGCGAATATTCTCCAGCGCCTCCGACTCCTGTTCCGCATTCAGCGTACTGTTGACCTGTGCTGCGTCAACTCCGATCTCTTCAAGCTTTTCCGCCTGATCTTTCATCAGTGAAATCAGGGGTGAAACGACAATCGCAGTGCCTGGCAGGTTGAGTGCCGGCAATTGATAACACAATGATTTGCCGCTACCGGTGGGCATTACGGCCAGCGTATCACGCCCGTTCAGCACGCTCTCGATGACTTCTCTCTGTCCGGGACGCAGGTGGGACAAGCCGAATATCTCATGCAGGCTTTCCTCCAGACCATTTTGATCGGGTTCCTCTATGTCAGCATGAGGACTATTCGCATCGTGAATTTCGGCTGTCATCGTTCCGTCCGCGTTTTCTTCCGGTTGAACTCGACTGCTGCGCATCATCTGGCAGTAGTGTCTGCTTGATGATGATGAAAAATGGCGGACGGTTCCGTGCGGCACCTAATATATAATTTCAATGACGTGCTTTTGATATGTCTGCCCAGTTTCCAGTCAATAAGCGAATCGGGCAGACAATTGCGCCGGCTCCGGCTCCTTTTGCCTCTATTCAGCTCTAATCCAAACCAAAATCCAAACCAGCATTGAGGGACTCTCGATATGAAACGCTATACCATCGAACAATTCATGGCGACGATCTCAATAATGGGGGGATCGTTCAGCGCGGATGAAGAGCGCATCCTGTTCAGCAGCAATGAGTCGGGCATTTTCAATGCTTATACGCTCCCAGTGATGGGCGGTACGGCCGAGCCACTGACCCGCTCCACCATCGATACCACGTTTTCGGTCAGCTTCTTTCCGCACGATGATCGGGTACTGATCACGCGGGATTATCATGGTGATGAAAATTATCATCTGTTCCTGCTTGCCCCCGACGGCGAGGAGGAAGACCTGACACCGGGGGAGAAGCTCAAGGCGCAATTCATAGGCTGGAGCCTTGATGGACATGCTTTTTACGTCGCCACCAACGAGCGCGATGCCAGATTCTTCGATGTATACCGTTACGATGCCGAGACTTTTGCGCGAACCTTGCTGTACAAGAATCACCAGGGGTTCGATCTTGGTCCCATCAGCCGCGACGAGCGCTGGATTGCGCTGAACCGGTCGCATACTGCATCGGATAGTGACATTTACCTGTTCGATGTCGAAAAACAGGAAGTAAGGCACCTCACGCCGCATGAAGGTTCCATCAGTTTCCGTGCTGAAACCTTCGACCCCGCCTCGCGCAAACTCTTCTTTCTTACCACGGAGGGAAGCGAATTCAAGCATTTGTGCACCTATGATCTCACCTCCGGGGTCGTCTGCGGCCACGAGAGCGCTGAGTGGGACGTGATGTACACCTATTTTTCACGCGATGGCCGATTTCGCGTAACGGGCATCAACGAAGATGGGAGTATCGTCATTCGTGTTGTCGAAATTGAGGATGGAGAAAGGGAAAAACCTGTAAAACTGCCAGCACTGCCCGAAGGAGAAATCCGCGGGGTGGTCTTTTCGCAAAGCAGTGCGCGCATGGCCTTCTATGTAAATGGCGATCGCTCTCCCGATAATCTGTTCGTGCACGATTTCAGCACCGGGCAGTTCCACCAGCTCACGCAGAGCCTGAACAAGGAGATCGATCCATCACATCTGGTGGAGGCGGAAGTGGTGCGGTTCCGATCCTTCGATGGAATGGTGATTCCATCCATCTATTACAAGCCGCATGAAGCATCAGACACTAACAAGGTGCCTGCGATCGTGTACGTTCATGGAGGACCTGGCGGGCAGACCATGCGGGGTTACAGCGCGCAGATTCAGTACCTCGTGAACCACGGGTATGCCGTGCTGGGCATCAATAACCGGGGAAGCTCCGGCTATGGTAAAACCTTCTTTACTGCAGCCAACCGCAAGCACGGACGAGAGCCCTTGTGGGATTGTGTGGAAGCGAAGCCCTTTCTGGCCAGTCTCGGTTACATCGACCATGAGCGCATCGGCATCATGGGCGCGAGCTATGGCGGCTACATGACGCTTGCAGCCCTCGCATTCCGGCCTGAAGCTTTCAAGGTGGGAGTGGACATTTTCGGTGTCAGCAACTGGCTGCACACCCTGGAGAGCATTCCTGTTTACTGGGAGTCCGTCCGCAAAGCCATTCATGATGAAATTGGAGACCCGGTGGCGGATATCGATTTTCTTGTTGCGACTTCCCCGCTGTTCCACGCCAGGGAAATACGAAAGCCTTTGTTGGTCATTCAAGGAGCCAATGATCCGCGCGTGGTCAAGGCCGAGAGCGATGAAATGGTGGAGGCAGTCAGAAAGCATGGTGTTCCGGTGGAGTACATTGTTTTCCCTGATGAAGGCCACAGTTTTACCAAGAAAAAGAACCAGATCGAGGCCAATTGGCGAATACTGGAGTTTCTGGACAAATATCTGAAAGGTGACGTGAACAAGACTGTAAGCCGGGGGGGAAAGTAGGACAACGCCGTTCCGCCGATCGCCCGATATCACCGGTGTAGGACGGGCTTCGCCCGCCATTTGCTTCCATCTTAATATAGTACATGGGATAGCGGACAGCTTCGCCGTCAGGCAGGCGATCTTCATCGCCCTCGCGGCGCAGCCTCCTCTCCAAAAAACTCGCGTATCAGGAAATCCTCCAGGCCCTTGCTGTCTTCGGGTCGAGCGGAGAGGACGACCACACGGTCGAGACGATAGGATTCCCAGTTGAAATCCCCTTTGTGGTATTGCCGGATCAGCTCGATCATTTTTCGAACGATGGCCCGTTGAATATCGCCACCCGGCCCCGCATCGACTTCCACCACCTCCCGGCGGGGAACGCTGCTATCCTTCTTCCAGGCACGAAACAGAAACTGTGCCGTTCGCGGCCCCATCCTGATGATCTGGAATATCCCACTTGCGCCGGGCTCCTTGAGATTACGCATCACATTGGCCATGCGCAGTTCTTCTTCGGAAGGCTCGCGTTCGATCGCCTCAGGTTCAACGGGTTCATCCTCGAAAATTCCGCTTGCCCGGCGCCGCTCCCGCGCCTCGTTCATATACGCCAGCAGATCTTTCGGGCGTTCAGTCTCTGGAGAAGCCTGCGGAACATTTTTCTGAACCGGCGTGCGTTCCTTGCTGCCCTCACGGTTTTCCATTGCTTTTTCCCGTTTGGGTTTCAGCGGCTTGGTTCCTCCTTCTCCCAGTCGCGATTGGGGCTGACGCTTGGAGGGAGGCTTGGGTGCAGGAGGTATCCTGGGACTGGGAGGGGCGGGCGGCGGTGCCTTCTGTTCCGGTGTCTCTTCGGCGAGTTCCACGAAGCTGGCTTCGATCGCAGGAGGTCCCTTGATCTCCACCTCGGGCGCGGTGAGAAAGAACCCGAACGCCCAGATGATGAGCACCCAGAGGACAGACGCCAGCGGCAGGGGCCACCAGATGGGGATTTCCCTCGATCGGGCCTTCATCGTTCGGGATTACTCGTGTTTGACGGCGATCAGGAAGTGCTGTGCACCCGCACTACGGGCACGCAGCATCGCCTGCACGACAATTCCTTGCGGTGCGTCGCTGTCTGCCGATACCACCACTTTCTGTTCGGAATCGCGCAGCAGTGGTTTGAGGGTGTCACCCAGCGTTTCCAGAGTCACGGGCGTGCGGTTGACAAAGATTTTGCTGTCCCTCGTCAAGGTCAATGTAACCGGCGTTTTTGCGCTGAGTTTCTCGGCCTCGCCTTGCGGCAGATTCACCTGCAGGGAATCGAGGTTCTGCATCGATAATGACGATAGCATGAATGTGGCAAGCAGGAAAAACATCACATCGATCATCGGGATGATTTCGATGCGCCCCCTGCGGTACTCCCTGGATTTACGCCGCTTCATGACTGCTCTCCTCCTGATCCAGGCGAATATGATCGATGAGGCGCGTGCCCAGCCGTTCCATCTCATCCATCGTTTGAGATTGAAGGCGGGAGAAGTAATTGAAGCCGAAGAGCGCAATCAGCGCAATCAGGAGGCCGACGACGGTGGCGATAAGCGCTTCGGCTACTCCTCCCGTCACGGCAGTGGGGTTGACCACCCCTTCGCCGCCAATGACCTGGAAGGCGCGCATCATGCCGATAACCGTTCCAACAAGCCCGAGCAGAGGCGCGGCGGTGACGATCGTTTCCAGCACCCACAACCGGCGTCCCAGCGATGTCTCGATTAACTGGGCTTCGTCTGCCGCGCGCGACTCTGTCCACCAGGACGGATGATGTCTGTTACTGATTACGACCTCGAAGAAGCGCTTGTAATAGTGGCGATCATCCAATCCGGAGAGTATTTTTTCCAGATCGGCCCATGCAAAGCCGTAAGTCTCAACCAGGTTCAGCAGGTCGTGAGACAGGCGGGCAAACTTCCAATAGATGAAGGCCTTTTCAAGCATGATCGCCAATGCGATCACCGCCAGCAAAGACAGCGGCACAACGGTAAAACCGCCGAGTTTCAGCGCGGTCCAGGTTGCATTCAGTTCCTGCATATTTATCTCCGAGCGGGGATGATAAGTCCCATGTTGATTAAATTGTCGACAACTGTTTCTTCAGCCCTTGCAATTTCCTGCAGCTGGAAAGAACGCTTTCCATCCGCCAAACACAAGTTTATGACGCGGTGAGACAGGGGTGGTATGGCTTTAAGAGACGCGCTCCCCTCCCCAAGAATAGGGGAAATTTACAGATCAGGCTGTTTTCGTTCTGTCCCTTTCGGTCTGCGGGAAGGTTTCGGTCAAACACTCAAAAACACTCAAGCCTAATTTTCATCCTGCCAACCTGTAAAATCTTACAGCTATTCATCCAGCCCGTTTTAGGGTTTCATAGCTCTGTTTTTTCCGAGTTTTTTCCGAGTCGAATCGTTCTTGCAAAAGAGCATCAGGTTTTTCCGTAATGATATCCCTAAACCAAAACTACACAGGGAGTGTTGCGTTCGCTTCTGAGAACGCTCGCGATATGACCCGTCTTGCCACTGTGGAGAATGTCCGTACCCCGATTGCAGAAATTCTCGAGCAGAGTCTGAACGAAATTTATCTGCTGAATGCTCAGACGCTGCATTTCGAGTATGCCAGCCGGGGAGCCCGGCGCAATCTTGGCTACAGCATGGATTCACTGCAAAAAATGACGCTGCTGGAAGTCGAACGGGAGTTTGACGAGGCATCGTTCCGCGCTCTGATTGATCCACTCGTGAAGGGTGAGAAAGAAATCCTGGTTTTCGAGGCGACACATCTGCGTGCGGATGGTACGCATTACCCGGTCGAGGTTCACCTGGAGTTGTCCCCGCGGCCTGAGCAAGTGCAATTTCTTGCGATGGCGTTCGATCTCAGCGCCCGCCGCCGCGCCGAGGCCAAGTTGCGTGCAAATGAGGCGGGATTCCGGACAATGATCAATACCCTCCCGCAGCTTGCATGGATAGCGGAGACGGATGGATCCAGGTCCTGGTACAACCAGCGCTGGTATGACTATACCGGAACTACTCCCGAAGAGATGATGGGCTGGGGCTGGCAAAAGGTCCACGATCCCGAGCTGCTGCCGGAGGTAACAAAACGTTGGAATGAGGCTACTGCTGCCGAGCAGCCGCTCGATATGGAAATTCCACTGCGCGGCGCGGACGGGAAGCTCCGGGTATTTCTGACCCGCGCCGAGCCGTTAAGAAACGAGGAAGGTCAGGTTGTGCAGTGGTTCGGGACCAATACCGATGTCCATGATCAGAGACTCTGGGAAGAGGCGCAGCGTGAGACAGAAAAGCGGCTTCAGGTGGTGATGGAGCATATGACCGAGGGGCTTGTCATCTCCGATTTCAATCGTAATCTCCTCCACTGGAATCCCGCCGCTTTGCGAATGCATGAGGTCGACAGTGCGGAAGAGATCTTAGGCAACCTTCATAGTTTTGCCCGCTTTTATGAGTTGTCGACCACCGAGGGCAACGTCGTGCCTGTTGATCAATGGCCCTTGCCGCGCATTCTCCGGGGCGAGCACCTGCATGATCTGGAACTGCGCATCAGGCGTCTGGATAAAGAGTGGTTGAGAATCTTCAGTTATTCTGGAACGGTTTTGCACTACGAGAACAGTAAAGGACTGGCGTTTCTTACCATCAAGGATATCACCGAGCGCAAACAGGCTGAAGAAGCCCTGCGTGATGCGAAGGTTAATCTTGAATACAAGGTGAATGAGCGTACCGCCCAGCTTCTTGCCAAGAGCAAGGAACTTGAAAATTTCTGTTATTCGGTATCTCATGATCTGAGAGCGCCCCTGCGCGGCATAGCCGGGTACAGCAGACTGCTGCTGGAAAACTACTACGAACGCTTCGACGAGGAAGGTCGCAGTTTCCTGACAAATGTCCGTTCAGCCACCACGCATATGACGGATTTAATCGAAGATCTGCTCTCCTACTCAAAACTCGAGCGTAGAAAACTGTCTTCGACTGTCATCAGGCTTCCCGCCTTCGTATCAAAGGTGTTGGCCCAGTTCGAGGATAGTCTGCAAAACGTGCGCCTCATTGTCAGTGTGGATGATTTCCACGTTCGCGCTGATCCCGATGGTCTTGCAATCGCTCTACGTAACCTGGTCGATAACGCCCTCAAGTTCTCCATGCACGCTCCGGAGCCTGTCATCGAAATCCGCGCCTGGACTTCGGATAGCAATTGCATTCTTTGCGTGCGCGACAACGGCATCGGATTCGATATGCGTTTTTACGGCAAAATTTTTGAGATATTCCAGCGCTTGCAACGGGCCGAAGAATATCCGGGGACAGGCATCGGGCTTGCAATGGTGCAAAAAGCAATGGAGCGTATGGGAGGACGTGTGTGGGCGGAAAGCCAGGTAGGTGCCGGTGCTGTCTTTTACCTGCAACTGCCACTGTCTGGCCCTGCGCCAGGGCCATTCGAGCAGTTGCAAGAACAGGACTTATAGGTGTGCTTTCATGAACACTGCGTTGCCGATTCTGCTTATTGAAGACAATCCGATGGATGTCGATCTCACCCGGCGTGCTTTTGTACGGCACAACCTGACCAATCCACTCGAAGTGCTGCGGGATGGTCAGGAAGCGCTTGATTTTTTTTCGAGCTGGAGAACGAGTGACCTCCCGCCTTCGGTTGTACTGCTAGACCTCAAACTGCCCAAAGTAAGCGGACTGGAAGTCCTGCGAACCATACGGGAGCATTCCATGCTTGGAACTGTTCCGGTCGTAGTGCTTACGTCTTCCTCCGAAGATGTCGACGTTCATGAAGCCTATCTGCTCGGCGCGAATTCCTACATCGTAAAGCCGGTGGATTTCGAGAAATTCATCGACGTGGCCCGCCAGATTGAGCTCTACTGGACTGTTCTCAATACCCATTGTCTTGCAAGGATTAGAGGTTTCTGAATGAGTTTCATGCAGGATGCGAGGTCGCGCAGGACTCGGGCAATATCCCGGAGGGTGCGAGGATACGATAGGGGACCGAAGTCTGCACGGGCTTTTTCCGAGCCTCGGGGAGATTATTCAAAGGCTTTCCGATGAGAGTTCTCTACCTTGAGGATAATGCGCTGGATGCCGATCTGGTGCGATTGGAACTGAAAAAACGCGCGCCTGACATCCAGCTCGATATCGTCAGCTCACTGGCAGAAGCTTTGCACCGCGTGGAAAGATTCCACGATCTCTATGGAACCAGCCTCGGAATCCCGGCGATCGCCAGGCCGGAGCCGGGTGCTCCTGCTCGCTATGATATTGTCCTGACGGACCTCAACCTTCCGGATGGGAGTGGTGAAACGTTGCTGGCTCAGATTCGCAGACGACATCTACCGCTTCCAGTCGTGGTTCTTACGGGTTCCAGCAGGGAAGAAGCCATCCTCTCATTACTTCGAGCCGGGGCTGACGATTACGTCATAAAGCATGGGCGCTTTCTCGAAACTCTTGGGCTCGTGCTTCGTGCGACGCTCGATAAGTTCCAGACAGAAACTTACCGCCGCGCTACAGTACTCCAGGTTTTATACGTTGAGCCCAATCCGCATGATGCCGAAACGACCAAACAGGCACTGGCTTCCACTGCACCGCACCTTCGAATCGAGTCTGTTCAGTCAGCTGAGGAGGTTTTTTCCTATCTTGCTGGACAGAATAGAGAAACCGACGTTGACGTGTTGCTGCTCGATTATCGCTTGCCGGGGGCATCCGCGACGGACGTTCTGAAGGAGCTTTGCCAGGTACGGGGGCTTGATCTGCCCATCATTCTCTTTATCGGAAGCGAGGACGAGGAGATCGCCAGGCAGTCACTGAAACTGGGTGCTGCCGATTACGTTGTGAAGACCGCAGGCTACCTCCAGCGGTTGCCGACTGTCATAGAAAATGTCTGGCTGCGGGCAGAGTCGAACAGAAGGGAGCGGGTTTTGCTGGAAGAGAGAACACGACTTGCTCTTGCCACGGAAGCAGCCGCCATCGGTATCTGGGAGTGGAACACTGCGACCAATGAAATGATCTGGAATGACCGGATGTACGAGATCTACGGGATTACTTCCGGGAGTCGCATCACGTATGACATATGGAAATCCTATACCCATCCGGACGATCTGCCCCAGCAGGAGGCGCATCTGGAACGGGTCAGCGCCGAGGACGGACGCGTTCAACTCGATTTCCGGATTCTGCGCGAACACAAGCCAGTGCGCCATCTGCATATTGCGAAGGCATTGAAATGGAGCACCAATCCGGATGAACTGAGAATAGTGGGCACTGCCATCGACATTACCAAACGCAAGCAAACTGCCTTTGCAATCCAGGAGCATGCCATGCAGCAGGGGCTCATTGCCGCGTTCGGGCAACAGGCGCTTGCCAGCGGAAATCTTGCCCTATTGTGGAGCCAGGCAGCGGTGATTGCTTCTCAAGGTCTCAATGTCGAGTTCTGCAAGGCGCTCCAGCTTGCACCGGATTTCCGTTCTTTTGTTCTTAAATCCAGGATCGGCTGGCAGAAAGACTGGATTGGAAGGCAGATATCATTTACATACGAGAACAGCCAAAATCGCTTTGTACTCGCGAGCCATCAATCCGTCATTGTGGAGGACTTCCAGACAGAAACCCGCTTCAAACCTTCCAGTATCCTGAAGAGCCATAATATACGCAGTTGTGCAGATGTGCTTATATCGGGGGCGGGGGGACCTTACGGGATCCTTGGAGCCTATTCGCGCGATCCGCAGCGCTTCACGTCCAGCAGTATCAATTTTCTGCAGAGTCTCGCGAATATTCTCGCAACCGCAATCGATCGCAAGACAACGGAGGAGCGCCTCACCTACCTGGCCCAGTTTGATCCTCTGACGGAACTGCCTAATCGAAATCTTTTTCTTGATCGTCTCCGACAGGCGATGGAATATGCCCATCGCAACCGTCGCCGGGTCGGCGTGGTATTTGCGGATCTCGACCGGTTCAAGATCGTCAACGACACAATGGGCCATTCTACCGGTGACGAACTGCTGATCCATGTCGCAAAAAGACTGCAGCGGTGTGTGCGTTCATGCGACACGGTTGCCCGTCTTGGAGGAGATGAATTTGCTTTCATTCTGTCTGATCTCGTACAGGCTGAAGATGCAACCTTAATTGCAGAGAAGGTTATTTCGGCGCTCCAGGTACCCTTCGAGCTGAAAACACAGGAGATCTACGTCTCTGCAAGCCTTGGGATCAGCATCTATCCCGGCGATGGTACCGACGCAGACAGTCTGCTCAGAAATGCGGACACAGCGATGTTCCAGGCAAAGGAGCAGGGACCCGCGATTTATCAGTTTTACCTTCCGCAGATGAATGAGCGCGCGGTGGCTCGCCTGAAAATCGAAACGCAACTTCGCGGCGCTCTGGCAAGGCGCGAGTTCGTGCTTCACTACCAACCCAAAGCAAGCCTGATCAACGGAGAGATTACCGGTTTTGAGGCACTGCTGCGCTGGCAGCACCCCGCACGTGGGCTAGTGCCTCCACTGCAGTTCATTTCCGTTCTCGAGGATACGGGGTTGATCGTATCGGTAGGCGAGTGGGTGGTGAAAACGGTTTGTGAGCAGATCAGGGAATGGCAGGGCCAAGGGCTGGTGCTGCATCCCATCTCGATCAATCTGTCAGCGCGGCAGTTTCAGCAACAGGATCTGGATAGCATTATCGGGGAAACGTTGAAGGCTACGAACATCGATCCGCGTCTGCTGGAATTCGAGCTTACGGAGTCGGTATTGATGAAGGAGGCCGAGATGGCCGCCAACGCCTTGCAGAATCTGAAAGCCTTCGGTGTCCAGATATCAATGGACGATTTTGGTACCGGCTATTCCAGTCTTGCCTATCTCAAGCGCTTCCCTCTGGATGTACTCAAGATCGACCGCGCCTTCATCCGCGATGTCACGACGGATCCCGACGACGCAACCATTACCATAGCCATGATCAAGCTCGCGCACAGCCTCGGGCTGAAAGTAGTGGCTGAGGGCGTTGAAACAAGGGCGCAACTGGATTTTCTGATAAGACACGGATGCGACGAAATGCAGGGCTACTATTTTTCCCGGCCTTTGCCGCTCGAGGGCGCATCCAAAGTGCTCATGGATGGCTACCGCCTGTCAATGAGCGATAGCGTTTGCGCCAAGCAGTAAGTCCCATTTACTCGCCGATCTCCATTTCCACTTGCTTCGCTGTTCCAGAAAAACCCTTGACGTGCGCGTGCCCCTGAACATAGCTCTTTCCCTAGCTCGTGATATTTGGTACTTTATCGACCGTAGTCCCAGTCCGCGGGGAGGGCGGACAACTCCATTGGATAATGATAATGAAGAACGCCATATTGGTGGTTTGCGCCACGTTTGCGTTTATGGGAGGCGCTTTTGCAAAACCGGCCGACCTGTCTCTCCGGTCCAACGCAGCGCTGATTCTGGATCCACAGCGGGGACAGGTTCTTTTCCACAAGAACGCAGACAGCGTCATGCCGATTGCTTCGATTACCAAACTCATGACCGCAATGGTTGTGCTCGATGCAAAACTGCCGTTGAACCAGGAAATAGTCATCGACTCGGCTGATGTTGATGTCATCAAGTATACCCGTTCCCGCCTGCGGGTAGGAACGAAGTTCACCCGCAGAGAATTGTTGCGACTGGCCTTGATGTCTTCGGAGAATCGCGCTGCTGCGGCCCTGGGACGTACGTATCCCGGCGGCCTGAAGGCGTTTGTTACGGCCATGAACCGCAAGGCATTCCAGTTGGGAATGGGCAGTACCTATTTCGTTGACTCGACCGGCTTGAACAGCGGAAATGTCTCCACTGCGCGCGATCTCGCAAAAATGGTCAAGGCGGCACACAGGTACAGTCTCATCCGCGTATTTTCCACGACTGCTGCGCACGAGGTGGTGTCCGTGGGGAAGGTACGCAGCCGCAACCTGAATTACGTCAACTCCAACAGGTTGGTGAGGAGCAGCAGGTGGGATATCGGCATATCCAAAACAGGATTTCTCAGCGAGGCCGGGCGCTGTCTGGTGATGCACGCAAATATCACAGGCAAGCCGACCATAATCGTGCTGCTCGATTCCTGGGGAAAGAATTCCCGGATTGGTGATGCCAATCGTATCAAGAAGTGGATGGAAACCGGCTTGACTCGCAAAGTACGCGGTTAGCGTGCGCGAGGTGGCCTGCTTGCTGCGAGGGTAGCGCCACTTTTGTTCGGTTATCCTTTTGTTGATTCAAGGGCGTGGAACCGCGTCCGGACCGCCTTCGGACGCTCTCTTTCTATCATTTTTCACAACCGGAACCGGGAGGTATAGCCCGGCAGGTTTTTCACGTTCGTATCTGGCACATCGTGCCTCTTGCTGAGAAGGAAGCCGTTTTCCCCGATTTGGATACGGGTGTCCGGAAAGGAGTTGTTGTGCAATTGCAATTGATTGCAGCGCTCGTCATCGTTTTCCTCATTGTCACGTTTGCAGTTCAAAATGCTGTTGAGGTAAGCGTCATATTCCTGCTTTGGCGTGCCGATGCATCGCTTGCCGTTGTGATCGCAGTCTGCTTCGGTCTGGGAGCGCTCATAGGAGCGCTCGTTACACTGCCGACCATGTTGCGCGAACGCATGGCGATAGGACGGCTGCATAAGGAGGTCGAAGCGTTGCGCGCCGAGAATGACAGCTTGCGCGCCTTGAAGCAGAACGAAACATCTGCCCCGTAAGGTTATTGAAGATGCGGACCGAAATGGGCCAGGCTCGATTTTGCTGCAACCCGGATCGGAGCTTTGCGAGGGATTTGTTCAATGGTTCCCTAGAGCAAGCGGAAAGCCAGGAGAGCCACGATAGTCGGTGGTATTGCCGCTGTCAGCAGACCTAACGGGTGAATGGTCGCATCCTCGAAATTGCCGCGCAGAATAGCGACCCCGGCAGGGTTGGGCGCATTCGCGATGATCGTGAGACCTCCTCCCGTAACGGCTCCTGCAACCAGCGCATATTTGAAAGAATCCGACAACCCCTCTACAAGCGAGCCAAGATAGGTAAGGGCCGCATTATCCGTTATCGCGGTCAGCAGCGTGGCACTAAAAAACACTGCCTCACTGCTCATCCCAAGCAATAGCGGCTGCAACCACCACTGCTGCTGTCCGCCCAGCACTACCAGACCGGCCAGGAAAAATGCCACCAGCAAACCCTCCCGCAGGATAAACCGGTTCTGATGTTTTTGATATGCATGGGCGATGCCAAGAAAAAACAGAAAAAGCCCCATAAAAGCGGCAGGATGATGAGCAAACGTCACTATCCCGATCAGGAAGATGAGGTGCACAGCTACAAGAAGGTCCGGCACTTTCTCTCCACGATCAGACAAATTCTGCCCCGGCCCCGCCTGGGATAATTCGCGGCGAAACAGCAAGGTGGCGCTCCCCGCATTGATGATCACGGCGATAGCTGCTTTCCAGCCGAAAGTGGATATCATGAACCAGATGTCCCATCCCCATTTCTCCGCCACCATAAGCACGGGGGGTGCAGCGAAGGGTGTCAAGGTGCCGCCGATGGATACATTGACGAACAGAACTCCGAGCGTAGTGTATTTAAGCTTGAGCGAAATTCCGCGAGAGAAATAATTATCTCGAAGAATCAGGGCAGCAAGCGTCATGGCTGCCGGTTCGGTGATGAAGGATCCGAGCAGTGGAACGAGGGAAAGCGTCGTAAAATAGAAAACGATTCCCCGCGATAGCGGAATGAATTGCGCCACGGTGCGTACCGAGAACATGGCAAGTTGGAGGATCGGCTTTGTTCCAGCAACGACCATGATCGCAAAGACGAACATGGGTTCCGTAAAGTTACGCGAATCCAGGTAATCGATTGCGCTGTCACGGCCTTCCACCGCAAACATGAACAGTATGAGAACCATGGCCCAGAAGCCGAACACGACTTCTACTTCACCCAATAAATGCCATATCCCTGCGTGGGCGGGGCGCGCGTTTGCCAACCGTTCAAAAAATCTGGTGGAAAACGTATGCAGGATTGCAATCGCGAATAGCGCTGCGCTGATTGTCTGAATTGTCGAAGGTGTCACCAACTCCCTTTATGTGGTTAGGATTGGAGGATGGGAGCACGGAATACGATAACCTGCCCTCGGATAGGTATCTCCTTATGTCCTTATGGAGCGAAACTTCGAATGGCTACCGGAGACTGGCTCGAAACAAACAGCGAAGCTCTTATTTCATTGCATCCAGGTTTGCCTGCGCGTCGGCATTGCCTTGGGCCGCCGCTTTCTTGAACCATTCTTTCGCCTTGGCCTCGTCTCTGGGCACGCCTTCACCTGAGTAATACATCACACCCACGTTATTTTCCGCATCGACATTGCCCTGTTCGGCCGCTTTTTGAAATAGTCCGAACGCTTTGACGGAATCTTTAGGAACACCTTCACCGTTGGCATACAGCAACCCCAGGTTGAATTGCGCATCCGCATAGCCCTGCTCAGTGGCGCGATGAAACCAGGCGGCGGCGGTAGCGGGATCGTTACTCAGGATTTTGCCCGAAGCATCCTTGGATACCGCTTCACCCGTATAGTACATAACGCCAAGGCCAGTCTGTGCTTTGGGATCGCCAGCCTCAGCGTCTTTTTTCAACTGCAGGAATCTTTCCTCCGGTGTAGAATCGCTCTCAGACCCGGCCGGCATGATTTCTTTCAATATTGCAGACTTCTCTTCCGGGCTCAGATTTTCTTCCAGCACTGATGGCATTTGCTTTTCAGAAGTGAACTCATCCGGTAGTTCCGTCTGCTGCTCGGCGGGTTTTTCCGCATCCTTCGCTGTTTTCTGACCACATCCGCCAAGCATGAGCATCGGCAGCGCGAGCAATGTAACAAAAAGAATTTTCATCAGATATTATGTCCTGATCAATGAAACAGCGTTAGCGGTCCGAACGTGAGAAACACCGCTCACAAGCTGTAGTACATATCGAATTCGACCGGATGCGTCGTCATCCGGAAGCGCGTAACTTCTTCCATCTTGAGTTCGATGTAAGCATCTATCATATCATTCGAAAACACCCCGCCGCGAGTCAGGAAATTGCGGTCCTTATCCAAGCTGTCCAGTGCTTCATCCAGGGAAGCGCAGGGATTCGGAATTCTGGCGGCTTCCTCGGGTGGGAGGTCGTAGAGATTCTTGTCCATCGGGTCGCCCGGATGAATCTTGTTCTGGATTCCATCCAGCCCCGCCATCAGCATGGCAGTAAATGCAAGGTAAGGGTTCGCGGTAGGGTCAGGGAAGCGCACCTCGATCCGTCGGCCTTTGGGGTTATTGGCATAAGGAATGCGCACGGCAGCCGATCGGTTGCTGACGGAATAGGCAAGATTGATGGGTGCTTCAAAGCCTGGAACGAGGCGCTTGTACGAGTTGGTCCCGGGATTGGTGATGGCGTTCAAGGCCTTGGCATGCCTGATGATCCCGCCAATATAGTACATTGCCATTTCCGAGAGTCCGCCATAACCGTTTCCGGAAAACAGGTTTCGTCCGCCTTTCCAGATTGACTGGTGCACGTGCATCCCCGAACCATTGTCACCGACAATGGGTTTGGGCATGAAGGTTGCGGTCTTTCCGTAAGAGTGGGCGATGTTATGCACCACATATTTGAATACCTGAGTCCAGTCAGCACGCTTCACCACGCTGCTGTACTTGGTGCCTATCTCACACTGTCCGGCAGTCGCCGTTTCGTGGTGATGCACTTCAACTTCGATACCCATTTCCTCAAGTGCAAGACACATCGCCGATCGGATGTCATGCAAGGAGTCGATTGGGGGAATGGGGGAATAGCCTCCCTTGATACCAGGACGATGCCCGATGTTGCCGCCCTCGTATTTTACTCTCGAACTCCAGGCTGCTTCTTCCGACTCGATTTTTACGGAACAGCCGGACATGTCCGCGTGCCAGGTGACGGAATCAAAAATGAAGAATTCAGGCTCCGGGCCGAAAAACGCGGTATCCCCGATGCCTGTCGATTTGAGGTAGGCTTCGCCGCGTTTTGCCAGGGAACGGGGATCGCGGTCATAACCCTTGCCATCCGAGGGCTCCACTACGTCACAGGTGATGAACAGTGTAGCCTCGTCCATGAAGGGATCCAGACGGGCAGTGTCGGGATCCGGTATCAGCAGCATGTCCGATGCCTGCACACCCTTCCAGCCGGCGATGGAAGAACCATCGAATGCGTGACCGTCCTCCAGTTTATCAGCATCGACGGCGTGAGCGGGCAGGGTTATATGTTGTTCTTTACCGCGGGTATCGGTAAATCGTAGATCAACGAATCTGACTTCGTTGTCCTGAATCATTTTCAGAACATCGGCTACCGCCATTTCAGTCTCCAAACCATGTCAATATGCAAGCGTGCGAAAGCGCCTTCCTTTTAAAAAATTGAGTGTCCTCATATAAAGGGAATTTGCAGAATTAATATTATATATCAGGAGGGGAACGGCCATTCCCTCAGCAATAAAATACCGCAAGCTGGAAGAGGTACGGTTTGTTGCACTCTGTTCCTGGATTAAAGTTTTCCAGGCATCCAGATGGCTGAAAATCGATTACCATTACATATTATTTCATTCGTGTCATGGTAAACCATATGGGAACCGAAACAATCACTGCAATACTCGAGAGGGCGCAGAAGCGTGCCGAGGAAATGGATCTGCCCTATCAGGGGGCGCTGCTGCCGACCGAGGCGCTTACCCTGCTTCAGGAAGCGCCCGATGCGAAACTGGTGGATGTACGCTCACGCGCTGAATGGGATTGGGTAGGAAGAATTCCGGGTGCAGTGGAAATCGAATGGCAATCTTATCCAGGAATGCGTTCCAACCCTGATTTCATCAACTATCTTTCCAGTCAGGTAGATCAGGAATCGTTGGTCATGTTCATCTGCCGTACGGGGGGGCGCTCGCATCAGGCCGCAGCTACCGCTTCCGAACTGGGTTATACGAATTGCTACAACGTTCTCGAAGGATTCGAAGGTGAAAAGGACACCACCGGCCATCGCGGTAAGAAAGGCGGTTGGAAGGCGGCAGGACTACCCTGGGTACAGAGTTGAGGATCTTTCGTCTCCATCTCTGAGTTATCGTCCCCTTGTTTATCCTGGCCCTCGAGGGGCTCAGGGCATGCTTACTGCGGCGACAATAATCTGGAAAATAATGGGGAATAAGTGCATAAGCAAAACTTACTGGACATGAATCCTTCTTACGCCGACCACTGAACCATCCCGGAGTAAGCCGTAATCAGGACGATAATCCCGAACCCGATGCGATACCAGGCAAAAACGGAGAAATCGTGCTGGCTGACAAAGCGGAGCAAGCCCCGCACCGCGAGAAGTGCGCTGATAAAGGACGCCACGAACCCGATCGCGAACACGCTCGCATCATCCAGATGAAGAATATCGCGATTCTTGTAAAGATCATAAAAAGTCGCCGCGAACATAACTGGAATCGCGAGGAAAAATGAAAATTCAGTAGCGGCTTTGCGGGAGAGGCCGAAGAGGAGGCCCCCAATAATGGTGGCGCCTGAGCGCGAAGTACCGGGTATGAGCGCCAGGCACTGCGCCAATCCCACTTTCAAGGCATGTTTCCAGTCCATGTCTTCGACCCGTTCCACGTCCACCACATGTGGCCTGCGCTCGGCCCAAAGAATTAGAAGGCCGCCGACTATGAATGCCAGCGCGACCGGCACCGGATGAAACAGGTGTTGCTTGATGGTTTTGATGAACAGCAAACCCAGAATTGCTGCTGGTAGAAACGCGATCAAAAGATTCAACACGAAGCGGTTTGCATCCTGACGGGAGCCGATATCCGTCACTACATGGCGAAGCTTGACGCGATATTCCCAGCAGACCGCCAGAATCGCGCCAAGCTGAATGACAATGGTAAATACCTTGCCCTTTTCGTCATTGAAGTTGAGCAGGTCGCTGACCAGAATCAGGTGGCCGGTGGACGAAATCGGAAGAAATTCCGTCAGACCTTCGACTATGCCAAGGATGAGCCCCTTGAGGAGAAGAAACCAGTCCATTCCAGATTATCCGGCAGAAACCAGGAGGCCGCGGGTAACCGGGAACGAACGGGAATGAACCATGGTGTTACCAGGGAATACGGGCAATGGATATCCAGTAGAGAAGTTGCGCCGAGAGCGTGACTGTTTGTTTTTCTGATATTATCGCATCAAACCGGCTTCGGGTTTGAGAAAACTTGCGACGCTGTTGTGGGAGGCGCGCAGGAATGAATGCCCTGGCGCAATGTAACCACCTGAACTCTCCTGCCTCCTTCCCATTTCGCTTTTTCAATAGCAAGCCTGCCACAGGCCCACCTTTCATGCCGCTCACACCTTGCTGTAAATCTCTGTTCCTCCTGCTACAAATTCGCTCGCTTTTTCTTCCATGCCTTTTTCCAGCGCCTCTTGCTCGCTGACACCTTTGCTCGCCGCGAAGTCGCGCACATCCTGAGTGATTTTCATCGAGCAGAAATGCGGGCCGCACATCGAACAGAAATGAGCGAGCTTTGCGCCTTCCTGCGGCAGGGTTTCATCATGGAACTGTCTTGCCTTGTCAGGATCGAGGCCGAGGTTGAACTGATCTTCCCACCGGAACTCGAAGCGTGCTTTCGAAAGGGCGTTGTCGCGTAACTGTGCGCCGGGATGCCCCTTTGCCAGATCTGCGGCATGCGCAGCGATTTTATAGGTGATGATGCCGTCCTTGACGTCGTCCTTGTCCGGCAGGCCGAGATGCTCCTTGGGCGTCACATAACATAGCATCGCGGTACCGTACCAGCCGATCATGGCAGCGCCAATGGCAGATGTTATATGATCATAGCCGGGGGCGATATCGGTGGTAAGGGGTCCCAGCGTATAGAACGGCGCTTCGTCACAGTATTTCAGCTGCATATCCATGTTCTCCTTGATGAGATGCATGGGAACATGGCCGGGACCTTCGATCATTACCTGCACGTCATGCTTCCAGGCAATCTGTGTCAGCTCGCCGAGGGTTTTCAGCTCCGCAAACTGGGCTTCATCATTTGCATCATATATTGAACCGGGGCGCAATCCGTCACCGAGGGAGAAGCTTACGTCGTAAGTCTTCATGATTTCACAGATTTCCTCGAACTGCGTATACAGGAAACTCTCCTTGTGGTGCGCAAGGCACCACTTCGCCATGATCGATCCGCCGCGGGAAACAATACCGGTGAGCCGTTTTGCCGTCATCGGAACATAGGCGAGCCGTACGCCGGCATGAATGGTGAAATAGTCCACACCCTGTTCAGCCTGCTCTACCAGCGTATCGCGAAAAATTTCCCAGGTCAGGTCTTCTGCCTTGCCATCCACTTTTTCCAGGGCCTGGTAGATCGGCACCGTGCCGATGGGAACGGGACTGTTGCGTATGATCCATTCACGCGTTTCATGGATGTTTTTTCCCGTGGAGAGATCCATTACGGTATCTCCCCCCCAGCGTATCGCCCATGTCATCTTTTCGACTTCCTCCTGGATGCTTGAGCTTAGCGCCGAATTACCGATATTTGCGTTGATTTTCACCAGAAAATTGCGCCCGATGATCATCGGTTCGGATTCCGGATGGTTGATGTTGGCGGGAATGATTGCGCGTCCCCTGGCGACCTCATCACGTACGAACTCGGACGTGATGTGGCGGGGCAGGAACGCGCCGAAATCATGGCCCGGGTGCTGGCGTGCAAGCAGTTCCCGCTGTTGATCGGCCAAATGCTCGCAACGCTGATTCTCCCGTATGGCAATAAATTCCATTTCCGGCGTGACGATGCCACGTCGCGCATAATGCATCTGTGTCACGTTTGCTCCGGTTCTGGCGCGGCGGGGGCTGCGCTTCAGGTCGAAGCGCAATTCGGCCAGGCGTGGGTCATTCAGACGTTGCCTGCCATAGATGGAGGCCGGACCGGAGAGAATCTCCGTATCGCCGCGCTCATCTATCCATTTTTCGCGCAGCGGCGCCAGGCCGGAGCGAATGTCAATTTTGACCGCCGGGTCGGTATAAGGACCGGAAGTGTCATAGACATAAATCGGCGGGTTTTTTTCCGCTCCCATACTGGCGGGCGTATCGGACTGGCTGATTTCCCGCATGGGAACCCGGATATCCGGGCGGGAACCGCTCAGGTAGGTTTTTCGTGACTGGGGCAGAGGTTTGACCGCGCCTTCGTCAACCTGGGCGGTTTTGCCCGAAAAGGGCGATGAACTTTGTACCACGCTTGAAAATGTTGCATTCATATTACGCTCCTTGAGTGCCATAAAGGAGCGGGACGACCGGACAACCGATTCCCAGCTTCCCTACGGCGGCATTATCCGTGTCAGGTAGAGGAACCGCCGAATAAGCGTGATATGCAAGTGTACTTATCCGCAGGTTCCATGAGGGACTCTCTCACCGGTTTCCGGCTGCTCGCGGAAACGGACCCCTAGCTGCTGCTGTGAAGCTAACGGAAATGTGGAATAATTGCAAGTTTGTTATGACATTTCATATAGGAGCAGAGGGTTGGATATGGATCTCGAACAAAGCCGGTATAACATGGTGGAGCAGCAAATTCGTACGTGGGACGTGCTGGACCAGGAGATTCTCCAACTATTGTTCGAGCTGCGGCGCGAGGAATTTGTCCCGGCAGCTTACCGTTCACTTGCATTCGTCGATATGGAAATCCCGCTGGGATACGGCGAGGTAATGCTCGCCCCCAAGGTTGAGGCGCGGATTCTGCAGGAACTGGGAGTCAATAATACCGACAGAATTCTGGAGGTAGGGAGCGGCAGCGGTTACCTGACTGCGCTGCTTGCCAAAAAAGGGAGATTTGTTCATAGCGTCGAGATTGTGCCGGAGCTGGCGGCCATGGCCGAAAAAAACCTGCGGAATCAAGAGATTACCAACGTATTGGTGGAAAATGGCGATGCTGCCCGGGGCTGGGTCCAGTACGGCCCCTATGATGTTATCGTCCTGACCGGATCCACCCCCGTGCTGCCGGAGGGATTTCAGAAGAGCCTTAAAACCGGCGGGCGCCTCTTTGCTGTAGTGGGCGATCCACCGGTAATGCAGGCTCTTCTCGTTACTTGCGTGGCACAGGAGGAAAACGGGCGCGCAGGCGCATATAGCACAGTCGGCCTGTTCGAAACCTGTATTGCGCCGCTCAGAAATGCGAAGCAGCCGGAGAGATTTACATTCTGATCTTTCGGCCCGAACTCCAGGAATTGCAGTCCACGCGACGTATCCATCGCTACTCTCCTATAGCTATCCATCTATCTTTAACTGTAGTCAACGAAGATGTTCTTTTCAAGCAGCGCAAGGCAATCCGGAATCAAATCGAAAATTGCGCCGTACGTCCATGGGCTCCTGTTTATCGGAGCACTGAGCACCCCGCTGCAGGCCGCGGACATGATGGACATCTATCATGAAGCGCTGGAAAATGACGCGCAGTTTCGCGCAGCCCGCTTCACGCACCAGGCCGCGCAGGAAAAACTGCCCCAGGGCCGGGCGGGCCTGCTGCCCACGGTAACGCTTGCGGGGGTGCGGCGGCGGCAGTGGATCGATATAGAAAGAATCGGCGGAACTGGAACCGCGATCGGAACAGGTGTGGCCGTCAGACCCTCCGAAGTTGTCATCGATAACCAGAGCCTGACCATTACCGCCACTCAGCCGATCTATCGCAAGGAGAATTTTGCGATTTACGAACAATCGAAGCTTCAGGTTGCGCAGGCCGATTCGGAATTCATCATTGCGGCGCAGGATCTGATCTTGCGCGTGGCGCAGGCGTATCTGGATATTCTGCTGGCAGAAGTAAACGTGGAGGTTGCGGAGGCCCAGAAAAAGGCCATCAGCGAACAGTTGGCGCAGGCAAAGCGCAACTTCGAAGTCGGAACCGCTACCATCGTCGACACTCACGAAGCTCAGGCGCGTTTCGATTTGACGGCTGCGTTGCAGATAGGCGCGTTGAACGAACTTGAAGTGCGCAAACGGGCGCTCGAACAGATCATCGGGCGGATACCGGAAGATATGGTTCGTCCCGCCGAGGTGCCCTCCGATCTGCTCATGTTGAAGTATCCCAGCATGCAGGACTGGATCAGCGTGGCCGAACAGAACAATCTCGCGCTGAAGGTCCAGGAGGCGGTATATGAAATTGCAAAAAAGGACGTTGAACGGGCTCAGGCGGGGCATTATCCGACGCTCGATCTCGTTGCGATATACAGCGACCAGAAAGGGGTGGGGGGTACGATCACGGGGCGTCCCATTGACCTGACATCGAAAGAAATTGGCGTACAGCTCAGCTTTCCGCTGTTTCAGGGTTTTGCGGTGCAGTCGCGCGTGCGCGAAGCAGTGGCTATCCAGGAAAAGGTGTTGCAGGACCTGAACAATACCCGGCGTAACAGTGTGCTGCAAGTAAGCCAGCAGTATCTCAATGTCACCAATGGCATTGCGCAGGTAACGGCGCTGAAGCAGGCCCTGGTGTCCAGTCAGAGCCAGGTCGATTCCACCAAGCTCGGCCAGGAAGTAGGTGTCCGGACCGAAGTGGACGTGCTGAACGCACAGCAATTGTATTATTCGGCGCGACGAGATCTCGCGCAGGCGCGCTACAATTTTCTCATGTCACGATTGCGGTTGAAGGCAGAGGCGGGAGAACTGGACGAGGAGGATTTGAAGGAGGTGAACGATGCGTTGTTTCGGCCACAAGCCCCAGGCCCCTTCCAGCCACCACTCGCCGCGCATTGACGGGCGCCTGCCCCGGTGGTAGATTTTCAGGGGAAACGTGAAAGGTGGCATGCACGCCGATAAGCACGTCGTGAAGCAGGCATCCACCAAAAGGATGGTACGCTGTCGTAAACTGCTTTTCAGGCCCCCATCTTCTCCTCCGGGCATCCCTCACTTCAGGAAGGTTGCCAATCTTATCCCGGAAATCGATCAATCCAACATAACCTGATCATGAATTCGCCCTCTGCTCCCAATTCATACTGGAATCAAAAACCTGTTCTCTCCAGTGGCCAGAAGCCCAGGGGTATTCGAGACAGTCGGCCGAAGGAAGACAATTACGGTGTACTGGATGCGAAAACGTTCGATGCAATCGAAGCCGATGAGTTATTCGATTCGGTCAATCACGCTATTACTCATGCAGGGCAATCTGTGCTCTATCGCTCGCTTGCGCGACCGGAGACAGATGCGGCGCTGATTCAAAAGAAACAGGAAGCAGTACGGGAACTTGCGTCAAATTCAATGCTTCGTGAAGCGCTCCAGCACTTCGTCGATACGGTGAAAGAGGGAGAGCAGTCCCTTTATCATTTGCTCTACGGTACTTTTACCGGGGGAATTGCCATAGACAATTCCAGGGGTGGTAAAGATGAAATGGAGTTTAGCGGTTACGGTTACCACCAGTTCATCGATGGTACGGGGTTTGCGATCGACATGGTCGAGACGGTGGAAATTCTACCTCAGCCGCAAAGCGCTTATCTCCGGGAGCTATTCCAGGCTGTTCGCGACTTCGGCAAATCAAGGATTTATTCCCTGATGCGCGGTCCGGTCTATGTCTCCGAAGGAAAATTCAAGACCCGGGAAGAAAAGTCGCGTTACCTGCCGCTCTCGCGCTTCACGCCATCCATGTTCAAGCCGATTCCGGTATTTTTCGTTGTGGCTGCGCTCGCCGCGGCGCTTTATTTTTTTCAGGGATTGCTGGCGAGTTTCGGCATCGCTTATCTCGGTTATGGGATACTCGTGCTGGCAGTGCCGATTTTGCCCGTTGTTCTGATTGCAATTGCCGCCTCAGATCGCGATACTGTCATCTATCCACTACGCAAGCTGTTCAAGCACAGCCCTGAACTGGCGCGATTGGTGGATGTGCTGGGAATGCTCGACGAACTGCTCTCCTTCCATCGCTATTCGGCAGCCTTCGGCGGCAAGATGACCTTGCCGGAAATATCGGAAAGCGAGCGGCACGCACTGGAAGTCACTGAAGCGCGGAACCCCGTGCTCGCGAAGGCCAACTCCAATTATGTACCGAATGATGTTTCGCTCGATGATGCCGGCCGCTTGCTGGTCATTACCGGACCCAACAGCGGCGGCAAAACTGCGTATTGCAAGACAGTCGTCCAGATTCAGCTGCTGGGACAGATAGGTTGCCATATTCCCGCCGCTGGCGCCCGCCTGGTGCCGGCTGAGCATATTTTCTACCAGGTACCGGACCCAGGCCATCTGGATGAGGGCATGGGGCGCTTTGGCCACGAGTTGAAACGCACGCGCGAAATTTTCTTCAATTCCACTCCGCGCAGTCTCGTCGTGCTGGATGAGCTTTCGGAGGGAACGACATTCGAAGAGAAGATGGAACTCTCGGAGTATGTTCTCGCCGGTTTTTACAAGCTTGGCGCAAGCACCTTGCTGGTTACCCATAACCATGAACTGTGCGAGCGTTTGCAGGACAAGGGGATAGGCCGCTATCTCCAGGGCGAATTTTCGCCACAGGGTCCGACCTATCGCCTGATTCCGGGTGTATCCCGGGTGAGTCATGCGGATCGGGTTGCGGCTGCCCTGGGTTTCAGTAAGGAAGATGTGGAAAAGCACCTTGCCAGCCGCGGCTAATTGCCAGGATCAGCAGGTCGAGTAAAGAGAGGTTCTACTATATTGCTGGATGCATTTTGTTCTTTGTAACGCTTCATCCTGCCTGCTTCAGACAACGATCTATTGCTGAATTATCCAGAATTCCCGTATAAAGGATCTCACCTGGTTTTCTCAAATGGAAAGCTGTGAGTGCGCAACGCTTTGCGGATTCCCCGCCGTCTGATCCCTGATCATTGCGAGGGGGCTCTGACAGGGGCAGCATTCATAACTGAACAACACCAAAGCGAGTGGCTGCTCGCAGGTTCGCACTGAATCGGAAGTCGAAAGGGTCAGATATGACTAAGTCTTTAATAACCGGAGCCAACGGATTTGTCGGCTCCGCAGTAACGCGTTGTTTACTGGAAGCGGGCCATGAAGTGCGCTGTCTTGTTCGGCCAGGAAGCGATCGACGAAATCTTGATAAGTTGCACGTTGAAATTTCGGAAGGTGACTTGCGTTCTGCTCCCTCCCTGAAACGGGCAGTCGCCGGGTGCGATAACTTGTTTCATGTAGCAGCAGACTACCGTCTTTGGGTACCCAATCCGGATACCATGTACGAAATCAATGTAAAGGGAACCCGGGCACTGGTGCTTGCAGCCGCCGAAGCTGGAATGAAACGCATGGTCTATACCAGCAGTGTAGCGACGCTGGGCACGGCTGAAAATGGCATTCCTGCCAACGAAGATACCCCCTCCAGCCTGGGATTGATGTGCGGACACTACAAGCGCTCGAAATTCATGGCTGAAGAAATTGTTCAGCAGATGACGCGGGAACATAACCTGCCCATGGTCATCGTCAATCCATCCACGCCGATAGGGCCGCGTGATATCAAGCCCACCCCCACCGGTCGCATCGTAGTGGATACATTGCGCAATCGAATGCCGGCATACGTGAATACTGGCTTGAATATCGTGCACGCTGACGATATCGCTGAAGGCCATCTGCTGGCGTACAAGCATGGAAAACCTGGCGAGCGTTACATCCTCGGGGGCGAAAACATGACCTTGCTGCAGATTCTGCAGAAAATCGATGAGATAAGAGGCAAGCAGACCAGGCGACTTGGTCTTCCCGTCAAGCTGGTGGTGCCTGCTGCCTGGTTGATGGAAAAAATGTCCGCCGTTACCAAGGTTGAGCCGCGCGCTACCGTGGATAGCGTCTCCATGGCAAAGAAAAAGATGTTCTACTCCAGTGACAAGGCGGTAAGAGAACTGGGTTATCGCTATCGCCCGGCTGCGTCTGCACTCGAGGATGCAATGAACTGGTTTCAGGCAAATGGTTACTGTGGCTAGCCTGGATAGTTTGAACGTCTCGCCAGCGGCGCTCTATTGCGCGCCTTTTCGGCTTCGGTCCACCTGTTCCGCCGTGATGAGACTTCCCCGGTTGCCCCATGAGTTACGGATATACGACAGCACCAATGCAATCTCTTCGTCGGGCAGAACTTGCGCAAACGGTGGCATTCCGTAGGGACGCTGCTGGACTTCAGTGACAGGAGCATAGCCGCCATTGAGAATGCTGCGAATCGCGTTGACCGGGGATGCCATTGTCACCCCACGGTTGCCGGCCAGCGCCGGATAGCTTCCCGGTGCGCCTTCCCCCAGATTTCCATGGCAGTCCTGGCAATAGGTTTCGTAAATCTGCCCCCCTTTTTTAAGCTGCTTGTCGACTTCTTCGGTAAGGGGAGGGGCGATTCCACGGGAGCGAGGCTCGGTCTCGGGCAAAGACTTCAGATACTTCGCCACGGCGCGCGCGTCGTCTTCTGTCAGGAACTGGAGACTCTGGCTGACAACATTCGCCATCGGTCCCGTCGTCACAGCGCGCGAAGTGGATCCGGTTTTCAGTAATCTCTTAATGTCTTCGATCGGCCAATCGGCGGTACTGGCCTCCTGGAGGGAAGTCAGCGACGGCGCATACCAGTTTGAGCCCATGAGCTGACCTCCTCCCAGGATATCTCCTTTGCTTATTCCCAATATGTTGCGCCGGGTATGACATGCGTTGCAATGCCCGAGCCCCTGCACGAGGTAGGCCCCCCGGTTCCATTCGTCATCCCGCATCGTGTCAGGAAGATATATGCCCGGAGAAAAATAAATAAGCTGCCAGAGATGCAGCAGCGGACGCCAGTTGAAAGGGAAATTGATGCGGTTGGGCGCATTACGCTGCCTCACGGGTGGAAGTGATTGAAGGTAGGCAAAGATGGCATCCGAATCTTCGCGGGATACCCTGGTATATTCCGAATACGGAAATGCCGGATAAAGGAGACTTCCATCGCGCCCCCTGCCGTTATGGAGAGCCCGCCAGAAATCTTCCTCGCTCCAGAGGCCGATACCCGTTTCTTTATCAGAAGTGATATTAGGCGTGATGAATATGCCGATCGAAGTATCGAGGATGTGTCCGCCAGCGTATGGGAGTCCACTATAGGCCGTGTGACAACCCAGGCAGTTGCCGATGCGTGCCAGATAAGCGCCGCGCGCCCTCTGCCCCTCGATTTCGGCAGTATCGCGTACCTCCTTCGTTGCCTCCGGTTTTTCTGCTGCCGACGACAGCGTAACGGGTGGCGCCAGCAAAATGCCCAGGCCGGTAAATCCGGCGATCAGGATTGCGAGGGAGCCGTATAAGCCATATCTCATTTTGGATTGTTTGTTTGTGGAATGATGCTGGCGCAGCGTCTTGCCAGCCGCTTGGGCAATTCTACCCCCGCACCTGCATGTCTCTCGTCCGACTCGGGGACAGGTTGCGCGGCCAGCCACATGGCAACAGCGCTTACCTCTTCGGTGGTAAGCTTCTTTGCTATTTCCGACATGCAATCGGGCGTTCGCCCACGCATCAGCGCGCCGTGCTGCCAGTTGCCGAACTGGGCCATGATATATACGCGCGGGAGACCAATAAGACCGGGAATGAACGGCGCTATGCCCATCAAGTCCTTGCCGTGGCAGCCGACGCAGGCGGGTATATTCCGGGCAGCATCTCCATGTTCGATCAGCTCGCGCGCTATTTTGACTTTGGGTGATGAAGCCCGCATTGGTTCAGGTGAAGGAAAGGCCTGTTTTAACGAGGCAAAATATCCGGCCATCTCCCACAGATATGCATCGGGCAAGCCTTCGAGCAGCAGGGCCATGGGCCGATAGTGGCGGCGGCTATCCCGGAAATTCCGCAACTGGTTGAAAAGATAGCCTTCCGGCTTGCCTGCGATACGAGGGTAATATTCATCTCTACCCTTTTTATCTTCCGGGCCGTGACAAATGATGCATGCCTTCACGCGTTCTTCCGTTGTATCCGGAATCTCGTGGGCTACGGCAGGCAACCCAATCAGCAGCAAGGCGATCAGGGCTGATCTAATGAGGATAGGAGGATTCATTGTGAGAAATTCTTCTTGTGCAAGGGATTGCGGCCGTTACAATAAAAATTATCCTCAGTCGGGACCACGCTAGCGGGCGAACCTCCGCACCACTGTCATCAGATCATCGATTGCTGCGTCTCCGTCTCCCGACCTGATCGCACTCTGCATGCAGCCATGCGTGTGATTTTCAAGCAGGCGCATTGCGACAGCATCGAGCGCGGACTGAAGCGCGGACACCTGATTCAGGATGTCAACGCAATAACGGTCTTCCGTGATCATTTTTGCCACGCCACGCACCTGGCCTTCGATGCGGTTGAGGCGTTTTATCAGCGCTTCCTTATCCGGCTGCACCACCGCAGTTGGCATGTGGCAAGGTTTCTTGTCAGTTTTCGACTTCAAAGCCTGCATCCTTGATTGCCTCCCTTAACTGATCAGTATGAGCCCTGGAAGCATCATACTCAATGGTTACCTGTTGCTGTTCCAGGGAGACATTTGCATTGCTCACCCCGGGTATCTTTTCCAGCACATTCTTCACGCTATTGACACAGCCCATGCAGGTCATTCCATTGATTTTTATGACTTCCGTTTGCATTTCTGCCTCCTTTGGTTGGTTTGGCTGGCCGAGGTAATTTATTATCGCTCATCCGTGACGAAAGCTCAGGCACTCGCTCGCCAGCGCTTTAACAACAGGGAATTGCTTACCACCGATACCGAGCTCATTGCCATCGCCGCACCTGCAATGACAGGATTGAGCAGACCCATCGCCGCGAGCGGTATACCCAGCACATTGTAGAAAAAGGCAAAGAAAAGGTTCTGCCGGATTTTCCTCAATGTCATGCGCGAAAGGGAGATGGCGTCGGCCACACTCATCAAATCATCGCGCATGAGGGTAATGTCGGCTGCCTCGATCGCGACGTCCGAACCCGCGCTGACGGCAAAACTTACGTCAGCCGCCGCCAGTGCGGGCGCATCATTGATCCCATCGCCCACCATGCCGGTAACTTTGCCGCCTTCCTTCAACTTGCCTACCTCTGTGGCCTTGTCCTGTGGCAGCACCTCGGCCCGATACACGGTTATCCCTGCCTGGCCGGCGATTGCAGCCGCGGTCGGCGCATTGTCGCCGGTGAGCATCACAACCTCGATACCCATCGCTTTCAATCGCGCCACCGCCCGTGCTGAAGTTGCGCGGAGCTGGTCGGCGATGGCGAGATAGCCCAGCACTTGGGGAGATTCTCCGGAGAGGATATTTACGGCGGCAAGGCCGACGACCGTTTTGCCTTTGGACTGAAGGGCGGATATCGTGTTCTCATCAACCTGCAGACCGTGCTCTCGCAGGAATCCGGGTGAGCCAAGAATATACCCGATATCGCCAACATTGCCAGTGATGCCGCTGCCAGTGACAGCCTGAAAATTGGTTACAGGCTCCGGTTGAATACCCGTTTTACTGGCATGTTCCATGACTGCTTTTGCCAGAGGGTGTTCCGAACCCTGTTCAAGGGTGGTTGCAATACGCATCAGCTCTCGTTCTGTAAAAGGCTCGACGGGGACGATATCCGTAAGCGCTGGCTTACCTTCGGTGAGCGTGCCGGTCTTGTCCAGGATGAGTGTCTCGATTTTTCCTGCGTGCTCGAGTGCTGCGGCGTTCTTGACCAGCACGCCGCTCTGCGCGCCGCGGCCTACGCCTACCATGATGGCGGTCGGAGTTGCCAGTCCGAGCGCGCAGGGACAGGCGATCACCAGCACCGCCACGGCGCTGACCAGGGCCGGGACAAAGTTGCCCGCCAGCCACCATGTCAGGATAAAAGTCAGGACACTGATGGCAGTCACGATTGGCACAAAGATACCGGATATGGTATCCGCGAGGCGCTGGATGGGCGCTTTCGAGCCCTGCGCTTCCTCAACCAGGCGAATAATGGCAGCGAGCTGGGTATGTGCACCGACGCCTGTAGCGCGGCATTTCAGCATGCCCTGCTGGTTCACGGTGGCGGCGTATACCGTGGCGCCTGCCTGCTTCGCCACGGGGAGGCTTTCCCCCGTCAGCATTGCTTCGTTTACACTGGATGCGCCTTCGAGGACGATGCCGTCTACCGGCAGGCTTTCGCCCGGGCGAACCAGAAAAATATCGCCCACCTTGAGCGTACTCACGTCCACCTCGATGATCTCGCCGTTGCGTTCCACGCGCGCTGTCCTGGGTTGCAGCTTGACGAGCTCCTCGATGGCGGCGGAAGTCCTGCTTTTGGCGCGTGCTTCCATCAATTTGCCGAGCAGCACCAGAGTGATGATGGCTGTGCTCGCTTCGAAATAGACATGCTGATCCAGCCCCAGCAACGTGACCACCGCGCTGAAAAGATAGGCCATGCTGGTGCCCAGCGCGACCAGTACATCCATATTGGCGCCACCGCCTCGCAATGCATGCCAGGCACCCACGTAGAAGCGCTTGCCTATCCAGAACTGTACCGGCGTGGCCACCAGCAATTGGAGCCAGCGCGGCAGCAGTTCCATCTCACCGCCCCAGAACATCGGCCCCATCTGCACCAGCAGCGGCGCGCTGAGTGCCGCGGAAATCCAGAACATCCGAAGCTCCGCCTGATAGGCAGCCAGCTTGCGTGCTTTCTCTTCGGCACGACTGGTATCGCTGAGCACCCGGGCTCCATAGCCGGTTTTGACGACAGCGTTGATGATATCTTCCACCGTTTCCACGGCGGGATTGTAATTGACATGCGCGGTTTCGGTTGCCAGATTGACGGAAGCTGTAACCCCAAGCTTGCTCAATGCCTTCTCGATCCGACCGCTACATGCCGCACAGGTCATGCCAGTGATCTGCAACTGCACCGACTGAGGGGCGACATGGAAACCTGCTTTTTCAATGGAGTGTACCAGGTCTTCCGGCTGAGTCGCCGAAGCGTCAAACTCGATCCGCGCTTTTTCGTTGGCGAAGTTTACTGCTGCCTGCACGCCTGGCAGCTTGTTGAGGTTTTTTTCGATCCGGGTCGCGCATGCCGCACAAGTCATGCCTTCGATAGGCAGTTCGATATGCCTGAGAGTAAGAGAACTCATGATGGTGTCTCCAAAACGTTCAGCTGACTTTATACCCTGTAGGGGTATATGTCAAATATTCTGAACAGTCCACCTTTCGTGCCTTTCGTCTACTTAGTCCCCGCAAAGCGAACGCTACAGGCGGAGGTTACTCAGCTTCAACCTTCAATGCGAATCCAAATCCTGCTCAAGTCCTGCTCCCTCCTGCGGTTCGGAGGATGCTTCTCGCCAGTTTTTATCATTCTCTTCAATAACCGGAGTGACCCTTTCCCGGTATTTGTTGTCATCCCGCTGGATCATGCTCCGTCCCTTCCATAGAGGGTCAATACCTGGGTAGGGTATATAAACTTTGGCAGCGAATGGAGTAAAAGGTTCAAGCAGACACTCCATCTTCCAGCCTGGAAAGATAGCAAAGGATGAGATGTGCTTCGCGACGCGAACGAGCTGGGAGAATCCAGTAAGGGGACGGTGAATCCGGCAGCATCGAGCCGAAAAACTCAAGCCGCGCCAGATGAGATCAGGAGCAGTTCAGCTGCCTGAAGAGTATATTGAAGAGCGTATTTGTTACGCAGTTTGTTATTGATCCGGCCAGAAAATACTATGAATCTCGTCATTCCGGACCTGACCCGGAATCTAGTGCAAACCAACAATGGCGTGCTTTGAACGTCACTGGATACCGGCTTCCGCTGGTATGACGTTTGTACTGCTTGCTCGCCGATTCAATAAAAAACCGGAGTTGGACAACTCCGGGCAATCGAAACGATCCAGATTTTCAATCCTCCCGCCGCAACTGGGGGAACAGGATGACATCGCGGATACTCGGGCTATCGGTCAGGAGCATGACCAGCCGGTCGATGCCGATACCTTCTCCCGCGGTGGGAGGCAGGCCGTATTCGAGTGCGCGGATGTAGTCGGCATCGT
This sequence comes from Nitrosospira multiformis, assembly GCF_003050865.1. Taxonomy (GTDB): domain Bacteria; phylum Pseudomonadota; class Gammaproteobacteria; order Burkholderiales; family Nitrosomonadaceae; genus Nitrosospira; species Nitrosospira multiformis_E. The sequence goes on along the minus strand of NZ_QAOK01000005.1, from coordinate 94,045 downwards.
AGTGCATGGCTTCCGCATCGCCTGCTTCCTTGGCTCTGGCTTGCTCCAGGAAGCGCGCCGCCTGATCCTCCGGATCATTCAACTCCGAAAATCCGTTTGCAATCTCCCGTCCGGCTATATAGAGCTCAAACCGGTCGGTTATCTCAGGATTCCTGTCATTGCGACGCGCAAGCGGCGACACTTCCGCCGGATAATCGACAATGAAAGTAGGGTCGAACAGCAAATGCTCGGTAGTTTCATCAAACAGGGTAAGCTGTAATCCTCCTATACCATCCTCGGGTTTATGAGGAATTCCGAGTTCCTGCAATTTCTTCAACAGGAATGCACGGTCGTCGAGCTGCGCCTCCGTATATTCGGGATGAAATTTCCGGATAGCCTGGGTGATGGTGAGCCGCTCGAAGGGTTGCGCCAGATCCAACTCGCGCCCCTGATACGTGAAGCTGGTGGCGTCCAGCACCTTTAGCGTTACCTCCCGCAGCAGAGCCTCGGTAAGATCCATCAGATACGTATAGTCCCGGTAGGCCTCGTAAAACTCCAGCATGGTGAATTCGGGGTTGTGCCGGGTGGAAATCCCTTCATTCCTGAAGCTACGATTTATTTCGAATACTTTTTCCAGGCCACCTATTACCAGCCGCTTGAGATAAAGCTCGGGCGCGATGCGCAGATACAGCTGCATGTCCAGCGCGTTGTGATGCGTGATGAAGGGGCGGGCAGTCGCACCCCCGGGGATAGGATGCATCATGGGCGTTTCGACTTCCAGATAGCCATGGTCCGCCAGAAACTCGCGAATGGCCTGGATGATCATGGAGCGCGCGATAAACACCTTGCGGCTGGTTTCATTCGTGATGAGGTCGAGATAGCGCTGCCGGTACTTCTGCTCCTGGTCGGTCAGGCCGTGAAATTTTTCCGGCAACGGTCGCAGCGATTTCGTGAGCAATCTCAGGCTTGTTACCCGTACTGACAGTTCCCCGGTGCGGGTCCGGAACAGGGTGCCCTCTGCGCCTAATATGTCGCCAAGATCATAATGCCTGAATGCGTCATATGCGCTGTCGCCCGCTACATCCTTTGCAATGTAAAGCTGGATGCGACCGCTCATATCCTGCAAGGTGGCAAAGCTTGCTTTGCCCATGACCCGCTTGAGGACCATGCGGCCAGCCACGCGCACTGGTATCGGTTCTGCCTCCAGCGTTTCGTTGGCGTGCTCGCCATACTGGCGATGAAGGTCCGCCGAAAAATGCTCGCGGGGAAAGTCGTTGGGAAAGGCATTGCCCGTTGCACGCAGCGCGTCAAGTTTAGTGCGGCGCTCTTCAACGAGTTTGAGTTCTGCATGAACCTTTTCTAGCGTTTCTGTAAGTTTTTTATCATCTATTAAAGCATCATCATCTGCCACAGCACGATCCCCTTATACGCCTTGTTTCAAGCTTGCTTCGATGAAACCATCCAGCTCGCCGTCAAGTACAGCCTGCGTGTTGCCGCTTTCCACTCCCGTCCGCAGGTCCTTGATGCGCGCCTGGTCCAGCACATAGGAGCGGATCTGATGCCCCCAGCCGATATCGGTTTTCGTGTCTTCTATCGCCTGCTTTTCCTCATTGCGCTTGCGCAGTTCCGCTTCAAAAAGGCGCGATTTCAGCATGGCCATGGCATCCGCACGATTACGATGCTGCGAACGTCCGCTCTGACATTGAACGACGATACCGGTAGGATTATGAGTGATCCGGATCGCAGAGTCAGTCTTGTTGATGTGCTGGCCGCCCGCACCGGAAGCGCGGAAGGTATCAACCCGCAGGTCCGCGGGATTGATATCGATTTCGATGGTCTCATCCACTTCTGGGTAGACGAATACACTCGCAAACGAGGTGTGACGGCGATTGCCGGAATCGAACGGCGATTTGCGCACCAGTCGATGGACGCCGGTTTCGGTGCGGAGGTAGCCATAGGCATATTCACCCGATATTTTGAGGCTCGCGCTCTTGATTCCGGCCACTTCGCCCGGCGACTCTTCCATGACTTCCACCTCATAGCCGCGGCGCTCGCAATAGCGCAGATACATGCGTTCCAGCATCGCGGCCCAGTCCTGCGCTTCGGTACCGCCCGAGCCGGACTGGATATCCACGAAGCAGTTATTCGTATCCATGGGGTTGGAAAACATGCGCCGGAATTCCATGTCCGACACTGCTTTTTCCAAATGGCTGATGTCGCGCGCCACGCTTTGAAGAGTAGGGTCGTCATCTTCCTCTTCCGCCATCTCGAACAGCTCCCGTGCATCCTGCAACTGGCGGGAAATTGTTTCCAGGTTGATGACGACGCTTTCCAGCATCTTTTTTTCGCGCCCCAGTTCCTGGGCACGCTTGTTGTCATCCCAGACTGCGGGGTCTTCCGTCAACCGGTTAAGTTCGGTCAGACGTGTTTTCCTGGTATCGAAGTCAAAGATACCTCCGCAGTTCTGCTGCCCGGCTATCCAGATCGCCGAGCTGGTGGGTGAGAGCGTTGACGTGTTCTGCTTCCATGAAAAATGCTTTCAAAATATAAAAGGGAATTATACAGGAAGCGGCGCGGAGCCTCAGGCTGGGATGGGGATGATCCGACTCTTTCGGCAAGGGGAAATTATCATTGATAGGTGGATTCAGTGGATTCAGTGGATTCAGTGGATTCAGTGGATTCAGTGGATTCAGTGGATTCACGTAGAGAACAATTGTTCCTCCAAGCCATCGCGCAAAACCCGGCTGTGATGATATCGCTTTCACGCCCCTCATAGTCGCAGCTCTCGAACTATACTTGACACTATCTGTAACGGCGTAGCAATTATTCATTGGAATGAAGGATGACCCCTCATGAAAGCACTTGTATATCGTGGTCCAGGTAAACGCGAACTGGAAGACAAACCAAAGCCTGTCATTGAAAATACGACTGATGCAATTGTCAAAATATCGAAAACAACCATTTGCGGAACCGATCTGCATATCCTGAAAGGTGATGTGCCTACTGTTGCCGAGGGTCGTATTCTGGGCCATGAAGGAGTCGGAATCGTCGATCAGGCAGGCACGAATGTTTCAAATTTCCGCGTGGGTGACCGCGTCCTGATTTCCTGCATTACATCGTGCGGCAAATGCGCCAACTGCAAGAAAGGAATGTACTCACACTGTGAAAATGGAGGTGGCTGGATCTTGGGGAACCTCATTGACGGGACTCAGGCGGAGTATGTCCGGATTCCATTTGCGGACAACAGCCTTTATTCCGTTCCCCCTGGCGCCGACGAAGAAGCGCTGGTTATGTTAAGTGATATTTTGCCGACAGGCTTCGAGTGCGGTGTGGTCAACGGACAGGTCAAGCCGGGCGATACAGTAGCAATTGTCGGAGGCGGACCTATCGGTCTGGCCACATTACTGACGGCACAGTTCTATTCACCTGCGGAAATCATTATGATCGACATCGATGATAATCGCCTGGAAGTCTCCAAAAAACTGGGAGCGACCCGGACCATTAACAACAGCGACGGCAAGGCAGTCGAAAAGGTGATGGCACTGACCGGCAGCAGAGGGGTCGATGTGGCAATAGAGGCGATAGGAATACCGATGAGTTTCGACATCTGCCAGGCTATCGTCACCGCAGGAGGTCATATCGCCAACATTGGTGTGCACGGCAAGCCGGTCCAATTGAATCTGGATAAATTGTGGTCTCAGAATATCAAGCTTACAACCGGTCTTGTCGATACTGCGACCACGCCGTTACTCATGAAAACGGTGACGTCAGGCAGGATTCAACCAGGACAATTGATAACGCATCATTTCAAGCTGGACGACATGATGAGCGCCTACGATGCCTTCAGTAATGCAATGAAGGAACGTGCTCTGAAGGTAATTATTTCTTGTTCCTGAGTCAGGGAACGAGCTTGGCAGCAAAAATCGAATGAGAAAAGTGTAGCAGCGAAGAGTTTAATGGCAATGATGGGTGGCAAGATTATTGCCAGCCATCAGGGTTGGAACGAAGCAAATTGGCGTACGATCTGGGTGTATGCGTGACATTAAAAGTATTCTGGTAGCAATTGACTTTTCCCAGTTCTCCCGTTGGGCGGGTAAGCGAGCGGGCATGCTGGCAGCTCTTCTGGAGTCGGACACAATTGATTTGTTGACTGTGAAAGAAGCAGGATTGCCCGACACGCTGGCGCTTGTTCTCAAGAGTACGCCTGGGGCAGCCGAGGTGGTTCTCGTCGAGCGGGCGATACGCGAGTTAGGACTGATCTCTGCGCATCTGCAGGATAACCATGGTATCCGCTGTACCAGAACGGTCAGGTTTGGGAGACCTGAGAAAGAGATTGTTGCAAGAGCAGATGAGTTGCCTGCGGATTTAACGGTTATTGGCGAGCATGGAGGTCATTTTTTAACTTCTATTTTTCTCGGCAACACAGCCGATAAGGTGGCGCGGATGATTAAAACTCCTTTGCTGGTAATAAAGAAGGAAGCGATAACATCCTATCGACGAGTGCTGGTTCCAGTTGATTTTTCCGAAAACTCCAGAAGTGCGGTACAGATGGCGCTGAAGATTGCACCGGAGGCAAAAATCGATTTTCTACACGTATTTGATGTCGTACTGGAGGAGCAAATGCAGTTGGCAGGCATTGGGAACAACCTCGTTCACGACTACCATGTCAAAGCGGAAGAAGATGCCCGGCGCGATTTGAATCAGTTTATTGCGGGTATTCCGGAAGGGGATAATCGGGCAATTACCCGCGAGGTTGTTTTTGGCTATCCGGGTCATGTGATATGTGATCACGCAGAGCTAACCAGGCCAGACTTGATCGTCTTGGGAAAACATGGAAAATCCGGTCTCGAGGAACTGCTGCTGGGCAGTGTATCGCGGCATGTTCTTGAGCAATCCTCGTGCGATGTGCTCATAACAATCGGGCCTCGCCGTTGAACAGAATTCTCCGAAATATCAAAGCTGACCTTCCGCAGATTGTCCGGTATGCAAAGAGATTCTGCCCAGATAAAGGGGGATAATCAGCCTCAGCCTGAGGCGCAGCTATACCCACCGCAACCCTGGCACGCGCTCGAGCCGGCTTTTGTGCAGCAAAAGCTTGAAACCGCACCTGAGGGATTGACTGACGCCGAAGCCCGGCGCAGGCTCGAACAATACAGACCCAACCGTCTTGCGCCACCGAAGCGCAGAAGCGCTCTGGTGCGTCTGCTGATGCAGTTTCATAACATTCTCCTCTACGTCATGCTAGGGGCGGCAGCCATCACCGCTTTTCTTGACCATTGGTTGGATACAGGCGTCTTGCTGGGCGCAGTAGTGATCAACGCGATCATCGGCTTCATTCAGGAAGGCAGGGCGGAAGAGGCTCTCGACTCCATACGCTCCATGCTTTCGCCACATGCCACCGTGATTCGGGGTGGAATCCGGCGACAGATTGATGCGGCCGAACTGGTGCCGGGAGATGTCGTCGCGCTTTCTTCCGGTGATAGGGTTCCGGCGGACGTGCGTTTGCTGAGTGCGCGGGAATTTAGGATCGAGGAAGCCGCACTGACCGGCGAATCGGTGCCGGTGGAAAAACGCGTGGAACCGGTGGCGGAGGATGCGCCCTTGGGCGATCGCTACAGTATGGCGTACTCGGGCACTTTTGTCGTTTATGGTCAAGCGTCCGGGATTGTAGTTGCCACGGGAGAGAGTACCGAATTTGGCAGGATAAGTACGATGCTGGCAGGCATCGAGAGCCGCGATACGCCACTGCTCCGCCAGATCAACCGTTTTGGGCGAGGACTGGCCGTGGTTATCCTTGGGGTGGCGGGGTCGACATTCATTTTCGGCACGCTTGTTCGCGGTCATCCCCCAACGGAGATGTTCCTGATGGTGGTCGCGCTGGCTGCTTCTGCAATTCCCGAGGGATTGCCGGCGATCATGACCGTTACCCTGGCGATCGGAGTACAACGGATGGCGCGGCACAAGGCGATCATCCGCCGTCTGCCTGCGGTCGAGACCTTGGGCTCAGTTACAGTCATCTGCTCGGACAAGACTGGAACCCTGACGCGCAATGAAATGACGGTGCAGCGGGTAGTTTGTGCCAGCCATGTATTCAATGTTGGTGGCATAGGCTACGCTCCGTTTGGCGACTTCAGCGTCGATGGCAAGGTAATGGAGGCTAGCAAGCGCCCTGTGCTTTCAATGGCGCTGCGAGCCGGCATGCTGTGCAATGACGCCTCCCTGCGAGAAGAGGAAGAAGGTTTGTGGCGGATTGACGGGGATCCGACTGAAGGAGCGCTGCTTGTTCTGGGACACAAGGCAGGCTTCGTCCAGGACGCGGCACTGGGCGCGTGGCCGAGGATGGATTGCATTCCATTCGAATCTGAATACCGCTTTATGGCTACGCACCACCTCGATCCTGACGGGGAGTCCTGGTTGTTCGCCAAGGGAGCGCCTGAGCGTATCCTCGATATCTGTTCCCATCAGTTCGGCCACGACAGCCTGGTGCCGCTTGACCCGGATTACTGGAACCGGATGGCTGCGGAAACAGCGGCACAGGGATTGCGTGTGCTTGCAATTGCCTGCAAGTGTACCGCTCCTGCCACACATCAATTACGGTTCGAGGATGTGGAGAAGGGCTACGGTTTGCTTGCTCTGGTCGGAATTATCGATCCCCCCCGAGAGGAAGCGATCGTCGCCGTGGAAGAATGCCATCGCGCCGGGATTCGCGTGAAGATGATTACCGGCGATCATGTCGATACGGCTCGCGCCATTGGTGCGCAACTGGCAATCGGTGCAGGAAAGCCCGCTATCACGGGTCCCGAGATAGACGTAATGGATAACGCGACGCTGCGAGGCATGGTCATGCACGCAGACATTTTTGCCCGTGCCAGCCCCGAGCACAAGTTGCGTCTCATTGAGGCGCTGCATGACGCCGGGCAGGTCGTGGCAATGACAGGCGACGGAGTGAATGATGCCCCTGCTCTCAAGCGCGCCGATGTGGGCGTAGCGATGGGCATGAAAGGCACGGAGGCGGCCAAGGAAGCCTCCGACATGGTACTCGCTGACGACAACTTTGCCACGATTGTCACTGCCGTTCGCGAAGGCCGCGCGGTGTACGACAACCTGAAGAAATTCATTCTCTTCATGTTGCCCACCAATGGGGGAGAAGCCCTCGTGGTCCTTGCAGCAATCGTATTCGAGCTGACGTTGCCACTCACACCTGCCCAGGTGTTGTGGATCAACATGGTTACATCCAGTACGCTGGGCCTGGCGCTGGCTTTTGAGCCGACGGAGGGCAATATCATGTCGCGTCGCCCGCGGCCTCCCGGCGAGCCTTTGCTGTCCGGCTTCTTTATCTGGCGAGTCGTCATGGTTTCCGTTCTCATGATGACCGGGGGGCTCGGCCTTTTCCTGTGGGAACTGGATAGCGGCACGAGTTTGGAAGTGGCCCGCACGATGGCGGTCAATGCAATCGTCGCCGCAGAGATGTTCTATCTCATCAACAGCCGCCACATTCTTGATCCGGTCATCAACCTTGAAGGCCTCACCGGCAATGGTTATGCGCTTCTGGCAATTGCCGTCTGCATCCCCTTACAGCTGGCGTTTACACATGCTGCCGTCATGCAACATATTTTCGGTTCGGCTGACCTGACCCTTCTGGAATGGTTTAAGGTAGTCTGTGCCGGACTGTTCGTGTTCGGAGTGGCCGAATTTGAAAAGCTTGTGGTCAGACGCCTGCAGCAGAGCAAATATATGCCTGTTGCAAACGCGGGCAGAGGCTAGAATGAATTGTCTGCCTGATCCATTTAACTGCCTGCCAAGTTCAAGTTCCAGGGATCATTTATGCTTTTTCTGAATGCAATTAACAGTTTTCTCGTGTTCTTCTTTGCTGCCTTGCTTGTTTGGCTTCCTGCTAGCTCCGTGATGGCTGCACAGGAAAAGGAGCACCTGGAGATGGCCAGCAAGACGGGCAGGCGCGATATGGATGAAAATGCAGATTTAGCCATTACCGCCAGGGTGAAAACCGCGATTTCCGAAGAACCCTCGCTTAGAGACGAGGAGATCGGGGTTGAAACGAGTCAAGGCAATGTCAGATTGACGGGTAGGGTGAGTTCCATTCTCGTCATGGAAAAAGTGATTGAAGTTGCACGAGAGGTGCAAGGGGTAAGAGCGGTGAAAGATGAGATGCAGTTCAAGTGGCAGTATTAGTGCATTATCGGGAGCGGCAGATGAGCGGACCCACTCGACTCCAGTTATTCAAGGTAGCGAAAGGAAGTCTCATCGTAGACAGGATACAAGACTTAACTGCATTTCTCCCTCCCTCGCTGCCAAAGGAGCAATCCTGAATGCTCATGCCCTGGTGCCAGGTTCTAAACCCGTTGCAGCATGGAAAAAGGGATAAATCATGAAAGATTACGATCGTAAGCGGCGACAATTCTTGCAGTATCTATTGGCTGGCACTGCGGCTGCGGCATTTCCTGGTTTTGGGTTAGCTCAAGACAGACGAATGTTGAACGCTAAACCCGATCCGAATTTCAAGCCCGATGTGGAAATCGAGTTTGTCGCCCAATTAGCCGAGGTCCCGATACTACCGGGGCCCAGCACGAGTGTTTTCAGATACGACGGGAAAGTATTGAAAGGGCCTCAAGCGGCCCTGTTGAAAAGCGCCCCGGGTTATCTGGGACCCATCATGAATCTTGTCCAGGGGCAAAAGGTGCGCATTTTTTATTACAACAAGTTGCCCGAGCCGTCCATCATGCATTGGCATGGCATGCACGTGCCCCAGAAAATGGATGGTCATCCCATGTACGCGATAGAGCCGGGTGAAAGGTACGTGTATGAGTTTGAAGTAAAGAACCCGGCAGGCACAAACTGGTATCACGCTCATCCCCACGAAATGACGGGACCCCAAGTCTATCGCGGCCAGGCGGGATTGATCACCATAAGGGACGAGCAGGAGCGGAAGCTGGATTTGCCTGATGGGGAGTACGATCTTCCGCTGACCATCCAGGACCGCCGCTTTACTGCGGGGAACCAGTTGCAATACATTTTTGGAATGCATGAGCGGATGACCGGCTTTCTTGGGGACACCATTCTGGTCAATGGCCGGGCAGATGCCATTATTCCCGTAAAAACCCGTGCCTATCGGATACGCGTTTTCAATGGCTCCAACTCGCGCATATACAAGCTGGGGTGGGAGGACGGTACGCCCCTGACAGCGATCGGCACCGATGGAGGATTGCTGGAAGACCCGCAAACGTTTCCATACATCATGCTGGCACCCGCGGAGCGGGTCGAGCTTTGGGTGGATTTCAGCGGCCGCAAACCTGGAACGGATTTGATGCTCCGGAGCCTCGAGTACGACTTTCCCCAGATGGGAATGGGGATGGGTGGCGGCATGGAGATGCATGGTGGCATGGGCCGCGGGAGAATGGGTGGCAGAGGTGGCATGGGCATGGGAACAGGAAGGCTGCCCCAAGGTAAAGATTTTCCGATCGTCAGATTCCATATTGTTGAGAAAATCGGCGAGTCGCCTGAGCTGCCGAAAAGACTGGTGAAAATGCGGAATCTGACGGAGAAAGATGTTGCCAATCCCGGCCGGCCTGTTCCAATCGCCGCCTCCATGGAGCATATGTCACCCCTCTTGAACAGCGCGTCTTTCGAAATGGATGAAGTGATGGATATCGAACGAATCCCGGTCAATACCATCCAGAAGGTCCGCATAACCAACGAGCATGGGTCCATGGGGAGTGGAATGGGTGGGAGGGGCCCGATGGGAGGAAGAATGGGGGGAATGAGGGGGGGCATGGGCATGATGATGTTGCCGCATCCCATCCATATGCACGGTCAGCAGTTTCGCATCATTTCACGCAAGCTGAAAGATGGGAATATGGATAGTTATGCCACCGTCCGTGACGGTTTCATTAATAGCGGATGGAAAGATACTGTGTTGGTCATGCCGAACGAGGAAATTGACGTTATCAAACCCTTCGAGGACTATACGGGATTGTTTCTCTATCACTGCCACAATCTGGAGCATGAAGACCTGGGCATGATGCGGAATTTTTATGTGAGTTAACGTGCTCCGACATCGGTTATGAAGGAAAACTATTTTATGTTGTCTATAAAGCGAATAGTGGTTGGTACTGACATGTCTCCGCTTGCAAGTTGGGCCGCAGCACGAGCCGCCTTGCTGGCGCATGAATCAGGGAGCGAGTCTGTTGATTTGATACATGTCATAGATAACCTTGCCATTGAAACGCTACGTCATCTAATGAAGACGCCGCTGGAAACCGAGCGTCGATTGATGGAGCTGTCGCGTAAGCAATTAACCGAAATTGAACGCACACTTTCCGAAAAATATCAGATTCCGGTGTCGGCCACGACACTGAATGTAGGACGTCCTTATACCGAAATTGTCCGCTATGCCGAGTTCCTGAATGCCGACCTTGTGGTGCTCGGCGCTCATGGCGGCGGGTTGGTGCGAGAGTTGTTTGTCGGCTCTACCGTCGACAGGGTGCTGCGCAAGCTTGCCCGTCCGGTGCTGATCGTCAAACGCGAGCCTCAGGTACCGTACCGGAAAGTGCTGATCCCTGTGGATTTCTCCGAATTTTCCGGGCAGGCAACGGAATTTGCCATGAATATTGCTCCGCATGCAAGCATTACTGCTCTACACGCGTTTGAGGTGCCATTCAAAGCCAGCCTGGAATCCGCTGGTGTAGACGATGATCTGGTTCAGATTTACGAGAGCGAAGTTCAAGCACAAAAGAAAAAGGAGATGGAGCAATTTATCTCCGAATTGGGAGCGCCGAAGGCCACCTTATCCAGTATCATGGAATTGGGCCCTGCATCTGCTGTAATCCGTAAAAATCTGGAAGTGCTTGACCCCGATCTGATCGTCATCGGCAAACAGGGGCAGTCCGGGCAGGACGAGACGCTGCTTGGCGGTGTAACAAGGCGCTTGATACAAGAGGCAAGCTGCGACATATTGGTAGTACCGCTGTTCTGAAATGTATTGGCTTGGATTTGATTTGACAAACAATGTCAGATTCGAACTGTCGCTAAACGCCAGGAACAGGCTTTCACTCCGCAAAAAAAAGCTACAAGGGACGCATGTTCTTCCATAGCGCTGAATCAGCTTTTGCTTAAGCAGCCTTGCGGCGGGCGGCATAACGATACCATCGCTACAACAGCCTGCTCACTTTCATGAGTCCGTGGTCCTCCTTGTCGGGCTTGATGGCGAAACCGAGGTCACTCATGAATTTGAGCATGCGGTGATTGTTGTTGAGCACATTGCCTTCAATCTCTTTCAGCCCCTGCTCACGGGCAGCAGCCATCAGGGAAACCATCAATTTCCCTCCCAATCCTTTTCCAGCAATGCTGTCGGCCACAGCCAACGCGAAATTGCAGGAATTTCCATCTGGATTGATGACATAGCGGGCAACACCCAGGGCGGCTTCGTGGCCTTTATCCTGGGTAACGGCGATGAGCGCCATCTCCCGGCCATAGTCGATCTGGGTGAGCGATGCCAGCAGCGTTTCCGGCAACTCCTGCATTGCCTGCATGAAGCGGAAATACCGGGATTCCTTCGATAGTCCCCGAATAAATCGCTGGTCCAGTTCGGCATCTTCCGGGCGGATCGGACGAATGATGATGTCGGTTCCATCAGAAAGCTGCCAATGGCTAACAAGGTGGGCCGGATAGGGGGCTATGGCCATGTGCGCATAGCGGTCAGCGCTGGGTTGCCGGTATTCCACGACGATGCGGGCGTCTGCGGCCAAGGCGCCTGCCTCATCGAGGATGAGTGGGTTGATGTCCATTTCCCTGAGGAAGGGCAGTTCGCACACCATTTCCGAGACTCGTAAAAGTATGTCTTCCAGCGCTTCAAGGTTGACTGGTGGCATTTGCCGGAAAGCCACCAGCAGGCGAGCAATGTTGGCTTCCCTTATCAGCTCCCCTGACAGAAATTTGTTTAGCGGCGGCAGGGCAACGGCAGGAGTGCTCTTTACCTCGACGTCGGTGCCGCCCGAACCGAACGTGATGACAGGTCCGAACGCCGGATCGCTGGTAACCCCGATCATCAATTCCCGGCCATTGGCCTTGCGGATCATGGGTTCGATGGAAACCCCATCCAGATGTGCCTCAGGGCGTTTCCCCCGCACGGTATCCAGCATATCCTGATACGCGGCACGCACTTCGTGGGCATTTTTCAGGTTGAGCAGCACGCCGCCGACGTCGGTCTTATGAGTGATATCGCGTGAGTTGATTTTCATTGCTACTGGAAATCCCAACTGCTGCGCGATGAGAAGTGCCTCGGCCGGCGAGCGGGCGAGCATCGTCGGGGCGACGGGAATATGGAATGCCGCCAGAACCGCCTTGGATTCCATTGCCGTCAATATTGTCCGCTGTTCCTGCATGGCCCCTTCGATAATCAGCCGGGCGCTTTCCACGTTGGGTTCGAGATAATGCGAAAGCGGGCCGGGCATTTGCCCCAGCAATTGCTGGTTGCGGTAATAGGCCGAGAGATGAGAAAAAACCTCAACCGCGGGCTCGGGGGTACGAAAGTAGGGGATACGGGCCTGGGCGAAGGCCTCTCGCGCCGAGGCAACTTGTGCTTCGCCCATCCAGCAGGCCAGCAGTGGCTTGCAGTGCGCGGCCGAAAGCGCTATCAGCGCCTGTGCCGATTCGAGTGGCGCCGTCATGGCCTGGGGGGTGAGTATGGCCAGCACCCCGTCCACGTTTCCGTCTTCGAGGCAGGCTTTCACGGCGTGATGGTAACGATCCGCTCCGGCATCGCCGATAATGTCGACCGGATTTCCGCGTGACCAATGCCGGGGCAGATGCTGATCAAGGTATTGAAGCGTGGCATCTCCAAGAGGCGCCAGCACCAGGCCAAGGTCTTCTGCCCGGTCGGCCGCCATTACGCCCGGACCTCCCCCATTGGTTACAATGGCGAGCCGATTGCCGAATCGGCAGAAATTAAGCGATAACGCTTTCGCTGCTGTAAAGAGCTGGGTAACGGTCTGCACACGCACCGCGCCAACCCGGTTGAGTGCCGCATTGAATACATTATCGGCTCCCACCAGTGCAGCGGTATGTGAGCGCGCCGCCTTTGCCCCCGCCGCGTGGCGGCCCACCTTGACGAGGATGACCGGTTTTATCCGTGTCGCAGCCCTCAGGGCGCTCATAAATCGGCGTGCGTTGCGAACACCCTCTATGTACATCAGGATGCTTTGCGTGCTGGAGTCAGCCACGAGATAATCGAGGATCTCACCAAAATCGACATCGGTCGACGACCCCATCGAAACGATGCTTGAAAAGCCCACGTCGTTGTTTTGCGCCCAATCCAGAATGGCGGTACAGAGCGCGCCGGACTGGGAGACGAACGCGATGTTCCCGCTGTTGGCTCCCCCCTTGTAAAACGTGGCATTGAGCCCGATTGAGGGGCGCATGATGCCTAGGCAGTTGGGGCCGATGAGGCGGATTCCGTGGGCTCGGGCGGTGGCCAGCAATTGCTCCTCCAGGCCATCGCCAGCCTCGCGAAACCCAGCAGTGATGATGACTGCGGCCTTCACGCCCTCGTTTCCACAGTTCTCGATAATCCCAGGCACTGTCTGGGGCGGCGTTGCAATCACCGCCAGTTCAACCGGCTCGTGAATCACGCTGATGGAGGAATAGGCTGGTTTTCCCTGTACCTCGGTATATTTCGGGTTGATGGGGTAGAGCGCGCCCTGAAAACCGCTTTTCAACATGTTTTCAAACACTACATAGCCCACCTTGCCCGGACTGTTGCTTGCCCCAAACACGGCCACCGATTTGGGTGTAAAAAGGGGGCTAAGGTAGTGTTTGCTCATGGTTCACCCATTTCTCCCACGCGATTAAGTCAAGGTCGGAACATAACCCTTTTACCAGATCGAAGGAAGCGTCCAGATTGACTGTAGCTTCCGGACTAAGCGGCTCGCCCAATTCGAAGCGCTCACCCCGAACTTGGAGCAGATAAGCAGGGGGAGGGATTCCATACAGGTTTTGGTAAGCATGCAAGAGCGCCATGGGACTCATGATATGGCTTGTAAAACTGGCATCTTTGCGCGCATTAAGTCGTGAAAAGGCGTAAGGCCGCACACAGGAGACGCTGGCATCTACGAACAGCACCCTGTCGCGGCTTTGCAGGTCCAGTGCATGCTCGATCTGGAGCTGAAAATCGGTGAGCAGCTCTACATTGGGCAAGCCAAGTGCTTCCAGGCGCTCTATCAGCAGGGGCCCGAGCGCATCATCCCCCCGGCTGGGGTTGCCATATCCGAAGACCAGTAGAGGAGGTGTTAAATCTGAAATGCCTGAGATCTTTAAGCTTCGCGCCGTGTCCGCCTCTTCGCCCCGCACCCCAAAAGTATGAGTCCGGCAAGAAGCATAGTGTAAACCTCAGGCTCGGGCACCACTTGGGCTACATTGACCATGATGGCACCGCTATTGTTCAACCATTCGCCACCATCCATCGTCCCCAGGAAAAGGCGAGTTGCAGAGGATGGAATGGAAAATTGCTGTATGGTGCCTCCGGACGTCATTCCATCGCCAATAAAGAACACCTGCTTGGGCTCCGGCGACAAGGCGGTAAAATTCAGGCCAGTTGCCTCAAAGTCAAGTTTGGAAGGCGCTGGGGTCAAGTCAGGTCTGCTGTCCGTCAAAAATACGCCAACCAGGGAATTGATTGGAGACTTGATATCCGATATCCCATTCTGGGCATCCTCCCCGTGGTCATAGAACAGGACACCGTTGTATACGTTACCATCGATGGAACTGCAATTTGTTCCATCGCAAGTAGGAGTATTGCTGACTCCACCGGTAGCCCCTGTGAATGTCAGTATTCCGCCGGCTGCAAGGTTCAACCCGGGGACCTCTACCGGGGATTGATAAGGAGCCTGGTCAGGTGGTGCGGTTGATCCATCTGGCATTCCTGCCAGGTAAGGGTTGGCAGTTCCCGGGATAGAAACCGAAACAGCTTGTGCAAATCCCGAAAACAAGAATAGGAAGGCGTACGTAAGGACACCTGTAAACGACGTAATTTTCATTTCACCGCTCCTTGTCTGTATTTGTTAAAAGTGTGTTTATGAACGGTCCAGTGTTTTTCGCAAATCTCTCCCTTGCTGGTTCTCTCTCTTCTGAGCCGAGGGGTTGATGATATTTCCAGCTACGGGTTGTGCTAATTTCAAAAACAGCAGTTGAGATTATCGAGCATCGCAGACATTGTGCCGAGTTGATAATAGGTAGTTAAGCGTGATGCTTCCCGTCGGAATCCTTGATCAGGTGCTGTACCCTCGCGCCCTCCGCATTGATCAGTTCCACTTCCAGCGGCATCTTTCCAAGAGCATGGGTCGCGCAGGAAAGACAGGGGTCGAACGCGCGAATCGCTACTTCGATATAATTGAGCAACCCTTCGGTCAATTGCTGCCCGTCGAGATATTGCAGCGCCACCTGTCGTATGGCTTCGTTCATAGCCTGGTTATTATGCGTGGTGGCTACAATCAGGTTGGCGCGCACGATTTGCTCGTCTTCGTTGATGCGATAGTGGTGGATCAGGGTGCCGCGGGGCGCTTCGATTACGCCCACGCCGCGCAACTGCCGCTCCCCGGTATTCACCAGGTCGTTGCTCAGCAAATCGTCATCGTGCAACAGCTCCCGTATCGCCTCCGCGGAGTGGAGCATTTCGATCATGCGCGCCCAGTGAAAGGAGAGTGTGGCATGGGTCGCACGTCCTTCGTCATATTCCTTGAAAATTTTGCGCTCGGCCTCGGCGAGTGGGGTGGGGATAAAATCGCAGTTGTTGACGCGCGCCAGCGGCCCCACCCGATACCAGCCTTCCTCCCTGCCTTGGGAACGTATGAACGGAAATTTCATGTAGGACCATGATTTCACCTCCTCGTGGATGTAATCCCCGTAGTGGCTGTAGTCCACATGGTCGAAAATCGTCTGGCCCTTGTCATCTATAGCCCGCAAGCCCCCGTGGTACAGGTCCATGGCGCCGTCTTCACGCACCAGACTCATGAAACTCGAACGGTAATAGCCAAAGTCGTTGTAAAAATCCTTGTGATCGCCGTAGAGGCGCTTGATCAGATTCACTGCCTCCTGGCTCCAGCGCACCACCTGGTCTATTTCGGCGAGCAGCCAATCCCGATCTTCGCAAGACAAATTTTTGCTCATGCCCCCCGGAATCACACCGGTACCATGCACCCGCTTGCCGCTCGTCATGCGGATGACTTCCTGGCCGAACTTGCGCAATCCGACCCCCTGCCTGGCAATATCGGGGAATTCCATGGCAAGACCCGCGATGTTGCGCTTCCCCACCTCCGCATCGAAACCGAAGAGCAGGTCGGGAGAGGAAAGATGGAAAAAATGCAGCGCGTGCGATTGCAGCATCTGACCCATGTGCATGAGGCGGCGCAACTTGTCGGCAGCCGGGGGAGGCGTTGCGCCCACGATCACATCCATCGCCTTGGAAGCGGCAAGATTGTGGCTTACCGGGCAAATGCCGCAGAGGCGTTGTACCAGTACCGGCACTTCGGTATAGGGACGTCCCTGGATGAATTTCTCGAAGCCGCGGAATTCGACGATATGAAACCGCGCCTGGTGCACCCGGTTATCCTCATCCAGGAGGATGGTCACTTTGCCATGACCTTCCACGCGGGTGACCGGCTCGATTACCACCCGTTTCAGCTTTTCCGGATGGACGGCAGTTTCCAGTTCACGCGGCATTTCGCACTCCTGAACCCACAGTTGCCCATGCGAGAAATGGGCAGTTAATCGTACCGCAGCAATTCATAGTCGATTTCCGGCTCCTTTCCCTGGATCAGGTCAGTGAGAAATTTCCAGATCGCTTCCGCCGGGGGAGGGCAGCCATGCAGAAAATAATCCACTTTGACAACCTCGTAGATGGGGTACACCTTATCGAAGGGAAGCGGCAACTCCGAATCGTTGGGTATCTGCTTGCCTTCTGTTCCCGGGTCATACAGGTACACCTCTTGAAAGCAGTCCCACAAGTCGATATTGTTGCGCAGGGCAGGGACATTACCGGTAATCGCACAAGGGCCGATTGCAACCAGCACCTTGCAATTCTCACGGAATTCCCTAAGCACGCGGGCATTCTCCGCATTGCTGACACCGCCTTCGACAATGCCTATATCGCACGGGCCGCAATGCTTGATATCCGTGAAGGGAGTACGGTCGAATTCGACCATCTTCAGAAGATCAAACAGCCTCTCGTCGATATCGAGCATGGAGGTATGGCATCCGAAGCATCCCGCTAGGGAACAGGTTGCGATGCGAATCTTGCGTTTTTCATCCGCCATCCGGTCCGTCCTTCGGCTCGACTCGTTTCTGCTGCTCCAGATGGAATTCGCGCAGCGTCTTCTGATCGAATGTGCGCTTGCCGATAGGCATGGTGTAGCCCTTGCGTTTGATCAGAATCGCCCCTGTAGGGCAGACATGGGCAGCCTTGTCGGTGACTGTCATGTTCGTGTCGCCCAGCTTGCCGCTCTCCGAATTGACTACCAGATGAGAATCTATACCTCGGCCTGAAATGCCGAACACGTTCTTTTTATCGATATCGCGGCTGGCACGAACGCAAAGCTCACACAGAATGCAGCGATTGAGATCGAGAAAAATATCGGGGTGCGAAGCATCCACCCTGCGCGGCGGATAGAAATGCATGAAGCGCGGACTTTGCATGTGCAGGTAGTAGCCTGCCGCCTGCAACTGGCAATTTCCCGTCGCCTCGCAGGCCGGACAGATATGATTGCCTTCGACGAACAGCATTTGCACCAAGGCCTTGCGATCCTCATTCAACTCCGGCGTGTCGTTGATCACCACCATATCGGGGGAAGCCGGCATGGTGCAGGAAGTCACATTACGTCCATTGGCCTCCACTACACACAACTTGCAGCTGCCGTGCGGCTTGAACTCGGGATTGTGGCAAAGGTGAGGGATGTAAACCCCAGCCTCCAGCGCGGCATCCATAATGGTCTGGCCGCCGGTGAATGGCACCGTTTTTCCGTCGATCGTAATGGTTCCACTCATGGCAGATGGGCCCACGGATCGTCCCTTCCAGTGATCCTGCGCGCTGTGGCCAGTGCAGCATCCAGATCGAAAGCCGGCTCGAACGACAGGCTCGTGAGCTTTTGCTCGTAAGCACCGGGAAATTTCTGGAGCATATCCAGCACCGGATTCGGAGCCGTATGTCCCAGTCCGCAGTGGCTCATGGTTCTCATAAGGTGTCCCAGCTGCTTCAGCTCTTCGAGATCTGAGGCTGTGCCATGACCGTTTGCGATCTTGTCCACGATCTTTTTCTGTAATTGCGTTCCCACTCGGCAGGGCGTGCAGAAACCGCAGCTTTCGTGCGCGAAGAAGTGGGCGTAATTGCGCACGGCTTCCAATATGTCGCGCCCTCGCCTGAATATGGTGAAGGCGCCCGCAGTGGGCAAGTCTTCAAACGAAATGGTACGCTCGAATTCCTGCCAGGAAACAAGAATGCCGGACGGACCGCCGACTTGAACAGCATAGGGTTCCTGCGCGCCACAGTCTTCCAGTATTTTTTGCACCGATACACCGAACGGATATTCGTAAATGCCGGGCAAAGTGCAGTCGCCTGCGATGCTGAGAACCTTGCTGCCGCTAGAGTCTCGCGTGCCCGTCTCCCTAAACCATTTTCCCCCACACGCCGCAATCATGGCTGCACAGGCAAACGTTTCCACGTTGTTCACGACTGTGGGCTGATCGAGATAGCCATGCTGTGCGGGGTAGGGCGGACGGTTGCGCGGCCTGCCCCGCCTGCCTTCAAGCGATTCGATCAATGCGGATTCTTCTCCACATATATATGCACCAGCGCCCAAATGGATCTCGATATCGAAGTCGAATCCGGGCTCGCCCAGGATGTTGCTGCCCAACAGGCCAGCCTCGCATCGCTGAACGAGTACTTCCTCGAGTTTTTTTAGCAGATACCGGTATTCTCCGCGCAGATATAAAAACCCCTTTGCAGAACCTAGCAGCCGCGCACCTACGGTCATGCCTTCAAACACCATATCCGCGTAACGGTTCAGCAATATGCGATCCTTGAAAGTTCCCGGCTCACCCTCATCTGCATTGCAAACGATATAACGCGCTGCCCCCTGAGAATTCCGGCAGGCGGTCCACTTGTCCGCCGTTACGTATCCCGCTCCACCGCGCCCTCTCAATCTGGACAATTTGAGTTCACCCAGGGTCGCATCGGCGCCACGCATGAGTGCTGCCCTGATCGCAGAGCCAGGTTCGAACGGTTCGCCCAGGAGCCTAGCGGTCCTGCGGATATTGTCATTAACCTCAAACAAAGTAGGCGGCCAGTCCGAAACGGGGGACTTGCTGAGGATCAAATCGGCGATGAGATCGATGCGCTCTCTGTTTAAGCGGGTAACAGGCCATCCATTGATCAGCGCGGCCGGCCCCTGATCACACATTCCGGTACAGGAAGTGAGATCGGTGCTGACCAGTTCATCTTCCGACACTTTGCCAGGCTCAAGCCACAGCCTGTTGCAGAAATGGCGCATTAGTTCCTCGTTACCCAGCATCCGGTCGGTCACGTTATCGGAAAACAGCACGCGGTATTGGCCTGCGGGTTCGAGCGAAAGAAAGGAGTAGAAACCTGCTGCGCCTTCCACGCTCACTCGGGGGAGATTGAGATGCTTGCCAATAGTGGTGATGGCTTCTGGAGGAATAAAGGCGTACATCTCCTGCACCTCGATCAGGATCTGAAGCAGGCGATGGGGCTCGCAGTCGTGCCGTTCGCATATGATTGCGAGCCGCTGCTCGATATCGGGAAGATCAGGGGGCTGCATCATTCATTTCTAGCATATTCGGGGGAGCGGGTCATCCTCCAGTTCATCCAGAATGCGCTCCCCACCTAGTTCGGTTTCGAGTACGACGTGCGGACGGCCCTGGTTCACGGTGCCGATAATTGCAGCTTCACGCCCCTGTGGCAGCGCCTGCAACCGGGCAAGCGCTTCTTCTGCCTGAGCAGATTCCACCACCGCCACCACCCGTCCTTCGCAAGCCAGATAAAAAGGATCGTACCCCAGCATTTCGCACACGGACGCTACCTGGTCGCGTACCGGAACCGCTAGCTGGTCGAGCCGCGCTTCCAGTCCCGTAGTGCGGCAAATTTCATGCAGAACGGTAGCAAGCCCGCCCCGCGTGGGGTCGCGCATGAAACGCAGGCCTGGCAACGGCACTAATGCCTGCGTCAAGGGAAGCACACTGGCTGCGTCCGACAGCAGCTCACCGCTTAAGCCAAATTGTTCCCGGGCCAGCATAACGGCAATGCCATGATCGCCTACCGGGCCGCTTACCAGAATGGAGTCTCCCGGCTGCACCCGGTTGAGGCCAAGTTCCAGATTTTTTGGCCTCACACCCACTCCGGTGACGGCAAGATACAGCCCGCCCCCTTGCCCACGAGGAAGAACCTTGGTGTCGCCCGCTACCACGGAAACATTCGCCTCCCGTGCCGTACTGGCGAGGCTGGCCACAATGCGTTCCAGCTGCGCCATATCGAAGCCTTCCTCAATAAAAGCGTTGAGTGTGAGATAACAGGGGCGGGCGCCGGATACGGCCAGATCGTTTACTGTTCCGTGCACTGCCAGGGAACCGATCGTGCCCCCAGGAAACTCCAGCGGCTGTACTGTAAAGCCGTCCGTGGTTATCATTATCACTCCCTCCATGGCAGGTAAGGCCGCTGCATCCGTCTGTACGTTGAGCAAGGGGTTGGAAAGGTGGCTCGCGAATACGGTTTCGATCAGCTCGCGCATGTAACGGCCGCCGTTGCCATGGGCCAGGCTGATGTGCCTATCATCCATGCGCACCAGCCTTGACGCCCGCACCCGCTTCAACCAATTGACCAAACGCAATGCCCCCATCATTGCAAGGCACTCTTTCCGGCAAATGTGCCGCAAACCCGGCGGCTGCCAGCTGCGAAACAGCCAGCTCGGCAAGCACTTTGTTCTGGAACACGCCGCCGGTCAGCCCCACTCGATCAAACGGTGTTGACGAATGGATGCGTTGCGCCTGGACCGCAATGGAATTTGCGAGACTCAAGTGAAATTGCATTGCCCTTCGCGCAACCGGAATCGCCTCACTGAGCAGTGCGGGGATGAGCGGTTCCCAGTCCACAGTGAGCAAACCGGTAGCGCCTTGGAAAAGAGGCAGATCAATTGCGTGCACGTCGCGTTCTAAATCGCAGGCTTCTGCAACATTTTCCAGATACATCCCGGCCTGGCCTTCGTAGCTCGCATGCCCGAGCACCCCGAGCAGGCTGGCGGCGCCGTCAAAAAGACGTCCCGCTGCGGTGGTGACGCGTGAATTTAGTCCTTTTTCCCATGCTTTTTTTAGCAGCCCCAGGCGGGTTCCCTTGAGGGGAGGCTCTCTTCCGCTTTCCCAGCAAAGCGCAGCAGCAGAACGCCACGGGGCCCGTCCTGCCTGCTCGCCTCCAGGTAGCCGGAACGGACGCAGGCGTGCGACTCGATGCCAGGCACCGGGCCGGCCAAGCAGCGCTTCGCCGCCCCAAAGGGTATTGTCTTCCCCCAGGCCGACGCCGTCCCAGGTGAAAGTCAGCCAGGTAAGTTCTCGTGAATGTTCAGCCGCCAAAGCGGATGCATGGGCATGATGGTGCCAGACGGGGATGAGTGGCAAACTCTGCCGATCCGCCCAGCGGCTGCTGGCATACCCTTTATGGGCATCGCAAACGATAGCCTGAGGGGAAGCGCCATACAACCGCTGCAAATCTGAAATAACCTGTTCGAATACTGCCATGCTTCGGGGAGCATCCAGGTCCCCGATATGGGGAGAAAGAATGGCTCGCCCGTTCCAGCCCAAGGCAATGCTATTTTTCATATGCCCGCCCACAGCAAGCAATGGCCGCGCAAACAGGCCAGGCAGGTCAAATTCAACCGGAGCAATTCCGCGTCCCACTCGAACCAAGCGAGACTTTCCTGCAATGACGCGAGCCACCGGATCATCCGCGGGACGCGCAATGGGGCGATTATGATGGAGAAAAACTCGAGTCACTCGGGCCAACCGCGTTTCCGCCTCTGCATTATCGGTCAATACTGGCTCTCCGCTCACATTTCCAGAGGTGGCCACTACCGGTTTATCCAATTCATCCAGCAACAAATGATGCAAGGGACTATAGGGGAGCATCGCGCCGATTTCCCTTATCCCCGGAGCGATAGATTGAGGCAACATTGAATCCCTGCGCCTTCGCAAGAGCACGATTGGCCGCGCTGGCCCGCACAACAATGCTTGCCCCTGTGCGTCGACTTCCAATTCATCCCGCACCTGCGCTAGTCCGTCCTCACCGCACCAGGGGAACATCAGCGCAAGCGGTTTATGTGGCCGGTGCTTGTTCGTGCGCAACTGCTCAATCGCTGTCTCGTTGCGGGCATCACACATCAGGTGATAACCGCCAATACCCTTCACTGCGACGATCTCGCCTCGCCGCAGAGCGGTAACAGAAGCTGCCAGCGCGGCAGGTCCGTCAACCCGGCCTTCGGGTGCCGACAGGCAAAGCTGCGGGCCACAGGCAGGACAAGCTACCGGTTCGGCATGAAAACGCCGGTCGCCGGGGTCTTCATACTCCCTGCGGCATTGCAAGCATAGTTCAAAGCCTGCCATCACAGTATTGGGACGATCGTAAGGCAGTTTGGTGATCAGCGTGTAGCGGGGACCGCACTGGGTGCAGTTAATGAAGGGATAGCGATAGCGCGTGTCACCCGGTGTTTGCATTTCCCGCTTGCAGTCATCGCACAAGAAATAATCAGGAGGAATGTGAATGCGCTCTGCCGAATTGTCCGAGCTTTGCAGGATTTCAAAGCCATCCCTTTTGAGGTAGGGGATTTTCTCAACGTGCACCATCTCCGGTTGGGCAAGAGGGGGTGCCTCGGCAAGCAGTGCGACACCAAACGCATCCAGAAGCTTTTTTTCTCCCGCTGCTTCGATTACCACCTGGTCGGAAGTATTCTGTACATGGCCAGTCAAGCGAAATCGTTGCGCCAGACGGTACACAAACGGGCGAAAACCTACGCCCTGCACCCGACCCCCTATGAGCCAGCGGCGCACTTCGGGCTTACACGGGCGAGTGATTTGTTCCTCTTTCACATTCATCGGGGCAGCAGGAAAAATGAGAGAAAAGGGCCGTACAGGATACAAGGCGAAGACACGTTCAGCTTCCAAGCCTCTTGCCGTGAATCTGCGCCGCTTATTCTGGCTTCTTAGTTAACATCGGGAGTAGAAGTGCTATCTGCCGCCGTCTTCTCTCCAGTGGCCATGTTCTCCCGTACGCCTGCTGCCCACCAGATGCGGCAAGCACCCTCGTCCGACACCATGCACGGACCTACGGGTGTTTTCGGTGTGCAGGCACGGCCATAAATCTTGCACTGATTTGGATTTATCTTTCCAAGGACTACGCTCGCACATTCGCAACCGGGCGGCATCTGACCTGTGCGCTTGCGTCCCTCTGTATCGAAATCGGGAAATTGAAGTCGCGCATCGTTCTTTGCGAAGCGCTTTTGGAGGTGAAAACCGGAAGATGGGATAACGCCAATGCCGCGCCAGTTAGCATCCGTGTCATGCAGCGCTTCGGCGAGTTGCGCCTGTGCGGCTCGATTTCCCCCGGGCCGGACTAGTTCAGGATAACAATTATCCAGAAAACGCTTGCCTTCAAGTAACTGGCGCAACACCGAATACATGGCTGCGAGCAGCGAGACCGGCTTGAAACCGGCTATGGCAGTGGGAATGTCATGCTTTTCGAAGACGAAATTCCACTCCTCAGGTCCCATGACTGTGGAAACATGGCCGGGTGCCACTAACCCATCAAAGCCCGGCTTATCAGAATCAAGCAGCATTGCGACTGCAGGCCACGTGCGCCGCGCTGACAGCAGGACGGATAAATTGTCCGGCACTCCCTCCAGCAGCATGGCTGCTACCGGGGCTGTGGTGGTCTCAAAACCCGCAGCAAAGAAAACGACTTGCCGTTCCGGATTTTCGCGCGCTATCCGGACCGCTTCGCGGGGGCTGGCAATGGCACGCACATCTGCTCCCGCAACCTTGGCCTGCTCCAGGGATCGCACTTCTTTCTTTGGCACATTCGCCGGCACGCGCAGCATATCGCCGAAAGCGACCAGGATGACCTCTCCACGCAGTGCGAGTTGAATTGCCTGGTACACATCTTCTTCGGGACAAACGCACACCGGGCAGCCGGGCCCGGCAATCAGTTCGATGGATTCGGGCAGCGCGCTTCGGATTCCGGCCATGGTAATCGAGCGTTCATGCCCCCCGCATACGTTCATGATGCGCGCAGGCCGATCGAGCGGTAGCCCATGGATTTTTTTTAGCCACTCCTGGGCGGTAAGGGTCATCCCTGCATTCCCGTATTGGACGATATCGACTGCGGTTCTGCCACAGGTTGCACCAGAACGTCCGAAGCTAATTTCCCCCGTTTCTGCACCAGTTCGCCGATCAGCCAATCAAGCCAGTCCCCGAGGTTCAGACTCTTCCGCGCGGAAAGCCTGATTACCGGTGCTCGGCTACCCAGGTTGCGAAGGCTGAGTTCTGCCCGTTCAGGATCGAAATCATCCAGCACCGGCAATAGGTCACTTTTGGTCAGAAGCACGATATCCGCAGCACGGAACATCACGGGGTATTTCGCAGGCTTGTCATCGCCTTCAGTGACGGAGAGCAAAGTGACATTCTTATGCTGGCCCAGATCAAAGCTTGCGGGGCAGACGAGATTTCCCACATTCTCGATAAAGAGGATGTCCAGTCCTTCCAGGGGAAATTTATGCAATGCGTCGTGCACCATGTGGGCATCGAGGTGGCACGCCGAGCCTGTAGTGATCTGGTATGCCGGCACCCCTCTGGCACGGATGCGTACCGCATCGTTCTCGGTTTCCAGATCACCCTCGATCACACCGATACGGTACTTGTCACGCAAAGCATCGATGGTCGCTTCCAGCAACGCTGTCTTGCCGGCGCCTGGGGATGACATCAGGTTTACCGTCAGCAGCCGATGTTTGTCGAAATGCTGCCGGTTGTGTTCCGCCTGGTCATCGTTCCTGGCCAAGAGGTTCTCCAGAACCGAAACTGCGGTCTTGCCGTTTACCGGCTTATACGCGAATTCGCGGTTACCGGGTGTGATGTTGCAGCCACACGTGTTGCACATCCCAGACCTCCCGAGACTTCAAGTGGTGATCAATTCCACACTCATGAGCATCAATTCCTCGCCGCTCACGACTCTGGTCTTACAGCTTCCACACATGCGGCATGTGAGCAAATTTGGCTTAACCTTTGAGTCGAGGCCGCATGCTTCGCACTTTACTTTGAGCGGAGCACGCTCTATTTCAAGGATCGAGCCCTCCGCGAGGGTACCCGCGCTGGCAAAGGGATATGCATGCTCAAGCAGCGGCAGTTCCATGCCAGAGAGGGGACCGATCCGCAGTTTTACCGATTGCACCTTCAACGCCCCATGGCTGATCGCAATCTGCTCGACCTGTGCAATCAAAGCTTGGCAGACCGAGAATTCATGCACTGTCCGTCCCGGAAGCAAGCAACTCGTCGTGAAGCTCCCAGGCTGAGCGCGCCTCGCTTTCGTTCATTTTCTGAATGGCGTACCCCACGTGCACCATGACGAAATCACCAATTGCAACCTGCTCTCCCTGAACCAGGTATAGGCTCACCTCGCGCCTTACGCCTTTTGCTTCGCAAAGTGCGTTAAAGCCCTCGATTTCGATTATCTGCATGGGAATACCGAGACACATAAAAATATTGTCTACCCAATTTCCAGTCAGTTCAATCTTAATTGCGGAGATATTCGATGGTCCGTTCGGCCTCTGGATGGAGATTGTAATGAGGCTTAGACGAATGAATACATTCCTGAACTCTCATTTAACCTGACAAGCAGTCTATAACAAAGGCAGAGCATCATTATTGCTGATGTCGTACTGGAGAAGGCTGGAATGAGGGTGAACTATAGCGTCATGAAAAATCCGGTTGAGGCCTTCGTGCATCTCATTCACCGCTATTTCATCTGGGTGATAGTCATCTCTTATTTTGTGGCCGCATTTCTACCAGCATTTGGCCTCTGATTAGTAGCGCGAAAAAGAGTGGGGAGGGGATCAGCGTGGATGACAAATGTTCAGGAAACAGGAAAGATGTTTGCAATTATGACTACTACAGCAGAAACAGATATCTGAGGGCTCAACTCTTACTTTTCCACGCCCATAATGCCAGTTGATGTAAAACATCGGCCGTGGTGGCTGGAACCAGGGCTAGAGGAAAAAGCCGGACTGGACGCCAGGAAAGGACTGTCCACAGCCGAGGCTAAATCCCGCCTTGCTTGTTTCGGTCCTAATCTGCTTCGCGAGACTCGGGAGAAACCGCTTCCGCTACAGTTTATCGCACGCTTCAGAAATCCCCTTATCATTATTCTACTTGCCGCAAGTACGGTGTCGGCACTGACAGGTGACACCTCCAGTTTCTTCATTATCAGCTTCATGGTTTTGCTCAGCGTTACTCTTGATTTTGTCCAGGAGTATCGCGCCAATGAATCCGTAAAAAAACTGCGCCGATCGGTTTCCCTTCGAGCGATGGTGGTGCGGGATGACAAACCGCTTGAGCTTCCGGTCAGCGAGATCGTGCCTGGTGACGTCGTGCTGCTCTTCGCAGGTGATTTGGTGCCGGGAGATGGTTTCGTGCTTGAATCACGCGATTTTTTTGTGAATCAGGCGCTGCTCACCGGGGAGCCCTACCCAGTAGAAAAGCGGCCAGGTTTACTCCCTGAGTCTGCTACGGGACTCGAAGACGCAAGCAATGCTGTGTTCATGGGAACATCCGTCATCAGCGGCAGTGCACGAATAACTGTAGTCAATACCGGGTCTCGTACTGCTATCGGGGCAATTGCTGACAGTCTCTCCCGGCCTGCCGCGCCGACTTCGTTCGAACTAGGTATCCATCGCTTTGGTGCACTGATCATGCGACTCACTATCCTTATGGTGATGTTCGTTTTGCTCACGAATGTGTTCTTTCACAAACCGTGGCTCGAGTCCTTTCTTTTTGCGGTAGCTCTTGCGGTGGGGTTGACTCCGGAGCTCTTGCCCATGATTATTTCGGTCACCCTGTCCCGCGGGGCGCTGCGAATGGCTCGCATGCAAATAATCGTCAGACGTCTTTCTGCGATTCAGGACCTGGGCTCGATGGATGTTCTCTGTACCGACAAGACCGGTACTCTGACTGAAGCCAAAATCTGCCTCGCTAAACATGTGGACGTGAATGGATGCTCGAGTAACCGGGTGCTTGAGCTAGCCTATCTCAACAGCTTTTTCGAGACAGGCATGAGAAGCCCTCTGGACCAGGCCATTCTTGATCATCAGCATATCGAGGTCGGGACCTGGAGGAAAATCGATGAGGTTCCCTTTGACTTTGAGCGACGCCGCATCTCTGTTCTCATTGATAACGGAACGAAACGTTGGCTAGTGGTGAAAGGTGCGCCCGATGAAATCCTGCGGCTGTGTAGCCACTACGAGGCTGATGGGGAAAGCGCAAAGTGTTCCATGAATGAAGCGGCAATGGAGGAGATACATAAGCAATACCGGGCACTGGAGGAAGAAGGTTCTCGGGTACTCGGTATTGCCTGGCGCGAAGTATCGCCAGACCACTTCCACGAGCTTGTGCGCGATGAAACAAATCTGATACTGGCGGGCTTCGCCGCCTTCCTCGATCCGCCCAAGGCAAGTGCCGCATCAGCGCTAGCGGCTCTCGCTCATGCCGGCGTTGCGATCAAAATCGTAACCGGTGATAGTGACCTTGTTACTCGCTACATATGCAAAGAGCTAAAGATTGAGGTAAATGGGCTTCTAACAGGGAAGGATATCGCAGAATTGGATGATAACGCTTTGCAGGCACGAGTCGAATCAGCCAACATATTCTGTCGGGTGAATCCTATACAGAAGGAGCGTGTGATTCGCGCACTCAAGGCGCGTAATCACGTGGTTGGCTACCTGGGAGACGGCATCAATGATGCTCCTTCGCTACATACCGCCGATGTCGGCCTCTCGGTTGATTCAGCTGTGGATGTTGCGCGAGAAGCGGCAGACATGATTCTCCTAAAGCACGATCTGCACGCGCTATACCTCGCTGTTATGGAAGGAAGAAGGACCCTGGGCAACATCATGAAGTACATCATGATGGGTACCAGCTCTAACTTTGGCAACATGTTCAGCATGGCAGGAGCCGCACTGTTTTTGCCTTTTTTGCCGATGTTGCCGACACAGATTCTGCTCAATAATATTCTTTATGACATATCTGAAGTCCCTATCCCGCTGGATAAAGTAGATGCCTGGGAGATGCGACATCCCCATGTCCTCGATCTTGATCTCATCCGTAATTTCATGCTGGTGCTCGGACCCATCAGTTCGCTGTTCGATTTCATAATCTTCTATATCATGCTGGTGGTCCTGGATGCCGGGGAAAAACTGTTTCAAACCGGTTGGTTTGTCGAGTCGCTTTGCACGCAAGTGCTGGTGATCTTCGTTATTCGCACAAGGGGAAATCCCCTTGTCAGTACTGCCCATCCGATATTGGTTGTCACCTCGCTGACGATAATTGCGGTTGCAGCGTTGCTGCCCGTGACGCCAATAGGGGCGTATTTTGGTTTCGTGCCACCTCCCATCGAGTTCTATCTCATCCTCGGGACGATGGTCGTGTTCTATCTCATGGTTGCTGAACTGGCCAAGCAAGGTTTCTACCGATGGGCAGGACAAGTCGATCAGAAAAAGAAAAGGGCTCGTGACATCGTGGGGTGATGTGCGACGAGCCCGAATGTAGAAGGAAAATAATGCGTAAAACAAACACGGTACTACTGGCAACTTCAAGGAGAAGTCACGAGCAGAATAATGGATTTTAACCCCTCTGGGAATGCGGCAAATTGTCGCACCGCTTATTGCAGGGGCTGGGGGATGGGAATATCCCGTTTACAGGTTCAGGGAATCTGTTCAAGGATTCTTGAGGACCTCCGCGTGAAAACGCAGGTGCTCTCCGATAAATGTGCTGATAAAGAAATAGCTGTGATCGTAACCTTCACGCATGTTGATTCGCACGGGGTAGTTCACCGTATTGCACACGGCGATAAAGCGCTCGATTTTCAGTTGCTCGGCCAGAAACTCATCGGCAGAGCCCTGATCGATCAGCATGGGCAGATACTCCGAGGGGCGTGCAGATTCTATAAGCAAAGAGGCATCATAGTTCCACCAGTTCTTGACGTCATCTCCCAGGTAGTGACTGAAGGCCTTTATGCCCCACGGACTGGTGGTAGGGTTCACGATAGGTGCGAAGGCGGATACTGATCGATAGCGCTTCGGGTTGCGCAAGGCGATCATCAGAGCGCCATGTCCTCCCATTGAATGACCGCTGATCGAGCGCCGATCATTGAGAGGAAAGTGCTTTTCCATCAGGGCCGGCAACTCATCGACGATATAGTCATACATCCGGTAATGCTGGCTCCAGGGCTCCTGCGTGGCATTCACGTAGAAACCCGCGCCCGATCCTAGGTCGTACGCATTATCGCTTGCTCTCGCCACCTTTTCTCCTCGCGGACTGGTGTCTGGCATGATCAACGCGATGCCAGATTCTGCTGCCACCCGCTGCGCCCCGGCTTTAATCGTGAAATTCTCATCCGTGCAGGTCAAGCCTGAGAGCCAATAGACAGCAGGTACCTTTTCACCCTGGTCTGTCGCCGGTGGAAGATAGATGGAAAAATTCATTTCGCAGCTCAGCGATGGCGAAAAATGCCTGTAGCGTTTTTGCCATCCGTCGAACGAACGATGCGATGAGAGAAGCTGCAACTCCTCTGGATTCTGATTCATGGGTACAAACCTTTGCGGTTAACGGAAACCGCACCAATCATTTGTCGAAATGTATCACCGTGCGGATGGACTTGCCCTCATGCATGAGGTCGAATGCCTTGTTGATATCCTCCAATCCCATCGTGTGGGTAATGAAGGTATCCAGCTCGAATTCTCCATCGAGATAGCGCTGCACATAGCCGGGCAGTTCGCTGCGGCCCTTCACTCCCCCAAAAGCGGAGCCGCGCCAGACGCGGCCGGTAACGAGCTGAAAGGGGCGGGTGCAGATTTCTTCTCCTGCCCCGGCAACGCCGATAATCACCGATTCCCCCCAACCCTTATGACAACATTCCAGGGCCGAGCGCATGACCTTTACATTGCCGATGCATTCGAAGGAAAAATCCACGCCTCCATCGGTCATCTCGATGATCACCTCCTGGATGGGCTTGTCGTGGTCTTTGGGATTCACTACATCGGTAGCGCCCAATTGACGCGCAATTTCAAACTTGCCCGGATTGATATCGATAGCGATGATGCGTCCAGCTTTGGCCATCGCAGCGCCGATTATAGTGGCCAGGCCTATGCCACCCAGACCGAATACCGCTACCGTATCGCCCGCCTTTACCTTTGCAGTATTGGTCACCGCGCCCAAGCCGGTCGTAACGCCGCAGCCGAGCAGGCAGACCTTTTCCAGTGGCGCTTCCTTGCTGATCCTGGCCAGTGCAATTTCAGGGATTACCGTATATTCGGAAAAAGTCGAAGTGCCCATGTAATGATAAATGGGTTTGCCATCCTTCGAAAAACGGGTAGTGCCCTCCGGCATCAGCCCCTGTCCCTGAGTTGCCCTTATCGCCTGGCACAGGTTGGTTTTCCCCGATCTGCAGAATTTGCACTCGCCACATTCGGGCGTGTACAGCGGAATGACGTGATCGCCTGCCGCCACGCTGGTCACGCCCTCGCCGACCGCCTCGACGATGCCGCCGCCTTCATGCCCCAGAATAGCCGGAAATTTGCCTTCAGGGTCTTTTCCGGACAAAGTATATGCGTCTGTATGACAGACTCCCGTAGCGACTATGCGCACCAGCACCTCGCCTTTCCTTGGCGGCATCAAGTCCACTTCCTCGATCTTCAAAGGCTGGCCTGGAGCCCAAGCCACTGCCGCACGGGTTTTTATCGTATCCATGTAACGTATGCTCCTTATTTTGCACGATCTCGCGTTAGTATGCAGGAGGATGCGGGCGACTTACAAATGTGGTATGAGTAAATCAGTATCCATCATTTTCTGATTCCCCTACTCGGAGCGTTAGTTTGCTTTTTCGGTTGACCTGTCCTATGCTGAAATCAGCCGGTTTTGAATATTTTGAATATTCTGCACGCTGGTGATTTGCCTTGTTAACCACTATCAGGAGATCATGATGCGAAGAATATACTTTCTGGTTCCCGACATTTCGACGACCAAACGCATTGTCGATGAGCTGCTTCTATCCCGAATAGGGGAAAAACACATTCATGTGGTGGCCAAGCGCGGTACCGAGCTTGAGGATCTGCCCGAGGCCAGCCTGTTGCAGAAGACTGACTTCATTCCCGCGGTGGAACGGGGACTGGCGGTAGGCGGTACCGCCGGTGCTCTGGCCGGACTGGTTGCGGTCGTTCTGCCGCCAGCATCCACGGTAATTGCGGGCGGTATTGTGCTGGGAAGCGCGCTTGCAGGAGCAGGTGTCGGCGCCTGGGCGGGAAGCCTGATTGGTGTGAGTGCGGCAAGCTCGAGAATAAAGCAGTTTGAACAGGCGATCGAAGCAGGTCAATTGCTCGTACTGGCTGATGTGCCAAAAGCTCGTGTCGAGGAGATCGAGGCGCGCATAAAAAATCATTTACCGACTGTAGAGATTGAAGGAACCGAACCGAAACAGCCTGCTTTTCCGTGATCGGGCAGTCTGCGCCACCCGCGCTTTGAATTGCGCAATGGAATAATGTCGCACTCTGTTCAATTGCAAGGTGGGCGGGAAAGGTAGCATCGCACAGCGACGAGGAGCAGTGAGAATTGCGTATGCTATATATGATTTTATCAGCAGATAATCTGCATTGATCCTCAGCGGTGAGGGGCAAAGGTGGGCGCGGATAGGCTGGTTCTCGTAAAGGCACGGGAGCCGGCGGAATTCTGTTGACCTATTTCCGGATACCTCTCTTCTGTCCCTGGTTCTTCTCGGCGGGATCTGCATTTTCGTATCGCAATCTTTGCGGTACCCGATTTTGTCGGAAATCACATCCAGTTGCCGTCAAGGTTTTAGTTTTGCCCCTACTGGTTTATCATTCGCCATTCCCAACCGGAATCAAACTGGAGAAAGGCAATGGCTGGCTTGAGTAAAAACACGCCTGTTCCCGTCGAAATCAAGTTGCATCGAAAATCACGGTTGCTGGAAATCACTTTCAGTGATGGAAAGACGTTCCGGTCCACCAGCGAGTTCCTGCGGGTGTATTCGCCCTCGGCAGAAGTGCGGGGTCATAGCCCCGGCCAGGAAGTGCTGCAGACCGGTAAGAAAGAGGTGAATATCAATCGTATCGATCCGGTGGGCAACTATGCGATCCAGCTGACTTTTTCTGATGGCCATAATACCGGGCTTTATTCCTGGGATCTGCTCTACGAGTATGGCCTGCACCAGGATGAAATGTGGCAGCGTTACCTGCGCCGAATGGAAGAAGCGGGAGCCAGCCGGGAACCGGCCGGGCATTTACCGGGTTCGAACCGGGAATCAGCGGCAAAAAGCTGAGACTATTCGGAACAAGGCTTCTTTCCCTCTACCCTTTATTTAAGTTTGAACATCGATGACGAGAACTACCCATTTCGGCTTTAAGACCGTGTCGGAAACGGAGAAAGCACGCGAGGTAGCAGGTGTGTTTGATTCTGTTGCGGAACGTTACAACCTGATGAATGACCTGATGTCTGGGGGCATGCATCGACTGTGGAAGCGATTTGCAGTTGAGGTGAGCGGAGTCCGGTCAGGTAACCGTGTGCTGGATATTGCCGGAGGAACTGCGGATCTGAGCTCGCTCTTCCTTGAGCAGGTGGGGAGCAGGGGAGAGGTCTGGCTGACCGATATCAACAATTCCATGCTGACCATTGGCCGCGATCGTTTGCTGGATGAAGGTACTGCCGTGCCGGTTGCACAGTGCGATGCGGAAAAGCTGCCATTCCCTACCAATTACTTCGATTGCGTAAGCGTTGCTTTTGGTCTGAGGAACATGACGCACAAGGATGCTGCGCTGAAAGAAATGCTGCGGGTATTGCGCCCCGGTGGCTGCGTTATCGTGCTTGAATTTTCCAGGATATGGAAACCTCTGCAACGGCTCTACGACCTCTACTCGTTCAAAGTACTTCCCGCGATGGGTGGTTTCATCGCAAAGGACCCGGACAGCTACCGATATCTTGCCGAATCCATCCGCGTGCATCCCGGGCAGGAGGAGTTGAAGCAACTGATGCAGAAAGCCGGATTCGAGCGCGTGGAATATTTCAATCTTGCCGCAAACGCGGTAGCACTGCATCGCGGGTACAAGTTCTAGAAATCTTTCGAAAACTAGCCCGGAAGCTGGCAGGCTTTCTTCTCGCCGTATGTCTGCTACCGTACAGAAACCCTTTCCGTAGCTGATAATATTGTTAGTTTTTCCTGTTGTTATTCCTGCTTTCGCAGGCAGATGGAAAAGAGGCAAAAGGAGCGGTAATTATGACAGATAAGAGCGGAGTGTTCTTCATTTTTCCCTGAATTTTCTTCTGATGCTTCCTTCTTCCTTTATCCGCGGGGAGGCGCTTCGGGAGCGGCAGCGCGACAGGCAATAAGCTTCTGAATCGATGCCATATGCACCCGCTTTAAAAAAGCTTTGTGCAGGTATTGCGGGAGATGCTTGTATAGCAGGCAATATCCCTCTTTTCCCATGGCTTCACGCGGAAGTACAAGGAAGGCCCGTTCATGTGCGTCGGCGAACCCGGAGCAGATTCGCGACCGATTTTTTCAAGTTATCATGATGATCGACGTCCACCACTCGGTGCTCCTTTTTGGCGAAACACTGATAGACCGGTTCCCCGGCGGGGATGTGGTCGGTGGCGCACCTCTCAATGTTGCCCGCCATTTGCGCGCTTTTGGCTGTGCACCTGTTCTCGTGAGTCGGATAGGCCAGGATGCGGAGGGTGCGCGTCTGTTGCAGACGATGGAGAGGGCCGGATTGAGCACGCAGGGTGTACAGCTTGACTCGGTTTATCCTACAGGCGTGGTAGCGGTTCATCTGGGGGCGGAAGGGCATCGGTTCACTATTGTCCCTAACCAGGCCTACGATCATATTCATCCACGTCTGGCACGGGTGGCTGCGCTTGCGGCAAACCCGGAAATGGTCTATTTCGGAACACTGGCGCAGCGCGCCGATTCGCATCGCGCGCTGCGCCATATGCTGCGCGCAACCAGCGGCCAACGTTTTTTTGATGTCAATCTGCGCGATCCCTGGATTTATGGCGAACGACTGCACTGGTCGTTGCGGCATGCTGATATTGTTAAGGCGAACGACGATGAACTGGATCGCATCGCTCAACTGTTGAATATGGATGAGCCTGTTGCCGAGGCTCAGGCCAAAGCGCTGATTGAGCGATATCAGTTGCGCGGGATGCTCGTTACTTGCGGCGCAACCGGTGCCTGGTGGCTGGAGCGAGCGGGAGAAAAAATATCGATCGCGCCGGACAAGGCAGTGGATGTTGTCGACACGGTGGGAGCGGGTGATGCGTTCTCTGCGGTCTTCATATTCGGCCTGTTGCAGGGATGGGGTATGCCCATCATCTTGAAGCAGGCACAGCAATTTGCCGGCGCAATTTGCGGAATACGGGGGGCCATTCCCGAACACGATGATTTTTACGAACCGTTCATCAGACAGTGGTCAGTGGACGGTTAGGAGACGGATGAAAGAGTTATACATACTGATGCTGAGCCTGCACGGGCTGATTCGGGGAAACGACATGGAGTTGGGGTGCGATGCGGATACCGGCGGCCAGGTGCTGTATGTAGTGGAGTTGGCGCGAGCACTCGCGCGTCAGCCCCAGGTCGGCAAGGTGGATCTGCTCACGCGAAGGATAGAAGATCCTTCGGTTTCCGCGGATTATGCCCGCCTTGAGGAAACGCTGGGCAACAACGCGCGCATTATCCGCCTTCAGTGCGGCCCCCGCCGCTATCTGCGCAAGGAAAGCCTTTGGCCCTATCTGGATCAACTGGTGGATCGCGCGCTGCTTTTTCTCCGCGGGCAGAAGCGCTTGCCGGATGTCATTCACAGTCATTATGCCGACGCCGGTTATGTCGGCATGCAGCTTTCCCAGCTATTGGGCATCCCTCAGATTCATACCGGGCACTCCCTGGGACGCAGCAAGCAACAACGCCTGCTGGCACAAGGCCGGAAGCCGCAGGCACTGGAGCGCCAATTCAGCTTCTACCGGCGAATAGCCACAGAGGAAGCCGTACTGCAACATGCTAGCCTGGTCATAACCAGCACGCCTCAGGAAAGCGTCGAGCAATACGGGCTGTACACCAACTATCGCCCGGAACGCGCGGTTGTCATTCCGCCGGGAACTGATATATCGCGTTTTTCTCCCCCCAGCCGTCAAAAACCAGTGGAAGTGGAGACCGCGGATCTCATCGATCGCTTTCTCGCGCATCCGCGCAAGCCCCTGGTATTGACCATTTGCCGTCCTGAAATTCGAAAAAATCTGGGGGCGCTGGTTGCGGCCTTCGGCAGTTCGCCCAAACTGCATGAACAGGCCAATCTCGCCATCGTGGCGGGCAACCGGGATGACATCCGTCAACTGGATGCTGCCCAGAACGAAGTGATGACCGATCTGCTGCTGGATATCGACCGCTACGATTTATGGGGCAAGGTGGCGCTGCCCAAACACCACAAGCCTTCCGACATCGCCGGTTTCTACCGTCTCGCAGCCCAGCGGCGCGGCGTGTTCATCAATCCGGCGCTTACCGAACCCTTCGGTCTTACAC
The DNA here is from genome assembly GCF_003050865.1 of Nitrosospira multiformis. Taxonomy (GTDB): domain Bacteria; phylum Pseudomonadota; class Gammaproteobacteria; order Burkholderiales; family Nitrosomonadaceae; genus Nitrosospira; species Nitrosospira multiformis_E. The sequence continues at coordinate 58,164 of NZ_QAOK01000005.1, read as the reverse complement.
TGATCGAAGCCGCCGCCAGTGGACTTCCCATTATCGCGACAGAAGATGGAGGACCGCGGGATATCGTGGCGAACTGCAAAAATGGGATACTGGTAAATCCATCGGACACTGGCGCGATTGCCGAAGCGATCGAGTATGCGCTTGCTGACCCTATGCGCTGGCGGCGCTGGGCGCGGGACGGCGTTTCAGGGGTAAAAAACCATTACACGTGGGAGGCGCATGTCAGGAGATATCTGCACGTTCTGTCGCGTCTGCTGCATCAGGAGCGCAAGCGCATCCGCCGGAACCTGGCGATATATCAAAGGCAACCGCGCCCGCTGCCCTTGATATCGCATATGCTCATAACGGATATAGACAATACGCTGCTCGGCGACCGTGCTGCCCTGCGTCGCCTTCTTGCTATCCTGCGGGCGACGCCACCCAACCTGGGCTTTGGTGTCGCCACTGGCCGCACGCTGGAAAGCGCTGTGAAAATATTGAAGGAATGGAGCGTACCCTTGCCCGATGTGCTGATCACCGCGGTGGGCAGCGAAATCTATTATGGTCCCGAACTTCGTCCGGATCTCGGGTGGCAAAACCTGATCAAGTATCTATGGCGCCGCGATGCCATTGAAAACGTATTGCGGAAAGTGCCGGGACTCAAGCTGCAGGCGGGCGAAAACCAGCGCGAATTCAAGCTCAGCTACAACGTGGATCCGGAAAAAATGCCGCCAGTAGCCAAAATCCGTGCTTTGTTGCGCGAGCAGAATCTGTCAGCACACCTGATCTACTCGCGACAGACTTATCTCGACGTGTTGCCGCTGAGGGCGTCCAAAGGGCGGGCAATACGTTATCTTGCCTACAAGTGGGGACTGCCGCTACGCGCGTTTCTGGTCGCGGGGGATTCCGGCAATGATCATGAAATGCTGATCGGTGACACCCTCGGCGTTATAGTTGCCAACCATAGTTCCGAACTCGCAAGCCTGAAAGGGAATGAGCAAATCTATTTTGCCCGGTCCGCATATGCCGACGGCATTGCAGAGGGTATGGCGCATTATGAATTTGGTACTTCCATCATGGAGACTGCAAATGCTGCACAAATTTGAAGCCTGGGCTGCCGATCATCGCGGTGATATGTATACGCTTCTACGCAGGTGGTTCGAACTGGAAAGGCCGCTTTTGCTTCGCTCCGATCTGGGAGCGGTTTTTGATGCGTTGAGTGCGGACCACGCCCATCTGCTTTCTGACCCGCAGGTACAAGAGATCGTAGACATTTTGCAGGAAGCGGTGTGCCGGCCGCCAATGGTCTATATGGCGGGCCGCGAGGATGCGGGGTGCTGGTGGTACGCGCGCCTGCATCTGGATCGGCTGGTCCCCGAGCCTGTCACCGTGTCGGAATATCTCGCTTTCAAGGAACTGCTGGTAAATCCGGAGGGGGCGAATGAGCCCGTGCTGGAAATTGATTTTGCGCCTTTTAATCGCGGTTCTCCAAAGCTCAAGGAAATCCGGTCTATAGGACAGGGTGTGATTTTCCTCAACAAGCAGCTTGCCGGGGGTCTGTTTGGGCAACTGGGGTTGGGGTCGGACAAGCTGCTGCATTTCCTGACAGTACATTCCATGGACGGGAAGCAGTTGATGCTGGGCGGCAACTTCACCGATGTACCGGCGCTGCGTTCCGGACTGCGCCGGGCTCTGAGTATGCTTGAGAAGTATCCCGATGATACCGAGTGGAAGGATGTTGCCGAGCCGCTGGGGGGTATCGGATTTGCACCCGGCTGGGGAAATTGCGTGGGCCGTGTGAGCGAGACGATGAGTTTGCTGGTGGATATTCTGGAGGCTCCCTCTCCACAGATCCTGGAGAACTTCCTCGCACGCATTCCAATGATCTCGAAACTGCTGATTCTGTCTCCCCATGGCTACTTCGGTCAGGATAACGTGTTGGGATTGCCGGATACAGGCGGGCAAGTGGTATACATCCTCGATCAGGTGCGGGCCCTGGAACGGGAAATGAGTGAGCGCCTGATATTGCAGGGAATAGATGCGCCGCCAAAAATCCTGATCGGCACGCGCCTCATCCCTGACGCGGGCGATACACTCTGCCACCAGCCTCTGGAAAAAATCCACGGCACCCAGAATTCATGGATCGTGCGGGTGCCATTTCGAAAAGCGAGCGGTGAAATCGTTCGCCATTGGATTTCCCGGTTCGAAATATGGCCATACCTGGAAAATTTTGCGCACGACATTGAACGCGAAGCACTGGCCCAACTCAGCGGTAGTCCCGACCTGATCATAGGCAACTATTCCGACGGAAATCTTGTCGCGTCGCTGATTTCCAAACGGATCGGCGTAACCCAATGCAATATTGCGCATGCGCTGGAGCAGAGCAAGTACCTGCACTCGGCGTTGTATTGGCGGGAGAACGAAGCTCAGTATCACTTCAACTGCCAATATACCGCCGATCTCATCGCAATGAACAGCGCCGATTTCATCATCACCAGCACCTTTCAGGAAATTGCCGGTACCGAGCAGACGGTAGGCCAATATGAAACGTACCAGGACTATACGATGCCGGGTTTATACCGGGTAGTGAACGGTATTGACCTTTTCGATCCCAAGTTCAACATCGTTTCGCCGGGTGCGGATGCGGAAGTCTATTTCTCTTATCTCGATCGCGAGCGGCGCCTGGATGCCCTGGTTCCGGACATCGAGCGTCTTTTGTACGGGGATGATCCGGGCGTGCCCTGCCGCGGCTACTTCGCTGATCCTGCGAAACCTTTGATTTTTACAATGGCTCGCCTGGACATGGTGAAGAATCTTACCGGCCTTGCCGCATGGTTCGGGCAGTGTCAATCCTTATCGGACGCAGCCAACCTTCTGGTGATCGGCGGGCATATCGATCCAGCAGCCTCCAGTGATAGCGAGGAGCGTGCCGAGATCGAGCACATGCATGCCCTCATGAACGAGTACAAGCTGGAGGGACGCATGCGCTGGCTTGGCACTCGGCTGGAAAAGAATCTTGCCGGCGAGTTGTACCGGCACGTGGCGGATCGTCGCGGCATTTTTGTTCAGCCGGCGCGATTCGAAGCATTCGGGCTGACCATTATCGAGGCCATGGCCTCCGGCCTGCCTGTATTCGCCACCTGCTATGGGGGGCCGCGCGAAATCATTCAACATGGGGTTTCGGGCTACCATTTCGATCCCAACAATGGATTGGCGGCCGCTTCCGCCATGACGGATTTTTTTGCGCGAGCGGCAGCCGATCCGGGTTTTTGGGACAAGGTTTCCCAGAGGGCCTTGCAGAGGGTCGAAGCGCGCTATACCTGGCGTCTCTATGCCGAGAGAATGATGACGCTATCGCGTATTTACGGCTTCTGGAAGTTCGTCAGTAAGCTGGAGCACGAAGAAACCGTGCGTTACCTCAACATGTTCTATCACTTGCAGTTTCGGCCCATGGCAAAGGCGCTTCTCCAATAAAAGGCGGTCATGCTGTCGTTTTTAAAGAATAAAGACCAGTTTCAATGCGCGCCGTGTCGTCAATTGTGAAAGCCTATCTGTTGTTCGGCGATGTTTTCTCTGCTGCTGGCATCATTTGAGAACGATCGGCAGCATGCAGTTTCTGGAATAGATCCAGCAGGCAGTTTTTTACCGTAGAAGTGCTGACCTCCAGTATCGCAGCCGTTTCAGAAACCGTTTTACCCATCCGGGTCCACTCCATTATCGCGATTTCGCGAGGGCTGAATCCATACTTCTCTGGATTTAACGGAACCAGGGTGCGTCGATTGTTCCCGGGGGGTGGATCAATGCGGCCGAATGCCGCGTCGATGTATGGAAGCAGTATTCCGATGACGTTCATCGAGGAAGGGGAGATATTCCTGCTCGAACTGAACATCACGTACAGACAATCATGCTGCCCGCGTTTGTCGCTGATGCCATGTACCAACATGGAATGCATACCTTGCAGCGCCCCTCCCAGAGGACATTGCAGGACGCGTTCTTCCATCAGGAAACCATATTCGCCGCTACCAAGAGCGTAAGGGGCCTTCCCAAGTTGAACCCAGCGGCGGAACAGACCCTGGAGTAAGGGTAGCAGCGCCCTTGCATCGGAGTTTTCGCTCCTCACTTCGAGCAAGGCAGAGACAATGTCATGACACACGGTATCTGTATCGAAATCTCCCCATGCAGCAAGCATGATCTCGTGAGGCAGATAGTCTTGCATCTCGCCTTGCAGCCACAGCAATAGATCATAGTGACAGCTTACTTCCAGCCATTCCTGGATGATATGGTGGTACCGCTCCACGTGTTCCACAGAAAAAAAGGCCGGCAAGTTCATCTGGAATATTCAATCCGGGTTACGGGAGACCCATTCACACTATATGCAAGCAATCTTCATACCAAGAGCTAACTCGCGGATTTCAAAGGTTGAACAGACGTTGATGGAAGAAATATGGGAAGAATGTAAAGATTTCTGACAGGCGATCAGGCCTATTTAAACTTGCAGCACCGAAGCTTCTGGATTATTTCTACCCACCGCGGCGCCGGAATACGGCTTTTCCGCAATTGGTATTTTCTTGTTGACCACTTTCTTTGTTGATAAAATAAATTGGATTTAGCTCTTGAGAGTTCCTGAACCAGAGCTATTTGTTCCAGAACCGGAGGAACAGGGCAGGTTGAGAACAGGGCGAGCCACGATTCCTTACTGCCAGGAGGAGAGGCACGTTCTTTTTTATTGCCGATTTTGACCAGTGCGGAGAAATTCCGTAAAGGAGTATCATGAACAAAAGAGTAAACGACAAGAGAGTAATAGCGATGGCATTCTTTATTATTCTGTCATGGCCCGTCTCTGCCTTCTCATTGCAGCAGCCGGAATCACAGTCGCAATCGCAATCACAATCGGCTTCATCCCCGGAACTGCCTCATGGAGACGGTTGGCGCCTTGTGCGCTCGATTCAGCTTGGCAACTCAAAAAACTATATCCATATGGTCCTGATCGATAGCAAGCGGGATATGGATAAGGCGGTTTACGGCGCTGCACTCAGCAAGATATGCAGATCGGAATCCGATTTCTGCAGAGTCAGATTCTGGAATGAAGAACGTTACGTAGCTGACTCGATTTCGTTTACAGATGCTCAATTCAAAGCGCTGCGGGCCGAATACATATTCAATCGTGCCGGCCAGGTGCAGCAAATGAAATATGCATGCACGGTCGTATCCGACAAGAATCAGTGTTTCTCTCACTGAGGGACACGATCGGGTACATCATCTGGAAAAGCGGTGGAGGTTTGTCCGCGCTAACCATAAAGAACAGGAAGCTCAGATGACACGCAGATTGATCAGTTCAGGATCCACGTTCGAACAGGAGATCGGTTACTCCAGGGCTGTGGTTGAGGGTGACTGGGTCTTCGTCTCAGGCACGACAGGTTTTGACTACAGCAAAATGACAATTTCAGACGATCTTCTTGAGCAGGCTGAGCAATGTTTCAGAAATATCGACGCTGCTCTGGATGAGGCCGGGGCAAGCATGAGAGATATTGTGCGCGTCACCTATATATTGCCTGATGCTGCCGACTTCCCCAAGTGCTGGCCCATATTCCGGAAATATCTCGGGGATGTAAGGCCAGCGGCAATGATGTTGGCTGCCGGCCTCTCGGATCCGCGTATGCGTATCGAGATACAGGTAACCGCAAGGCGCGGCTCAGGAGCGTGAGATATTTGAACGATCAAGGGAGAGGTCTGCCGCTGCTGGCAGAGAGGATGGTTGGGACTTGGGATTCCACGCTAATAACAAATGAAGGGGGTAATTGATGGCTGAAAAAACAAACAAGATCTTTATCAGTTTTGCACTCAAGGACAGGAGTGCTCACGATCAGCTTCTGGAGCAATTGAAGGAGCAAACAAAATTTTCCTTTGTGGAGATGCCTGTCAAACAGTCCTGGGAGCCTTCCTGGAAAGACGAATGCCGGGAGACGGTGAAGGGATGTGATGGCGTGATTGGCCTGATTACCAAAAACTATGTCAGAGCCGACGGGCAGCAATGGGAACTGCGCTGCGCTTACGATGCGAGAATACCTGTATTGCTTATTCACGGAGATTCCGACAGGCTCCCCTCCAAACTGCCTGAACCCGTTGGAGACCGCGAGATCGATGCGTGGAACTGGCCAGCAATCTCATCGTTTCTCGACAGACTATAAGCATTTTTTCCTGAGCACTCCGGGCGGCAAGAAACCGGAAATTGCCGACCGGAGCATGTCAGTTTTTCATACACCACTTTCCATAACCCGGGGAAACCTGTCAGAAGGCGCTCGCAGCTTGAGCCAAGTTCGACCGCTGCCTTCGACGGAAGTGAAAGCCCGGCCGTTAAAGGGTATCGCTGTAGGGTATCGATGCTCCGATGGAGCCGTTCGGTGAGTCGAGAAAACGCTTATTGAAACACGCCCAGATCCGCCACCCGTTGTTCGATAGTCCGCATCATTTCCTCATAGGCGGGCGCTCCGATTCCCCCAAAGCGTTTTTTGAACTCGGCCTCCGTCATGAATTCCGGCAGGTCGGACCAGGGGGGCATCAAATCTGTGTCCCCAATGCTGGAAAGGACACGATACTGAAGTTGCTGGGCTGATATCTCGCTTGCTACCGCCTTTTCTCCAAATTTTGTGCCTGCGTGATCTGCAGCAAGATCGTTAAAGGAGAAGCCGCTGCCATGGCGGGAGTCCTCGAATTCCTTGTACAACCCGATTGCATCCGCGAGTGCGGTATCGGCATAGGCAGCGATAGCGGCGGAAACCATGAAGTGCTTGGCAAAATCATCACGGCCATCCAGTGTTACAACCTGAGGCTGGGCTCGGGGCCAGGTTGTTTTTCCTGGAAGAATCCGCTTCAGTGAAATACCCAGCACATGTGCTGTGGCAACCAGAATAAGGGCACGGTTTTCAGCACGCGGGTCAGTCTCCGTCGATTGCCCAACTGCTGCGCGTATGAGCGGTGAAAGCACGTCCGACAGCGATAATTCTTTCTCGCCAGTTCTGCTGCTTTCCACCAGCAGGCGTTGATAACGAAGCAAACGTTCGCGCTCCTCTTCGCCTATGATCGAGGCCTTCATGCCGTGGGAGAGGCCGCCGCGCCAACGATAAACAATGGTCAATTCATCCGGAGAAACCTTTACCACCCGAAGCGAATCCAAACTAGCCTTATATTCCGGGCTCTCTCTTAACCATTCCAGTATCCGGGGCATGAACATGTCCACAAGCGCGTCAGGTAACGAAAGTTTGCCGATCTGGATCGATCTGAGCTGTGGCAGGCGATCGGTCTCGACTAAAGATGCCTGAATATTGAGATATCTATCCGGGTAGCGCTTGAGTGGAGTCTCGGAAAGGGGAATGCTGAGGCGGATCACTGCGCTTCGATGGGCAAGGGTGAGGTGAGCGCTGCCTTTCAGGAGCCTGCGCGCCAGGTAATTTGCGGCCAGATCCGCATCCGCCGGCATTATCCTTGCAGCAGCGAACATTCCCGGACGTACCCAGTAACGGTGCTTATCCACAATGCGCTTTGCGCGTTCTATGTGATCCGATGTCAGGACGACCTGACGGTTGATGCGTGGGCGATCTTCAATAGCGAGCGAGATTACGACGACTAGGATCAGGGAAAAAATCAATAGCAATCCAGCCGAGACAATCAGAAGTTTGCGCATGAAATTTTATTGAAGTGTCCGCTCAGGACAAAGGGCGCACGATGCCAGTATTCCGGACCATGGCAGCTGCGCCCTTGTGGATTTACCGGTCCTGTGGGTTTGCCGCGAAAGGATAAAGAAAAACGCCGCGGTTTCGACTAATGCTCAAATCGCTTTCTCAAAAAAGGCGGAACAGACCACAACGGTTCCATATGGCATGCAACGTGCCCGGCAGGGCGGCGCATGCTGTACCCGGGCGATGATTATCCCGACTTTACTGAGAATGCTCAAGGAGGACTTATCAAAGGGTTTCTAATACCACCAGTAGGGGCGGTAGAATCCTCCCCAATATGGTCCGCCATAATACCCATATCCGAAGTATGGACTGAAGCCGTAGCCGGGCCCGCCATAAGTGTAAGGCTGATATTGGTACACCGGCCATAAATAAATGCCTTTGGAAGAAAGCAGAGGCAGACGTACGTGTTTTTTTCCTATCGTACGCTCGATATCACCTTCGATTGTTCCCGCAACTGTGATTTCTCTATCCTTTGCATAAACAGCGGGATCCAGAAATTCGGAACTCTTGATCACGAAACGTCCCTCGCTCTGTTTGTTCAGTTGCGGCCGTCCGGAATAATTGAGGGGATAGGACAGCACCTGCACCAGGGTGAAGTTTTCTTCATTTTCAACATCAATCACCACGCCTCCCCAGCGGACGGACGTATCCTTATAGCTGTTCGGGTTCTGGCTCACTTCGCCATAACCGACTTTTGCCACCGGTACGTCTCGCACTGCTGCCGGCAGTCCGACGCATGCGCTCAAGAAAATACAGACGAATAACAAGTATGGTCTCATCTTTTTTTCCTTTCATGAAAACATGGCCCAGGGGTTGTTTATTTGCCATCTTCGCCTAGAATTGGAATTTCTTAATAGAGCCACTACAAGCATAGTTTAATCTGGAGTAAAAACACGACGTTATTAATAGGGCGCCTTTGAATCTCTCTCACGACTGGGCAAGCTGTCAGGGGATTTCTTCGAGTGTTATGCCGTCCGTGTCGTGAGGAGGAAGATGCTTTCCTGAAGTCGGCTTATGCCTCGTTGCTGAAAGCGCGGATTCTCCGTCAGCACGTCGAATTTTGCGAGCAGACGAATATCCGTGCGTTTTCCGTAAAGCGCCTCTACCTCGGCTGTGGAAACCGCAAAAGGCGGACCCGACATTTCAGCTTGGGGATAATCGAAAGTAACGAGCAGTATCGGGATTGCGGGCGGCAAGATGCGCAGCAAGTGGTCTGCGTATGCATAGCGGGTTTTCGGGGGCAGCGCGACCAGGGAGGCGCGGTCATACACTGCGCCCACCTCTGCCAGGTCGTCTTTTTCCAGGTCAAAAAAATCTCCGCACAGGATGCGGATGCCCTCCACATCCCAGCGATCGAATTTCCCCAAGGTTGTGTGGCGAGGAGAATATGCGTTTTCCTTGAAGAACGCCTGGACTGCCCGAGCGCTTAATTCCACACCCAACACGGAAAGGTCCTGCTCGCGGAGCCACATCATGTCTCGGCTTTTCCCGCAGAGGGGAACGAGAACCTGTTTCTCCGGCTCAACCTTTAATTCACGCCAATACTGGCGTAAATACGGATTGACTTCGCTCTGGTGAAAACCGATTTCTTCCTGCCTCCAGCGTTCCAGCCAGTATTCTTTTTTCATTTTTCTGTGTTCTCCCGGCATTATTTAAGATAAATTTATCCTGTCGCCATCCACTTGAACTCATAAAAGATTAAGCCGGCAATATTTCGCCGATATAAAAATTCGCCAAAATTATCCTGCCCATAACTACGAAATGCTTCAAAAACTTGCTGCGCTTTTTAAGGAATTTGGATTTTTTGCTGGCCTGTTGTATGTGTCAGATCGTTTTCTTGCCAGTATTTCTCCCGCCCTGCGACTGTATTTCTACGATATTATGGTCCAGCCGATTCACAAAGAGCCACTTATCCCCGAGCGGTTAAGCAGGAATCTTGAAATTCGCGAGATCAAACGAGGTGATCCGGAAGTGGATCTCATGCCGGCGCGGCCAGACATAAAGGAAGCCCGTTTTGAACAGAATGCGGTTTGCCTTGGCGCTTTTCAGAAAGGGAAATTTATCGGATATATGTGGTTCTGTCCCTATGCTTACAAAGAAGACGAGGTTCGCTGCATCTTCCTGGTATCGCCGATCGGCGAAGCGGTCTTCGATTTCGACTTCTACCTTTTTCCCGAATATCGCATGGGCCGCGGATTTATCGGTGTGTGGAACGGAGCCAATCAATATCTTAACGAGCGAGGGATAAAATATACCTTCAGCCGTGTTACCCGGACGAACATCGCCTCCCGCCGGGCGCACAGCCACCTGGGGTGGAAATGTGTGGGACGCACACTATTCTTGCAGGCTGGGCAGTTGCAGTTCATGGCTGCCACTATTTCTCCCTTCCTTCACTTGTCGTTTGGGAAGTCCGGACATGTTCAGCTAAAATTACGTCCCGATGCTCTGCTGATCCAATAATCCCTCCCTGAAATAAATATGGAACTCGGGCTTGCCAGAGCAATCGAAAGCACCAGCATAAACCAAAATAATCAAGCGCCCGAAGGTGCGAAGGGTGAAGGAAGTAACCTCAGGTCTTTTTACGCAGCACCACGGTATGAAGCACAGGCGGACGGGCGTCAGCAATTCGAGAAAAGCTCCTCTCACTGTGCTGTCATGTTTTTCAGTGCTGAGTTCTCTGCTCCATGATTCCTGGCAATAGTGAGGCAATGTATCCGGGTGTACACTTCGTTTATTTTATATTGAGAGGCTATATCCATAACCGAGGGTGAACATGAATTTGAATGCAAAGAAAACAACCACAGCTGTTCAATCTGCTTCCGAAAACCCCAAGTTGCGTGTAATGCCCAAACAGCTCTTTTCCCGAACTCCTGTTCTTACAGGTGATAATGCTGCGGCAAAGCGCGAGGAAATACGCGAATACTTTCATTCCACACTGGATCGTTACGAGCAGCTCTTCGAAACGCTGCGGGGAGATGCAGCCTACTTCAAAAAACCCATTTCTTTGCGTCATCCGCTCATATTCTATCTCGGCCATACGGCCACCTTCTTTACCAATAAACTGCTGCTCGCGGGTCTGATCACTGAACGTATCAACCCAAAAATGGAATCGATGTTCGCAGTGGGTGTCGATGAAATGAGTTGGGACGATCTGGATACGACGCATTACGATTGGCCTTCTGTCGAAGAGGTGCGAGCCTATCGTAGAAGGATGCGGGAAACCGTCGATCGACTCATTCGTGAAACGCCTCTGACCCTGCCCATTGAATGGGACAGCCCCTGGTGGACGATCGTGATGGGTATCGAACACGAGCGCATTCATCTAGAGACTTCGTCCGTCCTTATCCGGCAGCATGCGCTGGAACATGTCGCTCCCCATCCTGCGTGGGAGCCCTACCGTAAATCTGGGGTTGCGCCCGACAATCAGCTGGTGAAGGTACCGGAAGGCACCGTGCAGCTTGGCAAGAAAAAAGACGATCCTTTCTACGGATGGGATAACGAATACGGTACCCACATTGCGGACGTTGCAGCCTTCGAAGCTGGCAAATACCTGGTGAGTAATCAGGAATTCCTGGAATTTGTTCAGGCGGAAGGCTATGGAACCGAAAGTTACTGGGAAGAGGAAGGGCGCGCCTGGCTGAAGCATGCTGGCGCGAAGCATCCTACTTTCTGGCTCCGGCGAGGCGTCGAATGGGAGTTGCGCCTGATGACCAAGGAAGTTCCCATGCCCTGGGATTGGCCGGTGGAGGTGAATTATCACGAAGCCAAGGCCTTCTGTAACTGGAAAGCGTCTGTGAGCGACCAGCCTTATCGCCTCCCGACAGAGGATGAATGGTACCGTCTCTATGAGGTGGCGGGATTATCCGAGGTTCTGGCTGCCGCACCAGCCGAAGCCAACATTCATCTCGATCATGGTGCATCCAGCCACCCTGTCAACGAATTTGTCCAGGGCGATTTTTACGATGTGGTCGGGAATGTGTGGCAGTGGACCGAAACGCCTATTTATCCTTTCGACGGCTTTGATGTTCATTCCCACTATGATGATTTCACAACACCGACTTTCGATGGCAGGCACAATCTCATCAAGGGAGGCTCCTGGATTTCCTGCGGTAACGAATCCTTGAAGAACTCGCGTTACGCGTTTCGGCGCCATTTCTTTCAGCACGCGGGTTTTCGCTATGTGGTCGGCGCTGCCCCGGCGATTCAGCATGGCTCCCACTACGAAACCGATAAGCTGCTCTCCGAATATGCAGAATTCCATTACGGAGACACCTATTTCGGTGTGCCAAATTTTCCGAAAGCGCTGGCCGAGCTCGCTATTGCCGCCATGGGGGACAAGCCGGCGCGCAAGGCGTTCGATCTGGGCTGCGCATCGGGGAGGGCCGTCTTTGAACTGGCGCGACATTTCGATGAGGTGACAGGAGTCGATTTCTCCGCCCGCTTCATTGGGCAGGGAGTTCAGTTGGCGTCGCAAGGCGTGCTGCGCTATACCCTCGCCGATGAAGGTGATCTGGTCTTTTACCGGGAGCGGACGCTGACTGGACTGGGCCTCGATAACGTCAGGCACAAAGTGGCGTTTTATCAGGGCGATGCCTGTAATCTCAAGCCGCTCTATACAGGTTATGACCTGATTCTCGCGGCGAATCTCATAGACCGCCTTTATGATCCGGCCAAACTGCTCACATCCATACACACTCGCCTCAATCCCGGCGGTATTCTGCTGATTGCCTCTCCTTATACATGGCTGGAGGAACATACCAAGCGGGAAGCCTGGATCGGTGGATTCAAGCGGGATGGTGAAAGTTTCGGAACGCTCGATGGGCTGAAAGAAATTCTGAGTACCCACTTCAAGCTGATTCAGGGGCCCACGGAAGTTCCATTTGTTATTCGCGAAACACGCCGTAAATTCCAGCACACACTCTCGGAAGTAACAATCTGGGAGAAAGTTGTTTGAACAGAAGCTCTTCCATCGGGAACCAGGATTTTGATAAGGAAATTGACCGGACCGGGACAGCCAGCCTGAAATACGACAAGCGCCAAAGCATGTTTGGCGCAGCGGGAGTAATTCCCCTATGGGTCGCGGACATGGATTTTGCCGCTCCAGCCGCGGTCACGCGGGCGCTTTCTCGACGCGCCGCCCATCCGGTGTATGGGTACACCGTCTTTCCCGACAGTTTGTATGAGTCGCTGATTGATTGGCTGAGGCGTCGTCATGGCTGGGAGATCGAGCGAGACTGGATCATGATGTGCCCCGGCGTGGTTCCGTCGTTGCATGCCGCTATCATGACCTTTGCGCAACCCGGAGAACCGGTTATCGTGCAGCCGCCGGTATATTTCCCCTTTTTTTCTGCCGTCACCAGTACCGGCAGGCAACTCGTACAGAATCCGCTGCGGTTGCGGAATGGCCATTATGAGATCGATTACGATCATCTCGAGCAATGCGCGCAAGGCGCACGTCTCCTGCTGTTATGCTCACCGCATAATCCCGTCGGCAGAGTGTGGAGCAGGGGGGAACTCGAACGCATCCTGCGGATAGCGGATAAACACAACCTCGTGGTATTTTCCGACGAAATCCATGCTGATCTGATTTATCCCGAAGCCAGGCATCATATGCTCTCACGGCTGGCGAAAGCATGGGCCGGAAGCAAGGCAGATGTCATAACAGCTGTCGCCCCCAGCAAGGCATTCAACATTCCCGGATTGAATCTTTCCGCTCTCGTCGTGCCGGATTCCAGGCATCGGGAAGAGCTTGCGCGGACGTTCGATATCCTGCATGCCAGCGCATCCAATCCTTTCAGCATTGCTGCTTTCGAGGCAGCCTATCGGGAAGGTGAAGTCTGGCTGGATGAATTGCTGGTTTATCTACAGAAAACCCGTGATTTTGTCTCAGAGTATCTGGCGACCCACCTCCCTGAAATCCACCTCATCGACCCCGAAGGCACGTATCTGCTCTGGTTTGATTGCCACGAGCTGATGAACGCATTGGGGATGACTGATATCCAGCTCAGGCATTTTTTTGTGCATGAAGCGGGTATCGGTATGAGTCCGGGCACTTTGTTTGGCGAAGAAGGCAGCGGTTTCATGCGCATGAATATCGGTGCGCCCCGTAGCATCATTGAAGCAGCACTTGAAAGTATCAGAAAAGCTGTGCACAAAGCGAAGCAGGGGAGCACCTGAGCGTATGGAGGTTCCGACAGTTCTGTTTTCCCAGGAAGGGAAGCTCCGCTCGTACTCATGAAACAGCCGCAACAAAGAACAACCAGACAATAACAAGCGCTGTTTCAATACATGAGCGAAGCACTCAAATCCTGGAGTGGCTGGATAGCGGTCTTCTTTTCCATATGCATCTGGACCGGCTTCATTCTCGTCAGCCGATACGGGGGGATGGGCACGTTGACAAGCTGGGATATTGCCCTGCTGCGATTCGGAGTAGGCGCTTCGATCGCCGTCTTTTTTTTGCCGCGAATCCTGTTGCCCCCCCTCAAGGTGATAGCCCTGTTCTCGCTGTTCGGCGGCATCGGTTACGCTGCGGTGGTATACGCTGCCTTTCGCTGGGCGCCGGCAGCTCATGCTTCCGTTCTGTTGCCCGGCACACTGCCTTTTCTGACTGCGATTATTGCGTGGCTGTGGTTCGGCGAAAGATTTACAGGCGTGCGCCAGATAGCGCTGCTTATTGTTTTTGTCGGCATCCTGCTGACCGCCGCTGACTCGCTCTCACTCGGAACACATGTATCTCCCACGCAGATTCTCGGGGACGTGCTATTTCTTTGCGGGTCCTTATTATGGGCGATATTCACGCTGCTGCTTGCGCGCTATCCGATGCCGCCGCTTGCTGCCACTGTAACGACCACCCTGGGCAGCGCCGCAATTTACCTGCCCGTTTGGCTGTTATTTCTGCCCAGCAATCTCGCACAGGCCTCTGTTCGCGAAATCACCATTCAGGCAGCATATCAGGGTGTGCTGGTCGTCTTTATCGCGATGCTGCTCTATACGTTCGCCGTGCGTCGCCTCGGGTCGCAAACGGTCGCCCTGCTGATGGCATTCGTGCCCGTCGTATCCGCATTGGCGGCTGTGCCTGTCCTGGGAGAACCCTTGTCTCTGCTCACTCTGGCAGGATTGGGGGCGGTTACCATAGGCGCTATCCTAGGAGCGCGCCAGGCATAAATATTGGACGGGGAGTAAATGCTCAGACATAGTATCCCGATAAGGGCATAATGAGCACTATCTGATACTCCAGCCGACCATACTCGGGTTTCGGAGTGGAGGAACTGCGTCATTGTGCTCGTTTATATGTGAATCTCGCTCTGCGAATTGTTCTTGAACGATGACGCTTCAAAGCGAGGCGGAGATGCCTGCTGCGAACTGGAACGGACGAAGAGACAGAACTGCTCCTGTTCGCTATTTTTGAATATCTGATACTGATTTCCCCTATATAGAGTAATGCCGGAATCCGGGCTTTCGCCGATTTCTCCCGATGACATGCTGCCAGACGCAGTGGCGCCTGCTCTGCCAGCTGCCTGGATTGGGGCTGTTGAATCGCGGCTTTCCAAGGGAGAAAAGGTGGCGGCATGGCTCGAAACTGACCTCAATGACCGACTGCATTTTGATCCTGAACTTGTAGTCGTCACCAATAAACGTCTGCTCGCTAAGGCGGAAGCGGGGGCGGCGACAACGTGGCAGGAGTGGAGTTACCGGCTCGGACTGACGCTTGTGCGCAGCGATCATGCAGGCGTCGGCAGTCTTGAGCTTTTCGATGAGAACGCGCTACTTGCACGCTGGCGCTACACATTGGGGAGGGATGCTGCGGCCAGCCGGCTCATCGATAATTTCCGTGAGCAACTTCATTATCACTTGACAGGGGAGTTTCGCTCTTTACCTGTACAGATTCTCTGCCCCAAGTGTCACAGGATACTGGATGTTTCACTGGCTCCGGGGCAGGAGGAGTGCGAAGCGTGCCGCAAGCAAGTACACGCGCCACCGTCTACCTGGACCCTGTTACGCTTGTGGCGTTTCGCCAGACCCTACAAGTGGAGACTTTTTGCCGGTTTTCTTCTGACGCTTGGCAGCACGGGAGCGGCGATGGTGCCTCCGTACCTGACCATGCCCCTGATGGACAACGTACTGATTCCCTATCAGAACGGTAAGCCGATTGACGTTGAACTGGTTGGTTTTTATCTGACCGGACTGCTCGGAGCCGCGATTGTGGCCTGGGGATTGGGATGGGCACGCACTTACGTACTCGCACTGGTTTCCGAGCACATTGGTGCTGATTTGCGTACAGCCACTTTCGAGCATCTTCTCAAACTCTCGCACGCCTATTTCGGCGGCAAGCGCACGGGGGATCTCATGGCGCGTATCGGGTCGGAAACAGACCGCCTCAACATTTTCCTGTCGCTGCACCTGCTCGATTTCGCGACCGACGTGCTGATGATCGGCATGACGACCATTATCCTGGTTTCGATCGAGCCGTGGCTTGCGCTGGTCACCCTGACGCCGTTGCCGATCATTGCGTGGCTGATCCATCTGGTTCGCGATAAGTTGCGGACCGGGTTCGAGAAGGTCGATCGCGTTTGGGCCGAGTTGACCAGCGTGCTTGCCGACACCATTCCCGGCGTGCGGGTGGTGAAGGCGTTTGCGCAGGAGAAGCGGGAGGCAACCCGCTTTCGCGCTGCCAATGAACGCAATCGGGAAGTCAATGACCGGGTCAACAAAGTCTGGTCGATGTTCACGCCAACAGTCGTGCTGCTGACCGAGATCGGTTTGCTGGTGGTGTGGGTTTTCGGTATCTGGCAGGTATCAAAAGATGAAATCACGGTAGGCGTGCTGACGGCTTTTCTCACCTACATCAGCCGTTTCTATGTGCGGCTGGATTCGATGAGCCGTATCGTCTCGTTTACGCAAAAGGCCGCTGCCGGCACCAAGCGCATCTTCGAAATTCTCGATCACGTTTCCAGCGTTCCGGAGCCGGCCCACCCTGTACACCTGCCCATCGTAGAGGGGCGAATCGAGTTGCGAAATGTCGAGTTCCGCTACGGTACCCGCACAGTCACGCACGACATCAATATAACCATCGAGCCGGGTGAAATGGTGGGTCTGGTAGGACATAGCGGCTCAGGCAAGAGTACGCTCGTCAATCTGATCTGCCGTTTCTACGACGTGACGGAAGGCGCAATCCTGCTGGATGGCGTGGATATACGCGCGCTTCCGGTCGCGGAATACCGCAAGCATATCGGGCTTGTTCTTCAGGAACCCTTTTTGTTTTTCGGTACCATTGCCGAGAATATTGCCTACGGCAGACCGAACGCGACAGAGGAGGAAATTGTCACCGCTGCACGAGCTGCGCATGCGCATGAGTTTATTCTCCGCCTGCCGCACGGCTATGACTCTCTGGTCGGCGAACGGGGGCAGGCGCTCTCGGGTGGAGAGCGGCAACGCATATCGATTGCAAGGGCACTGCTAATCGATCCGCGTATTCTGATCCTGGACGAAGCGACATCCTCCGTGGATACGACCACCGAGAAAGAGATCCAGAAAGCGCTCGAAAACCTGGTGCGCGGTCGGACTACCATCGCGATTGCCCACCGGCTCTCCACATTGCGTGATGCCAGTCGGCTTATCGTTCTTGATCGCGGAAGCGTTATCGAAATAGGCAATCATGATGAACTCATGGCGCGTGAAGGGCATTATTACCGGCTTTACCAGGCGCAAGTGCGCAATGTGGACACAGAGGACGATCTGCGCGGGCTGAGCCCGGAGCCAAGGGCTGAAGGTGGCCGGGAATGACGGAAAAAGTGCCCTTACACTACTCCCTGAGCCGCAATGCCTTTGGACGACTGATGTTTATCGGAGCGAACGGGGAAGTACGAGAGGGTGTGGTTCCGGTACGGGCTTTTCCCATTACCGCTCCCAGCCGCGGTATCTCGCTGGTCGATACGGATGGCCATGAGCTGGCGTGGATCGAGGTGTTGAGCGACCTTCCCGATGAGGCGCGCAGGCATGTTGAAACGGATCTTGCCAACCGGGAGTTCATGCCGGAAATCAAACGCATCGAGGCAGTTTCAAGTTTTGCCACCCCCAGCACCTGGCGAGTTGAAACCGACCGCGGAAGCACGTCATTCGTTCTCAAGGGCGAAGAATACATTCGCCGTCTGACTCCAATCGCTTTGCTGATCACCGACAGTCAGAACATCAATTTCCTGATACGCGACCGTACGGCGCTTGATCATCACAGCCGAAAGGTCCTCGACCGCTTCCTCTGATTCAAAGCAAGGGTACCGATTCCGGCACTTGCAGTTGGAGCATTGTTTCGCAGTTGCGTGTTTACAGCGCCCTCTGCAAAGCCTGTCGCTGCCAGGAGACATACAACATTGCGTGATATCAACGGTATATTTTCGCCGGGAAACCGATTGTCGGGAAATGGCGACAAAATGGCCTCCTCTCCTGCTCCAAATAACTGTTTTTCAAAGATTATTTTAGCTGGCATAATCCATGCTTGATTTCTTGCGGATGGGGACCCCGTCCTGAAAGCCAGACGCTCGTGAGAAAAATCATTTGCTTTTCATATTAATTTACCTGGTTGTAAACCTATTGTAGTCAGCCGCGTTAGTTCAACCTTAACTTATTTCTTGTGAGAATCTCACTTTATGCTGGCTTACGCAGATACCAAACCTGACTACATAACGGTAAATCGGGATATCAAGTTTATTGAAATACGTCACCTCAACGGACCCAATATCTGGAGTGTTCGTCCCGTACTTGAAGCCATTGTCGATATCGGGGAACTCGAAGACTTTCCCTCCGACACAATCCCCGGTTTCTATGAATGCCTGTCTTCCTGGCTTCCTTCGCTCATTGAGCACCGCTGCAGCTATGGGGAGCGGGGCGGATTTCTGCGCCGTTTAAAGGAAGGTACCTGGACTGGCCATATTCTCGAGCACGTTACGCTTGAACTGCAAAATCTGGCAGGAATGCCCGGTGGCTTCGGCCGGGCGCGCGAAACATCCCTGCGCGGTGTCTACAAGGTGGCTGTGAGCGCGTGGCATGAGGATGTCACGCGCAATGCTCTCGCAGCAGCAAGGGAATTGCTGCTTGCGGCAATGGATTATTCACCGGGGGACGAACCTTACGATGTGAGAGGCGCTGTTGCGCATCTGCGCGGGATGATCGATTCGCTGTGGCTCGGGCCATCCACTGCCTGCATTGTTGAAGCTGCCGCCAGCCGCAACATTCCGGCGATTCGCCTTCTTGCCAAGGGCAATCTGGTACAGTTGGGCTATGGCATCCGAAGCCAGCGCATCTGGACAGCCGAAACGGACCGCACTCCCGCAATTGCAGAAAGCATCTCGCGCGATAAGGATCTGACCAAAGCACTGCTTCAATCGTGCGGTGTCGCCATCCCTGAGGGCCGCATCGTTCACAGCGCCGAGGATGCATGGGAAGCGGCCCAGGAAATCGGTCTGCCGGTGGTGATCAAGCCGTGTGACGGAAATCATGGGCGCGGCGTTTTTATCGAGTTGAGCAAGCGTGAAGAAATCGAGTCCGCTTATAGGGTAGCTCTGGAAGAGGGCAGCGGTGTCCTGGTCGAGGGTTATGTTCCCGGTACGGAACACCGCCTGCTGGTAGTCGGGGGCCGTCTCGTCGCCGCAAGCCGGGGTGATTCCGTTTCGGTTACAGGCGATGGGATTTCCACCATAAACGAACTGATCCAGCAGCAGCTCAACTCTGATCCCCGTCGGGGGGAAAGTGAAGATCATCCACTGAATCCGGTCAGTGTGGATGGGGTAACGATAATGGAACTCCTGCGGCAAGGTTTCACCACGGATTCAATACCGCTTGTCGGGCAGGAAGTCATCATTCAGCGTAACGGTAACCATGCTTTCGATGTTACCGACGAGGTGCATCCCAGTACGGCGGCGGCGGCTTCGCTGGCGGCGCGTGTTGTCGGGCTGGATATTGCGGGCATCGATCTTGTCGCCACGGATATCGCGCGGCCGCTTGCAGAACAGGGCGGAGCCATTGTCGAAGTCAATGCCGGACCCGGTTTGCTGATGCACATCAAGCCCGCTATTGGTACCCCGCGTCCGGTCGGTGAAGCGATCGTCGAGCATCTCTTCCCGAGCTACGAGGACGGCCGCATTCCGGTTGTAGGTATTACCGGCAGTTATGGTACAACCAATCTGGCTCATCTCATTGCTCAACTGCTCGCGCTATCCGGAAAGCAGACGGGCCTGGCATGCAGCGACGGCTTCTATCTTGACCGCAGGCAAGTGAAAAAAGGCGATCAGGCCAACTGGAAGACAGCGCGCAACATTCTCATGAACCGGTCAATCGAGGCGGCGGTTTTTGAAAACGGCAGTGACAGCATGCTGCGCGAGGGATTGGCCTACGATGGCTGTCATGTCGGCATCGTTGCCAATGTGGAGTTGACCCGTCATTATGGAAAGTATCTCGAAACCCCCAAACAGGTCTTCGACCTGTTGCGTACCCAAGTGGATGTAGTCGTGCCCGCAGGTGCGGCAGTGCTCAACGCCAGGGAACCGATGCTGGTGGAAATGGCTGCGCTGTGCAATGGGGAAATTATTTACTTCAGCCTGGATTCCGATCTTCCGGTAATAAAAGAGCATTGCTTGCACGGCACCGCTGGTATAAACGGCGTTCAAGGCAAACGGGCGGTAACGGTTCGAGACGGAGAAATTTTCCTTGTTGACGGGTCCGGTGAACTGCTACTGAGTAAATTGAACGATGTTCCGGTTACATGTAACGGGCAGGATGTTTTGGAGGTCGAAAATGTACTCGCGGCAGTAGGCGCCGCATGGTCACTCGGCATCGACCTGGCCGTCATACGCGCGGGGATTGGAAACTTTCACGCGTTTAACAAGGCGTAAAAAGAATCAGTAAACCTCCGCTGAATAAGAAACGCTAGGAGAACTGCCGATGCAAGTATCACGTCTCCGCGCTTTGCGCGGGCCCAATTTGTGGAGCCGTCAGACAGCCATAGAGGCAGTCGTTTCCTGCGACACTCCTGAATCCCTGCCGGGCGGCATGCCGGGTTTTCTGGATCGCCTGTACGCGCGATTCCCGCAAATCGATTTGCTTCGAGCCGCATCTTGCTCTGAAGCGGAAATGCTTGCGCATGCGCTCGAGCGCACTGCACTCGGACTCGAAGTACAGGTGGGTTGCCCGGTGGCTTTCAGCAAGATCGCTCCGACGCTTGAAGCCGACGTTTACCAGGTCGTCGTGGAATACAGCGAAGAGGCGGTTGGCAGGCTCGCCTTTGATCTTGCACAAGCCCTGTGCAGCGCGGCTATCGAAGATACCCCTTTCAATCTGGCGGATGCCCTGCAGCATCTGCGTGAGCTCTATGAGGACATACGCCTGGGGCCGAGCACCGGTTCAGTAGTGCGGGCAGCGGTTGCCCGCGGTATTCCCTTCCACCGGCTGACTGATGGCAGCATGGTGCAATTCGGCTGGGGTAGCAGGCAGCGGCGTATTCAGGCTGCAGAAACCTGCCTTACCAGCCTGGTAGCCGAGTCGGTCGCGCAGGACAAAGAGCTTACCCGCTTCTTGCTGGATGCTGCCGGCGTACCTGTCACACCCGGAAGGCCGGTTACAAGTGCGGAGGATGCATGGGTGGCGACCTGTGAAATCGGCAGCCCTGTCGTCGTCAAGCCGCAGGACGGCAATCAGGGAAGGGGGGTCCGCGTGAATCTCGTGAGCCGAGAGCAGGTGGAAGCAGCATACGCCGTTGCGGTTGAAGTCACTGGAAAAGTAATGGTTGAGCGCTACATTCCCGGCCACGACTATCGCATGCTGGTAGTCGGCAACAAGCTGGTCGCCGCAGCACGACGTGAGCCACCCCAGGTTGCAGGGGATGGGATTCACACGGTTGGAGAATTGGTGGAGCAGATCAACAGTGATCCGCGACGCGGTGAGGGACATGCCAACGCGCTTACAAAAATCCATTTTGATGAAATCGCTCTTGCCCACCTTGCAACTCAGGGTCTGACATCGGAATCCGTACCGCCGGTGGGAACGCGAGTAGTTCTCAGGAATAATGCGAATCTTTCGACCGGCGGAACGGCGACAGATGTTACCGACGAAGTTCATTCGGAATTTGCGGCGCGTATGGGCGAAGCTGCCCAGATGATTGGCCTTGATATCTGTGGAGTGGATGTTGTCTGCGAAAGCGTGTCCAGACCTCTGGAGGGACAAGGCGCCATTATCGAAATCAATGCAGCGCCGGGTTTGCGCATGCATTTGCAGCCTTCCTTCGGCAAAGGGCGGGCGGTGGGAGAGGCGATCATTGCAAACATGTTCAAGAAGGGTGATGATGCCCGCATTCCGGTAGTGGCGGTAACAGGCACCAACGGCAAAACGACTACTGTCAGGCTGATTGCCAATATTCTTGATTGTCAGGGCCTGCGGGTCGGCATGACAAGCACGGACGGCGTCTATATTGAGGGGCAACGTATCGACACCGGCGATTGCAGCGGTCCCAAGAGTGCAAGAAAAGTGCTTCTTCATCCGGATGTGGACGCGGCAGTGCTTGAAACTGCGAGAGGTGGTCTGCTGCGCGAAGGATTGGCTTTCGATCGTTGTGATGTCGCGGTGGTTACCAACATCGGAGTCGGTGATCACCTCGGTCTTTCCTACATCAATACCGTGGAGGATCTGACCGCCGTCAAACGCATCATCGTGCAGAATGTGAAGCCCGGGACAGGTGTGGCAGTGCTGAACGCCGCTGATCCGTTTGTGGCAGGCATGGCCGCTCATTGCCCTGGCAAGGTCACTTTTTTTGCGCGCGATCCGGATAATCCCGTGATCGCGAAGCATCGCGCCCAACGTAAACGTGTCGTTTACGTCGATGGCGACGCAATCATCGCTGCGGAAGGCAATTTCGAATATCGCCTTCCGTTTGCAGGCATACCTGTGACACAGAATGGCGCGATCGCATTCCAGATTGAAAACGCCATGGCGGCCGTCGCAGCAGGCTGGGCGCTGGGTCTCGACTGGCAGATCATTCGCGGCGATCTCGCGAATTTTGTCAGCGACATGCAAACCGCTCCCGGACGCTTCAATTTCTTCACTCATCGGGGGGCTACACTTATTGCCGACTACGGCCATAATGTCGATGCGATTCGCGCACTTGTAAATGCAATCGACAAGATTCCGGCAAAACGGCGCTTCGTGGTTATCAGCGGTGCTGGCGATCGACGCGATGAGGATATTCGGCGGCAGACGGAAATACTGGGAGATGCTTTCGATGAAGTGGTGCTTTATCAGGATCAGTGCCAGCGCGGTCGCGCGAATGGGGAGGTATTGAGCCTGCTGCGGCAGGGCCTGGAAAAGGCGAAACGCACCCGGAAGATCAAGGAAATCTACGGAGAGTTTGGAGCCATTGATGCCGCATTTGACGATCTGAAAGAGGGAGAATTGTGTCTTATTCTCATCGATCAGGTGGATGAGGCGCTGGGATACATCACCAAGCGGGTGGTAGCTGGCTGATAGGGGAGTTATCCATTCCCCGAGATTCGCGGAACACCTCTTGATCCGAGCGTTTCAAGGGTTTCTTACTCCGGTTTTACGCAAAAACGTCGAGTCCTTCTTCTCTGTTCGCCCGATCCTGAGCTTGAAGAAGGATCGAAGGTTGAATGGAACTCAGGACATGCCTGCCGAAGGATCGAAGACTGAATCGACAAAGGTAACTCATTTCCCCTCTATTGTTCCGAAATCCGCACTCTTCCGGTGAGAGGTGGGGAGAGTGGGCAGTTTTAGCTCCTTACCGGTTGCAATCCGCAAAAATTGAACCTAAACTGAAAATCACGTCAGTAGAGATACCGGTTTGTCCGGTGCTGAGTTTATGTTGTTCACCTACGAAGGAGAATTTCATGGCTGGAGATAGCGTTTACAAAATAACGGAGATAATCGGAACCAGCACGACTTCCTGGGAAGACGCCGCCAAGAACGCCGTGGAAACAGCATCAAAGACATTGAGAGACTTACGCGTCGCTGAAATAGTGAAGCTGGATCTGGTGGTTGAAAATGGCAAGGTGGTGGCTTATCGTGCGAGGGTAAGCCTGTCTTTCAAGTACGAGACCGGTAAATAACCGGCTTTCCGGCACCATGAGGCAAAGGAGTTCATAGAGGGCCCATAGGGCCCATAGAGTTAGATGGACCGGGATGCCGCTGGTCTTGCTGAATCAGGGTGCGAAGAATAATCGGAACAACAGCCGAGGCAAAGTAAAAAAGACAAAAACAAAGGAGGCGCGGAAATGCGCGCCTCCTTTGTTTTTTCTACCCTGATGAATCAAGTTTATATCGCTGCTGCTGCTTCTTCCTCAAACTGAAGTTTCACTTTGCTATCGGCATCGATATCGACAGTTACTTTGCCGCCATTGGCCAGACGTCCGAACAGTAATTCATCCGCCAGGGCGCTGCGTATGGTGTCTTGAATGAGACGCGCCATCGGCCGTGCGCCCATGAGGGGATCCACACCGTTCCTGGCAAGATATTCTCTCAGTGCATCGGTGAATATCGCATCCACTTTCTTCTCCTGTAACTGTGTTTCAAGCTGCATCAGGAATTTATCCACCACGCGCAGAATCACTTCTCTATCCAGCGGTGCAAAGGAAATGATCGCATCCAGCCGATTACGGAACTCAGGCGTAAACATCCGCTTGATATCGGCCATCTCGTCACCTGTCTGCGCGGCCTTGGTGAAGCCCATGGTAGCCTTGCTCAAGGCTTCCGCTCCGGCATTGGTGGTCATAATGATGACGACGTTGCGGAAATCCGCCTTGCGGCCGTTATTGTCCGTCAACGTGCCGTGATCCATCACCTGCAGCAGGATATTGAAAATATCCGGGTGCGCTTTTTCAATTTCATCCAGCAGCAGCACGGAATATGGCTGCTTGATGATAGCCTCGGTGAGCAAACCACCCTGGTCAAATCCCACATAGCCTGGCGGCGCGCCGATCAGACGCGAAACAGCATGCCGTTCCATATATTCGGACATGTCGAAACGGTGCAGGTGAATGCCAAGCGCGTAGGCGAGCTGCCGCGCAACCTCGGTTTTGCCGACTCCGGTCGGGCCGGAAAAGAGGAAAGAACCGACTGGCTTTTGCGGATTGCCCAAGCCGCTTCTCGCCATCTTGATCGCTGCGGTCAGCGCATTTATGGCCTGGTCCTGCCCGAACACAACCGCTTTCAGGTCGCGGTCCAGAGTCTTGAGCGTGTTGCGGTCATCACTGGAAACATTCTGCGCCGGAATGCGTGCAATCTTGGCGATGATGCTTTCTATTTCGTGCCTGCTGATTACCTTGCGCTGCTTGGATTTCGGCAAAACACGCTGGGCTGCACCGGCTTCGTCGATTACGTCGATTGCTTTATCCGGCAGATGCCGGTCGTTGATAAAGCGGGCTGACAATTCCGCGGCGGTCGTAAGCGCGGTAGCGGTATATTTGACACCATGATGCGCCTCATAACGCGCTTTCAAGCCACGCAGTATGGAAACCGTTTCATCCACGCTTGGTTCGGGCACATCAATTTTCTGGAAGCGCCGCGAAAGCGCATGATCTTTTTCAAAGATGCCGCGATATTCGCTGTAGGTGGTGGCGCCAATACATTTCAGCTGCCCGGTATTCAATATCGGTTTCAACAAGTTGGAGGCATCGAGGGTGCCTCCGGAAGCCGCCCCAGCCCCGATCAAGGTGTGAATTTCATCGATGAACAGTATGGCATTCGAACTCTCGAGCAACTGTTTCAGCACTGCCTTCAGGCGTTGCTCAAAATCACCCCGGTATTTGGTACCCGCCAGCAATGCGCCCATGTCGAGGGCATAGACCTGATGATGTGCAAGGATCTCGGGAACGTCGTTCTCGATAATTCGCCGCGCCAGACCTTCAGCGATAGCTGTTTTGCCTACCCCTGCCTCCCCTACCAGCAGCGGGTTGTTCTTGCGCCGGCGGCACAGCGTCTGTATGAGGCGCTCCAGTTCGCGCTCCCGCCCGATCAACGGATCGATCTTGCCTGCCAGGGCCTGGGCGTTGAGGTTGACCGCGTAACTTTCCAGTGCGCCCCCCGCATTCATTTCCTGCTCGGTATCTCCTTCGCTTTCGGTTTTGGCGCTGGTTCCCTGCGGAACTTTGCTGATGCCGTGAGAAATATAGTTCACGACATCGAGTCGGGTTACCCCTTTTTGATGAAGAAAATAAACTGCGTGGGAATCCTTTTCGCCAAATATCGCTACCAGTACGTTTGCGCCCGTAACTTCTTTTTTCCCCGAGGACTGCACATGCAGAATTGCGCGCTGGATAACGCGCTGAAAACCAAGAGTAGGCTGCGTATCCACCTCTCCACTCCCTCCTACAGTCGGCGTGTTTTCGGTGACATGCTCAGTCAGCAGCCGGCGTAAATCGTCCATATCAACCGAGCAGGCGCGCAATACCTCTGCGGCAGTCGGATTATCGAGCAGGGCCAGTAACAGATGCTCGACCGTAATGAACTCGTGGCGCTTCTGACGCGATTCCACGAATGCCATATGCAGACTTACCTCTAATTCTTGAGCAATCATTTCAGTTCTCCTCCATCACGCACTGTAGCGGATGCTGATGCTGCCTTGCAAATGCAACTACCTGCTCGACTTTTGTGGAAGCCACATCATTGGGATAAACTCCACATACTCCAGCTCCATCCATATGGACTTTGAGCATGATTTGTGTCGCCTGTTCTCGGTTCTTGGAAAAAAAAGTCTGTAATACAGTCACCACGAAATCCATCGGCGTGAAGTCATCATTCAGCAAAATAACCTTGAACATTGGTGGCGGCTTGAGTTTACTCTTTTTAGCCTCAAGTACAACCTCACCATTATTTCCTGCAGCCATGATCCTGTATTCTTGCCTTCAATTAAAACGGAAATATAACAACTTCCAATCTTTATATTTGATGATTGCGCTGAAATATTCAAGTACCTTTTAGAAAATTTTCTGCTGCATTTCTACCAAATAACGGGGCCGACTACTTGACTTGAACAATGGATTTGCGTAAAACAGCTCTTGGCGTTTGGCTTCAAGTTCTCTGCAGCACCGGTTACAGCCGTTTTGCGGTCTTGAAACTCAAACAGTGTTCGGGTTTCCGGCCCGGTTTTATTTATAGGAAGCAATAATGGCAACTGGTACAGTAAAATGGTTCAATGATTCAAAGGGTTTTGGCTTCATTACACCCGATGATGGAAGCGAGGATTTATTCGCCCACTTCTCCGCAATCAATATGTCCGGATTCAAAACTCTCAAAGAAGGTCAAAAAGTAACGTTTGAGGTTACCCAGGGTCCGAAGGGCAAGCAAGCATCAAATATTCAGTCTGCTTAAAGATTTCATGCCGGGGCGTGCGAGCGCACTGAGCAGCATGTGATCCATCACAGAATTATACAAAGCCCCTTGCTGTAAATCAGCAAGGGGCTTTTTCTTGTCGAGGATAAGCAGCAAGCTCAGCAATGCGCTTGACGCTTGCTTACTCTTCTGCCCCCAAGGCGGCAGATTTTCAATGCGCCATGTTTTCAACGGGCCATGTTTTCGATCAGGGCCTGCCCGAATGCTGAACAGGAGACTTTTTGCGCGCCAGCCATCAGTCGGGCGAAGTCATAAGTTACGGTTTTATCTTGAATGGTTTTTTCCATCGACCGCGTGATGAGAGCAGCGGCTTCCGCCCAGCCCATATGCCTCAGCATCATCTCCGCGGACAGAATGATGGAGCCTGGATTAACCTGATCCTTGCCGGCATACTTGGGGGCGGTTCCATGGGTCGCCTCGAAAATGGCTATCGAGTCGCTCATGTTTGCGCCGGGAGCGATCCCGATGCCGCCCACCTGCGCGGCCAAAGCATCGGAAACATAATCACCATTCAGGTTCAGTGTGGCGATGACATCATATTCCTCCGGCCGCAGCAGAATCTGCTGAAGAAAAGCGTCGGCGATCACATCCTTGATCACTATACCGCCTTTATCCTCGGGCAGCTTCATCCATGGACCGCCGTCGAGCAGGCTTGCCCCAAACTCTTTTGCTGCAAGCTGGTAGCTCCAGTTCTTGAATGCACCCTCGGTAAATTTCATGATGTTGCCTTTGTGCACCAGTGTTACCGAGCGCCGTCCGTTATCTATCGCATACTGGATTGCTTTGCGCACCAGCCTTTCGGTCCCTTCCCGGGATACCGGCTTTACGCCGATCCCTGCGGTTTGGGGAAAGCGTATCTTGGTGACGCCCATGTCGTTCATTAGAAAATCGATGACTTTTTTTGCACCTTCTGATCCAGCTTCCCATTCAATACCGGCATAGATGTCTTCCGAATTCTCGCGAAAAATGACCATGTCGGTTTTTTCCGGATTTTTCAGGGGGCTAGGCACTCCCTGAAAATAGCGAACAGGACGAAGGCATACGTACAGGTCCAGTTCCTGGCGCAAAGCGACATTGATGGAGCGGATTCCGCCTCCCACCGGTGTGGTCAACGGACCCTTGATCGAAACCACGTACTCTTTCGCCGCCTGCAGGGTTTCCTCGGGTAACCAGACATTTTCGCCGTAAATACGCGTCGATTTCTCTCCGGCATAGATTTCCATCCAGGAAATCCTGCGTTTGCCTTCATAAGCCTTTTCTACGGCGGAATCAACTACCTTCCTCATTACCGGGGTAATGTCCACCCCGATTCCGTCGCCTTCTATATAGGGAATGACCGGATTGTCCGGCACATTCAGGGAATAATCCGCATTTACGCTGATTTTTGAGCCTTCCGCTGGTATGCTGATGTGCTGATACATGCTATCTCCATTTGTTGAGCTGGGCTTAGTTCCATAATCCAGAACAAGCCGGAACCGGATCGGCAAAATTCGTATATTTTAACCGCGTTTCAGATAGAAGCGCTTGCTTTTGCCCGCGGGTTTTCCCCGGTATATCTGGAAAGCGTTACAGCCGGCAGCAGCAGGGCGGCTTCCCTTATAATAGGGGGATGACATTTCGCCTCCGTATCCGGTTGTATCCACGTTCCGCTATTTGATAATTAAAACGGTTGAAATAACGAAATCATGATCTGGAAACCCAATGTGACGGTTGCAGCAGTGGTGGAGAAAGACGGGCAATATCTTCTGGTGGAAGAGCAAACCAGTAGCGGCTTGTTGTTTAATCAACCGGCGGGTCACCTGGAGCCGGGCGAGTCAATCATCCATGGCGCGATACGGGAAACTCTGGAAGAGACGGGCTACACGTTTGTCCCCCGATCCGTACTCGGCATTTACCACTGGCATTCCCCGGCGGAAGATACGACATTCATACGCTTTGCTTTTTCCGGTGCAGTGAGCGACCACGATCCCGGCCGTAACTTGGATTTGGGCATCGTACGAGCGGACTGGTTCGGCATCGATGAAATCCGCAGCATGACCTATTGCCACCGTAGCCCACTCGTCATGAAATGCATCGAAGACCACCTGACGGGGAAGGGCTGTCCGCTCGACATTCTTACTCATTTGGCTTGAAATGAGCAAAGCACGGGTAGTTGTCGGAATGTCCGGCGGCGTGGATTCTTCTGTCGCCGCCTTGTTGTTGAAGCAGCAGGGGTATGAGGTAATCGGTCTCTTCATGAAAAACTGGGAAGATGACGACACGGATGAATACTGCTCATCCCGACAGGATTTGATAGATGCGGCATCAGTGGCGGATGTTATTGGAATTCCCCTTGAAGCGGTAAATTTCTCCACCGAATATAAGGAGCGGGTATTCAGCCATTTTCTTGCCGAATACAAGGCAGGCCGGACACCCAATCCGGACGTGCTGTGCAATGCCGAGATAAAGTTCAAGGCGTTTCTGGATCATGCGGCGGGGCTGGGCGCGGATTATATTGCGACAGGCCATTATGCCCAGGTGCGCAATACGGATGGCGTATTCCAGTTGCTCAAGGGTGAGGATGGAACAAAGGATCAGAGTTATTTTCTCTACCGGCTCAACCAGGCGCAGTTGTCCAGGACACTGTTTCCCATCGGGCATCTTTATAAGCGCGATGTGCGAAGCATCGCGAAAGATCACGGGTTGCCCAATTTCTCCAAGAAGGACAGCACCGGTATCTGTTTTATCGGCGAACGGCCTTTTCGGGAATTTCTCAACCGCTACTTGCCGAACGATCCAGGCGAAATCCGGACGCCTTCCGGGGACGTCATGGGCAGGCATGCCGGCCTTATGTATTACACCATCGGACAACGGCAGGGATTAGGCATAGGCGGAACAAGGGGAGGAGATGGCGAGCCCTGGTTTGTTTCGAACAAGAACGTGAAGCGGAACATCCTGACGGTGGTTCAGGGTCATGATCATCCCGACCTGCTCAGGCCCGCGCTTATCGCAACCGATCTGACATGGGTGAGCGGCCAGATACCCCACTGTAACTGGGTATACGCGGCCAAAATCCGTTATCGCCAACCGGATGCTCCCTGTTCGATTGCTTACCTCGACCGCAACAAGTGCGAAATCGAGTTCGCCCAACCGCAGTGGGCGGTGGCGCCAGGGCAGTCAGTGGTGGTATACGAAAGCAAAGTGTGCCTGGGGGGAGGTATAATTACCGCTAGGCAAGATGATTGAGAAGGGAAAGCAGATAAAACGGACAGCAGAGGTGGTAGGGATAGGATGGGTGGAGGCTGAAAGCCGCAATCCATCACCCGTCACCAGAATTCGATGGGCTACGCTTCACTCCCCATCCTGCGGGCTGCGGGAAGTAACGATCCTCATTTTCACGGAAGTTGAAATCCAAGTTTATCTCCAGGTAAAAAAATGGATACCTGCCTCCCGCAGGGATGATCCATTTTATCTGACAATGTCGCTGTCAGTCCCGCGGGGCGGTTTCCATGAACGCAGACCGTTTTTCCAGACGGTCGGAAAGATCCGCGAGATTGGGAAAATTCTCCCGCCACTTGATCTCCGGAAACCGGAAAGCAAGATAGCCCAGCGCGCAGCCCAACGCGATGTCAGCCAGGGAATAGGCATTTCCATCGCACCATTTTCTGTCACCGAGTTCCCTTGCCGCCGCTTCCAGGCCTCCCTCAACCTTTTTCTGCTGGCGGGAGATCCACTGTCCGCTTTGCTGTGTCTTGCTACGCTTGCGTTCCAGGAAAATGGCGGCAGCGGCATCGCAGATACCGTCCGCCAGCGCTTCCCAGCGTTTTACCGCGATGCGCCGCCGATTGCCGTCCGGAATCAGACGCGATACGGGATTGACACTGTCGAGATACTCGACGATCACACGTGAATCAAACACGCTCGCCCCATCATCCATGATCAGCACCGGCACCTTGCCTAGCGGGTTGTAGTGGGGTACTTGGCTATCATCGTTCCAGGGAACATCCAGTTCGAAGCTATAGCCAACGTGCTTTTCGGCGAGGACAATACGTGCCTTGCGTACGTAGGGGCTGGTAAGCGATCCAATAAGCTTCATGGCGAATCTTGAAGAGAGTGGTCAACGCGCATTATATCGGCTTTCCGCACTGCATGGCATAACGGGACCGAAGCCTACCTGTGTTAAAATTTCGCCGGAAACCAAGCTATGAATTCATCCTTTCTCACCGCACTCTCTCCCCTTGATGGCCGTTACCACGGCAAAGTCGATGCACTGAGGTCCTATTTCAGTGAACTCGCGCTGATCCGTTACCGCGTCCAGCTTGAGATTGAATGGCTCAAGGCATTGAGTCAGGCATCCGTCATTAATGAAGCACTGCCGTTATCCGCGGATACGGTTGCGCAGCTCGATACCTTGGTAACGGATTTCTCCGAAAGGGATGGCGAAGCGGTCAAACTTATCGAGGCGCGCACCAACCATGACGTGAAAGCTGTGGAATACTGGCTTCGCAAGCAGTTAACGGGGAATGCCGAGATTGGCAGAATCGAACAATTCATTCATTTTGCCTGCACTTCAGAGGACATCAACAATCTTTCCCATGGATTGATGCTGATGCACAGCCGCGACGACATCATGTTGCCGGCGCTGGATAACATTATTGGCAGCCTCATCCGATTTGCGCACGAACTGGCCGAGGTACCCATGCTTGCGCGCACGCATGGGCAGCCTGCCACGCCGACGACAGTGGGCAAGGAGTTCGGCAACTTCGCTTATCGTCTGCAACGGGGACGCCGGCACCTTGCGCAGGTGGCTATTCTCGGAAAAATCAATGGTGCGGTGGGCAATTACAACGCGCATCTGGCAGCGTACCCCGACTTGGAATGGGAGAAATTTGCGCGGGATTTTGTGGAAAAGCTCGGCCTGGAATTCAATCCTTATACCACCCAGATCGAACCGCACGACACCATAGCTGAACTGTTCGATGCCTATGCCAGGATCAACACCATCCTGCTGGATTTCAACCGTGATATATGGGGATACATTTCGCTGGCGTATTTCAAGCAAAAAACCCGAAAAGATGAAGTCGGTTCCTCAACCATGCCGCACAAGGTCAATCCGATAGATTTTGAAAATTCCGAAGGCAATCTAGGGATTGCCAACACGCTGCTGCGGCACTTGAGCGAGAAACTGCCAATATCGCGCTGGCAGCGCGATCTTACCGACTCCACTGCGCTGCGTAACATGGGTGTGGCATTAGGGCACACCTTACTGGCATATGACTCCTGCAGCCGGGGTCTGGACAAACTGGAAATCAATCCAGGCCGGCTGGAGGAGGATTTGAGAAATGCCTGGGAAGTACTGGCCGAGCCTATTCAGACAGTGATGCGCCGTTACGGCATGCCGGATTCATACGAGCGGTTGAAAGAGCTGACACGTGGCAAGGGCGGCATCACCCAGGCAGCGCTGCATCAGTTTATTGACGGTCTTGCCCTTCCTGATACAGAAAAAAAACGATTGCGTGAACTGAGACCCGAAACATACCTGGGGAACGCTGCTGCATTAGCGAGAAAAATCAGCGTGGAACACTGATTTTCACGTCCTTTTTTCTATCAAGCTGCCCCCTGCACACATTATCGAGCCTGGAAATTTTTGGGCTTGAAATTCGAGAAACCATCCCGATATGTTTATGGATAGAAAATCAGGAGAAAGCCATGACAGAAGAAAACCGGCCTCAACCAGACCAGCCCGAACTGACCGTTACAAGCGGAAGCGGTGTACAGGAAACCGGGGAAAACAAAGCCAAGATGCCCGGGCAGGAGGGCGAAGCCATGCCCAGCCTGGAGCAGTTACTGAAAAAAGCGGAACTCGATGCAGCGGAACATTATGATGCATGGCTTCGCGCCAAGGCTGAGGGTGAGAACATAAGAAAGCGTGCCCAGCTCGATGTCACCAACGCGCACAAATACGCCATTGAAAATTTTTCGACTGAACTGCTTTCGGTCATGGATAGCCTGGACGCTGCATTGGCGGTGGAAAATGCAACCGTCGAGAATTTCAAAAGCGGCATGGAGTTGACGCTCAAGCAGCTCACTGCGGCTTTCGCCAAGTTCAATATCAAGCAGCTCAATCCCCAGGGTGAAAAATTCGATCCGCATTTGCACCAGGCCATGTGCATGGTGGAGTCCGAGCTTCCGCACAACACCGTAGTGCAGGTCATGCAGAAAGGCTACGTGCTGAATGATCGCGTTATCCGGCCGGCGCTGGTTTCGGTTTCGAAGGGAAAAGAGTCTTGAAATCACGATCTTTACCCCCATTTCAGCGGTAACAAGCGAATTACTCGACGGATTTATAACAACGGATATCAAGAACTGACTAATACAAGGATCAATTATGGGAAAAATTATCGGTATCGACCTGGGAACCACTAACTCATGCGTGGCCGTCATGGAGAGCGGCAAGCCCAAGGTAATAGAAAACTCCGAGGGGACGCGCACCACGCCTTCCATCGTGGCCTACACGGAAGAGGGCGAAGTTCTAGTGGGCGCGTCTGCCAAACGCCAAGCGGTTACCAATCCGAAAAATACCTTGTTCGCGGTGAAACGCCTGATCGGTCGACGCTTTAACGAGGAGATGGTGCAAAAGGACATCAAAATGGTGCCTTACACCATCATCAAAGCCGACAACAACGATGCATGGATTGAGGTGCGCGGCAAGAAAGTCGCGCCGCCCGAGGTGTCGGCACAAGTGCTCATGAAGATGAAAAAGACGGCGGAGGATTATCTGGGGGAACCCGTGACCGAAGCCGTCATTACCGTTCCGGCTTATTTCAACGATTCCCAGCGGCAGGCCACAAAAGACGCAGGCCGCATCGCAGGACTCGAGGTCAAGCGCATCATCAACGAGCCGACCGCGGCTGCGCTTGCTTTCGGAATGGATAAAAAGGAAGGAGATCGCAAGCTTGCCGTGTACGATCTGGGCGGCGGAACATTCGATATTTCCATTATCGAAATCGCAGAAGTCGAAGGCGAGCATCAGTTTGAAGTGCTGGCGACCAATGGCGACACCTTCCTGGGCGGTGAGGATTTCGACGCCCGCATCATCGAGTATCTGGTGGATGAGTTCAAAAAGGAAAACGGTATCGATCTCAAGAAGGATATGCTTGCTTTGCAGCGGTTAAAGGACTCCGCGGAAAAAGCCAAGATCGAACTTTCTTCCAGCCAGCAAACCGACGTCAACCTCCCGTACATCACGGCGGATGCCAGCGGGCCGAAGCATCTCGCGGTAAGAATCACACGCGCCAAGCTGGAAAGCCTGGTGGAAGATTTGATCACGCGCACAGTGGAGCCCTGCCGTACCGCCATCAAGGATGCAGGTATAAAGGTTTCCGATATCGACGACGTTATCCTGGTGGGGGGTCAGACCCGCATGCCCAAGGTACAGGAAAAGGTCAAGGAAATTTTCGCCAAAGAGCCCCGCAAGGATGTGAACCCTGACGAGGCGGTGGCGGTGGGTGCAGCGATCCAGGGGGGCGTGCTGCAGGGCGCGGTGAAGGATGTGCTGCTGCTGGATGTGACGCCGTTGTCGCTGGGTATCGAAACGCTGGGCGGCGTGATGACCAAGCTAATCCAGAAGAACACGACTATTCCGACAAAGGCGCAACAGGTATTTTCCACCGCGGATGACAATCAGACTGCCGTAACCATTCACGTGCTGCAAGGCGAACGCGAGATGGCATCCGGCAACAAGAGCCTGGGCCAATTCAACCTGGCCGATATCCCACCGGCTCCACGCGGCATGCCGCAAATCGAGGTGGCGTTCGATATCGACTCGAATGGCATACTGCATGTGTCGGCGAAGGACAAGGCGACAGGCAAGGAAAGCAAGATCAAGATTCAGGCGAGTTCCGGACTGTCGGAAGAGGAAGTGCAGCGCATGGTCAAGGATGCCGAAGCCCATGCCGAGGAAGACCATAAGGCGATGGAACTGGTCACGGCGCGCAACCAGTGCGATGCGATGATCCACTCTGTGCAGAAAACCATGAAGGAGCATGGGGATAAACTGGCCGATGAGGAAAAATCCAGGATAGAGGCGGCACTGAAAGATGCGGAAGATGCGTTGAAGTCTGGCGACAAGGAAACCATCGAAGCCAAAACCCAGGCATTGGCCGAGGCTTCGCATAAATTGGCGGAAAAGATGTATTCACAGGGGCAGGGCCCGCAGGCCGCACCCGGTGAGGAACCTTCCGGCCAGAGCGGCGGGACCGAAAAACCTGTCGAAGGAGAAGTTGTCGATGCGGAGTTCGAGGAAGTAAAAAACAAGAAGTAAATCCGCAAGCAGCAAAAGCAGCAGCCAAAAAAGCATCAAGACATTTCTAAGCGCAGCGGTGCGGGAAGGCACAGCATTCCTTTCCGCATCCTGCGTTTTGGCGTGCCGGAGAGGAAGCTGGTTTAAGTTACTCTGCTACTCTCGTGCTGCCAAATTTTCAAGAAGACTATATGAGCAAACGCGACTACTACGAAGTGCTGGGCATTAATCGAGACAGCAGCGAGGATGAAATAAAAAAAGCATATCGCAGGCTGGCGATGAAATATCATCCGGATCGCAATCCGGATAGCCCGAAAGCAGAGGAACACTTCAAGGAAGCAAAAGAAGCCTACGAAATACTTTCAGATCCGAGAAAGCGGGCAGCGTACGACCAGCATGGCCATGCCGGAGTGGATGCCAGCATGGGCGGCGGCGGAGCACAGGGATTTGCTGACGCATTCGGCGATATATTCGGTGATCTTTTCGGGGGGCGCGGCGCGCAAACCAATGTCTATCGCGGGGCGGATCTGCGCTATAACCTGGAAATTTCACTGGAACAGGCAGCGCGCGGAACCGAAACGAAGATTCGTATTCCCACCATGGATGCCTGCGGCACCTGTCATGGCAACGGCGCAAAGCCTGGCACCTCCCCCACCACCTGTCCTACCTGCAATGGCCACGGGCAAGTGAGGATGCAGCAGGGATTCTTCTCGATCCAGCAGACGTGTCCCAAGTGCCATGGCAGCGGTAAATTCATTTCCAGCCCATGCAATACATGCGGCGGTTCCGGCCGCGTCAAACACCATAAGACGTTATCCGTAAAAATTCCGGCGGGTGTGGATGAAGGCGATCGCATCCGCTTATCGGGAGAAGGCGAATCAGGGATCAACAGCGGTCCTCCAGGGGACTTGTATGTCGTCATTCACCTGACGCCTCATTCAGTCTTTCAGCGCGATCACAACGATCTGCACTGTGAAATGCCCATCAGTTTCACGACCGCAGCGCTGGGGGGCGAGATCGAAATTCCTACGCTTGAAGGGCATGCCAAAATCCGGATACCGGCGGAAACACAAAGCGGAAAAATCTTCCGACTGCGCGGCAAAGGGATCAAGGGCGTGCGCAGCAATAATCCGGGCGACCTGTTGTGCCATGTGGTGGTGGAGACGCCGGTCAAGCTTACCTCTCGCCAGAGAGAGCTGTTGCAAGAACTGGAAGCGATCAACCAGGAAGATGGCTCTCGCCACAGCCCGCGCGCAAAATCCTGGATGGACAAGGTCCGGGAGTTTTTTGCGGAGTGAGTGCATATTCGAGGCCATATAAGACATAGAGTCAGTGGGACTTCCCGCGTTGACTGATATCCTTTCCCCTTTGCTGCATTAGAGAGCGTGCCTGTCCGGTTTCGCAAATCGAGCAGTTCTCATAAAACCATTTGCATTTGCGGGAACACCGGAGTGATGAATTCTGCGCCGGATTCATCAAGGTATCGTCATGCCCGCAAAAGCAGATCTCCAGATCTTTTTTAACGTAATAACAAACCAACGGATTTCCGCTTTTGCGGACGATCAAGGTTTTTCCCAAAAGATTCTGTCCTTACAAGGCGGCTGTCTTTTGTCCATGCAGTTCTCCAGATTGCCACTCATTTTGTTCCGGACAGTAGTACGCATCCTCATCGCTTCATCAAGCTCATACCCAGCAATTAGCGGAGTCTTCCCCTTCTTATTCCCCGATTTGAATCCAGCCCGGCGGTGCTAACCTTTCGGAACGCAGTTGTATCGATGTCGCTTCCTTGGGGCGAGAGACTCGGGCACTGCGCTTTCATAATCCGAGAAAAAGAAGCGTGCTGGAAATACCTCATTCTGTCAGTGATCGGTATCAAACCGAAGAAGCTGCTTTTGGCATCCCGGTTCCTTGATGGATGGAAATTTCTTCCAGTGCGTTGAATTTATTCATTCATATAAGGGGAATCTCAAATGACTTTAATCAAGAAGAATTCTCGCCTGTTTTTACAGGCGGGCTTGTGCATGCTGACGCTCTCTGTGAGCGCAATTTATGCCGCAGATAATCCCTCCTTCTTAAAAGAGAGCACTTCATCAAGCATCGCTGTTTCGACGGCAAACGCCGGCAAAATGCGCACCAGAATCGACAGCTTGCGTGGAAAAGACGACAAGGCGTTCACCGACGATGACGATTATGCGGATAAGGGGCGTGGAAGAGGGGATCGCGAGCCGTTGCCGTTCGAGCAGTATCCGAACGTCTATAACGGTTATGTTCAGCCTATCGCAACCGCGATCGACTACCACAACGGGATGGTTTATCTCTTCAATTATGAAAACGACGGGCTGATCATCCTGGATCCCGCCACACTTCCCGGTTGGCCCGGAAATGTTCCCCTGCAGCATACTGTAGTGATGCCCGAAGGAAACAGGATTTATCTCACTTCCGACAATACGTCGGATCACCCTTCCTATATCATCGCCCTGGGTGTGAACGAAATCAATTGGGATACCCGCTACGCTTCTCTGAGGGTGGATGCCGTGCTGGCGACTGATTCACCCAATAATCCCTCGGAATTACCATTTGTCACGCCGGTCAATCCCGTACAGGCCGTTCCCAATTGGCTCATAGGCAGGGGAACGCAAATTCACGGCCCAACCCTGTTGCCGTACTCCGATTTTCTCTACTTTACGGAATTTACATCGGACAGGATACGTGTCATCAACCACAAAACGAATCAGTTCCTGAGTTTTGATCCAATCGTCATACCTGGCTACACGGAGCAAACCCATGGGGTTAACTTCAACAAATCGGGCACCATTGGTCTTGGGACAGGTTATTTTTTCGATAACAGCGTGATCGATGTATACAAGCCGAACAGGGAAACGGGTGAATTGCAGACGGTAGGCCAGATCATGCTGGGCGACGAAAAGAGGCATGCAGCTTTTACCCATTTCGTATACTGGCTGGATGAGCGGTATGCGGTCACCGCCTCGATGCAATTCGACAAAACTTCCCTGACACCCTCCAGCACCCAGCAGATCATTCCGCCAGGCGTGTGGCTGATCGACACTCACTTGGGAACGGCAAAGGAAATAGTCAAGACTGCGCATCACGCCAATAGCCCGGGTGTATTCCGCTCCGCATCGGATATCGCCGTGGTGAATGGTAAGCTCTACATCGCAGAAGAGGATACGCTTGATTTTACATTCGGCAATGATGGCTACATCTCGGTATTCGACTTGACCAACCGTGAAAAGCCGAAGTTCATCAAGAGACTGCGGCCCGGTTTCGAACTTCCGAAAGGATACGCCGTCGCTCACACGATCAGCCCGACACCGGATCACCGTTATTTACTGGTGGCCAGCTGGGTTTCCGGATATGTGCTGAAGATCGATACTGAAACCGACACGGTAGCCAAGGTATGGGGGCCGCGTGATGGTCTTGTCAAGCCGCATGGCATATTTGCCGCAGGCGGTCTGCGCTGATCCCGGCATCCCGCCTTTCCTTTATACCTTCGTATTCCGGCCCATTCTCTCCTCCGGGATTCTTCCCGGAGATTGAACAGGGTGGACCGCTTCCGGAAGCCAACCAGAAGAATTCATTGACTTGACTATGAAATACATCAGCGCAATCCGCTCAGGGACATACCGGAAATACGTCAACCCTATGCTGGCAATCTTGTTTCTGGCGGCGAGCGCCGGAAGTGAGGCGGCTACCGTTCTCCTGCGCCGCCCGATACCCTTGCTTCCCGAGGCTGCTGCCCGATTGAATCAGGTACATGCGGACAGGGATCTCCGGATGTGGCAATTGGTCGTTTTCGGGTTTGCCCACTGCAAGGATGTCTGTCCGGCGTCGCTTGCCAATCTATCCATGCTGGTCAAAGCCGGCGTTGCCGAGCGGATCAGTCTGGGTGGAATCTTTGTAACAATAGACCCGGACCGGGACACGGATGCGATCCTGTCACAGTACATCAGGGCCTTCGGAACCGACCTTGGCTATTTGCGGCTCGAGGGTGGGGAACTGGAGCGGTTCAAGGCTGCTTTCAGTGTGGAAACCGCCTTCTATACGAAAAATGCTGGAAACATGCTGAATTATCAGGTGGATCACAGCACTACCGCGTTTCTGATCGATCCTGCAGGAAATATCAGAGTGATATTCGATGCATTGACGGACGCCACAGATATAGAAGATTTATTTCGCAAGAACAGGACATTGTTTGAATCATGATTCCCCCTGGTGCGCTGCTCCCACTGCTGATGGTCTTCTCTCTCACTGTATCCGCCATGCAGATCGATGCCGATCCTCGTACGATCGTCTCTTTCATGGACAAAGGGTTGTCTCCGGAGCTCGATATTCTATCTGTGACTACCGATATTTCTCCAGAGGATCACTTGGTATTTCAAGTTAAGACCAGGGGAGAAAGAGCGCAGGGGGAAGTTGCCGATCACTTACTGCTGCGTATACTACATGGAAAAGTCTATGTTTTCCTCATTCCGATAAATAAAGAAAATGGAAATAAGGTTCTGATGTATGAAACGGCCCTTCAGCCTGATTACCCTCTATTGCCCCAAGTGTTGGAGCAGTCCCGTGAAAATGATATGCCCCGCCATTTGAAGGTAGAACGTGTCGCCAGGGGAGTGGAATTTACACTCCCTCTCGAGTGGATCGACTTCGGTAAAGATTTCGGTTTCGATGCCTACACTGTAAGTGCGCAGGTACAGGGAGATACTCTGGAAATAAGCAGAGTCCATGATCAGGCAGGAAAAGGCCGCGGTGGAAGCAACAAGTTCTCTGCCGTTACCCTGCTCAATAAACTGTGTACGCCCCAGCGACTGCGAGCAGGCAGAGATTAATAGGGCAGCCGAAGTTTTTTGAGCTAAAAGTTTTGGGCAGGTCCGAACCCACCTGATCTGTACAATCTCTGCTGCTTTTCTCCTCTGTTACTTTACTGCCCATTCGCCTCTCAATATCTTCTCCGCCCAGAACAAACCTGAAACCGATTTGTTGTCGGTAATTTTTCCTTCTTTTACCCATTCAAGTGCTTCTGCCGGAGGCAGGGTAAATATCTCCAGGTATTCTCCATCATCGAGGTTTGCCCCCTCAAAAGTGAGTTCCTGCGCGAGGTAATAGATCAGTTTTTCGTTTGAGTAACCAATGCAGGGATGCAAGGTGGTGAGATAACGCCAGCTTTTCGCTGTATAACCGGTTTCTTCCAGCAGTTCCCGTTGCGCGCATACAAGCGGCTCCTCCCCGGAGTCGATTTTTCCAGCGGGCAATTCGTAAAAATCCCGGTGCAGCGGGTAACGGAACTGACGTTCCAGCACCAGTTCACCATTGTCGAGCAATGGGATAATGACCACCGCGCCAGGGTGCGCGATGTACTCGCGTATTTTCACTTTGCCGTCGGGGAGGCGTGCATGGTCCTGGTAGACATGCAGCAGGTCGCCTTCAAAAACCTTCTGGCTGCTGACAGTAGTTTCGGTAAGATCGGGATGTTCAGGCCGGGTTCTGGACATAGGAACGGTACGTCTCTTCATGCAATGGATAGCGATATCTTGTCCGCAGTGGATCTGTTTATTCCACTGTTCGTTGCGTCCGATATCCGCTTTCCGGGGAAGTGGTATGCAGCCGATTATACCGCGCGCAGCAGGCCGCTATTCACTCATCTTGCTGTATCAGAAGCCGGGTAGTCGGAAACACTGCGCTGAAGCGACTGCCTTTGCCTGGTTCGCTGGTAATTTCCAGCTTCGCCTGATGACCACTGAGCACGTGCTTGACAATGGCAAGACCGAGGCCCGTGCCTCCGGTCTCACGCGAGCGGCCCCGATCCACGCGATAAAAACGCTCCGTCAGGCGCGAGATATGTTCCGGTTCGATCCCTATCCCGGTGTCCTGCACCGAAAATACACCCTGCCCGTCCTGAACAGCCCAGCGCAGCGTTATATTCCCCCCATCCGGAGTATAGCGTATGGCATTGCTGATCAGGTTGATAAAGGCGCTGCGCAGGTCAAACAGGTTGCCGAGGAGTCTTGCGGTTGTATCGAGCTTGAGCGTGATGCGATGGTGTCCTGCACTCAGGGATTTCGCTTCCTCATACAGCATTCGCAACATTTCCGGTATATTGACGTGCTCCTCGCGCACCTGGTTTTCCGTATCTTCGAGTCGCGACAGGGTCAACAGATCTTCCACCAGGCTCTGCATGCGTCGTGTCTGCTCGCTCATCAATTCCAGCGCCCATCGGCGTGTATCAGGATCTGGTTGATTATCGTCCGACAGCATTTCGAGAAATCCACCGATGACCGTCAAAGGCGTGCGCAGTTCATGCGAGACGTTGGCGACAAAATCGCGGCGCATGGTCTGGATTCTTTCAAGCTTGGTTATATCACGGCTGAGGAGCAGTTTCTGCTTGTCGCCATAAGGAACGAACTGCAGCGAGAGCATCAACTCGTGCTGCCGCGGCTGTTTAATCACCAGGGGTTCTTTGTAATTCCGCGAGGCGAGATATTCCGCGAACTGGGTCTGACGCATAAGATGCGTAATATGCTGTCCGGTATCGAGACCGGCATTGATGCGCAGATGCTTTTCGGCCACTGGATTGCACCATTCGATGCGGTCCATTTCATCGAGGATGACAACTCCCTCGGGCATGGCTGAGGTGGCGCGCCGCAGACGCTCCAAAGCGGAGCTGAGGTTTTGGTGGGTTTGTTTTTGATCGCGCATGAGCCGGGCCAGGCGCGCGAATACATCTCCCCATCTGCCGGAGCTGTCGGGTAGCGCAGCTTCTTCACTGCGGAGCCATCGGTCCAGCCGCTTCAGATTGCGCGAGTGGCGCAGGACCAGCAGGAACAGAACGATGACATAAAAGGTCAGCGCCGCAGCTGCGCTGAACACAGCCATCAGTACTCCGCTTACAACGGCAATCAGTACGAGAGTGGCAAAATGCCCCCAGAAACCGGACACAAGCGTCAGCTGGAACGATTACAACAGATCATTCCAGCTTTTATCCCGCGTTCACCGCTTGCCCTGCCGAGAGGCGATAGCCGGAGCCCCGTACTGTCTGCACCAATCCATCCTTGTCGACGTTTTCGAGGGCCTTG
Source organism: Nitrosospira multiformis (assembly GCF_003050865.1). Classification (GTDB taxonomy): domain Bacteria; phylum Pseudomonadota; class Gammaproteobacteria; order Burkholderiales; family Nitrosomonadaceae; genus Nitrosospira; species Nitrosospira multiformis_E. The sequence continues at coordinate 15,688 of NZ_QAOK01000005.1, read as the reverse complement.
CGCAGGCGGCGGATATGCACATCGACAGTACGGTCCTCGACAAATACATGATCGCCCCATACCTGATCGAGCAATTGGGAACGGCTATGTACCCGTTCGGAATGAGTCATGAGATAGTGCAGCAAGCGGAATTCGGTGGGCCCGAGCACGACTTCAGTCTCATTCGCAGTGACGCGATGGGTTGCCGAATCCAGTCGCAGTCCACCGATCTCCACCATATCGTCGGCGGCTTCGGGAGCGCGCCGCCGCAGTACCGCCTTGATTCTCGCCAGCAGCTCCCGGGGTGAAAAAGGCTTGGTAATGTAATCGTCGGCGCCGCTTTCCAGTCCGGTCACCTTGTCGCTTTCGTCTGCGCGAGCGGTGAGCATGATAATGGGAATATCCTTTGTACGGGCGGCTCTCCGCAGCATGCGGGCAAAATCCGCGCCGCTCATCCCAGGTAGCATCCAATCCAGGAGCACCAGATCGGGCAGCGTATCATTGATGATTTTCATGGCTTCCTCTGCGTTTTTCGTCGAGGAAACCGTATGCTTGGCTTGCCGGAGACTATATGAGATCAGTTCCTGGATCGCCGGTTCATCTTCCACCACCAGTATTGTTGCTGCCATTAGATCGTTCCTTCTATCGTCAGAATCTTCTCCGTTTTTGATTTTTTCTTATATTTCGATGATATGTAAACAGTATTGCGGTTTTGTGACATTTGCAAGCAGCGAGAGATTCCGCAGCAGGTATCGTCAAGCCGAGAGAGGCTTCCGGCCGCATCGAGGGATTCGAACCTCCTGTCGCAGATTCACAGAATCAGTATGACGCGGTAGTCGTTGACGTTGGTTCGGGTCGGACCCGTCGTGATCAGATCGCCCAGCGCTTCAAAAAAGGCATAGGCATTATTACAGGTTAGCAAGGACGAAGGGTTCATGCGCCGCTCGGCGGCGCGCCTGAGGGAGTCCGGGGTGATGAGTGCGCCCGCATTGTTTTCAGTGCCGTCTATGCCGTCGGTATCGCAGGCGAGCGCGTAGATGTTTGGCGCACCGTTCAGTTCGATGGCAAGAGACAGCAGGAACTCGGTATTGCGACCACCCCGTCCGCCCTTCTCATATCCTTGTTCATTTTCCCGTAATGTGACTGTCGTTTCGCCTCCTGAGATCAGGGCTACCGGCAGCTTCCACGGCTGCCCATGTTGCCGCACCTCCTTCGCCATTGCGGCGAAGACCTTCGCCACCTCGCGCGCTTCCCCGGTAACGGAATCCCCCAGCACTACAGCTGGAATTCCTTGGGCACAAAAATATTCCGCCGCTGCCACGAGTGAAGCATGCGCCGTTGCAATCACCCGGTTTTCCACCCGGTCGAAAACGGCATCTCCGGGTTTGGGCGTCTCCCTGAGTCTGCCTTCCACTCCTGCACGCAACGTTTCCGTCACGGCTGCCGACGCCTCGATTTTATAGTGTTCGAGTATGGCGAGCGCATCGGAGAACGTCGTAGGATCAGGTGCGCAGGGGCCGGAAGCAATATGGGTCGGATCGTCTCCCGTTACATCGGAAATGATCAGTGCCAGCCCCGGAGCACGGCTCGAAGCCGCCAGTCGCCCGCCCGCTGTCGCGGAGAGATGCTTTCGTACGGTATTGATTTCCTGGATGGGCGCACCACTATGCAGCAGTTGGGTAGTGACATCGCGGAGATCATCGAGCGATATGCCGGTTACAGGTACCGACAGAAGACTGGAACCGCCTCCACTCAGCAGGCACAGCAGGAAATCGCCGGCTCCCAGTTTTTCTATTTCCGCCAGAATGGCACGGGCCCCTTGCTCCCCGCTTTCGTCAGGCAGCGGATGGCCTGCTTCTATCAACCGGATTCGTTCGAGGGGCAGGCCGTGACCATAGCGGGTGAGTACGATTCCGCTCAAAGGCACCTCTTGCGGCCAATGGGTTTCCACAGCCTGCGCCATTGCCGCCGCGGCCTTGCCCGCACCTACCACCAAGGTCCGTCCTTCACGGTCCCTGATATGGCCTCTAATGCAGCCCTCATGCTGTTTGACTGCAGGGGCGCGAGATGACACGGAAGCAAGATGCGGCGGTACAACGCGCAGCGGATCGGCTGCGGTGAGCGCAGCGTTGAAACTATTGAGCAGGAGTGCCCGGGGATTCATCGTACGTTCACCTTCCAGCCTCACGCCAGTATTCAGGTGGCCACGTGAAAATTCTCCAGCATGTCCTTGAGGTGATGCCCGGTAAAGCTCCTTTCATTCGCTGCTATTTCCTCGGGCGGCCCCTGTGCGATGATTTCACCACCGCCTTCGCCGCCCTCGGGGCCGAGATCGATAATCCAGTCCGCAGTCTTGATCACATCCAGGTTGTGTTCGATCACGACCACGGTGTTGCCGTGGTCGCGCAATCGATGCAGCACTTTGAGCAGGAGGTCGATATCCTGGAAATGAAGCCCGGTGGTGGGTTCATCCAGAATATAGAGCGTACGCCCGGTATCTCGCTTGGAGAGTTCCAGCGACAGCTTCACCCGTTGCGCTTCGCCGCCCGAAAGCGTTGTTGCGGACTGGCCCAGGCTGATGTAACCCAGGCCGACATCCAGCAAGGTCTGGAGCTTGCGCGCCACCACGGGTACGGCACTGAAGAATTCATGCGCCTGCTCTACCGTCATCTGCAGGATTTCATGAATGTTTTTTCCCTTGTATTGAATCTCCAGGGTTTCGCGGTTATAGCGCTTGCCGTGGCAGACATCGCATGATACGTAGATGTCGGGAAGAAAGTGCATTTCCACTTTGATCATGCCATCACCCTGGCAGGCTTCGCAACGGCCCCCCTTCACATTGAACGAGAACCGCCCCGGCCCATAGCCGCGTTCCCGCGCCTGCGGCACACCGGCGAATAACTCCCGAATCGGAGTGAACAACCCGGTATAAGTTGCGGGATTCGAGCGCGGCGTGCGTCCGATGGGGCTTTGATCCACGCTGATCACTTTGTCAAAAAACGCCAGCCCTTCCAGGTTCTGATAGGGAGCGGGTTCAGTTGCGCTGCCATAGAGATGCCGGGCAGCAGCCTGATAGAGGGTTTCGTTGATGAGCGTGGATTTACCCGAGCCGGATACACCGGTAATGCAAACGAACAATCCCACCGGCAGGTTCAGGGTGACGTTTTTCAGGTTGTTTCCCGAGGCGCCTTCAATCCGCAGCCAGCGATCATTTTTCGGTTCGGTGCGTTTTTCGGGTGTGCTTATGGTCAATTCGCCCGAGAGATATTTTCCGGTAAGTGAGCCGGGGTCGCGCTGGATAGCTTCCGGCGTACCCTGAGCGATAATGGCGCCCCCATGCTCACCGGCCCCCGGACCCATGTCTATCACGTGATCCGCGGTCAGTATTGCATCCTGATCGTGTTCCACCACGATCACGCTGTTGCCGAGATCGCGCAGATTCTTGAGGGTTTTCAGCAGGCGGCTGTTGTCCCGCTGGTGCAGGCCGATGGAAGGCTCATCGAGCACATACATCACACCGGTGAGACCGGATCCGATCTGACTGGCAAGCCGGATGCGCTGGGATTCCCCCCCGGACAAGGTATCGGCGGACCGATCCAGCGACAGGTAGTCCAGCCCGACATTGTTGAGAAATGATATACGGCTTGAGATTTCCTTGATGATCTTCTCTGCAATGGCAAGCTTATGACCGGTCAGCGTCACCTGCTCGAAAAAAACCTTTGCTTCTTTCAGCGGCAAGGCATTGATTTCATATATTGCCATGCCGCCTACATGCACATGGCGTGCTTCCCGCCGCAAGCGCGTTCCAGCGCATTCAGTACAGACCTGGGAATTCAGGTATTTCGCCAGTTCCTCGCGTACGGTAACTGAATCGGTTTCCTTGTAGCGCCGTTCCAGGTTGGGAATGATTCCCTCGAACGTATGCTTGCGATAATTTCTCGATCCGTTTTCGTTCGGATACGAAAACATGATTTTTTCATTGCCCGATCCATTCAGGATGATGTCCTGAATATGGCTGTTCAGTTGCTCGAAAGGCACTTCCAGATCAAAATCGTAATGGCTCGCCAGGCTCACCAGCAACTGATGATAAAACTGGTTGCGCCTGTCCCATCCCTTGATGGCGCCGGAAGCCAACGACAGATGCGGAAACGCGACGATCCGTTTGGGATCGAAGAAGGTGATTCTGCCCAGTCCATCGCATTTGGGGCAGGCACCCATCGGGTTGTTGAACGAAAACAGACGCGGTTCGAGTTCGGGCAGCGAATAGCTGCATATCGGGCAACTGAACCTGGCTGAAAAAAGATGCTCGGCACCGGAATCCATCTCTACCGCCAGTGCGCGTCCCTCGGCATGGCGCAGCGCTGTTTCGAACGATTCCGCCAGCCGCTGCTTCGAATCCGGCGAAACCTTGAGCCTGTCGATTACCACCTCGATCGTATGCTTCTGGTTTTTTTGCAGCCTGGGCAGGGCATCGATTTCGTATACGTTCCCGTCGACCCGCAGCCTGATGAAGCCCTGCGCGCGCAGTTCATCGATCAAGTCCACTTGCTCGCCCTTGCGCCCCACCACCAGTGGCGCAAGTATCATCAGCCGGGTATCCGGCGGCAGTCGCAGCACATGATCGACCATCTGGGACACGCTCTGCACGGTCAGCGTGATGCCATGATCGGGACACTGCGGATCTCCTACCCGTGCGAAAAGCAGGCGCAGGTAATCATGTATTTCAGTGACAGTGCCGACAGTCGAGCGCGGGTTATGCGAAGTCGCCTTCTGCTCTATGGCGATGGCGGGCGATAATCCTTCAATCAGATCGACATCCGGCTTTTCCATCAATTGCAGGAACTGGCGGGCGTACGCGGAAAGCGACTCCACATAACGCCGCTGGCCTTCCGCATAGAGCGTGTCGAATGCCAGCGAAGACTTGCCCGATCCCGACAGACCCGTAATGACGACAAGTTTGTTGCGCGGCAGATCGATGTTGATATTTTTTAGGTTGTGCGTGCGCGCACCGCGGATCTTGATGAGTTCCATTGACTCCTTTCGCTGACGGTCCGGCGCCTGCTCATCCACCGGGGCAAGACTACCTGAGAACCGGCCAAACCTGTTAATATACTCAAGTTTCCGCGTTTTCCCAATCTGATTCATGTCCCCCTCATCGTCTTCCGAGAAACTGTCACCCACAGAGGTACGCGCGATCGCGGGCCTGGCGAGTATTTACGGCCTGCGCATGCTGGGAATGTTCATCATTCTTCCGGTATTCGCGTTTTACGCCGAACATCTACCGGGAGGCGACAATTACACGCTGGTCGGGATTGCACTGGGGGCGTACGGGTTGACGCAGGCGATATTGCAGGTTCCGTTTGGCTGGCTGTCTGATCGCTTCGGCCGCAAACCGGTGATTTATGGCGGCCTGCTCTTGTTCGCCCTGGGCAGTTTTGTCGCAGCCGGGGCAACGGATATTTACTGGGTAATCATTGGCCGTGTTATCCAGGGCGCAGGTGCGATTTCGGCGGCTGTGATGGCGCTTGCCGCGGACCTTACACGCGAAGAGCATCGCACCAAGGCAATGGCAGCGATCGGCATGACGATAGGAACTACTTTCGCGCTGTCGCTGGTTATTGCGCCGTCGCTCAACCTCATGATTGGCGTGCCCGGAATTTTTTTGATGACAGGCGTGCTGGTGCTGCTGGCGATGGTCGTAGTTTCGCGAGTGGTTCCCAACCCGACAGAGAGTCGGTTTCATTCGGATACGGAAGCATCCGCTGGGCGATTTTCCAATGTTTTGCGAAATCCCGAACTGTTGCGGCTCGATTTTGGTGTCTTTGCACTGCACGCTGTATTGATGGCACTATGGTTGGTGGTACCGCTATCGCTGCGGCAGGCAGGGCTCGCAGCGGATCATCACTGGCAAATCTATTTTCCCGCGCTGGTCATTTCCATGCTGCTGATCATTCCAGTGATCATCTATAGCGAAAAGAAGGCAAAGCTTAAGCAAGTGTTTGTCATATCCGTCGCTGTGCTGCTGGTAAGCCAGATCCTGCTGGCCTATACATTCGATTCGATATGGGGCACCGCAGGGGCCCTGTTGGTATTCTTTACCGCCTTCAATCTGCTGGAAGCAACCCTGCCTTCGCTCATTTCCAAGATCGCCCCGGTGGGGGCAAAAGGCACCGCCATCGGTGTCTATAGCAGTGTCCAGTTCCTGGGCACGTTTATTGGTGCCAGTGCCGGTGGCTATCTCTATCAGCATTACGGAAGTACTGCACTGTTTGCATTTTGTGCCGCGCTCCTCATGTTCTGGCTGATATTTGCCGTTACCATGAAGGCGCCCGCAGCTGTCCGCACCAGGATGTATCACGTACAGGTAATGGATACCGGCGCCGCCCACGGGCTTTCGCAGCAACTTGCAGCGCTGCCCGGTGTGCATGAAGCGCTTGTGCTTGCGAGCGAAGGGGTGGCTTACCTGAAAGTAGATATGCGCGGTTTTGATGAGCAAGGGGTTGCTCAATTACTTGGAGGGGAAGCATAAATGGCATCAGTCAACAAAGTCATACTCATCGGCAACCTCGGCAAGGACCCTGAGACCCGCTATATGCCGAATGGTGACGCGGTAACGAATATCACCGTGGCAACAACCGAGACCTGGAAAGACAAGAACGGCGAAAAGCAGGAAAAAACCGAGTGGCATCGCGTCACTTTCTACCGCAAGCTGGCTGAGATCGCAGGCGAGTATCTCAAGAAAGGACGCCCGGTCTATGTCGAAGGACGGCTGGAGACGCGCAAATGGACCGACAAGTCGGGTGTCGAACGCTACACCACCGATATCATCGCCAACGATATGAAAATGTTAGGGAGTAAGCCTGGGGGCGTCAGTTATGAAGCGCCCGATAGAGATGAAGGTGGTTTTGCACCGAGCACATCCAGCAGTAAGGCGCCTGCCAGAAGTAGCACCGGGTTTGATGATATGGATGATGATATTCCGTTCTGATGCCATTTCCGACAGCGCTGCACGATATTTGATGACCGAATCCGCTAAAAATATGACCAAACTGTTTCTTCTCCTTATTACGCTGTTCGTATTTAGCGGAGCGGCATTCGCGGCTGTCAATATCAATACCGCTAGCCAGGCCGAACTGGAAAGTCTTCAGGGAATCGGCCCGGCCAAAGCCAAGGCGATCATCGAATATCGCAAGAAGAAGGGGTCTTTCAAATCCGTGGACGATTTGCAGAACGTAAGCGGCATTGGTCCCGCCACGGTTCAGAAGCTCCGCAAGGATATAACTGTCGGTGGCAGTAGTGGCGGCGCGGCAGGCAGGAAGGAGCACAAAGCCGCTGCCAGAGAATAATCCTCGCGCATAGTCGCAGGTTGCGGAATGGATAAAGGCTTGGCCAACCTATCCACTATCCATAGATTACGCTTTATCCTCATCTCCCACGGTCACTACGCGTCACTCCGGCACTACTGCGGGAATTCGTTGTGACGTTTCACAAGTCGGGCAGGTCATGTTCAAAACCATAGAAGATTTTGTCGGCAATACACCTCTGGTCAAGCTCAAACGCCTGTCCGGAAACACTAACAATGCCATTCTCCTGAAGCTGGAAGGGAACAATCCGGCGGGTTCGGTAAAAGACCGTCCCGCTTTGTCGATGATTACGCGCGCGCAGGAGCGCGGGGAAATCAAGCCCGGCGATACGTTGATAGAGGCTACCAGCGGCAACACCGGCATTGCGCTCGCCATGGCGGCGGCAATCATGGGATATCGCATGGTGCTGGTGATGCCCGAGCATCTCAGCGTGGAGCGTCGGCAATCGATGAAGGCGTACGGAGCGGAAATCATACTGACTTCCAGAGAGGGCAGCATGGAAGAAGCGCGCGACGTGGCCGAGCGAATGCACGACGAGGGGCGGGGAATCATCCTCGACCAGTTTTCCAGCCCCGATAACCCGCGCGCCCATTACGAAGGCACCGCTCCCGAAATCTGGCGGGATACCGAAGGAAAGATTACTCATCTCGTGAGCAGCATGGGCACGACCGGAACCATCATGGGTTGCTCCCGCTATTTCAAGGAGAAGAAACCCGAGGTCCGGATCATCGGCGTGCAGCCGGAAGAAGGCGCCCAGATTCCCGGTATCCGAAAATGGCCTGAAGCCTATCTGCCAAAAATCTATGATCCGAGCCGGGTAGACCGCATCATGCTGGTTTCCCAGGATGAAGCCGAAGAAATGACGCGGCGGCTTGCGTCCGAGGAGGGGATTTTTGCAGGGATTTCTTCCGGCGGTGCGCTCGCTGCGGCGCTCAAGGTTTCTGCAGAAGCAGAAAATGCAACGATCGTCTCGATTGTTTGCGACCGAGGCGACCGTTATCTTTCCACGGGTGTTTTCCCTGCGTGATTACCGGTTTCAGGGGGTAGGCGGGGTCTGATAGCCGTAGCAAGGTACCGGCAATAGGGCCCAGAACGAACGAAAAATGGCTTGCTCGTGATGAAATTCCTCATCAGGATACTGGCAGCGTTCTTCCCCGCAGTGGTATCCGTGCAGGCTGCGTCTCTTACCCTTTCCGCAGAGGATATCCGCGGTCCGCTTTCCAATATCAAGGGAATCCAGATCACCCTCGCTGGCGCTCCTCCATCGTCCTCGCTGAGAATGAAGCTGGCCGAGGTGGGGATACAGGGAAAGACCTGGCATAACCTGCATTTTTCATGTGATCGATTTCGCACCCGCAGGGAAGAGATCAACTGTGATAGCGGTGCCCTGAGGTTATCGGAGTCCGCGCCACTGCCTGTGTCATTTCGGCTATCTGTTCCAGGCAGAACTTCCGACGTAAAAATCCTCGATGTGAGAATCAGAAACAGCGCAGGCAAGACAGGCGAGGGGTGGAAGCTGTCGCTTCGCACGGGAAGAGCAGGTTGGGAAGGTACGCTTACCGCGGCTAACGGAGAGATTGCACAGGTCGTGCAATTGCTGCCGGTCAGCGAGAATGCCATCCTGCCTTCATCCACGAAAGGGAAAATCAATGGCGTAGCGAAACTCCGGGCCGATCTCGACGGAGCTGCTGTCATCGATGCCCATCTGGCGGTGGAGGACGTAGCCTTCAGCGATGTCAGCGGTTTGCATGCGGGCGAGAATATCAGTGTCACCGTTGACGCAAGAGCCAGGCGCATGCCTCGACAGATTCCCGGGCAGAAGACTCATTTATGGGAGTGGCAGGCAGATGCGCACTGGCCGCAAGGGGAAGTGTTCTGGCAACCGCTGTATTTCGCTGCCCATGGTGACCGTTTCAGCGCGCGTGGCGAAGTCGATGGTAGTACCCTCCGTCTCCGCACGGGAAGACTCTCTCTGGCGGAGATTGGTGAGATCGATCTGTCCGGCAGGATGGACTGGAGGGCCAACACGCTGCACGATTTCGACCTCGATGCGCCTGATCTCCAAATGGCAGGGTTATACAGTCAGATCGTAAAACCTTTTCTGATCAACACATCTTTTTCCGCATTGAAGACCGCCGGGCAGGCGGGAGTAAAGTGGCGATTCCGGAATGGTGTGAACGAAATGCTCGATGTCGATCTGCGTGACGTATCGCTGGAGGACGAGGGCGGGCGCTTTGTACTGCGCGATATCAATACGCGCATACCCCTGCGTGCAGCTGAGCTGACGCACGCCGCCATTACGATAGGGGGTGGGCACGTAAGCCGGCTACCGGTGGGGCCGGTCCATATCCCTCTGGAGATAACCGGATTAAATGAACCTGATTTTCGCATACCCCGAATGGAAGCACCCTTGCTGGACGGCAAGCTGACCCTGGAGAACTTCAGCGCCATCAGGCAGGCGCAGGGATCGCTCCCCGGCTGGCGCTGGCAGTTCAGCGGCGACCTCTCGCCCATATCCATGGAGCAACTCACCCGCGCGCTCGGGATTCAGCCGATGCGCGGCACTCTCTCGGGAAAAATCCCCAAGGTAACATTCGACGGCTCCGCTATTGAAGTGCAGGGCGCCCTGCTTCTCAACGTGTTTGATGGCACGGTGCTGGTGTGGAATCTGAAAGCGCTGGAGCCATTCGGCTCCGCGCCCTCCCTCATGGCGGATGTGGACATGCGCAATCTCGATCTTGACCTGCTCACCGGCGCATTCTCATTTGGCAATATGGAAGGCCGCATAGATGTGGCTGTGCATGATCTCGAGCTTTTTGACTGGAAACCGGTGAAATTCGATGCCCGCCTCATGAGCAGCCCGGGCGATTACAGCCGCCGCATCAGCCAGCGGGCAGTGCAAAGCATTTCATCACTGGGTGGAGTCGGCGCTGCCGCTGCAATCCAGCGCAGTTTCCTGCGTGTCTTCGATGAGTTCGGCTATTCGCAGATCGGGTGGAGCTGTACATTGCGCAATGGTGTCTGCGGTATGGGCGGGATAGAATCGGAACCTATGCCCCACGGGTATCTGATCGTCAAAGGTGGCGGAATCCCGGCGATCACAGTGATAGGTTATAATCGCAGGGTGGACTGGCGGGAATTGGTAAGTCGTCTTCAACGGATTACGGACGCCAATGCCAGGCCTGTCCTTCAACAGGATAAACAATGAAGAACCTTTTGTTCCAGGCAGCTTTGCTGACCCTGGTCAGCACGATGCCAGCCGCCTGCGTCACCATCAATATTTATTTCCCTGCCGCAGCAGCCGAAAAAGCAGCAGACAAGATAATAGAAGAAGTGTGGCAACTCAAGAAACCTGAAGCGGGTGAAAAGACGGAGCAGCCCGTTTCACCCCCATCTTCTTCCCAACCTGCGGTAGAGCCGCAGCAGCAGCCATAACAGTAAAGGCAAATATCATGGTCAGTTCGATTTTCCGGGCAGCGCTGCTGATGCTATTATCATTGACCCCGCTTGCCGGGCATACCCAGGCCAATATCGAAATCGATACCCCCGCGATAGCAAGCATCAAGCGGAGCATGCAGCAACGCCATAGCCAACTGGAGCCGTATTATTCAGGTGGAGCAATAGGCTTCACGCGTGACGGCCTCATTGTCATGCGGGACGCCAACGCAGTGCCACTGGCAGCGCGGCAGTCGGTGAATGGATTGATCGCAGCGGAAAATCAGGACAGGAACGCGCTTTATCGCGAGATCGCTCGCGCCAATAGTCACCCGGAATGGGAAGCCGATATTCGCTCCACGTTTGGCCAACGGTGGATCGAACTGGCACGGGGCGGCTGGTGGTATCAGGGTGCGGACGGCGGATGGGTCAAGAAGTAAAGGCGGGCGGCGGGTACCCTCAAAAACAGATGTGCAGGATTTATTTGAACGTCTAGCGTGACTCCCGTACTGGTTTTCGACATCGAGACTGTTCCCGATACAGAGGGATTGCGCAGGCTCTACAATCTTCCCCATGAGCTTCCGGCCGCGGATATCGCCGAGATGGCGTTTCAGTCGCGCCGCCAGACTGTCGGAAGCGATTTTCTTCCTCTGCACCTGCAGAAGGTGGTGGCGATTTCCTGTGCGCTGCGCGACAAGGATGAATTCCGTGTATGGTCTCTGGGAAGCCCGGCGGATTCCGAGGCTGAACTCATACAGCGCTTCTTCGACGGCATAGAGAAATACAGTCCCCAACTGGTCTCCTGGAACGGGGGCGGGTTCGACTTGCCCGTGCTCCACTACCGCGGCCTCATCCACGGTCTGAAGGCCCGGCGCTACTGGGACATGGGCGATGATGACCGCGATTTCAAATGGAACAACTATCTTAGCCGCTACCATACCCGGCATCTCGATTTGATGGATATCCTGGCGTTGTATCAGCCGCGCGCCAATGTTCCGCTGGATGAGCTGGCGAAGCTGATGGGTTTTCCGGGGAAGTCGGGGATGGATGGCTCCCAGGTCTGGAGCGCATTCCAGAAAGGCGAGATTGCCGCCATTCGCAACTATTGCGAAACGGACGTGGTGAATACCTACCTTGTGTTCCTGCGCTTTCAGCTTATGCGTGGAACCTTCAATAACGAACAGTATCAACGTGAATGCGGGCTGGTTCGCCTCACCCAGAGCAAGTCTTCCGAGCCGCATTGGCAGGAATTTCTCGAACAGTGGTTCTGTTTGAGCGAAGCTTCTTCATTTCTGGATTGATCGACAGCTGCTCAGGCTGCTCATTCTCCTGCATGGGGGTGCGTCAGATTCCGGAAGGCATCCGTGGGTAGAACCGAGGGTAGAATATCAAATCCTTCTGAACCCGTTCTCGATTTCGGACCTGCCAATGTGAGATGACTGCCCCCGTTCTTATCGAATCCCTGGATCAGGAAGGCCGGGGCGTTGCGCACGCTGAAGGCAAAGTCATTTTCATCGAAGGCGCCCTGCCGGGAGAGGTTGTCACCTATAACGCCTATCGCAAAAAACCGAGCTTCGAGCTTGCCCAGGTCAATCAGATTCTCAAGCCCGCGTTTTCGCGGGTAACGCCGGAATGCCATCATTTTGGCATCTGCGGCGGTTGCAGCATGCAGCACATGGACGCTCGTACCCAAGTGGCAGCAAAACAGCGCGTGCTCGAAGATAATCTCAAGCACATCGGCAAGGTCGCACCCGAACTGATATTGCCGGCAGTTTATGGATCACCCTGGGGTTACCGCTACCGGGCGCGGCTGTCGGTCCGCTATGTGGCAAAAAAAGGCGGAGTGCTGGTGGGTTTTCATGAAAAGCGCAGCAGCTTCATTGCCGACATGCAGATCTGCAGGATCATGCCATCGCGTATTTCCGCGCTCATCATGCCATTACGAAAGCTGGTGGAAAATTTGTCCATCCGCGAGCGTCTGCCGCAGATTGAAGTTTCACTGGGCGAGAACGTGGATGTACTGGTCCTGCGCATTCTTGAACCCTTGACCGTGCAGGATGAAACCTTGCTCAAGGCTTTTGCCGATCAGCATCACGTTCAGCTTTTTCTGCAAACCGGCGGTCCTCAAACAGCCTATCCTTTCTATCCCAAAGACGCGCCGGAACTGAGTTATACGCTGCCGGAATTCGATGTAACCATTCCGTTTCATCCGACTGAGTTCACTCAGGTGAATCCGGCGGTTAATCGCATGCTGGTGCGGCGGGCGCTAAACCTGCTTGATCCTCAGGCGGGAGAACGCGTCGCGGATCTGTTTTGTGGCTTGGGTAATTTCACCCTTCCCATTGCGCGGGGCGGCGCGCAGGTAGTGGGCTATGAGGGCAGCGCGGCGCTCGTTTCCCGGGCCCGTCAAAATTCACAACGCAATGGGCTGGCGGGTAGTACGCGATTCATGGAGGCCAACCTGTTTGAAATCGATGAAAGGTGGATGCATGAGCAGGGGGATTTCGACAAGATGCTGATCGACCCTCCACGGGAGGGCGCTATTGCCGTGGTGACCGCTCTCGAAGAGAAACAGCTCAAGCCGTGGCGCATTGTTTACATCTCCTGCAATCCCGCCACACTCGCGCGCGACGCGGGCGTGCTGGTGCACAGGAATGGGTATGTGTTGAAGGCGGCGGGTGTCATCAACATGTTTCCGCATACGGCACATGTCGAGTCCATCGCGCTGTTCGAGAAAGCCAGCGAGCAGATATGAAAAAGGGCGACTGCTTCCAGCCGCCCCGGAGGTATTCCCCGATTCCCCTGGCTTGCTCGCCGGGTTTACCCTGTAGTTTTATCCTATGGCGCTCTCGCGTCAGTCTTTCTCGCCCGACAAAGCCAGCAGCAGGTGCAGCAGGCTGGTGAAGAGGTTGTACAGGCTGAGGTAGATGCCCATGGTTGCCATCACGTAGTTGGTTTCCCCGCCGTTCACGATGCGGCTTACATCAAACAGAATGAAGCCGGAGAACAGCAGTACCGCAACTGCCGAAATGGCGAGCGAGGCTGCCGGTATGGCAAAGAACAGATTGGCGATCGACGCGATCATCAGGAGTATCAGTCCCACGAACAGGAAGTTCTGCATGAAGCCGAAATCCTTCTTCGTCACCGTGGCGATGGTCGCCAGCGTGAAGAAGATTGCTCCTGTTCCCGCGGCGGCGGTTGTGATGATTTGCGCGCCATTCTTGAAATGAAGCGCATATTGGAGCATCGGGCCTAACCACCATCCGGCCACAAAAGTAAACAGAAACAGCAATCCGATTCCCACGACGCTGTTACGGGTGGCGCTCACTCCAAACAGCAATCCCATCATGATGGCCAGCATCACCAGCGGTCCCATGATAGGCGCTTGCGCGAGGAACGCGAAGTTGGTGCTCATTCCGATCATCGCACCGATTACCGTTGGAATCATGGTCAGACCAAGCATCCAATAGGTATTGCGCAGTACCTTGTTGCGATCGACTGCAAGTCCGGTTTGCACAGTCGGGCTGGAATATCGAAGTTCAGGTTGCATGACGTCTCCTTGGTTGACGAAACTTTACACGCATAAGACTACTCATCTTTATGGAAAGTTGCAATCTCAAAGATCCAGTCTCTCCGAAAATACAATGCATCAACAATCGGGAACGAGGATCAATGCAAACAGTCGCGGATCGGTGACCATTGGCACATTTGCGGACGATGCCTGGGCGCGAAGATCAGTCTCGCTAGATACTCATAATGCCGATACTAAAATGATTCACGCAAGGTGTCTTTGGACTGAAAATAGCCATTACCGGAAGGAAGCTGCCTTCTACGGTACATCGTTGCATGGCTGCACCCGAGATGGAAACATGAGCGCCCTGCATGGTTGGGCTGGAAATCCACCAGTTATTGCTTGTGACAAAATGACCTTGAGCTACGATCAAGTTTTCGCAAACTATTACTTGATTGGATTCGTTGGTAATCTTCATTGTTCCTTGTACCGCAAAGTTCAGTTCGTTTGGATAAGTTCCGGCGCTGTCACAAACTACGGTCTGACCATTGCCCGCTGCCGTTCTAAACCAGTTTGCAACCGATGCCGAATTTTTCCTCCCGGCATTAACCATGATGTAGGCCTGGTCGTGACCATCCTCCTTTTTTATGCCAGATGAAACGCCGTGATATGGCTGTCCAGATGTTATCGAATGACTTGTTTCGGTAAAGCTGAACGCTTTCATCCCTGCTACATCAAAGAATATATAATTGTCATGAGAAGTCGACATTTTATCCTCCCGTTCTGATTGATTGAGTTGCCGGAACTGCCGATTCAGTAGAGGTGTGCATCTATTTAGATTGCATCTTTTTCTTAGCTGAACAACAGAACATAACAATCTGGCATGGCTCTCAAAATGGAGAACAGAGGCAAAAAAACCGCCTAATTCATCAGTACAGGCACATCAGGGATGGACTTGTCTCTATGTGCTTATCGTCCTATAACGTTTAGCTGGTCTGCACATAAGCGATCCGGGCATGCTGTCCAACCTCGTCCGTCGATCTTCACACGGCACAAGGCGTGCCGGTACTCTATTTGAGGAAAAGTCGTACTACTTGCGCAAGTCTCCTTTGTAACCACTTGTTATGGCAAGCAAGCACCTATCATGTACGACGTTGTTGTAACGGGCGCTGCTGGCAAATCATTTCCCAAACGAGTATGATTCGCAGGGTTTCGGAAGAGTGGCCGAGCGGTTGAAGGCACCGGTCTTGAAAACCGGCAATGGGCAACCATTCGTGGGTTCGAATCCCACCTCTTCCGCCATCGGCTCTTTCCCATTAACGGGGGATGGGTCATTCATCAGACACGGTTGATCACACCGTTCCAACCGCATTGAGCCAAGACCCTCATGCGGTAATTC
>NZ_QAOK01000004.1 GCF_003050865.1 Nitrosospira multiformis | reverse complement strand
ACCTATGCCCTGCTGCTTGCAGGGCTCGGCCTGATGGGTGTTATGGCGAAACGCAGGAATGATAAACAAAACACTTGAACTGATCTAACTTAGAGCCACCCCTCCTCCGGGAGGGGATTACCCGCACACAATCTCCCTCAACCCGCTTCTCACCCTTCACCTGCTCCTGTTTCTCACCATTGATCCGGCTCCGCTTGGCGGATGCCGCTCGCTCCTGTTTTCTTGGGATATATCATGAGAAAGCCTGCCGGTGAATCACCGGCAGGCTCTGGAATAAAAATATGGCTGGCTTGCCCGAAAGCGGGCTGGCGGGCTAAAAGCTACCGGGAAAGGAGGACCCGGCAGCAACGGATAACCTGTGTTCAGTTTTTTGACTTTTTCTTGATATTCCTGGTTTTCCTGTTTTGCGGTTACCGGAAGAAAAGCTGAGAAAAAATTCGGAATAGAGCTTTCTTATCCCGACGTAACCCTCTTTCCTATCGGCAGGGGCCCTCTTCTCAGATATCACTCGTAGCTCTGCAACGGTAATTCCACAAGACAATAATAATAAGAATTATTCTCATTATATCCGGCAATGGGGAAAAAGCAAGCGCTTTTATTCGTGCGCCGGAAGACTGCTGCATTTTGAATAAAGCTGAAAATGAAGATCACGCCCTCATTCAGTAACATTCGAATTTCTTATCTTAAATAGAAATAATTCTCATAATCATTATAAAAAATCAAACCATAATCGTTATCTTCAGGGGAGCAATAGAAAGCATTCCCTGCCCAAGGCCAATACCTGCGTATTTGCCACAGAAACCCCGAAATAAGAAGGACTAACAATCTAGAGGGAGGTGATCTCTGCGAATCGACAATTTGTGCCGCAATAAAAATAGATGGACGTCAAAAATTAATAACCTGATTGGAGATAACAAATGAAGTTGAATGCGATCCATTTCAAAAAAATAGCCGTTTCCGTGCCATTATTTACATTGGCTTTTCTCGCCAATCCAGCACACGCCGTTGACTGGACTGAGATCGGTGATGCAGGACAGTTGGTGAGTACGGCACAAATGCCGACAGGGGATGAAGGCAGGCTGAGAAATATTTACGGAACCATTTCGACCAATAATGATGTGGATCTGTTCAGGATCTACATTTCCAATCCCACTACATTCTCCGCGGGTGTCAGCTCTACCAGCGGCAACCTTGATTCGGGACTCATCCTGTTTAACGAGGGAGGGTACGCGCTATATGGAAATGATGATGCCATGCTTCGTACGGGTACCTCAGGCTTGCCGGCAGGTCACTTGAGTGGGCCCCAGGCACCAGGCTGGTATAATCTGGCAATATTTGCCCTTGGCACGCCACCCGTCAGCGGCGATGGCTTTACGTCCGACCACTATATGTTTCCCAATGTAAGCTCTCCCTATACCCAGATCCTTACCGCGACAGGGCCTGGAGGAGCCTCGTCCCTGACGGGGTGGGCGCAGTTAAAGGACACGGTTGCGCTCAACGAGGAGTACGGCATAAGACTTTCAGGAGTGACAGTTTCCCCGGTTCCCGAACCGGAAACCTACGCCATGCTGCTTGCCGGCCTGGGATTGATGGGAATGATGGTTCGGCGGAGAAAGGGATTTATTGCGCGATAGATTGCTTTCCCGTCCGGGATTTCTGGAAGATCGTCTGACGAGAAGGAAGGGCTGCCAAAATAGGCACCTTCAAGGCTGAAGACTTTACCAGGAAGATTTGTTTGTGTAGACAAACGGTGTGTGAAAACCTTGTGGACAGTATTATTCGTCCACAAGGTCCTTCATTTGAAATGACTTATATGACTGATAACAATCCGTGTGAAGTCAAAGGCAGAATTGTAAAAACTTGCTGATCAATCTTTATCAATCTCGATAAGCTTCCCATCCTCGCCCACCTTGATCTCGATCTTCTTTCCGTCAGGCAGCCTCACATCAGCCTCATAAATTTTTGTCTTCTTGCCACTTATCGTTTCAGTTTCTTTCTCGATCTCCTCGATTATGCCCCCGCTCGTGTTTTCAGTTATCGTTTTCTGAACTGCCGGGGGAACATCGGGCCATTGAACTTTTTCATCGGCAAAAGCCAGCGTCGAAAGTGCCAGGGCAACGGGCAAGAAAATCGGCACAAACGGTTTTTTATTCATGAAGTGAATCTCCTTATGAGAAACAAGTAGCTACGGGTGAGTGCCCCGCGATGTGAGAAAAGGAACCATGACAGAAAACATGACCTTTGATTATTAGATCAGGACGATCGCGAATCATCCGTACGTTATCGAACAGTACGATGACAACATATTGCGAGTTTGCGGATTTGCCACAGAAGCCTTAATTTACTGCCCGTCTATCCATGCACGGGCTGCCACATTAGCCGCCTCATATGCCTTGTCTTCGTCGTGCAAAGGCTCCACGAAGCTTTCGTAAACCACTATGCCTTCATCATCCATTATCCTGTAGCGGCCATTCCAGAGACCACTGGCATCGTCCCGCTCCGATGCAGTAATGATCGTGTACCCCTTATAGTCGGTATTCATATTGCCTCCATAGGTAAACTGTAAACTGACGATGATAATTGCGAACCCACGTATATCGATGTTCTCTGTCTTCAGTTGGAGAGGTGCGGCATGGTAAACGTTCATTACCAACGCTCGTTCCATTCGCCCAATTCCTTGAATTCCTTATACCCCTCGCCCGCACTCCTCCCGGATAGAGACGTCAGGCTTACCGGTGTCAACAAAACTTTTCCCCGTTTGTAGTATTCTATGAATTAGAGTTGCCAATTCAACAGAAATCGGATTCCTCGCACCACTTCCCCGATAGTAAATCTGGAGCTGCCATGCCGCCTCACACACCCCGCTATTTTCTCCCCTTCAAAGTCTTCAGCAGAATCGTACTTATATTAATCGCGCTGGCGATTGTCTACGCCGCATTGATCTCGGTCAAGAACTGGTCCGGCATCAGCGTATAAGCTCTGCCAGCAGTACTCATCTCTAACATCTCAAAGAGGTATCGATGACCAAGCGACAGGGACGGCTTTTTTTTATTATTTGCACCCTTGTTTCCGCCATCGCCTTCATTGGCCTTACATTCGACAGTCACCGGCGCTTTCCCGGACTCACCAATGAAGACAAGCTGACGCCCGAGATCATCAGGGGAAAAGACGTCTGGCATAACAGCAACTGCATCAACTGCCACACTCTCCTGGGCGAAGGCGGCTACTACGCGCCCGATCTGACCAAGGTTACCCAGCAGCGGGGCACGCCTTATCTAACCGCCTTCCTGAAGGACCCTTCCCAATTCTACTCGGAGGAGAAGCACCGGCGCCTGATGCCGAACCCGAAACTGAGTGATACGGAAATCAGCGAGGTCATCGCCTTTCTCGACTGGGTCGGTCATATCGACAACCAGGGCTGGCCTCCACGCCCCATTATAGTATCCGGCACAACCATTCCAGGTACCGATGTCGGCCAGCCACCGACACATGCGTCTGTTTCCACGGACCCGGTCGCGCAGGGTGAAGCACTCTTCCGCTCCTCACCCCCCGCTTGCAACGCATGCCATTCCATCGCACCGGGGGTAAATCTGGCGGGTCCCACTCTTGCCGGACTCGCTACCCGTGCCACGGCGATCGTTGCCTCTCCTGAATATAAGGGAGAAGCGAAGACGTCCGCCGACTACATCCGCGAATCCATTACTCATCCAAGCGTTTACCTGGTTCCCGGCGCCATGTATTCCGCCAATAACCAGTCGTTCATGCCCGACAACTTTGCTACGGATCTCGAACCTCGACAGATCGACAGCCTCGTTGCCTACCTCGAAACCTTGAAATAGGAGACGCCATGCGCTACCGCTCACAGTCGATCGCATACTGGTATTTCGCCATCGCCATGTGCCTGTTCGGCCTGCAACTGGTATTCGGGCTGCTCTCTGCGAGCAAGTACCTGGGGCCCGATCCGCTTCTGGATTTCCTCCCTTTCGATAAAACCAAGGCCATTCACACCAATCTTCTGATTGTCTGGGTGCTTACGGGTTTCATGGGCGCAACCTACTACGTGGTGCCGGAAGAATCGCGCAGCGAAATTTACAGCGTCAAACTGGCCTACATCCAGCTTGTCGCCTGGACGCTCATGGGAGTAACAGCGATTGTCGGTTATATGTTCGGCTGGACCGCCGGCAACAAAATGCTGGAGCAACCGTTCCCGCTGAAGATCGTGATTGTCATCGTCATGCTGATGTTCCTGTATAACATCCTCATGACAATCAAGCGGGCGGGACGCTGGACCGTTACCGAGGGTGTGCTGGTAGCCGGTCTGGCGCTTGCGGCGGTGCTGTATCTGCCGGCCCTGATCGAATATGAAAATTATACTGTCAGCATCTTCTATCGCTGGTGGACGATCCACTTGTGGGTGGAAGGCGTATGGGAGATGATACAGGGCGGCCTGCTCGCGTATCTGCTGATCCGGTTGTCCGGCGCCGACCGGGAAGTCATGGAAAAATGGCTGTACGTGATCGTCGGCCTGGTTTTCATGGCCGGTATCCTGGGCACCGCGCATCACTACTACTGGGTGGGCGTGCCTCATTACTGGCTGCCTATCGGCGGTTTCTTCAGCGCCCTGGAACCGGTGGCGCTCCTCGGCATGGCAATGTATGCATACTTTGCCATGCGCCGCGCCGGGTTTTCCCACCCCAACTCACTGGCCGTTCACTGGACCATCGGCAGCACCGTATTCACGGTATTCGGTGCCGGTCTGCTCGGATTCGCGCATACCTGGCCGAGTGTCAATAAATGGACGCATGGCACGCTCATCACCGCCATGCATGGACATGGCGCGTTCTATGGCGCCTATGCCATGACAGTGCTGGCCATAATCAGCTATACCCTGCCCCACCTCACCAGTGATCGTAAAGTGGAGGGAAACAGTATCGGCTACTGGGCGTTCTGGATGCAGGTGATGGGAATGTTCGGCATGACGCTCTCCTTCGGCACGGCTGGCATCGGGCAGGTTTATCTGGAGCGCATCCTCGGCCTGGGCTACCTCGATACGCAACTGAAACTGCAGGTGCACTTCCTGATGCTGATCGCCACTGCATCGGTGTTTGCAATCGGAGCAGCCCTGTTCATCTGGAATTTTTTCCGAACCGCGCCCAAGTCCGTCGCAGCAATTGATCCCAGCGCATCCGCACCCGATCTTGCTCCAGCCGGTCATGCCAGTTCCGCCGGCAGCGGATAGATTGCGCGATAATGGAGGATCTGTTAATCAAGCTCCCGGCTTTAGAAAATACGCGCCAGGACGTGCCGCACCCGCAGGCCGAAGAGCCTTATTACCTTCCTTTCGGCGATGAGGTAAGCATTTTTATGCAATGCCATCGACGCCACCTCGCCGTCATGCTGAAAGGCCCGACGGGCTGTGGAAAAACGCGTTTTGTCGAGCACATGGCCTGGCGCCTGAAGCGGCCCCTCATCATCGTATCCTGTCACGATGATCTGACCGCGGCGGATCTCGTGGGCCGCTTTCTGATACGCGACAACGCCACCGTATGGCAGGATGGTCCGCTCACGCGCGCTGTTCGCACTGGCGCAATCTGCTATCTCGATGAAGTGGTTGAAGCGCGGCAGGACGCAGTCGTCGTTATCCACCCTTTGACGGACTATCGGCGTGTTCTCCCTGTCGACAAAACCGGCGAACTGATTGAGGCCACTCCAGGTTTTCAGCTTGTCATTTCATATAATCCCGGTTATCAGCATGTAACCAAGGATCTCAAGCCGAGCACTCGCCAACGCTTTGTCGCGCTTGATTTCGACTTTCCACCTCCTGAACGGGAAGCCGAGATCGTCATCCACGAAAGTGGCGCGGAACCCGTCCTGGCGCATGATCTTGTGGCACTGGCCGGACGCATTCGCGGTCTGGCAGACCGTGGTCTCGCCGAAGTACCCAGCACGCGCCTGCTGGTGGCAACAGCCCGCCTCATCGCCAACGGAATTGCACCCCGGCTGGCCTGTCATGTTGCACTTGTGTCCCCATTATCCGATGATCCTGTCCTCGTGGCCGCGATGCTTGACTTGGTCGACGCAACGCTGGTGGATTGAATATCGGATAGGCAAATCTCCTCGTGCGGTGCCCCCATTCTTTCTTATACCCTTCTTTCTAGCGCTATTTCCGCATGGCCGAACCTGAAGGACTCATTATCGATGCCGCCCGCCAGGCAACTGCTTTCGTATCCCGTCTGTGGGACCATGACAACAACGTACCGGATAATTCCTGCACGCTGTCCGCCTGCCGCCAGCGCCTGGAATTTCTCCTGTCGGCCGTTCACGGGCACGCTGTATCGCTGCGGGTCGCCCAACCTCCGGCGCCGCCATCGGCCCTATCCCGGCTGTTTGGCCGCATCCCGCGACATCTGATCGAAACCCGCCCGTTACCGGCGAACGATGGCGCCACTATTTTCCTGCCCATGCAGTTGGATCCGGGCGAACAGAGCGCGCTTTCTCCGCATCATTTCTTTCGACTTCTCGCCTTGCAGCAAGCCGGGCGTGCCCGGCGTCGGGAAATACAAACACTTCCCATTGACACGCTGACACTTGACCTCTTTCAACTGAGTGAAGCAGTTGCCGCAGATCATGCCCTCGCCCTTCATTTTGCCGGACTGCGGCTTGATCTTGCGGCCTTGCGCCGGGCGATGCTATCGCAGCGACCGCCGCCTTCGCTTCTAAATGCGGTCGAACAGGCGGTGGAAGAACTTTATTGTGGCGTACTCAAGGCTAGTCCGGATGACATTCCTCCCCCGCTTGCTCTTGCGCGGAAGCCCGAGGATTCGCTTGACTGGGCGGTGGAGATGAGCATGAAGATCTCGACTCGAACAAGGATGCCCACGGTTCGCTATCGAGGATGCGCCAAGGATCTGTGGTGGGGTAAGATGCTGCCGCCCTCCTCCGGAAATCAACCCATCCGATACGAGGAAGCGCTCCGGGATATGATGCAGCCTTCCGCAAACCCCCGGCGCAGCGCAAATCTTTCCCGTCGTCCGCAAGCCCGGGAAAAAACCCCAGATGAGGATGACGAGACGCAAGGGATGTGGATGGTGCAGAAGGATGATCCGCAGCAGCACGTCGAAGATCCTGCTGGCCTCCAGCGGCCAGCTGACCGCGATGACGACGCTGACGCTGGCGATCTGGCGGATTCCCTGTCCGAACTACCGGAAGCACAGCTCATCTCATCTTCGAAGACCGTGCGGGAACTCCTGCTGGCGGATGATCCCCTTGACCAACGGACGACGCTAGTCCTCCCCGGCAAGGGAGCGGCGCACGGCATTGTTTACCCGGAATGGGATTTCCGCGTTTCGCGTTATCACAAGGAGGGGGCCATCGTTCGGCTTCAACCGCCATTGCTGGGAGATGTCGGCTGGGCAGAGTCCGTGGTGGCAAGACGCCCTGCTCTGCTGCGGCAGGTTCAGCTTCGACTTGAGGGACTGCGACCGCGGCGTATTCGCTACCACCGCCAACCGGAAGGAGAGGAGATCGATATCAACGCCTGCGTGAACGCCTTCGCGGAACGACGAGCAGGCTTGCCCCCGCAGGATCGCTTGTATCAATCAGTAAAAGCAGCGCGGCGCGACATTGCTGTTGCATTGCTGATTGATATCAGCGGCTCGACCGATGGATGGGTTTCCCAGGAGTTGCGCATCATCGACGTTGAAAAGGAAGCGCTGCTGCTCGTTTATCTGGCATTGACCAAACTGGGTGATCCTTTCTGCATTTATGCCTTTTCGGGAGAAAGCGCGCAAAATGTCTCGTTGTGGCCCTTGAAGAATTTTGAAGAGAACGACCGGATACTTGTGCAACGCCGCATTGCAGCATTGGAACCGCAGCTCTACACGCGCGCGGGGGCCGCGATTCGCCACACCACCAGCCTGCTCACTGCCACCAGCGCCCAGTATCGCCTGCTTATCCTGCTGTCGGATGGAAAACCCAACGATGTCGATCGCTACGAGGGTCGCTACGGAGTGGAAGACATGCGTCAGGCCGTGGCCGAAGCCCGCCTCCAGGCCATTCATCCGTTCTGCATTACTGTCGACCGGCACGCGCCGCAATATCTTGCCCGGGTGTTTGGCGCGCGGCACTACGCCGTATTGCAGCAGGCGGAAACGCTCCCGGTTGTCCTGGCAGACGTGCTCAGAAGGCTAATCAGGCAGTGAGCTTCACTCCTCTGTCGACCCACGAATTGCCGCCATCCCACGCATTCCTGCGATAATTCTTCCTCAGCCTAGCCGTTTTCCCCACAGCATTTTGGTTTGCGGTGGCCTGCTGGTTTAAAATAACGATCTTGCCCATAACCGCCGAGCTTGAGCGAAACCGGTTAAAATCCAATTGAAACCCTTTGCATCTATTACTGGAGAGACATTGTGCTGTTTGAGCGCGTCAAATCTTTGGATCACATCCTGGAGTCGGCTGAAACCCGAGGGCTCAAACGACAGCTTGGCGCATTTGATCTGACCATGCTGGGAATCGGCGCCGTCATCGGCACCGGCATCTTTGTATTGACTTCGGTTGCTGCGGACAAGGCAGGCCCGGGCATGATGTTTTCCTTCCTCATAGCCGGGTTCGTCTGCGCGCTGGCTGCCCTTGTCTATTCTGAAATTGCAGCCATCGTTCCGGTAGCAGGATCCGCCTATACCTATTCTTATGCGATATTCGGCGAACTCGCTGCATGGATGGTCGGCTGGGCGCTGATTCTGGAGTATGCGATCGCCGCAGCGGCGGTAGCCGTGGGCTGGTCCGGTTATATCAATGGCTTCCTGAACGAAATAGGCTACGGGCTGCCACTGGCGCTGACGGCAGGACCGGCGGACATGATTGTCGGGCTGGATGGCACAATATCGGCAGGAGGATTCAACCTGCTGGCATTTCTGGTGTCGTTGTTCGTCACCGTGCTGCTGGTCATGGGCACGACAAAAAGCGCCAGGTTTACCGCAGTTCTGGTTGTCATAAAAATTATCGCACTTACCGCATTTATCGTTCTCGCCCTGCCGGCGGTAAATTCCATAAACTTCCAACCCATGCTGCCCAATGGATGGGGCACACCGCTTTCAGGAGTGGGAATCCTGGGTGCGGCCGCGTCCATCTTCTTTGCCTATGTCGGATTCGATGCTGTTTCGACCGCAGCCGAAGAAACGAGCAACCCAAACCGTAATGTGCCGATAGGATTGATAGCTTCATTGACGATTTGCACCATCATTTATCTCGTCGTCGCCTACGCGGCGGTCGGAGCAGTGGGAGCGCAGCCGGGAGGCGATTTGTCCCTCTCCAAAGAACCACTGGCATTTGTGCTGCGTGAGGTCGGTTACCCAACCATAGGCAACTGGGTGGCTTCGGCGGCAATTGTCGCACTGCCCTCTGTCGTGCTCATGATGCTCTATGGGCAGACCCGCGTCCTCTTCACCATGTCTCATGACGGATTGATGCCCGGTATTTTTTCTCATGTACACAAACGCTTTCACACTCCCCATATTGTCACCCTGTTCACCGGAACGGCCGTCGCGCTGTTCGCTGCCATGTTTCCGGTAGGCATGCTGGCCGATATTTCCAATTCCGGGACGCTCTTCGCTTTCTTCATGGTTGCTCTCGGCGTGATGGTCCTGCGACGCCGTGCACCCGATCTCCATCGACCTTTCAAGACCCCTATGCTGTGGATGGTCGGCCCGCTGGCAATGGGTGGCTGCGGTCTGCTGTTCGTCAGCCTGGGGTGGGAGACCATCAGGCTATTCCTTGCGTGGGCAGGTATCGGCCTGATTATCTATTTCACTTATGCCCGCAAGCACAGTCATCTTGGAAAACAGCAGGCAAACTAGTGCTTTCAGATTAAAATGGCCGGCATGCGTTCCAAACCCCGATACCTGATACCTGATACCACGATTTTCGGTCCACCCGCCAATTCCATGAGTCGCACTGCCCTTGCCAATTCGAACGCTGAAGGCGAATGGTGGAAGAAAACCACTGTTTATCATGTCTATGTGCGTTCTTTTTACGACTCCAATGGCGATGGAATCGGAGATATCCAGGGCATCATCGAAAAACTGGATTATCTGCACGATCTCGGATATGAAACAATCTGGGTGTCGCCCTTCACGCAAAGTCCACAAAAAGACTTCGGCTACGATATCAGCGATTACCTCTCCATCTCTCCTGAATATGGCGATATGCCGCTCTTTGAGAAACTGGTTGAAGAGGTGCACCGCCGCAGCATGAAACTGGTATTCGACCTGGTGGTGAATCACACTTCGAGCGAGCATTCCTGGTTCACCGAATCCGCAAGCTCGCGCGACAACCCCAAAGCCGACTGGTATGTCTGGAAAGATGGGAAAGGCAAAAAGGGTTTGAAGCGCCCGAATAACTGGCGCGCCATGGCAGGTAACAAAGCCTGGACTTACCACCCGCAGCGGAAGCAATTCTATTACACCGCTTTCCTCCCTTTTCAGCCCGACCTGAACTACCACAATCCGGAAGTCAAACAGGCGATGTTCGAAGTCATCAGATTCTGGCTGAACAAGGGGGTGGATGGATTTCGTCTCGATATCATCAGTGCCATCTACGAGGACTCCGAGTTGCGCAGTAATCCTCCCAGTCCCCGTTTGACCCCATCGGATAAATCGCTATCCATCTTTTTCCAGAACCTGAAAAACAATTTTCTCCACGAAAAGAGCTTTGAATTCGCTACCGAGTTGCGGCGCGTAGTGGATGAGTTCGATAATCCCAAAAGGGTGCTTATCGGGGAATCACATGGAGATGAAGCACTGATCCGTCGTTTCTGTCAGAACGATGGGCAGTATGGGTTGCACGCTGTTTTCCTTTTCAAGGCCATTTCCACGCCTTTCAAGGCGGAAAAATACCGCGAAATGCTGATGACATTCGAGAAGCATTTTCCCGAACCGCTGATACCCACTCTCGTCTTTGCCAACCACGATCGTAACCGTGTCATCAGCCGCCTGGGAGGGAGCATAGAAAAGGCAAAACTGCTGGCGCTGTTCCAGTTTACCTGCCGGGGGATTCCCTTCACCTATTTCGGTGATGAGATTGGCATACCTCGGGTAAGAATTCCCCTGAAGGACGGAAAAGATGCGATTGCCATCCAGCATAAATGGGTACCGCAGTTTCTGGTTGATCGCAGCAGTGAAATTCTCAATCGCGACGAGTGCCGTACTCCGATGCTATGGAATGAAAGGCCCAGGGCAGGCTTTTGTGAGAGCTCAGCAGAACCATGGCTGCCGGTAGCAGACAGCTTCAGGGAAATAAATGTAGAAAAACAGATTTCGGAACCGCATTCCCTTCTCAATTTTTACAGGAAAATCATCCGGCTCCGCAACAAGGCGCCAAGCTTGCATGCCGGGAGCCTCGAAATCCTGCATGACCTCTGCGACCGGAAAATTCTCGCTTATCGCCGGATATTCAATGAAGAGAAGCACATAGTGCTCCTCAACATGTCCCACCAGCAGGTTAAAACCCCCTTGAATAAACCAGTGCTGCTTTCCACGCATCCGCAAAGCCCCGTGCATCAATTACAACCTTTCGAAGGGCGCATCATCAATGAATCGCATTGACAGCATGCAGTGGGAATCTTTCTTTCTCGCTGAGAAGGATGCGGGAACCCTGTCGGTTCCATTTGAATGATTTGTTTTCAATATCTACAGAAAGGAGTATGACTTGTGGTAATTTTTCAAGCTTTAACGCGCAGCATCATTTCTGCAATCCTGCCTGCAATCCTCATGCTGCCGACGGTGTTGCTGGCCGATGCAACCAGCAAACCGCTCAAGGCAAGCGTAGAGACCCATGAACAGCCTGGATTCAGAGCGGATTGTCCTTCCAAATTCGGCGGTACCACTACAGGTATCGGCAAAAGTACCCACATGGGTAAGGTTTCGCTCAAGGCCATCGACTGCATTACCCCCATGGAGGATCATTTTATTTTCGAGGGCACGTTCACCTTGACGGTCGCAAACGGCGATACCGTTACCGGCCTCTACAAAGGTGCATTTGTACCGGCCGATGATCAATCCAAGTACAACCTGACGGATGCGAAATTTGAAATAAGCGGCGGAACGGGGCGTTTTCGCGGAGCAAAGGGAATTGCGGAATTGAAAGGAGATCAGGATATCGCGACCGGGAAAGGGAAAATTGAAATTGATGGAACGGTTTCATACTGAGGCAATAAATGTGCGAAGGGCAATAGCAAGCAGCAGCATGACGCTCCAATAACATTCACAGAAATTTCATTTCGGCCATTTCAGCCCGGACGCAACCATAAGACCCCCCTGACCCCTGCTCACCCTTCTTCAGCATCCGGGTCGACCCAGTATTTCGACATTCCCGCGGCGAACAGGAACATCCACATGACCAGGACAAACGGAAATGTGAGAGTCGGCAGGCCTATGGGGGTCAGAAAGCTGGCAAAGCCCGCTGAACGAAACGAGGCTGGACTTTAAGTCAGATCTGGCCAATGCGCCTGCCACAAAAAATGGCCGAACCTTTGCTCACAAAATCCTAATCATTCTTATCGTTCACCGTACGGAAGAAAATCTCACCCTCCTTGATCATACCGAGTTCATTGCGCGCGCGCTCTTCGACAGCGTCATACCCCTGCTTGAGGTCCCGCACTTCCGCATCCAGTGCGGAATTGCGAGTTTTGAGTTTTTCGTTGGTTTCAGACTGAGTTGCAAGCTGCTGATCGACCTCCCATACTTTCAGCCAACTACCCTTACCCAGCCATAGCGGATATTGCAGCAGAACAATCAATGCCACGAGTATAAGAGTCAATACTTTCACTTCGGCTTCTCCCAGGACTCCTCCTATGAGGAGTTCCTGACTTGTCCGCTCGGATTTGAAAAGGCTTATTTCAACTGGTAGAAGGCGTCGCGACCGGGATAACTGGCGGTGTCGCCCAGATCTTCCTCGATGCGCAGGAGTTGGTTGTATTTTGCAAGGCGGTCGGAACGGGAAAGCGATCCGGTCTTGATCTGCAATGCATTGCTCGCCACAGCGATGTCCGCGATCGTGGTATCTTCGGTCTCCCCCGAACGGTGCGAGACCACTGCTGTGTAGCCGGCACGCTTTGCACTTTCAATTGCGTAAAGAGCTTCGGTAAGCGTCCCGATCTGATTGAGCTTGATCAATATGGAATTTGCGATGCCCTGGGAGACACCTTCTTTCAGAATACTCGCGTTTGTAACAAAAATATCATCGCCCACCAGTTGCACGGATTTCCCAAGTCTGCTGGTCAGCAGCTTCCAGCCATCCCAGTCATGTTCGCTCATCCCGTCTTCAATACTGATAATGGGATACTTATCGATCCAGGTGGCAAGATAATCGGCAAACTGGGTCGAATCGAGCACCAGGCCATCCGACTCCAGATGATATTTGCCGTCACGGTAAAACTCCGAAGCAGCGCAATCTAGGCCAATGGCGACATCCGGCCCCGGAAGATAGCCCGCGTTCTCGATCGCTTCCACGATCAGTTGCAATGCCGCCTCATTATTGGGGAGATCGGGTGCAAAGCCGCCTTCGTCACCCACCGCCGTATGCATGCCTCTCTTGTCGAGCAAGCCTTTCAAGGTATGAAATATTTCTGCACCCCAACGCAGGGCTTCGCGAAAACTCTGGGCGCCCAGAGGAATGATTACGAACTCCTGCATGTCAATATTGTTATTGGCATGGGCACCGCCATTGATGACGTTCATCATGGGAACAGGCATGGCCATGGGTCCCGCGCCGCCGACATACCGGTACAGCGGTAGTCCGCATTCTTCCGCCGCCGCCTTGGCTACCGCGAGCGATACGGAAAGAATTGCGTTGGCGCCAAGCCTTGATTTGTTGCCGCTGCCATCGAGATCGATCAGTGTGCGGTCGATAAAAGCCTGGTCCATTGCATCCAGTCCCATGATTGCTTCTGAAATTTCGGTGTTCACATTTTCCACCGCTTTCAGTACGCCTTTACCGAAATAGCGCTGAGCGTCCTCATCGCGCAATTCGACAGCCTCCCGGGTGCCAACCGATGCGCCGGAAGGAACAGCCGCCCGACCCAATACTCCGGATTCAAGCAAAACATCCGCTTCCACGGTTGGATTCCCGCGCGAGTCAAGAATTTCGCGGGCGATGACATCTACAATTGCACTCATGCTATTTTTCCCTGATCATTTATCTGTAAGTTATTAAAAAACGGTTCTGCTGCTTTCCGGGGGCTACCGGGGACGGCTTGAGGATGGGAGGCTGAAACGGCCTTAAATGGTCTTAGGCGGTCTTGAAAGGCGCCTCCAGCAATACGGTTATTGGATATAGGCGCCCATTGTGGTGCGTTCAGGCTTATCGGCCGATATCACCCCTTCGCTGGAAAGGTTCTTGTCCGCGGACACTGCCGCCGCCTCGATGAATGCCGCAAAGAGAGGGTGTCCGGTCCGGGGAGTCGAGGTGAACTCAGGATGGAACTGGGAGGCAACAAACCATGGATGTTCGGTTTGCGGCAATTCGACCATTTCGCACAATCCCTCTCCGGCCGATACTGCGCTGATACTCAGCCCCGCCTGTTCCAAACGGGAGATGTACTGATTGTTAACCTCGTAACGATGCCGATGCCGTTCGATAATTTTGTCCGACCCGTAAATTTTACGGGCAAGAGACCCCTCTTTGAGCAAGCACTCCTGGCCGCCCAGGCGCATGGTCCCTCCGAGATCGGAATCCGCAGTCCGGGTTTCCAGCTGGCCTTCACGGGAGCGCCATTCGATAGTCAGTGCAATAACGGGATAAGCTGTCTCAGGATGAAACTCGGTACTGTGCGCCCCTTGCATGCCAGCCTTGTTACGCGCGTATTCGATAACAGCCAGCTGCATGCCAAGGCAGATACCAAGGTAGGGAATGCGGTTGGTACGCGCGAAATGGATAGCCATAATCTTGCCCTCTACTCCGCGTTTTCCAAAACCACCAGGCACCAGGATAGCATCCATGCCTTCCAGACAACCGGTACCGTCCTTTTCTATACTCTCGGAATCCACATAATGAATGTTGATTTTGCTGCGAGTGTGAATTCCTGCGTGAATCAACGCTTCCGAAAGAGACTTGTAAGACTCCGTCAGATCGACATATTTTCCAACCAGCGCGATTTCTATCGTCCGCTCTGGATGTTCCAGCGCGTGAACCAGTTTTTTCCAGGTACTGAGATCCGCTGCCTTGGCAAGGACGTGCAGCTTGTGGCAGACAATTTCATCCAGCATCTGGTCGTGCAGCAGCGAGGGAATTTTATAGATGCTGTCCACATCCAGCGCCAGGATCACCGCCTCTTCCCGAACGTTGGTGAACAGTGCGATCTTGCGCCGTTCATCCCCAGGCAATGCACGGTCAGCACGGCACAACAGCACATCCGGCTGAATGCCGATTTCGCGCAACTCCTTTACCGAGTGCTGCGTTGGCTTGGTTTTCAGTTCTCCCGCTGAGGCAATGTAGGGCAGCAATGTGAGGTGAATGAAGCAGGTATCTTCGCGCGGAAGTTGAACCGCCATCTGCCGGATAGCTTCCAGAAAGGGCAGTGATTCAATATCCCCTACGGTTCCACCGATTTCAACGATGGCTACCTGGGCGTCTCCGGCGCCCGCCCTGATGTAATGCTTGATTTCGTCCGTGATATGCGGAATGACTTGTACGGTGCCGCCCAGATAGTCGCCGCGCCGCTCCTTCTTTATCACGCTCTCATAAATCTGACCCGTGGTAAAGTTGTTGCGCCGGCTCATCTTGCCACTGATGAAGCGCTCGTAGTGCCCCAGGTCGAGGTCCGTTTCCGCGCCATCCTCGGTGACGAAGACCTCACCATGCTGAAAGGGACTCATGGTGCCTGGATCGACGTTGATATAAGGATCCAGCTTGAGCAGGGTAACTTTGATGCCGCGGGTTTCGAGAATGGCTGCGAGAGAAGCGGCGGCGATACCTTTCCCCAGAGAAGAAACCACCCCTCCGGTCACGAACACGTACTTTGTCTTCGTCATTGGACGCCGATCATAAATACGCCCTTTGCCCCAACCAGCGACGCACCTCTTCTGGTCGATTCGACTTTGTCATAAGGAGACACCCACAACGCGTACTTTGTCATGGACGGATATGATACCTGAAAACACATCATCACTCAAATTGGGCTGGATAGCAAAGCTGCGTTTTTATGGATGAAGTGAACAGGAAGTACCAGATTCGACCTCTTTATACCTGTGCTTTATTACAGCCATTACAGCCATTACAGCCATTACAGCCATTACAGCCAACAGCAAGAGAGATATTAACGGCAGCCTGGTTTAAATAATGAATGGCGGAAAGTGCAAGGCAGGATTCTTTTGACTATTTTGTATCGCTGGACGCACCGCCTTTGTCGTTGTGGCGCAACCATATTAATACTTTTCCCTAATTCTAATTCCCCTCTGTAGGTGCCTATACCATATATCACTATACAGCGGGACTAAACACCTAAGTATTCCTGATATCCACCTCCGTTTCAGCCTCCACCAGATCAAACAGTTCCAGCAAGTCCTGGTTCCGCATTCGGATACAGCCGATGGAGCCGGGTTTGCCCATCTCCACGCTATCGGGAGTGCCATGAATGTAGATATACCTGCGCATCGTGTCCACCTTCCCCAGGCGATTGAAGCCAGGCTCACAACCGGAAAGCCATAAAATGCGGGTCAGTATCCAGTCCCGGCGGGGGAAATTTGCGGCAAATTCTGGCGTATAAATTTCGCCGGTGGGACGACGTTTCACGAATACCGTATTGACCGGTTGTCCGGTCCCGATCTTGGCGCGAATGATGTGCCTGCCTAATGGCGTACAAAAGCTGCCATTCTCCTGTCCCACCCCGTTTTTCGCCGAGGAGATACGGTAACGCCTGACGACATCGTTCTTGTCATGTAAATCAAGTGTTTGAGAAGGAATGCTAACTTCAATTCTCATCAATCTCTTCCCTGTTCATTGTTCTTGCCTCGCGTCTCTTTACAAAGAATTGCTTCAGTTTGTATCCCCCCTCCTCAGCGAGCACCCCTCTCGTCACCTGCAGGTGATGGTTGAGCCGAAGCTCAGCAGAGAGGTTAATCACGCTTCCACATGCACCCGTCTTCGGATCCGGCGCACCGTACACCAACCGGGCAATACGTGCATGAAAAATCGCTCCCATGCACATGGCGCAGGGTTCCAGAGTCACGTAGAGCGTACAATCCGCCAGCCGGTAATTGCCAAGATGACGGCCTGCGTCCCGTAAGGCCATCACCTCTGCATGCGCAGTGGGGTCTGATGTCGAGATGGGACAATTATAACCGCGCCCAATAATTGTTCCATTCCTGACCATGACCGCCCCAACCGGCACCTCGCCCGCTTGTTCCGCCTGGGCAGCAAGCTCCAATGCAGCATGCATGAAACCGGCATCCGAACTATTCAAATCAATTATTCTTCCCTGCATTACTGAAACAAAATGTTCCGCTGGATTTGGACGCCTTGCTCCAGAACCCTGATACCCTTCGCGATCAGCTTTACCCGCAATAGTCTACCTTCTGGATATTCCAGCTTTCTCTCCCAATTGAGCGTAAGTGGATATTGTATATCGCCCACCTGCTCCCGCAGAAGGCTTGTCCGATCCGGTCAAATCCTTCACCTTCAGGAACGGGTTTATTGATCTGCATTTCTCCCTGCTTTCTTGTGTCGCGGAGAGCCTCTAAAGCTTCTTGCTATTTGAAACAACATGAACTAGAAAAAACTGTAAGGCCAGTAGACTTCCGTAAGCAAAGCTTTCAATCAAATCGTTTCAGGGAGAATTGGAAATGTCCGAATCCCCACAGGAAAAATTGAAGCCTCTCGAACCATTGAAGGGCGATGACCGGCAGCGTATGGGTCGCTTGTTTGAAGAGATTACAGGAAAAGTGCAGGAGATGAGTGCAATAATGAATCGCCTGCATGGCACCCCCGTTCGCTGGTCAAGCTTCCGCATCTCTTCGTCTGCTGGGTCTGCAGGTACGAGCACCGATGGCCCCGGCATAATTACCGTTGTGTGCAATGAGGAAACCGGCGAATGCGGATGCTACGATCACGAGGCCGGAACATGCGGTCCATGCCCTGAGCTTCCGCCGGATTTCCCTTGATCTGAACGAGAGATTCTATCCGCTCCGCTCGATCCGGTTCCGATATAACATGCCAGATGAATTGCAGGCAGGCGTTGTAGTGATGCGATTTTTCCATTTTCCCGCGTCAACCTAATACCTATGACAAATAAACATATAGCGGATATCGGGACTGGCTGGCCGAAACTGCCTCCCCTGGAAGCCTGGCAGGACACCTGCAACACCCTCCATATGTGGACACAGATAGTCGGGAAGGTACGGCTCATGCTCTCGCCGGATATCAACCACTGCTGGGGCTCCACGCTTTATGTCACCGCTCGCGGCCTCACCACTTCGCCTATTCCTTACGGGATATTTACCTTCGCCATCGACTTCGATTTTATTGCGCACATGCTTCATATCACCACATCGAAGGGTGCCGATCGCACCTTCGCGCTGGAACCCATGTCGGTTGCTGATTTCTACTGCAAGACCATGCAGGCGCTCGACGAACTCGGCATTGAGGTAAAAATCCTTGCCAGGCCGGTGGAGGTGGAAGTGGCTATTTCTTTCGAGAAGGATGATCAGCATGCAAGCTATGATAAAGAGGCAGCTTCCCTCTTCTGGCGAGCTCTGGTGCAAGTGGACTGCGTTTTGAAGGATTTTCGTGCCCGCTTCATAGGAAAAGTGAGTCCGGTGCATTTTTTCTGGGGTGCGTTCGATCTCGCGGTAACCCGGTTCTCGGGACGAACCGCGCCGAAGCATCCGGGGGGCGCGCCCAATGTTGCCGCCCGTGTAATGGAAGAAGCGTATTCGCATGAGGTATCGAGTGCGGGCTTCTGGCCGGGGACAGGCCTGGGAGAGGCTGCCTTTTATGCTTATGCCTACCCCAGCCCTGCGGGTTTCAACGAGTACAAGGTTCAGCCGGAGGCAGCTTATTTTCATGACAAGCTCGGCGAATTCATCCTGCCCTACGAAGCCGTTCGAACAACCGGGAATCCTGCACAGACACTGCTCTCGTTTCTTCAAACCACTTATGAAGCAGCTGCCACTCTCGCACACTGGGATAGGGACGCGCTCGAACGTAAGACCGTGAAAGTTTGAGATGACCTCAGCAAACTCGTCAGGCAAGCAGGAATGGACAGGGTGCAGGCGAATGTGAACAGGAGCAGGCATCAGGATTAGAGCCAGCGAACCGAGTTCAACGCATCATCCCCCGCGAGCTGTACCGTCCTACCCACAGGAGAAAGCATGCAAAATTCGGATCAATCCCGACGGCTCGACCCCAATCTGCGCAGGACGCTGAGGCTCACATTCCGAGTTGCAGATGGAGTGGTTCACCTTGTCTCGTACGAGCGACTTCCCATGATTTGTCCGCCTTCGGTCGGAGAAGCGCCTCAGGCCAGAAAAAATGGTGGCTTCTGGATGGAACTCCAGGACAGGAACAACCAGCTCCTGTTTCACCGGCTTATCCATTCGCCGCTCCTCGGCTCCGTTGAGGTGCACTCACCCGATGGCAAGATTGAACGAAAATTCGGGGAGGTCAAGGAGAGTATTTTTGAAGTGCTTCTTCCGGACAATCCCGCTGCCGAATCCATTGCCCTGATGGGTGAGTCACTGAATGTTTCTGCTCTTTCCGCTACAGGCGCACACCAGCGTGCCGCCTCAACCGAGTTGGCCCGGTTTGACATACCTAGGGGAGAGAAAGGGGGCATGCAATGAGTGCGAGTGACGGGTATGTCGTCGGCACCACAAAGATCGTTGATCACGGTTCCGATAGTGTGCGATGGAACCTGGTCATTCTGGGCGATGGATACCGTGCGACCGAGCTGGCGCAGTACCATACAGACGTACAGAATTTTGTCACGGCCCTGCGCACTACCCCGCCCCTGGACGAACTCTTCTGCGGAATCAACGTGCACCGCGTCGATGTGGTGTCGAATGAAAGCGGCGCGGATGACCCTGGATGCGCGGGGGGAACTCCAACCACGGCCAATACCTACTTTGACGCGACATTTTGCAGCATCTTTGCCGGAACACCGCTCGATCGCCTGCTCACCGTGGATACTGTGCTCGCGTTGTCTGTTGCGTCCGCCCAGGTCCCGCTCAGGCATCAGATACTTTGCATAGTCAATTCGAGCAAGTATGGGGGCTCAGGTGGAGCCATTGCCACGTGCTCCACCCACGCCCAGGCAGCGCAGATAGCGATCCACGAAATGGGGCACAGCGCTTTTGGACTGGCCGATGAGTATGGGGGGAATGGCGCAGGCACACCGGCGGGAGAACCCTCTCAGCCGAATGTAACACGCGACACGAACCTTGCCACAAACAAGTGGCGCGACCTCATCGCGACGAGCACTCCCATGCCTTCGCAATGCGACCCCGGTTGTGCGGCATCCGCCTGCGTCCCACCCGCGATGCCTCCCGCGCCTGGTGCGGTAGGCACCTATGAAGGCGCAATTTACTCGGACTGCGACACCTATCGCCCCCTGCCAAGCTGTTATATGCGGGATTATGCGCCCTTCTGCCCCGTCTGCGCAGGCGTAATCCGGCAAACGCTGCAACTGTTTCTTCCCCCTGAATCGATCACCCTGACCACTCCGAGTATAAATTTCCTGAATGTTCCCGCCGGGATGGGCGGTGTCGGCGTAACAACGCATCGGGCAATCGTATGGGAAGTAGTGTCCTGCCGAAGCCTCACATTCGAGATTACCGCAGGCCCTACCGACGGATTCGGTACACCGAATGGCACCTCCGTTGTGGTGACGAGCGACCCGATTCTGCCGGTCACCTACGCGCGGCTGTGGCTGTCCTACACCTCCATGAATCCAGGCGATACTGCCAGCGGCAATGTTACCGTGCGCTGCGTCCAGACCGGGGAAAGCTGGGTAATCAACATCGCTGCCAACACAATTGCGCGTCCTCACTCCGCTGTGGCGCTTGTGCTCGACCGCTCCGGCAGCATGAATGAAGATGCTGGCGATGGCATCCCCAAGGTACAGAAACTGCGTGAAGCCGCCAATGTTTTCATCAGTGTCATGCAACCCGCGGACGGTATCGGCCTTGTCCGCTTCAACGAAGCGGCACAGCGCCTCATGGAAATCCAGGAGGCCGGTGCTGCTCCGGGCGGCGCGGGGCGAACCATCGCCATTGGACATATTGCGGGAAGCGACATCGATCCCGCTGGCGCCACCTCCATTGGTGACGGTGTCATAAATGGAAAGCAGATGCTGGATGATGCGCAGGCGGCGGCAGCCACGCCTTATGACGTTACCGCCATGGTCGTGCTCACCGACGGAATGTGGAACCGTCCCCCGCCTCTTGCTGACGTCACGGGCAGCATCACGGCAAATACTTATGCGGTCGGCCTGGGACTACCCTCCAATATCAGTGTTCCCGCATTGACAACCCTATGCCAGGGACATAACGGGTATCTTCTGGTGACCGGCGCACTTTCGGGCGACCAACCCATGCGGCTCAGCAAGTATTTCCTGCAGATTCTCGCAGGCGTATCGAATGCCCAGATCACAGCCGATCCGCGGGGTGTTCTCGATAGAGAATCGGAGCATCGTATCCCGGTTTCGATCTGTGAAGCGGATTATGGAATGGATCTGATCGTATTGAGCCCTTTCCCGCGAGCGATCGATTTTCAGCTTGAGGCGCCAGATGGCTCCAGTATTACGCCGGCTTTACCACGGGAGCCAACCAATTCACAATTCATCTTGAGCCCGTATGCATCTTATTACCGATGCGCGTTGCCAGTGCTTCCGGCCCAGGCTTCCGGAAGCCATGCCGGGCAATGGCATGCAATACTGAAGTTGCAGGGCGGAACATCGTTATCTGCTGCACAGCACACGGCGCTACCCTATGAGTTTGTGGCGCACATCTATTCCAGCTTGACCTTCACGGCGTACGTCAAGCAAGCGAGTTTCGAGGTGGATGCAGTCATTCACCTGATCGCTGCGCTGTACGAATATGATGCACCGCTTCAGGGAAATGCAAACGCCTGGGCCGAAATAGTGCGACCGGATGGGATTTCTGAGCTTATCGCGCTCAGCCGCGATTCGCAGGGGCAATTTACTGCTGCCTATTCACTCAAGGTGCAAGGCGTCTTCCACATCCGGGTGCGCGCACGCGGTGAAACCGCGCGGGGAACGCCTTTTGAACGGGAACGCACGCTTACTGCGGTTGCGACCCCGGGAGGCGATGTATGGAATCCGAACGAACCCAAAGCCAACGATTTCTGCAACCTGCTGCACTGCCTTCAGGAGAAGGACGTGATCAGCGATGAACTCATACAGAGGCTAAAGGAACAGGGAATCGATCTGCCGACGCTGTTGAAATGCCTGGATGAACGGTGTGGCCGGAGTAAAGGGATAAAGCCCGAATAATGTCCGAAGGAAGAATCGGTCAGAAGTCCTGAGCGTGAGCCTTTCAACTTTCAATCACCGCCCGCTTTCCACTCTTTCCCATTCGTGGGCAGTTGGAAGCTCATCGGCAAGCTCACGGTTTCCCACCCTCAATCATCCTGCCCTCTTCAGGAGTTCATCAATCAACCAAAGGAACCGCACATGATTGTCAAACCCATACCCGATGGCTACCACAGCATAACTCCCTATCTCATCATCGATGGAGCGGCCGAGGCGATCGCATTCTACAAGCGTGCCTTCAGTGCAATGGAATTGTTCAGGATGGATACGCCGGATGAAAAAGTCGGCCATGCGGAGATTCAGATCGGTGATTCGCGCATCATGATAGCGGATGACTGCGGCGAGGAAAGCCCTTTCCGTAATCCGCAATCGTCCGGCAGTTCTGCGGTCGGCCTGCATCTATATGTGAACGATGTGGATGCAGTGTTTGCTCAGGCCGTGGGGGAAGGAGCAAGGATCATCAAGCCGCTGGAAGACCAGTTTTACGGCGACCGGTCAGGCGCCCTGCAAGACCCTTTTGGCCATATCTGGTTCGTCGCAATGCACAAGGAAGACCTGTCGCTGGAGCAGATCAGGCAGCGCGCCGAGGTAAAGTTCAAGCAATAAGTACTTTTGATGCCCTACGCGCTGCCAGGCTCACCCATAAAAACTGGAAGATCAATCCGAAGGCCATCGGCCTTATCGTTACGCTATAATGCTGTCTTTTTTGGCGACCGATAATGCCCACGCTGCAAGGAATTGACCTGACCTGCATTCGCGGAGACCGCAAGCTGTTCAGTGGGGTCAATTTTTTGCTCGAATCCGGGGGGTTGATGCAGGTTCAGGGCCCGAACGGCAGCGGTAAAACGAGTCTTCTGCGCATGTTGTGCGGACTGGCTTCGCCGGCCGAGGGCGAAATCCGCTGGGACGGTACCCAGATTCGCTCTCTTGGCGGAGACTATTTTGGCGCAATGACCTACCTCGGCCATTTAGGCGGGGTAAAAGACGATCTGACTGCCATCGAGAATTTGCGCATCTCCAGCGCGCTCGGGGGGGTTGATCTGGATGAACGTAAGGCCCACGCTGCCTTGCAGCACATGGGATTGGGCGGACGCGAACTGTTGCCTGCCAAGGTGTTGTCCCAGGGCCAGCGCCGCCGGGTGACGCTGGCACGCCTGCTGGCATGCGGTACCGTGCTCTGGATACTGGATGAGCCCTTGACTGCACTCGATACGAGCGCAGTCAAACTGGTACAAGGTTTGATAGAGCGGCACCTGGAACACGGCGGCATGATCGTGATGACGACCCACCAGGAAATCGAGATAGCCGGCGCCGCCATCCAGCGGCTGCAGCTCACCTGACATGTTTTTCTGGATCATCCGGCGCGATCTTCTGCTCGCGGCAAGGCGCCGTTCGGATGTCCTGACGACGCTGTTTTTTTTCATCATCGTCGTCAGTCTTTTCCCGCTTGGTGTCGGGCCGGAGATGAACATGCTCCGCGTCATGGCCCCCGGCGTGGTCTGGGTGGCTGCCCTGCTGGCGTCGATGTTGTCACTGGGTCGCATGTTTTCCAGCGACTACCTGGATGGCACACTGGAGCAGATGCTGCTCTCGCCCCAATCCCTGCCCCTGCTCGTATTGGGCAAGGCATTGGCGCACTGGCTCGTGACTGGCGTTCCGCTTGTACTGATGGCGCCCGTATTGGGCATCCAGTACGACCTGACGAATGACGCACTTCTCGTGCTGACTGCTTCCCTGCTGCTCGGAACACCTGTGCTGAGCCTGATCGGCGCAATCGGCGCAGCGCTTACCCTTGGCCTGCGCGGCGGCGGCGTACTGGTCTCCCTGCTGGTGTTGCCGTTGTACATACCCGTACTGATTTTCGGCGCAGGTGCAGTGGAGGCAAGCACTGCCGGGTTAGGCGCGGGAGCACACATGTCCCTGCTGGGTGCTTTCCTGCTGGCATCCCTGGTATTGGCGCCGTGGACTACCGCGGTATCGCTGCGTATATCCCTCGAATAAAGAAGGTCAAAGAACTTACGCATGGCTGCGTCGGGATCGGCGAATAGTGCCAAGCTTAGTGGCTTGCGCTTTGTTAAGAGAATAGTGGTTTTCATGTCATACCTCATGCTAACCCAGCGAATTTGCTGTAGGGAAATGATAAGCAACGCTGTAAATCATTCCATGCGTTAAGCCACGTACAGCTAAACGGACGTCAAGTTAATCATCATGTTTCTCGAGCTTCCGTTACAACGAGTAGTGGATCAATGTGTACCCATGTATCGAAACTAGCCGATTGGGAGCACAGCATTGCAGCGCCAATCACAGTATCCTTACTCCCTGTAGGGCAAATGATCATTGACTCTACGCAAGAGCATCGACGCCCGACAAATTGCTGGTTTCGAAGTCCAATTGTGGAAGATCGATAAAGCTGCAAAAAAGACTAGCATTCTTTTTCTGATCAAGTCCTCATCAGGCAATCGCAGCCTGGGCTGACCAGAGGTGGGCCCCGACCAGAGCTCGCCAGGGGGAAAACTGTGCGAGCCAGGTCCTCGTATTTTCCTCGCTGATTTTGCCCTGCGCACCGAGCAAGGCTTGCAGGCCCCGTCGAACCGCTGCATCGCCGTGCAGTGAGCCGTCGAGCCAACCGAAGCCGCGCAGCAGTCCATAATTGACCGTCCAGGGACCGATGCCGCGAATTTCTTCAAGTTTTTCGCGAATGACATCGACCGGAAGCGTTTCAACCCATGCATCCAGCGGAAGCTCGTTGTCGGACACGAGGGCGGAGAGTGCACGCAAGGTTCTGGTTTTGGTTGTCGAAAAACCTGCTTGCCGCAACGTCTCTTCGGGCAGTTCGAGAATCTGGCGCGCATCCGGGTAGCAGAGCAGACCACAGGAGTGACGGATATTCGCTGCGACGATCAATTTCCGGCGCACGGAAACAGCAGCGCTGACGCTGATTTGTTGGCCGGTGACCGCCCAGGTCAGTGCCTCGAATGGGGTGGCAGTGACCGGCACACGTAGACCGGGTTGTTGCGCGATCAGGATGCCCAATTGCGGGTGATCGCGATACCGTTTCTCGAAGATCTCGATCTCCTGGGTCAGACCCAGCATGCGCAGGACCATACGCTCGAAGATGAGCTGGCGATCCTCGGCTACTTTACCATCGATGACCAACGAGGCCTTTGCCCATCCCGGCTCGAAGCTGATAGACAGGTACGTTGGCACGTCGCGCCAGATCATGGCTTTTTGCAAGGAGGCATTGCTGACACGCTCTGCGATCTCTTGCCGGTCGCGCCGATGAAAGGCCAGGATATCGCCGGGACGAAAGGTCGCAGGTAAGGGAATGGAACAGGAAAATTGCATGGTCGCTTTCGGATTTCTGGAATAGAAAGAAGTGTCTGCCGGATTAATCGGCTAAATGAAATGATTATGTTCCCAGGATACTTTGCGCGAAATCCTGTTTTCCTGCTTTTGCACGTATTTTTGCATGTATATCGGCTGTAGCTGATCCACCTTCTCCCGCTCCCTCTTCGGCACTGCCCTCCTCCCGATTGCAGCCAAGCGATAGTTTTTAACAAACCAATTCTGAATTTGAGGTTTTTAGGTTAAAATTGGGAGTTACGCGCACGGGGCGTAAGGATGGGTAGGTAGGTTGGGTTGCAGTGGCCGACAGTGTCCTGCGGGATACATGGCCATATGGGTACGGCGCAATCTATCAAAGCCTCATCGAGGCCTCAATTATGGAGTCTGCTACCTACTTTGCTACATGGCGATAAACTGGTTTAAATATTCCTCTCCGGCAAGCTTCTATTTTCTGGCCGGCAAAATGATTCCCCTGTTTTCCATTGCTGCAATTGTATTGTGTGCGGTGGGACTTTATATCGGCTTTTTTGTAGCTCCCACCGATTTTCAGCAGGGTGAAGCCTATCGTATCATTTTCATCCATGTCCCTGCGGCCTGGCTGTCGATGTTTCTCTACGTCATCATGGCGCTGTGGTCGGGTATCGGCCTTGCATTCAATACCCGCCTTTCCGCCATGGTGGCAACCGCCATTGCCCCCACTGGCGCAATGTTCACATTTATTGCGCTTTGGACCGGCGCCTTGTGGGGCAAGCCCATGTGGGGCACCTGGTGGGTGTGGGATGCGCGCCTTACCTCTGAACTGATTCTTCTGTTCCTCTATATCGGCTTCATGTCTTTGCAGGCGGCCATAGACGATCCGCGCCGTGCGGACAAAGCCGGAGCAGTGATTGCTCTGGTAGGCGTGGTAAACGTTCCCATCATCTATTTTTCCGTGAAGTGGTGGAATACATTGCATCAAGGCGCCTCCGTCAGCCTCACGCAGTCGCCAAAAATGGCCACCACCATGCTTACCGGGATGCTGATTATGTCAATCGCATGTTGGATGTATGCCATCGCCGTGATACTGATACGCACTCGCGCCATTATCCTGGAACGTGAACGTCATACCGCGTGGGTGGGTCAGTTGCAGGAGACAGCGCAATGAACTGGAACAGTCTGTCTGAATTTCTGGATATGGGTGGGTACGGGTTCTACGTATGGGGGTCCTACCTCGTTACCCTGATCTGCATTGCAGGGGAAATCGCTCTGGTTTCCAACCGCAGGCGAACTTTGCTCAGGCATCTCAGTCTGATTCATCAGTCAACAAAACAAGAGAAGGGAAATGAAACCACGTCATAAAAAATTGGCAATCATCGCTTCAAGCGTGACCGCGTTGGGTGTTGCTTCGGTGCTGGTTTTAAACGCATTTCAGAGCAACCTGGTATTTTTCTTCAGTCCTACCCAGGTAGCTAATAATGAGGCGCCCATTGGCAAGAGTTTCCGTATCGGCGGGCTCGTGGAAGAAGGCAGCGTCAAACGCCAGGCCGACGGCGTGACAGTCAATTTCCAGGTGACAGATACCGCAAAGGTTATTCCAGTCGTATATACCGGCATCCTTCCCGACCTGTTCAAGGAAGGCAAAGGTGTGGTAGCCCAGGGCAAGCTGGCTTCGGACGGTATTTTCCGGGCGGATGAGGTGCTCGCGAAGCACGATGAAAATTATATGCCGCCGGAAGCCGCGGGCGCGCTTGATCAAGCCGACAAGGCACGCAAGACAGTGATGCAGTAGCAAACGGTTTCAGCCCCGAGCCCTTCCAGAATCGAAAGGGCTGCCATTCCTGTTCATATCTATTCATATTTTTCCATAACCCACAGCCTCAGCCATGATTCCAGAACTTGGTAACTTTGCCCTGATCCTCGCCTTGCTGCTGGCACTCATACAAGGCACCCTGCCCATCATCGGCGCCGCCCGCGGCATCCCTTCCTGGATCGCCCTGGCGCGGCCCGTAGTTCAGGGGCAGTTTGTGTTTGTAGCCATTGCCTTCTTCTGCCTGGCCTACTCATTCGTAAACAGCGATTTTTCGGTAGTCAACGTTGCGCAGAATTCGAATTCGAAGCTGCCGCTGCAATACCGCTTTGCCGCCACCTGGGGCTCGCACGAAGGTTCCCTGCTGCTCTGGACGTTCATGCTGGCATGCTGGTCGGTTGCAGTCAGTGTATTCAGCAAGCATTTGCCGAATGACATGGTGGCGCGCGTGCTGGGCGTCATGGGCCTGGTGAGCGTGGGTTTTCTGATATTCATGCTTTTTACTTCGAATCCTTTCGACCGGATGCTGCCGGGAGCGATGGAAGGAAGCGACCTCAATCCGCTGCTGCAGGACCCCGGCATGGTCTGCCATCCACCCATGCTCTACATGGGTTATGTCGGCTTCTCCGTCGCGTTTGCATTCGCCATTTCCGCTCTGCTGAGCGGCCAGCTGGATGCGACCTGGGCGCGTTGGTCGCGGCCATGGACGACGGTTGCCTGGATGTTTCTCACCATCGGCATCATGATGGGAAGCTGGTGGGCGTATTATGAACTGGGCTGGGGTGGATGGTGGTTCTGGGACCCGGTTGAAAATGCCTCTTTCATGCCCTGGCTGGTGGGGACTGCTCTGGTTCATTCCCTTGCAGTGACGGAAAAGCGCGGCAGCTTCAAGAGCTGGACCGTGCTGCTGGCAATCTGTGCGTTTTCCCTGAGCCTGCTCGGCACGTTCCTGGTTCGCTCAGGCGTGCTGACCTCCGTTCATGCTTTTGCAACCGACCCAACGCGCGGTATATTCATCCTGGCCTTCCTGGTGACCATCACCGGAGGCTCCCTGCTGCTGTTCGCATGGCGGGCGCCGAAAATCGGATTGGGTGGAAAGTTCGACCTGGTTTCACGCGAATCCATGCTACTCGCCAATAACTTGTTGATGATGGTTGCAGCGGGAAGCATCCTGCTGGGCACGCTCTATCCCCTGTTCATGGACGCGCTTGAACTCGGCAAGATTTCGGTCGGCCCTCCCTATTTCGAAGCGGTATTCGTCCCGTTGATGACCCCTGCCGTCTTTCTGATCGGCCTTGGCCCCCTTGCGCGCTGGAAGCAGGCAAGCCTGCCTGAACTTGCGGTACGCCTGCGCTGGGCATTCGGGGTAAGCGTAGTTACCGCTCTCGTAATGCCCTTTGTCATGGGCGAATGGAAGCTAATGGTGAGCTTCAGCTTGCTGATGGCTTTCTGGGTCATTACGAGCGTGATCGTCAACATAACTCATCGCCTCCGAAGCACCGGCAAGCAGGGACTGTTTGCCAAGCTGGGGGCGCAGTCGCGCAGCTACTATGGCATGCACGCTGCCCACCTTGGCATCGCCTTCTTTATTATCG
Source organism: Nitrosospira multiformis (assembly GCF_003050865.1). Taxonomy (GTDB): domain Bacteria; phylum Pseudomonadota; class Gammaproteobacteria; order Burkholderiales; family Nitrosomonadaceae; genus Nitrosospira; species Nitrosospira multiformis_E. The sequence continues at coordinate 139,204 of NZ_QAOK01000004.1, read as the reverse complement.
GCGTGGCGCTTGTGGGTGGTTATGAAACGGAAAAAGATGTGCGCATGGAAATTGGCGATACGGTCGAGGTAGGAGGCTATACCTTCCGCTTCAACGGCGTGAAAAAAGCGCCAGGTCCAAACTACATGTCCGACATCGGCAATGTCGACGTATTGCGCGACGGAAAGAAAATCAATGTGCTGGAACCCGAAAAACGAACCTATAACGCATCCGGGATGCCGATGACCGAAGCGGCAATCGATACCGGTATTCTCCGCGATCTGTATGTGGCCCTGGGTGAACCCCTGGAAAACGGAGCATGGGTCGTGCGTGTTTATCATAAGCCCTTCGTGGACTGGATATGGTTCGGCTGTATGTTGATGGCATTCGGAGGCTTCCTTGCCGTCACTGACAGGCGTTACCGGCTGTCCTCGCGCAAGCAGCGTGAGACTGTCGAGGCCGAGGAAAGGAAGGCTGCTAAAGCCAGCAAAGCCGGCAGGAAAGCCACTGCGCCCATGATTGCCAGGAGCAAAAAGGCATGACGCGTTTCCTGTTGCCGCTCGCTGTTTTCGTCGTACTGGTGGGTTTTCTGCTCGTCGGCCTGGGCCTCAATCCGCGTCAGGTCCCCTCTCCCCTGGTGGGGAAACCAGCTCCCGAATTCCAGTTGCAACAATTGCACGAACCGGAAAAAACACTGACCTCGAAGGAAAACCTGGGCAAGGTATGGCTATTGAATGTATGGGCCTCGTGGTGCGTCTCCTGCCGCCAGGAACATCCGGTATTGGTGGAACTGTCGAAGTCGGGAATTGTCCCTGTCTACGGACTCAATTACAAGGACCAGCGAGACGACGCGTTAAGATGGCTTCAACAGTTCGGCGACCCCTACGCGGTCAGCGCGGTTGATCCCGAAGGCCGCACCGGCATAGAGTTCGGGGTCTACGGCGTGCCGGAGACTTATGTCATCGACAAGAATGGGGTGATCCGCTACAAGCAGATCGGTCCCGTAACAGTGGAAGCACTGCAGAATAAAATTCTGCCTCTGGTGAGAGAATTACAAGGATGAGATTGAAACTTTTATCCCGGTCGTCTTTGGCGGCTTATGACAGCGGTAAAAACGATAAAGGCAGCCGTATAGGCAACCCCAGAGGCAACCCCCGAAGCGCCCTGGAAGGCATGAGGGCAAATGAAGGTGGTTTCGCGCTGCTAAAAACGGCGCTGCTGCTCTGTCTGTTGCTTCTCGCTCCGTTTGCAGGGGCAAAGGAAGCTGCTCCTGTTGCCGAAGACCCGGAAATAGAGAGACGCATGGTTGCGCTATCCGAAGACCTGCGATGCCTGGTCTGTCAAAATGAGACGATAGCCGCTTCGCGTGCTGATTTTGCCAACGACTTACGGCGCGAAATCCGCGAACAGATGCAAGCCAACAAGAGTGACAAGGAAATTGTCGACTTTCTGGTGGCGCGCTACGGCGATTTCGTGCTTTATCGTCCACCGATGAAAAGTACCACCCTGTTTTTATGGTTCGGTCCTTTCATCTTCCTTTTGGCCGGCGCAGTTTTCCTGGTGTTTTATCTCAAGCGCCGCCGCAAACACATCGAAGAACCCGCGCTATCCGAACAACAACTCAAGCAGGCGGAAGCCCTCCTGAAGGAAGGCAAGGGGTAATAAACGCATGACTTCATTCTGGATTGTGGCCGGCATATTTATTGTCGGCGCCCTGCTGTTCGTATTGCCAACATTGTGGAGCAAGAAGGATCGCGACGCCGGCGTCGAACGGGATGCCACCAATATCGACGTTTATCGGGATCAGTTGGCGGAGCTCGATAGCGATCTGCGCAGCGACATCCTGACGCGGGAACAATACGAGCAAAGCAAGCGCGAGTTGCAGCAAAGAATGCTGCAGGATATTCCCGAAGACGGCAGTACGACCACGGTAATGGGTGGAAGACACAACGTGGCCACCATGACTGTCACCACGCTCGCCCTGCCTGTCCTCGCGGTTTCCCTTTACCTGGCGATAGGTAACACCAAGGCACTGCTGCCCCAGCCCGCTGCGGAACACCCCTCGATGTCGGCTGGGGAAGGGCAAGGAGGCCACCCCGATTTTTCCTCGGTGATGGAAAATCTCATTACGAAGCTTGAGGACAATCCTGACAACGTCGAAGGATGGTTGATGCTTGGCCGGACCTACGCCATGATGCAGCGGTTCAACGAGGCGAAGGAAGCTTATGAAAAGGCGCTTGCCCTGACGCCCGAGGACTCCGCCATTATTACCGATTACGCCGATATTGTGGCGATGACGAATAATGGCAGCCTGGTCGGAAAACCGACGGAACTGATCAAAAAAGCGTTGAGCCTGGATCCCAATAATCCCAAGGCGCTGGCGCTGGCAGGTACAGCCGAATTCGAGGAGAAGAGATACAAGGAGGCTGCCAGATATTGGGAAAAACTGGCAGCACTGATTCCGCCATCAGAGGCTGAGCTGGTGCAATCCGTTAATGACAGTATCGCAGAAGCAAAATCGCTGGCCGCAGGAAAAGGCAGCTTGGTGGCTAGAGCGCCCGACCAACCAGGTACTCAGACACCTCCTCCTGCAAACAAACAGGGATCAGCCTCGGGCGCGGGAGGCGCTACCTCCGGTACGCTTTCCGGCAAAGTAACGCTAAGCCCTGCCCTAGCAAGCAAGGCATCTCCTGGTGACAGCCTGTATATTTTTGCCCGTGCCAAAGTGGGACCAAAGGCTCCGCTTGCGACCCTGCGCCTGCAAGTCAAGGATCTACCGGCAAACTTTTCGCTGAACGACTCCATGGCAAGATCGGGTGTGCAGTTATCCACTTTCCCCGCTGAAGTGGTAGTAGGCGCCAGAATCTCGAAATCGGGCTCCCCCATGCCACAAAGCGGCGACTTGCAAGGTTTCAGCCAGGGAGTGATGATCGGCGCCAACGGGATCAGCGTCGTTATCGACCAGCAGCTGCCTTAGTAGTCAGCACTAACTACCCTGGACAGCCTAGCTATCTCTGGAGTATGCCCCTTGAGGGCGCAAAGGTTTTACCTTTGCGCCCCCCTTCTTTCTCGGGAAACCTCCCTTGAGATGATTTCCGGATAAACAGTACGAACGTCATATCGGCTGAAGCCCGGTATCAAGTGACGTTCAAAGCACCGTTGTTGGGCGTGGGTGAATTCCGGTTTACTGGATTCGAGTCAGGCCCGGAATGATGAGATTCATAGTATTTTATGGCCGGATCAATAAGAGTTGAAATCTCAACTACTGACGTATTGACGCCGCAACTCATGATTCACCCAAAGGGCAGCGGTAAGCAGCAGTAATGCGCCAGCCTGATGCGCTGCCGCGAGAGTTAGAGGAACAACCAGCAGCAGCGTGGAAATCCCCAGGGCTATCTGCACTGCCAGCATGATCAACAGCAGGCTGCATGCAAGACGAGCCGAGCCGGAAAGTGGCGCTACTCTGGATTTGAGCCAGAAAATCGGAACAAGAATTGCCAGCGTCCATGCAATCAGGCGATGGTCGAATTGCACAGTGGTCATGTTATCGAAGAAGTTCCGGTACCAGGGTTCCAGCATGAACAGTTCCGGGGGAATGAAATGGCCATCCATGAGTGGAAAAGTATTGTAAGCCAGCCCTGCCCGAATGCCTGCCACGAAACCTCCCGACAAAACCATTATGAATATCAGGGCAGACAGCGTGGTCGAGAAATTGAGCAAACCGCGTACTCTGCCGTTTGCAAGCGTACCGCGATCAGGATTGAGCAGATCGAGCGCTACCCAGAACATTGCGGCATAAATCGCAAAAGCGAGGCCCAAGTGTGCGGTCAGGCGATACTGGCTGACGTGGGGGTTATCCACCAATCCGCTCTTTACCATGTACCACCCCATCCCTCCCTGCAAGGCGCCCAGCAGGAAAATTCCTGACAACTTCAGACCCAGTGGCCGATCGACTGCCTTTTTTGCCAGAAAATACAGGAATGGCATGAAAAATGCCAATCCAATGACGCGCCCCAATAAGCGGTGGAAATATTCCCACCAGAAGATTGTCTTGAACTCTTCCAGGCTCATGCCAAGATTCACCTTTTTATACTGAGGCGTCTGGTGATATTTCTCGAAGAGCTCATCCCAGTCATTTTGACTGAGGGGGGGAACCGTACCGACGAGGGGCTGCCATTCGACGATGGAAAGCCCCGAATCGGTAAGGCGGGTTACGCCACCTACAACCACCATGGCGAATACCAGAGCGCAGCAAACGAGCAACCAGATAGCGATGGGTTTTTGCACAGCAAACTCTTGATCGGTTCTTTGTGGAATTGTTGATGTTTGGACAAACTGCATGGCTAGGAATTTGATTTAAAGTTATAAAATATCGAGGTTATTTCGCGCGCATCAACCGCTGCTTGTCGCGCTCCCACTCTTTCTGTTTCTCGGATTCGCGCTTGTCATGCTGCTTCTTACCCTTTGCAAGTCCGATTTCGAGCTTGATTTTCCCTGATTTATAATGCATATCCAGCGGAACCAGGGTGTACCCCGCCCGCTCCACTTTGCCGATAAGCCGTTTGATTTCCTCAGCATGCAACAACAGCTTGCGCGTACGAACGGGGTCAGGGTGGATGTGAGTGGAAGCTGCCAGCAACGGGCTGATATGACAGCCAATGAGAAACAATTCACCGTTCCGGATGATGACATATGCTTCTTTCAGGTGTGCCCGTCCCGCGCGAATCGCCTTCACTTCCCATCCTTCCAGAACCGCCCCCGCTTCATGTTTCTCTTCGATAAAATAGTCATGAAAAGCTTTCTTATTCTGGACGATGCTCATTCAGGGATTCTCAAGACAAAGTGCTCGCTGCTCATAAAGAGCGCAAAGGTCGCAAGGATAAAGGAATACGATACAAGGGGATACGATGTTCAAGGAATCCCTGGATAAGTCCTCGAGGGAAGAAAAAGGTGAGTTCAACGCGGGTTTCGTGTATTTTAACAGCTTTCGCCCTGAATTCGGCAGATGGACAAGCTGGAGCACTCCCGCGGTTCAGGCTCCCCGCAGGTTCAGAGGCTGGAAACGCTCAGGTAATTAAAACAATGCATATGTACCAATTTTCCAGGTCAAAAAACGAGCAGTCCGCCATCAAGCTGAGATTCCATACTGTCTCGCTGAAGCGGGGCAATTCGTCGCATGGCTGACATCGAAAAATCGGTTCTGATTGGTTATTCCGCAAGCCGCATGTTCGAACTGGTGGATGCGGTGGAGGATTATCCGAAATTTTTACCCTGGTGCGGGGGATCTTCCGTTGTGCATCAAAGCGAGACGGTCACTCATGCCACCATCATGATCGATTATCATCACATCAAGCACAGTTTTACGACCGAGAACGTACGCAACCCGCCAGAACTGATTAAAATGACATTATTGAACGGACCGTTTCAGAACCTGGACGGGCACTGGCGCTTCATTCCCCTCGCGGAAAATGCATGCAAGATCGAGTTTCGCCTGCACTACACGTTCTCGCACATATTTCTGGAAAAACTGGTAGGCCCCGTTTTCTTCGTCATTGCCAACAGCTTCGTGGAAGCATTCATCGAGCGCGCAGAAGAAGTTTATGGGAATTCCTGATCGGGTATTGACGTCGGGAAGTCTATGGAAGTTCCTGCTCTGAATATTGACATCGAAGTGGTGTATGCATTGCCCGAGAAACAGATTGTACGGCAGATGAATTTGCCGGAGGGCACCACTGCGGAACAAGCCGTAAAACTGTCCGGCATCCTCCCACAGTTTCCCGAGATCGATCTCCTGAAAAACAGGCTCGGTATATATGGCAAGCTGGTCCCGCCAGCCACGATTCTGTGCAATCGCGACCGGGTAGAAATTTATCGTCCTCTGAGGGTCGATCCCAAGGAAAACCGCAGGAAGCGTGCAAAAAGCCGGTGATTGTGCATCAACCCCGGAACGAAAATAAAAACCAGGCTTATAAATGGAGGAGCGCCATGAACAATTGCGGCAAGGGCTCTACGGCATAAACAGATAGGAAAGCTTCGAATCGTTCCTGCGCTTCGTCTTCGTATGGATGATTCCCCATAGCATCCATGTTCGCTATAATGCTGCTTTGTGAAGGATCACTATCATGCGACTGGTTGAGAAAGCTCTAACCTTTGACGATGTCCTGCTGCTTCCCGCCCATTCCGTTGTTTTACCGCGCAACGTCAATCTGACAACGCGACTCACGCGCGAAATCTCCCTCAATATTCCCCTTGTATCAGCCGCCATGGATACCGTTACCGAAGCGCGGCTCGCGATCGCGCTCGCCCAGGAAGGTGGAATCGGCATCATACACAAGAATATGCCGACAGAATCCCAGGCCGCCCAGGTTTCCAACGTCAAGCGCTTCGAAAGCGGCGTGGTAAAAGATCCCATTACCATTCCGCCTGACATGACTGTGCGGGAAGTGCTCAACCTGATCCACAAATTCAGGATTTCAGGCTTACCGGTGGTAGAAGGTTCGAAAGTGGTGGGGATTGTGACAAACCGCGATCTTCGCTTCGAAACCAACCTGGATCAGCCGATCAGGAATATCATGACCTTGAAGGAGCGGCTGGTAACGGTGAATGAAGGCGCCAGCCGCGAAGAAGCAATGGCCCTGTTGCACAAATACCGGCTGGAGCGCGTGCTCGTCGTGAATAACGACTTCGAGTTGCGCGGACTGATCACCGTGAAAGATATCATCAAGACATCCGAACACCCCAACGCCTGCAAGGACGAACAGGGCCGGTTGCGTGTTGGCGCTGCGATAGGGGTTGGCGAAGGCAGTGAAGAGCGCGCCGAGGCGCTGGTCGATGCAGGTGTGGACGTGATTGTCGTGGATACCGCACATGGACACTCGCAGAGCGTGCTTGAACGGGTACAGTGGGTAAAGAAACGGTTCCCTAAAATCCAGGTTATTGGCGGCAATGTAGGTACTGCCGCCGCCGCCAAGGCTCTGGTGGACCATGGCGCCGATGCGGTAAAGGTGGGGATCGGTCCGGGTTCGATATGCACCACTCGCGTTGTGGCGGGAGTGGGAATACCTCAGGTTACGGCCATCAAGAACGTTTCCGCGGGACTGGCGGGCAGTGGCGTGCCGCTGATTTCCGATGGGGGGATCCGCTATTCGGGGGACATTGTAAAGGCGCTGGCGGCCGGGGCGAGCTCAATCATGCTGGGAGGATTGTTCGCGGGCACAGAAGAATCACCGGGAGAAATAGAACTCTTCCAGGGGCGCTCATACAAGACCTACCGTGGAATGGGTTCACTTTCAGCGATGCAACAGGGTTCAAGCGACCGCTATTTCCAGCAGGCCGAGCAGGATTCCAGGAAGCTCGTGCCGGAAGGCGTGGAAGGCCGGGTTCCCTTCAAGGGAAGTGTCATTGCGGTCATCCATCAGTTGATTGGCGGCGTACGCTCGGGCATGGGCTACCTGGGTTGCGAAACAATCGATGACATGCATGCCAAGGCGGAGTTTATCGAGATTACTGCCGCTGGTATTCGCGAATCACACGTCCACAACGTGCAGATTACCAAAGAGGCCCCGAACTACCATATCGATTAGACGCAAATGGCGTTGCATGACAATAATATATTGTCTCGGCCCCCACTGTTGCACCTACAGTCTGCCCTGCTACTTTTCTCCCCTCTTCACTGACAGCATTATTCATTTTAGGACGGATTTCCGCTCTCTGAACGTTCGATGATCGGGTCCGAGAGCTTTGGTCATGCATCAAAAAATACTCATCCTTGACTTTGGTTCCCAATATACGCAGTTGATTGCCCGCCGCGTGCGGGAAAGTAATGTCTACTGCGAAATTCATCCTTTTGACGTAAGCCCGGAATTCATCAGGAATTTTGCTCCGGCAGGCATTATCCTTTCCGGGGGGCCGGCCTCCGTGGCCGACGATGAGACGCCGCGTGCTCCACAAATCGTCTTTGAACTGGGAGTGCCGGTAATGGGCATCTGCTATGGCATGCAAACCATGGCGGCGCAGTTGGGTGGTTCAGTTGAAAACTCGAAAGTGCGTGAATTCGGTTACGCCGAATTGCAGGTAAAAGACCTGGCCGGCCTGCTTCAGGATATCCATGATCGTACTGATGCAGCAGGCCAAAAGCTTCTGGATGTGTGGATGAGCCATGGCGACAGCGTGAACATTCTTCCTCCCGGTTTCCAGGTCATGGCAAGCAACCCTGCCACCCCCCTGGCCGCCATAGCGGATGGAGTGCGAGGGTTCTACGGGATGCAATTCCATCCGGAGGTCACTCATACCCCGCAAGGCAAAGCCATTATAGACAGGTTCGTCCATGAAATTTGCGGACTCGCTTATGACTGGAACATGCCCGACTATCTGGAGGAAGCGGTTGGCAGAATCCGTTCTGAAGTGGGACCGGACGAGGTTATTCTGGGGCTGTCCGGCGGCGTGGATTCTTCCGTTGCAGCGGCCCTCATTCATCGTGCTATTGGCAAGCAGCTTACCTGTGTTTTCGTGGACAACGGCCTGCTGCGCCTGAATGAGGCCGAACAGGTAATGGACACCTTCAGCCGAAATCTCGGCGTAAAAGTCGTTCATGTCGATGCCAGCGAAGAATTTCTAGGACATTTGCAAGGGATCACGGATCCGGAAGCGAAGCGTCGCATTATCGGACGCGAATTCGTCGAGGTATTCCAGGGGGAAGCAGCAAAAATCGCGAATGCGCGCTGGCTTGCCCAGGGAACAATTTATCCGGATGTCATCGAATCTGCCGGCGCCGGAACAAAAAAGGCGAACACGATCAAATCCCACCACAATGTCGGCGGCCTGCCGGAAACATTGCATCTGAAGCTTCTGGAGCCGTTGCGGGAATTGTTCAAGGATGAAGTACGCGAGCTTGGACTGGCCCTGGGTCTGCCTCATGATATGGTCTTTCGTCACCCTTTTCCGGGGCCGGGCCTTGGAGTGCGCATTCTCGGCGAGGTCAAGCGCGAGTACGCCGAATTATTGCGGCGTGCCGATGCAATCTTTATCGAGGAATTACGCGATGCAGGCTGGTATGAAAAAATCTCCCAAGCGTTTGCTGTCTTTCTACCAGTAAAATCGGTCGGGGTCATGGGCGATGGCCGCACCTATGATTTTGTCGTAGCGCTGCGTGCTGTTCAGACCGAAGATTTCATGACAGCGCGCTGGGCAGAACTTCCTTACGCCCTGCTTGCCCGCATATCCAACCGCATTGTTAACGAAGTACGTGGAATAAACCGGGTGGTTTACGACATATCAGGCAAACCGCCTGCTACCATCGAGTGGGAGTAAAAGCATCCGGAGGAACCCCGGATGCTTTTCCTGAATAAACTCAGGTCGGATTGGAAATTTCGGTAAGGGCATTCGCAACCGGTCCGATATCGGAGGCATCCACTGCAAAATCCCCGAGAGAGACGATTCCCACCAGTCGTTGTTCGGCGTTCACGACCGGCAGGCGGCGGATCTGGTTGTCGCTCATGATCTCGGCTGCTTCCTCTATCGAATCATCCTCATGAGCCCATATCACATCTTCGGACATGATTTCACTGACCGGAGTGCTTGGCCCCCTGCCCTCCGCCACCGCTCTGATGGCAATGTCGCGATCAGTGATGACACCCAGCAACTGCTCTTCATCTCCCACGGGCAAGAGCCCGAAGTCGCCGTCGCGCATTTCCTGGGCTGCCTCCTCGATGGTTGCGTCCGGGCTGATGGTCTGCACATCCGAACTCATCACTTCGCTTATCCTTTGCATGTCATTCTCCTCATCGGCTCGCCTGTGGTCTCACGGGCGCACATAAATCAAAGCGGTTTGCGGCCGCTGATTACCCGAAGCAGAATCACCACGATGGCTATTACCAGAAGAAGGTGTATGAAGCCGCCCATCGTATAGGAACTGACCAATCCCAATAGCCACAGGATGATCAAAACAACAGCGATTGTGTAAAGCATGATAGCCTCCTTTTCGTTATCATGAAGTTATCAGCAAGCACCACCCTTGGATCTTGGCTACATGACGCTTGCTTTACTTGCCAGGGATATATCCTCAAGCCCGCTCTTCTGAGTATTGTGCTAATGGAAAACCTCTCGCAAGAGGAATCTATTCAGAGATTCCTAATCTTCCCTCTTGGCATCCGCTATCGCAGCCGCTTGCGCAGCTTTTGCTTCTTCTAGACACACATCCTTCACATTGCCTGACAGGTCATCACATCGCTCTTTCGCCACCCGATAGTCAGCTTTCGCTTTTGCCGCCCGCACTTCGTACCGGCTTTCCTTCGATGGCCTGTACTTATCTTCCAGCTCGGCCTTTGCAACTTCTTCCCGACCTTTGGCTTCCGCCTCGCATATATCCTCGGCATTGCCATCAAGGGAATCACAGCGCTGCTTGTCCGCCTTGTATTCACGCTCGATGCGCTCCTTGTCGGCCATATATACCTCATAGACGTCGGATGGCAGCCGATATTGCTGCGCCATCACGGCTGAACTGACCGAGAAGCCGAGTGCAACAAGAATGACGTTTAATTTACGCATGATTCCCCTCGCTTTGATGATTTGACTGTGTGGTTCGGACAGAAAAACAGTCCTCCATTCCCACTTTTCCCTTCAATAGGAACGATGATGTGTGTCCTGCTGTTTTTCCCATTCATTGATCTGTTTCTCGGCTTCTTCCTTCGTGATCCCGTATGATTCCTGGATCTGGCCGGAGAGCTGATCCCTTCGTCCGGCGATCTCGTCGATATGATCATCGGTGAGCTTGCCCCACTGCTCTTTCACTTTACCCTTGAATTGCTTCCAGTTGCCTTCTACTTGATCCCAGTTCATTTTTAGCTCCTTTAAGTCTGATCCAGTTTGAAAAACTCTTGAACATTCATGCTCATTGATACCGATCTACTGTCGATAATCTGGAATTCCTATCGCTTGATGCTTATTTTATTGACCACATTCTTGACACCTTCAACGCCACGCGCAACCTTGACAGCGCGATTCATCTGCGCTTTATCGTTTGCATACCCGCTGAGTTGAACTTTCCCTTCGTGCGTTTCCACCGCAATGTCAGTACTGTTTTTGATGCTCTCATCACCCGCCAGTGCAGCCTTGACTTTGGTGCTGATAATACTGTCATCTATCTTCTCGCCGACCGAGGCCTCATCCCCCTTTACCATCATTTTGTTGTCAACGTTTTTTACCCCCTTGATACCCTTTGTAATCGCAACGGCCTTGTCAATCTGCTCCGGGCTATCCACATAGCCACTGAGCTGGACCACCCCTTTGCGCGTCTCCACCTTGATGTCCAGTCCCTTGACGTAATCGTCCGCCAGAAGCGCGGTTTTTACCTTAGTGGTAATCGCGGTATCGTCAATCTCGGTGCCAATCGTCGTTTTCGCCTCCGACTTAGGTTCTCCGAAGACAGGTTGCTGGGCCAGCAGGGCAAAACTGACTGAGAAACCGAGTGCGGCAAGAATGACATTTGATTTACGCATGATTCCCTCGTTTTGATGGTTTTATTTTGTGTACCTAGGTAGGTTGGCAAATAAGCCCCCTACCACCCGTCCCACTTTTCTCTTTAACAGGAGCGATGATGTGTGTCCTGCTGTTTTTCCCATTCATTGATCTGTTTCTCGGCTTCTTCCTTCGTGATCCCGTATGTTTCCTGGATATGACCGGAGAGTTGATCCTTCCGTCCGGCGATCTGGTCGATATGATCATCGGTGAGCTTGCCCCACTGCTCTTTTACTTTACCCTTGAATTGCTTCCAGTTGCCTTCTACTTGATCCCAGTTCATTTTTGGCTCCTTTCTGGTCTGATTCAGTTAAAAATCCTGAAATTGGCGCCCGCGGTGCAGACGCTTCTGAATCCTATTTATTCCTTGATGCTCATTTTATTGACGACATTCTTGACACCTTCAACACCACGTGCGATCTCGACAGCGCGATCCATCTGGGCTTGATCGTTCGCATGACCGCTAAGCTGAACCTCCCCCTCCTGGGTTTCTACTGCGATATCAGTACTGTTCTTGATGCTGTCATCACCCGCCAGCGCAGCCTTGATCTTCGTAGTAATGATAGTGTCATCGATCTTTTCGCCAACCGAGGCTTCGCCTCCTTTTACCATCATTTCATTGTTGACGTTTTTGACGCCTTCAATACCCTTCGCAATTGAAACCGCCTTGTCAATCTGCTCCTGGCTATCCACGTATCCGCTGAGCTGAACTTCCCCTTTGCGCGTCTCCACCTTGATGTCCAGTCCCTTGACGTAATCGTCCGCCAGAAGCGCAGTTTTTACTTTAGTGGTAATCGCGGTGTCGTCAATCTCGGTGCCAATCGTCGTTGGAGCTGTTTGAGCTTCCGTCTTCGGCTCCCCGGGGGCAGGGGCTTTCTCTTCTTTCTTTCCGCAGCCCGCGAGGGCAAGCGCACTGATGAGCGCAATGGTCAGAACAAGCGATTTATTTTGAATACTCATGCTGTTTTTCTCCCGACTAGGTTTGAATTAAGGGTCGCCAATGACTCGCAGCTAAAGGCCATTCATGTCGCAGCTAAAGGCCATTCATGCCCTGCTCCACACCGGCTTCTTTTCTGATCCTGCGATTCAATCATCCCGCGCTATCGCTTATAGCTCAGTGCGCTGGCGCACATAAATTGGAAAAAGCCAATTAGCCGTATTTCGACGAATACTATAAGTCGCTGGTGCAAAACGTATAGTTGCGCAAAAAGCCTGCTCTTGCTCGCAGTCACCTTCCCGCTCAAGGAAGCTGAGGGACTGAAGATGGCTGAAGCAAAAAGCAGTCAGTAGCAAAGAAAAAGGTGAGAAGCCCGAAAAGAATTTTTTATTTCGATGAAACTGCGGGTTTGAAAGAGGGAGAAAATTGCGGTCGGAAAGATAGCAGGAATTTGTAGAAGGTTGTAGTAGGCATGAATGTCAGCTGGAAACACTGCCACACTGACAGGCGGCTGCAATTTCAGTGAAACGCGCTTGAATGCGTTTGAATTCGGTCGAAAATGCCGCCGTCCGCAAAATGGATGTTGCGAGCCTCCTTCCAGCCCCCAAACATGTCATCGACGGTAAACAATTCGAGGGATGGAAACTGCATCGAATACCTGGCGGCCATCCTCTCATCACGCGGGCGATAATAGTGTCTGGCTGCTATTTCCTGTGCCTTCAGTGTGTAGAGATAATCGATGTAAGCCCTGCTCACTTCATGCGTTCCATTCCGCGAGGGAACATCACTTACTATACTCACAGCGGGTTCGGCCAGGATGGAGAGGGAGGGGGTAACGATCTCAAATTTGTCTCCGCCATGCTCTTTGACGATCAGGTGCGCTTCATTCTCCCAAGTCAGCAGCACATCCCCTCTGCCGCGTTCGACGAAAGTCGTTACTGAACCATGCGTTCCGGTTTCCAGAGTCTTTACGTTGCCAAATATTTTTTTTATGAATTCAATCGCCGTTACGTCACTTCCTCCAGGCTGCTTGAGCGCATACCCCCAGGCAGCCAGGTAACTCCAGCGAGCATCCCCGGAAGTCTTTGGACTGGAAGTTACAATCTCGATACCGGGGTTCGCAAGATCATTCCAATCCCGCACCTTCTTCGGGTTGCCATTGCGCACCAGAAAGACAATGGTTGAGGTATAGGGTGACTTTTGTGGTAAGGGTTTTTGCCAGTCAGGTAACGAAAATTTACTGGCTTTTTGCAGTGTCTCCGGATCATAGGATAGAGCAAGTGACGTGACATCAAGCCCATCTACATTCGCCCGGAGGGGGATACCCGGCTTGCTTTCCGCATGCCGAGTCGTAACCTCCACACCGGTGCGCGTTTTCCAGTGCTTGATAAACGCCTTGTTGAAATCATCAAACATTTTGTGATTTGCATCGGAACTGTAGTTCGCGGACATGCTATGCAGCGCGGCAACTGCTGCACTGAAGCTGAGCAGAATTGCCAGAATCGCAAAAACCAGCCGGAAGTGATATGAACGCATCTTTTCCTCCTGTGTATTGATACTAGGAAATCTACCACCGGTTTATTTCAACAGCATTGCATGGAAATGAAGAAATAGAGCGGGTTGCCGTTCTTTCTTTTAGAAAAGCGGGAGGGAAGCCGCTTGCCGTATATCCCCCTCGGCTCGGTACAGGGTCTGTAAATAAATCGCGCTCGGGAGTCCAGGCGTATAAAATTAAAACAGGCAATGATGCAATAGGTAATTGACGGGCAATTGCAGCGATTCATGAATATCAGAAACTTTATCAGTTTTTCCAATGTTACCCTTGCGCTGTTGCTTGCGGCGATCGGTGCGCTCGTCTTTCATTCGATGAGTATTCGTGAGGAGATCAATATCGCCGAGCGTCACCGATTCCAGGCGCTTCTGCTTGGGGATGAGCTGCTTCATACCTCCAGTGACCTCACACGCATGGCGCGTACCTATGTTGTTACAGGAGACCCCGTTTACAAACGTTATTTCAACGAGATACTGGAGATTCGCGATGGCCGGCATCCGCGGCCGTTGAATTATTCCCCGACATACTGGGATCTTATAATGGCAGGGAAGACTTCCGTCGTCAGGCAAAACGGCGCTGTCCCGCTACTGGAGAAGTTTCAGCAAGGAGGCCTGAACAATGAGGAATATGCCTTGCTGAAAGAATCGCTGGAACGCTCCAACAACCTGGTCAAACTCGAGCAGCGCGCCTTTGCTGCAATGGAAGGCTTATATGACGATGGTGACGGCAATTTTACCGTACGCGGCAAACCCGATCGTGATTTGGCGATAAAGCTCCTGTTCAGTGAACGCTATATTGCGGAAAAAGCTGCCATCATGAAGCCGATTCAGACATTCATTGATTTATTCAGTGAACGGATGCAAACCCAATCAAATCTCGGCCTGGCGCGACTCGAACGCCAGATCATCTTTGAGATGGCGCTTATCTTTGTCGCCCTGGTGGCCACCCTGGGCATTATTTTTTATACCCGGCTCAACATACTACGGCCGTTGGCCGATCTCGGCCGCCAGGTCGCGGGAGTCACCCGGGGCATTCTTCCCAGTCGCTATGGGCAAGCGACGAGTAATGAGGTCGCCAAGCTCGGCGAAGCATTAGCCCTGGCAGATGCGGAAAAACAGCAGCTTCTCGAGAATGAGCGAATCGCCCGAAATGAAGCTGAGCGCGCAAGTCGCCTTAAGGACGAGTTTCTGGCAACCCTCTCCCATGAATTGAGAACTCCGTTAAATGCAATCCTGGGATGGTCCCAACTCATCCTGAGCGGAAACCTTAAAAAAGAGAACATCCACATCGGACTGGAAACGATCGAGCGAAATGCGCGTGCCCAAAACAAGCTGATTGAAGATCTCCTCGAGATGAGCAGTATCATCTCCGGAAAAGTCAGACTGGATATGCATCAGCAGGATATCACCAACCTGGTCGAGACATCGGTCGAATCAGTAAGGCCGACAGCGCAGGCCAAAGGGATCATTCTGCAAAAAACGTTGGGCAAAAAAGTCGATTCCATCATTGGAGACTCCAATCGGCTCCAGCAGATACTCTGGAATTTGCTCTCCAATTCGATAAAATTTACGCCCAAGGGCGGTAAAATAGAAGTTACAGTAGAACAGCGCGACTTGTTCCTCGAAATCAGGATAAGCGACTCCGGACTGGGAATCACTCCCGAATTCATGCCCTATGTCTTTGACCGCTTCCGGCAGGGGGATGCTTCGCTTACGCGGCAGTACGGCGGACTCGGCCTTGGTCTCGCCATTGTGAAGCAACTGGTGGAGCTTCACGGTGGAACGGTGCATGCAGAAAGTCCAGGTGAGGGAGAAGGATCATCCTTTATCATCAAACTGCCGATCGCTCCTCCTGTTCCCGAGATAAAAAGTGAACCGCTCCCCTCACAGGAATGCATCGAACCGCAGTCGTTGTTCAAGGGCTTGAAAGTGCTGGTTATCGATGATGAACTGGATGCGCGCGAACTCATCAGGCGGATTCTGGCGCAGCAGGAAGCAAGCGTGATTACGGCTGCGCGTGCGGCAGATGGCTTGGAACTCTTGAAGACCGAGAAGCCGGATATTGTTATCAGTGATATCAGCATGCCCGAAAAAAACGGGTATCAGTTCATTACCGAGGTGAGAAGCCTTTCGGCAGAAAATGGGGGAACAACGCCCGCTATCGCCCTCACGGCATTCGCCCATCCGGAGGACGGGACCAGAATGATGAGCGCAGGCTACCAGAAACACCTGCCCAAGCCTGTGGATTCCGTTGCATTGATTACGGCCATCGATAACCTCGTCGGATCAAAAAAACTGACCCATACCAGCACTAGCGCTACCTGACTAGCCGTATCTTCAGGCGCCACAACAATATCATTCTGTCATCCCGGCACCCAGGATTCTCCTCCACGACGGATCCCCCTCCACCATCATCTTTCAGTTCCCAGGTTCTCGGCGCCCTCTTCCTATTTATTCCGTCATATCTCACCATAGCATTGCTTCTTACGGTCCAGTCCGCGCTCCCCATCAACCATTCCATCAGGAAGCTGCGACATATTGCCGCATGCGACAATATGCCACATTGATTTATCGGTATGAATAATAAATACTCCTCACCATCGGCACTTAAGCATAAATATGCCGATATCTTAAAAATACGAAAAAACACCTACCTTCAATAGACAATCAACGAGGGACCAGTATGAAAAAAGCATTCAGATATCTGCCCGCTGTCACCGCCATCATCTCGCTGCCCGCGATGGCGCATGTGGGTTATACGGACCGCAATTTCGGTACTTTTGACAACACCCATAGCACAGCGACGTTGTCCGATCAGGCGGTTACAGGCAATTACGGCTGGATCGATGGGACCGACTCAGATAATGGCGATAGCCACAAGCTGCGCCCCTACCGTTTTACCCTTGCTGAGGAAACGAACGTGACACTCACATTCGAGCAGGCAACTTCCCAAGTGAGTGACCATCTGGGCAACGTCTCGACTTCCCAGCTGGGCCTGAAACCTGGTTTCTCTCTCTATCAGGGCCTGGCGCACCTCGCCCCGGTGAAGGCCGATCATGATTCTGCCGAAATATCGGTTGCCAATCGTGACCCCGGTACAGAGGGATCATTCAAAGCTCTTGCGGATTGGTCGATCGGTAACGACCCGGGCGAGTTGAACGGAACCCCCATCCCCGCAAGCCTGAGCTTCTTCAAGTATATCGGTCATGCCTATGATGGTACCGGCTTCGGCTCCGACGGTACGCCCGACGGCAAGGTTTCGCATACATTCATGAATCTCAAGGCCGGCGACTACTCTGTGTTCGTCGGCGGCACGGACTATTTTTCCCAGGAAGCCAGCAATCCCGACCTCTCAACAAAGTACGGCGTTACAGCAACGCTAGTGGCAGGCGTGGTTCCCGAACCCGAAGTTTATGCAATGTTATTGGCGGGCCTTGGGTTGATGGGCGCAATGGTGCGACGAAGAAGCATGTATTAATCTCCGCTGCTGAATGTTGCCGTCCTGATCGGGGCGGCTCCACGCAACGCAGCCGCTTCCGCCCCGTCCGTCCAGTTTCGACATCTCCAATCAAAATCTAGGTCTTATCCCACATCACGTCGCAGTGCTTCCGGGCTGCTGCGGAGAGCAGTTCAATCAGCGGTAATGCGCGATACCTCAGGCTGACACTCTGGTCGTCTGCCTGTTCGGCATTGTCTCGCGGCTTCTGTGCCTCGTCCGCTCTTCCCCCATCGACGGCGTGCCTCAGGCGGTCGAGCGCTGCAGGAACTTCATCCGCTATCATCGCACTGGGCACGGTCCCGCTATGCCCCATCATCTTCAGCAACTGTTTTGCAATGTCACCGAACATGATGATGTCAGCATGGGCAGAAGTCTTGAATGTCACCAGCATAGGGATGGAAATATCGTGGAAACCGTTTCAGGCAATATCGTCACCTCTATATCACTTCGACACTTGCACTTGTACCTGCCGCCGCACTGGCATGGTCTTTTGCCTCCTGCTTACTGCCGAGGCAAGCACCAGCAGGCCAAGTATGAACATAAAGATTGCCGCTGGCTCCGGTATCGCAGCGGCGAAGCCTGCCCCCAGAATGGCATGGGCATTAGTGGTAGGATGAAAATCATCCCAGAAGAGACGCACCTCGGGATTGTCGCATGTAATCCCCAGTAGAGTGAAACACGGATTGGTCACATCGGTGAGCCCGTAATTGACCGGATTCTGCGCGACATCATTCAATAACGCGAAGGTGTCGAAGCGGTGGATGCTTACCCCTGGAAAAGTTCCGTCGAGGCTTCCGAGCTGGTTCGCCAATTCCGTATTGAACACAACGGAATAGTCGTGCGCCAGCGACACTTCGCCTTCCCTCCTGGCGAAAGGCGTAAGACCCAGATCAGGCAGGTTTGGCACAAGAAAATTCCGCGCTCCCGCCGCTGCAAGCACATTCACGTAACTCCCTATGTTTCGAGCAGCCTGGACGGGAGAATCGTGGATAAGATAATCATTGCTCCCGCCCCACACGAAGTACAAGGCATTTGGATCTGCTGCTCCGCCTGCATTACTCAGGTAGAGATTCACCTCCTGCTGCATGCCCGGCAGGTTCAATATGCCTGTTGGATCAGCATCATTACCGATGTTGTGGTTACCCGACGTCGAACCGGCGACGGCATAACCCTGAAAGTTAGCTGTATCTACTCCGACGGGAAAGAGGTTTTTCGCCAGATACTCCGAGGCGACGGGCCCGTTGGAGAAGCGACCGTCATCATACGGTCCGAGTGGCGGGCAGGGATGCAAAGGATCGCAGTTATCGCCGAGCTCTTTGTAAAGACTGTTGACGGCGGAAGGATTGTCTCCCGCATCGGAGAGGCTGTCCCCGAATACGATAAGGCTGCTGAAAGGGCTGGCGGCACTGGCACTTCCTCCAGACAGCAACACGACAAGTGCGACAACTGTTGTTGATATTTTCATTGTCCGTCCTCCTTCGCACAGAGACCGTTTTTTTAAGGAAGCATCAAATGTCGCCGCAGACAGCAGGGTGATTTTCAAGATCGGCTTCTCCTTGCCAATATCACCGATCCTTTTACCTCACCCCGCTTCTCCATCTCAACCCGGGCTAATCGCGCGGGCTTATCAAGTACCCGACCAGAATACCCACCGCAACTGCCAGCCCGACCGTCTGCCATGCATTCTCATGTACGTATTCATCAGTAGCACGTGCGGCGACTCTGGATTTATCCACCACCACATCCTCAAAATTACGTAAATATTCCTTGGCCACACTCAGGTTCTGGTTAAGCTTGTCCCGCACCATTTGCGCCTTTCCTTCGCCCTCGTTGCTTACGAACTTCATTAATTCCTCTGTATCAGCAATAACCGAACGGAAATCTTTGACGAGTTTTTCTTTGCTTCCCTTGGGGGTTCTACGCATTACATCCTCCTGTAAAAGTAACTATATTGAATTCAAACTCAACCTTTTCTTATCTCGTACACGAGCATAGCTGATTTTTTCTTTTTTCAAAGCAAATGTCTGTCTGACACCGCACATACGCCTGTGCAAATTGACGGGTAATCTCTTCCAAAGAATAAAGGAAAAATTTTTTATCGCACCGGCGAATAGTGAGGAACACATGTCACATATTTTTACTCCCCCGCAAAGCACTCCCACGCAAAACTTTTCTCACAGGCAAAATCTTCTGTTAGCGGCTCTCCCCCAAAAGGATTATGAGCGTTTGCAACCTTCCCTCGAACTTGTCGCCCTATCACAGGGCTGGTCGGTCTATGAAAACGGGGGCGAACTGGACCTGGTGTATTTCCCCACCAGCAGCGTCATCTCCCTGCTTACTGTTTCCGATAAAGGAGAGACAGTAAAAATTGCCGCTATCGGCAAGGAGGGAGTATTCGGTATTTCCATGCTCATGGGGAGAAAGATCGCACCGACTCAGGCTCGGGTGGCAACCGCGGGCTACGCCTATCGTCTCAGTGCCGCGAGCCTGAGAAGCGAGTTTGAGTTGGGAAGCCCTCTGCGTTATCTGCTCCAGCGCTATACCCACGCCCTGACGAGCGGGTTTATCCACTCCCCCATGCCTGGAGCGCATCCGTCAGCAAGACGAGGCACGTCAACGAAAGCGCTCCCTACTCCGGCTGCCGGGGTTTCCCCGCACATATTTACACCTTCCACCTCTGACGAGCCCCCTTGTCGGCTTCCGTCTCGTTCCGCCCACACTCCTGGTCATTCCCTATAACCTGCGCTTGAGCAAGATTGGCGCTTCTGTGAAAGAAACTCCCCTTCGCTCAACCCGGCTTATCACCTGATCATCTATACGAGGAGCAAAGCGTAGCTTAAAGCGACAATATTAATTCAGCGACCAAACAGTACAAACGCCATACCGGCGGAAGCCGGTATTCAGCTCAAAGCACACCATTATTGGTTTGGCTGGATCCGGTTTGTCAGGATTCGTAATCAGGCCCGGAATGACGAGATTCATAGTATTTTTGGCCAGATCAATAGTACGTAAATAGTACGTATTCAACTGCTCCAGACTCATTGTTTAAGCGTATAGCGAGAGCGGCTCACCCGCACTTCTACATTGTGGGGGCCCCTGTCATCGACAAGGCTGAGAGTCAGTTCTTGCTGCTCGACCCCATCGGCGATAACGACCTCCTTATCCGGATCGATGGCTGCCTGATTAACAATGATCGGATAGGTGGTTTCTTCATAGCGGTATTTCACCGTAAAACTGGCCCAGTCTTCCGGCAGGCAGGGGTTAAAATGAAGTTTCGTCCCTTCCCTTGTAAGACCCAACAGTGTTTCCAGCATCAGGCGGTACAACCAGCCGGCGGAACCTGTGTACCACGACCACCCGCCCCGGCCCGTATGGGGAGGCACCGCATAAACATCGGCTGAGACGACATAGGGCTCGGTCTTGTAGACCGATACAGCCTGTGAAGACCGCCCGTGGTTTACTGGATTGATCATGGAAAGCAGTTCCCATGCCCGCTTATGATCCCGCAGCACTGCAAAGGCCATTGTTGCCCATATCGCAGCGTGCGTATATTGCCCCCCGTTCTCCCGAACGCCCGGCACGTAGCCCTTGATATAGCCTGGATTGAGGTCGGATTGATCGAAAGGAGGATCGAGAAGCTGAATCAGGCGAGCATCCCGCCGGACAAGCTGCTCATCTACCGCTTGCATCGCCTGCCGCTGACGCTCGGCGGAGCCCCCGCGAGATAGAACCGACCAGCTCTGTGCGATCGAGTCGATACGGCATTCGGTATTGCTGGAAGAACCCAGTGGAGAACCATCGTCGAAATAGGCGCGGAGATACCACTTTCCATCCCAGCCATGCTGTTCGATATTCTTGGCCAGCTTGTCTGCTTCCTTCTTGCATCGTTCGGCAAAGGCCGTGTCACCGTGCCCGGCAGCGAGACTGGAAAATTGAATGAGAATGTCATACAGGAAAAATCCGAGCCAGATGCTTTCACCCCGGCCATGGAAACCGACGAGATTCATCCCATCGTTCCAGTCCCCTGTACCCATCAAAGGAAGACCATGTTCCCCAAACCGCAATCCATGCACGATTGCACGGACACAATGGTCATACAAACTGGACACCTGCGCGGAGTGAGCCGGCAGATCGTAGTATGATTCCTCGTCTGAAGCGACAGGCCGGCCTTCGAGAAAGGACACTGTCTCGTTCAGTACTCCGGTATCCCCGGTCGCCACGACATAGTGACAAGCGACCAGGGGCAGCCAGAGGTAATCGTCCGAGCAGCGGCTCCTGATACCGCGCCCCACCGGAGGATGCCACCAGTGCTGAACATCCCCTTCGACAAACTGGCGGGCCGCAGCTCGCAACAAGTGCTCGCGCACCAGAGTGGGTTCGACGTGGACCAGCGCCATCACATCCTGCAATTGATCGCGGAATCCGAAAGCGCCTCCGGATTGGTAGTATCCGCTGCGCCCCCACAGACGGCAGGCAATTACCTGATATAGCAGCCAGCCATTGACCATCACGTTGACGGATGGATCGGAGGTTTCCACCTGCACGCCCCCGAGCGTTCGATCCCAGTAGCGGCGCACCTTTTCAAGTTCATCATGTGCCACTTGTAGTCCGCGCATCCTTTGGACGGTTTCCAGCGCATCTTCACGATGAAGCCCCGCGCCCAGGCGAAAAACGACCTCTCGCGTCGCGCCTGCAGGCAAATCAAAAGGAACACGGATAGCGCCACAAGGGTCCAGTCCCGCTCCTACCCGGCCCGAAAGATCCTGAGCAGCCATACCCGCGGGATTTCGCATTCTTCCATTGCGGCCAATAAATTCCGTCCGGTCGCCAGTCACACTTTGCGTTCTGTCATCGACGTCGAAAAATGCCACCCGGCTTGAAAACTCGTTATTGTAGGGATTGCGCGCAAGCAGCACTCCGCTTGCCGGATCGATCTCCGTGACCACATGCATTCGCGTCTTCTCGGGAAGGTCCCCCAGCACCCACTCCACGTACCCTGTTGCGGAAAGTCTCCGGGGCCGTCCGGAATCATTGCGAATCCGCAATACAACGAACTTGACCGGAACGTCACGAGCAACATAAACCCACAGTTCGGAAAAAACACCCTTTCCTGCATGCTCGAATACGCTGTAGCCGAATCCGTGGCGGGTAACGTAGGAAGCGGCTCCAGGACTCGGAAGAGGGGCAGGCGACCAGAAATCCCCACTTTCTTCGTCTCGCAGATAGTAGGCCTCTCCACTGGAATCGCAGACCGGGTCGTTATGCCATGGAGTCAGCCGGTATTCATGGGCATTCTCACACCAGGTATAAACGTTTCCGCTTTCGGAGATAACCGTACCGAATTGCGAATTCGCCAGAATATTTGACCAGGGAACCGGTGTTCTCCGATCCTGGCCGACAGCGATGACGTATTCGCGCGCGTCGGAAGCAAAGCCCCCAAAACCGTTATCAAACAACAGATTCCGTTGCGGCAATGCCCCGGTTTCTTCGGCATTGGAGCGCTGCACCGGTTTCAGGGGGTTTGGCCGCAGCGGAAGGTCGGCCGGAAGGCGGCTCGTCAACTGTTCGACCAGTTTCCCATTCGTATCGAAAATAATCACTCGCGCCACCGCCTGCATCAGGATCCGGTCTTCCGGAGCAATCTGCTCCCCACGGCGGATGAAAATACCGCCTGGCCGATCGAGCACATGGGCTTCCGCACTGCCGGCCAGAAGCCCCATGATATGATCATGCAGTTGCTGGCGGTAACTTGAATGATCCTCGTTCCAGATGACCAGGTCGACCGCCATCCCTTTCACGCGCCAGTAGGCATGCGCCTGCACCAACTGGCGTACCAGGTCAATATTTGCCATATCGTTGATCTGCAGCAACACAATAGGCAAGTCGCCGGAAATGGCATAACCCCATAAACCCGATTGCCCCTGCCGGTTCTTGCTCAGCAGCGCCTCGTCAGCACGCAGATAAGGACTTGCATACAGGATGGAGCCTGCCATGCGGCCGAACAGCTGTGCATCCGTTTCAGTCGCATTGAGCTGGCGCAGGACAACGAGGCTATGAGTCCAGGCAAGATCGAAAACGCGATTTTTCAGATGCTGGTCCTGGTACTTTTCTACCAGATGCATGACCGCGTGCCGCGAATCTCCCGCGCCCGTGACAATATCCACGATCGCCGACTCCCCGGGTTCTATCATCATCCTCTTGCGGATGGCAACGACCGGGTCGAGCACTGAACCCGAGTTGCCGGACAGCAGTCCTGCATTCAGCATCGCCTGCGGGGCAGACACATCGTTTCCCCGGCCAATGAATGCCATGCGATCGGTCTCATAAGAGGCCGCTTCAGTAGTGGCTCCATCCACCGTCATTAAATGGAACATCCATGGCACCGAGTCGCTTTCGGAGCGAGGACGCCTGCTGCATAAAATGGCGCGACGGTCCGCCAATATTTCCGTTTGCACAAAGAGATTGCCGAAGGCAGGCGCCTGGGCATCGGCCATTGCGGGCGCCAGCACGACCTCAGCATAAGACGTGACCTCGATTTCCCGCCGCGTCCACGCGCGATTGGTGATACGAATTCGCCGCAGTTCGATATCATCCTCGGGCGATACGGTAATCTCGGTATGAGTATCGAAATCCAGATCCCGCCGCCGGAACTCGACCCGTCCTTCAGAAAAGACCACTCCGTAACGCTTTGGCTCTTTCAGCACGGGCTGATAGGTATTCGACCAGAACTCACCGCTTGCAACGTCGCGCAAATAACAGAAGCTCCCCCAGTAGTCACAGGTTCCATCTTCCCGCCAGCGCGTAATGGCCAGATCCTTCCAGCGGCTGCTTCCCGCTCCGCTGTTGGTCACCATGACATGATACCGGCCATTGGAGAGAAGCTGCACTTCCGGAATGGGCGTGTTGGCGGTTGAAAGCAGCCGGATCGGCATTTCCGGAAGTTCCTTGATAACCCGAACATCGGGGAGCTCGGCGATGGGGGAACGTATGACAGTAGCCTTGGGAATTCTCTCCTGCAGCAGGAGCATGGTTGCCTGGAATATGGGTTCGGAATCGAACCGCCGCTGCATGGGCCGGTTAAGCAGCAGGTATGCGAGCGAAAGAAAACTCATTCCCTGATGATGAGCCATGAATGAGCGCACGATCGCGGCCGTCTCGCCCCGGCGAAGTCGCGAGGGCGTATAATCCAGCGCTTCGTAAAAGCCGAATTTTCCCATCATATCCAGGGCGGCCAGCTCCTCCAGATTACGGCAGGCGGCTTCCGGCGCAACCATCAATGCCAGAGCGGATGCATAAGGTGCAATGACCAGGTCTTCTCCCAGGCCGCGCTTGATGCCCAGGCCGGGCACACCGAACGCCCGATACTGATAGTTGAACTGAACGTCTACAGCGTTGTAGCCGGATTCCGAAATACCCCAGGGCACCCCCCGCTCCCGCCCATAGGCAATCTGCCTGTTGACAGCGGCCTTGCAGGTCTGGTCAAGAAGCGTGTTTTCAAAGGTGGGCATTACCAGTAGCGGCATGAGGTATTCGAACATCGAGCCGCTCCAGGAGAGCAAAGCGGTCTCCCCATTGTGAGCTGTAAGCATCCGTCCCAGCGCAAACCAGCTTTCCTGCGGCAACTCGCCTTGTGCAATGGCGACAAAATTGGTAAATCGCGCCTCTGAGGCCAGCAGGTCATAGTAGCTGGCGTCCCGTCGCTGCTCACCCACGTTGTACCCGATCGCAAGCTGCCGCTGCGCAGGGTTGAACAGGAAGCCATACTCCATTTTCGCCATCTCTCCCGCCTGAAAGACCAGGCGTTCGAGAACAGCCAGATGTTCACGCGCTGCCTCCCCGCCCTGGTTTGCAAGTTGTCGCAAGGAGGGGATCTCCGCGGGTGCATCGCGGTCCTCCAGTGCGGCAGACGGTATGAGGCTGCCAAGTTCAGCAAGAGCGCGCTCACATTGCCGATTTAACGCCGTTGCCCATTCATGTGCTTCCTGCCCGGTTGAAGCACGGCGCGCTTTCTCGATCTCATGCGCGATTTCCCTGGAAAGTGCCGCCAGTCGATCCAGTTCGGCATGCAGTCTGAAAGAAGTATGCGGGGAACTTTCCCTTGCGAACTCCAGCGCCTTTCCGAACCGGGATAAAGGAGCACTGGCAGCCTCGGAGCCAGGAGTTCTCTCGAGAATCTGCAGAGTATCGGCAAGAGCCGGAAATAACTCTTCATGGACGACTGGCCTATCCGCTATTGCCATCAACGCCGCACGCAATGTCAATAGGTGGCCTGCAAGATTACCGCTGTCCACGCTCGATACGTAACGCGTCAAGGGAGTTTTTGTCTGCGTATCGTACCAATTGTAAAAATGGCCGGCATGCCGTTCCAGGGCTTCCATCGATTCGAGCGTGTTTTCGGTCCTCTCGATGAGTTGCAATGGGCCAATGTAGCCGAAGTCATAGGCAGTCACATTTGCGAGCAGCGCCAATCCCATGTTGGTTGGCGATGTCCTGTGCGCGACAGTCGCCACGGGGTGCTCCTGAAAATTATCAGGCGGCAGCCAGTTATTCTCAGGACCGACGAAAGTTTCGAAGAAATACCACGTGCGGCGCGAAGTCTGACGTAAAAAGTGGAGTTGCCCCTTGCTTAACTCCGTGCTGCGCAGCGGAAGAGGCTGGCTTATCCACCAGGCAATAAATGGCGCTGCCGTCCACAAAAGCAGTATGGGCAAGGCCGGAATCAGCGCCACGGGAGCAACCACTATCATTCCCGCGCCTGCTGCTACCGCAGCCGCCGGCGCTATCCACATCGCCCTGAAGGAAGTGCCGAGGCCACTCCATCTATTCGTCGAATCATATTCATGTTCCACAAGATGGGAAGGAGTCCATTCAAGAAGCCGGCGGTGTGTGAGGAAGAGTCGCACATGGGTGCGCAGTATCGCATCGAGGCTGAAATAAGCCTCGTACGGGAGACAGGCCAGCCCAAACAGGTTTTGCGCGAAATGCCGCCCGCCAGTGCGCATCGTAGTGACGATGTGAGAGCGCAGAGGCGCTTCGGCCTGTCTCTTCAGCAGATCGGAGGCCAGGGTAATAGCACTCGGAATAACGACCGTGCCGACCACAACCAGTGTCCAGAACCATGCATTGTCGAGCGCCAGCCAACCCACCAGCAGAAGCAGCAGCAGGGCTACCGGTACAAGACTGCGCCGGAGGTTATCCGTCAGCTTCCATCTCGACAGGATGGAAAGCGGGTTTGGCTGATAACTTCCGGCGGGGCCGGGAACCTTGGCGAGCAACCAGCTCGCCAGTTGCCAATCTCCCCGTATCCACCGGTGGCGACGGCTTACATCCGCGCTGTAACGCGATGGGAATTGCTCATACAACTGCACATCGCTCAACAGGCCTGCGCGAGCGTAGCAGCCTTCCAGAAGATCATGGCTTAAAATCCTGTTCTCGGGAAAACGCCGGCAGACCGATTGCTCGAACGCATCCACGTCGTAGATCCCTTTACCGACAAAGGAACCTTCGTAGAATAAATCCTGGTATACGTCCGAAACAACCCGCGTATATGGATCGATGCCTGCTTCACCACCAAATAGCCATGCATACCGGGACCGGTTGGTGCTCGATAATGTCACCGCCACCCGGGGCTGCAGAATGCCGTAGCCTTCCGTTACCACAGCCTTCCCGCCGGTCCTCTTGAGGCGTGGCCGGTTCAAGGGGTGCGCCATCGCTCCGACAAACTGATGGGCGATCTCCCGCGGTAATTGGGTATCGGTATCGAGGGTGATGACGTACTTGATATTGGCAAGCAAATCCGTATTGCCCACCACGATGGAAAATGCTTCCTCTCCCTCGCCACGCAGGAGCGTATTCAAGTCCGCCAGTTTTCCGCGCTTGCGCTCATGACCCATCCACACTCCCTCTTGCGGATTCCAGCAGCGAGGGCGATGGAACAAAAAAAACCGTGTTTCCTGTTTCTGCGCTGACGCTTCCGGAGCGCCATTCGTACCACCGATCATGTCACCTGCAATATGGCTCCCATACTTCCGGTTGAGATCCTCGATGCCCGTGCGGGCGATTCTCAATAAGGAGTCATCTTCGGGAAGCGTTTCCTGATTCGCATCCATGAAATCGGTGAGCAAACCGAAATAGACATTCTCGTCCTGATTTGCCAAGAACCGGACTTCAAGCGCCTCCACCAGGGCCGCGACTTCCGATTCCCGCGACAACATGGTTGGAACCACGACCAGCGTTTGAAATGTGGAGGGAATGCCGTTGGAGAAATCCATTCGCGGCAGCAGATGAGGTTTCACCAGAAAAGGACTCGCCCAATTGACCAGTGCCACCGCCAGCTGACTCATCGCAAACAGTGCGAGCACCCCAACAAGACCTGACAGCCATCCACTTGCACCATCCTCGAGCGCTTCGGTCAGCAGGGTGCCCGTCAGACCCAGCGTGACTAATGCGATGCTGCTGAGATACCAGAAAAGCGGGTATTTGCGGGTTGCGCGCCAGAATTGTTCACGCAGCGACCAGTGGACCTTTATCGCTTCCTCAAGATCAGCGAGCCCATCGTCCGTCAGGTAAAATCCGACATGCTCCTTAACGTTCTCCTCGACGGTACTTGTCGCTGCCTCACGCGCCAGGCGAAGTGCTGTCCGGGCCACGTCAACTTCCGAAAGAGGGCCTGCCTTGGCCAATCGCTCCACCGCATGCCGGTAGTGGTCGCGGCTGGCGAAATCCATCTCCGCATAGATTCCGCCTGGATCTTCCCGGAGGGTCTGTTCCACAACGCTGGTGGTTTCGACGAATTCGCGCCAGTCTATGGCGCCCAGCGTCCGCAAGCTGTTGATACTGTTCGAGATGGAAACCTGATCGGCAGCCTGCTGCTGGTTTCCCAATTGCACCAGCTGGTCGATCGTCTGGTTTGAT
Organism: Nitrosospira multiformis; assembly: GCF_003050865.1. GTDB lineage: Bacteria > Pseudomonadota > Gammaproteobacteria > Burkholderiales > Nitrosomonadaceae > Nitrosospira > Nitrosospira multiformis_E. The sequence continues at coordinate 110,810 of NZ_QAOK01000004.1, read as the reverse complement.
TCGGCCAGTCGCTGCTCGATCCAGGTCAACGGAAACGCCAGGGCTGGTCCCTGCCCCTGCAATCGGCGCACCAGTTCCGAAATGAACGGGGTTGTCATGGGGGGATTCGACCGCGCCATATCTGCAATGACGAGAACAAGACTTTTCGGGTCTTTTGACGCCACCCGGATGATTTCATCTGCCCAGGTATCAGCGAGATTGCGGTCTGTTCGGCCCGCTGCCACATGCACGCCGACGCGCCGGAGATTTTCGATCAGCGATAGCCGCAGCATGATCGGTATCGCCCATAGTTCGCCCAGTTGCAGATTGACAACCGACTGGTACGCGGTTACGAAGCGTCTGAGGCTCTCTGTATCCACTCTCCCGTCCCCGTGCGATATGGCTTGCAATGCTATATCGTATACACGGGGGAGATTGGCGGATGTTCCCTTGGCAAGGAGGGGTAATTCGCGGCTATAGCTTTTGGGAAGGTGACGCTTGGCGGTGCGAATCTGATCCTCAATGAGGTAAAAATTGTCGTAGAGCCACTCCCCTGCAGGAGTGAGCAGCTTATCCGCCATGACTGCCTCGGTCAGCACACGGCAGATATTGAATAGCGTTGCCTCGTTCTCATCCAGCCTGGCCAGTAACTGATCGGTGCCGCGCGCCGACGATAACTCGTGTGAAGCCGCAAGTATGCCACCGTAAAGCTCCATCTGATCTGCACCGAACAGTTCGGACCGCAGGGGAAGTTCTTCACTCAGTGGAATACGCGGCTTTCCGATATTGCGAAACCGCGCGGTAGCCGAACTCAAAAATTCAGAAACAGGGGTGCCTTTAGCGTTCAATTGGGATATTCTCCAGACTGTGTCCGGTCAGCAGCGAAATTAAAATCGCCTGCCCTTCAGATGGAAGGGCTGCGCCACATGACATTCTGCTCCCGTCCTGTTCTTTGGGTACCGGAAGTTCATGCCTCAGACCTCCTGGAATTGGCAGCGCTTTCCGGAACCGGCGTGGTTAAAAGAAAAGCGAAAGAGCGATTCTGGAAGTATTGCCTGACACCTTCTCTATCCGGTGTCTTCACAGGGCCTGTTACCGCGCTGGGATGGCGCCGCATGAAATTATTACGGGGATTTCACAGGACATCGTTACAATTTCCAATCCCAAGTCCTCTTGCAATTCTCTCTGGATATCGGGTCGATGTATAAAGAAACCGGCTTGAACGATGCAAACGTCTTTTCGAGGCAGATCACAGCCGTCAATGCAGGCATTTTTTCAAGCAGGAAAATGATAAACGGATAACTCATCCGTAGTATGTACGCTAGCGCACAATATGGCCACTGGTAAAATGGAATACTCAAACCTCGCCGCGCGCATCGGGATCTCCTGGAAAGAAATGCTATCATAGGTCTGAACGGGTATCTTGCAGCCGCAAACCTCTGAAACTCGCCTGTGAAATCTTCTGAAGCATTTATGTTTCTTTCAGCATACCCAGGCCGCCGCACCCGACTATCATAAGACTTTCTCTCTACTAGCGGATGCAAAGTCCCCCCACACAGTTCAACCAAAACCACCTTCTAGCCGCTCTGTCCCCGGCTGAACTCGAACGTCTGAAACCCCATCTGGAACTGATTCATATGCCACTTGGCGACGTGCTGTGCGAATCAGGAGGACGCCTTTCCTACGTCTATTTTCCTACGTCGGCCATCATTTCCCTGCACTATATTCTGGAAAATGGTTCATCGTCAGAAGTCGCTGGCGTAGGGAATGAGGGTATGCTGGGCATCTCGTTGTTCATGGGCGGCGAGAACACGCCTACCTGGGCAACGGTTCAGACGGCTGGCTACTGTTACCGTCTGAAGGGCCCTCTCCTGCTGCAGGAGTTCAATCAGGGAGGCCCGCTGCAGCGCGTATTGCTGCGCTATACCCAGGCGCTCATAACACAGATCTCCCAAACCGCCGTATGCAACCGACATCACACGATCGAACAGCAGTTGTGCCGCTGGTTGCTGCTGACGCTCGATCGATTGAACTCCCAAGAACTGGTCATGACTCAGGAACTCATCGCCAGTATGCTGGGTGTGCGCCGTGAGGGCATTACCGAGGCCGCTGGCAAGTTGCAGCAAGCCGAAATCATTCGCTACCGCCGAGGACATATTACCGTCCTCAACCGTGCGGGGCTGCAGGGACATGTCTGCGAGTGCTATGACGTCGTCAAGAAGGAGTTTGAGCGCCTGTTTCGCGACGTAAAAAAATCCTGACTAGCGGCCTTTTCTCCTCCTTCGCCTCGAGTTCTGCGTCTCCCTACCGCATTTATCTCATTTCCGTGTGGCAACCCAAATCCGCACTTGGTTGCAGGTACTCGCTGCCTTCCAGTGTGCGCTGACGTACCGAACCGTTGTATGGGCAGAAGTATCATGACCATCTTCTTCTGCTTCGGGTCAGAAACCCGCCGTGACCATGAGAGTGCGTACCAGACAAATACTATCGGTCTCCGGCATTGCCTTCCTGCTGCTTGTCATCGCATTCTTCATATGGTTCGACTGGAATATGCTGAAACCATTTATTGAACGACAGGTTACGGAGAAGACGGGCCGTGAATTCACGATTCGCAATCTCGATGTAAATCTGTCGCTCCATCCTCTCATCAGTGTTGAAGGACTTTCGCTTGCGAATGCCGAGTGGGGGACCGAACAACCCATGGTTGCCGTGGATAAGGTTGCGGTACGGATCAGTCTATGGGACCTCCTGTCCGGCGACATCGTGTTGCCCGAGCTCTCCATTACGCGCCCTCGGGTACTCCTGGAAAAAAGCATGGATGGAAAGCGAAATTGGGACCTGAAAAAAGAAGAAAAAAAGAAGATGGAACTGCCTCAAATTGGCCAATTCACCCTGGACCAGGGAAAAGTCCTCTTCCGCGATCCGAAGACCAAGACAGATATAGCAGCCGATATATTCACGGATCCAGCGGTGGATGCCAGAGAATTGCCCCTTCATGTGGCAGCGGAAGGTAAATTTACCGACCTGAAATTCACAGCGCGAGCGCAAGGCGGCAAGATAATGTCGCTTGCAGATAAGGCTGTTCCCTATCCGATCAAAGCGAGTGCCGAGGTCGGAACAACGCGCGCAAGTGCAGACGGAACCATCAAAGGGCTCGCCGAGATGGCGGAAGTGGACCTGAAGCTGGACTTACACGGGGAGGATTTATCTGCACTCTACCCAGTAACCGGCATCGTTATTTTCCCCTCCCCACCGTACCACATTTCCGGAAGGATGTTGCACCACGATACGGAGTGGTCCATGAAGGGATTTTCCGGAAAGGTGGGCAACAGCGATCTTGGCGGCGATATCGTATTCGACACGGGAGGCGAGCGGCCGCTCCTTCGCGGCGACATGGTATCCAAAGTACTGGACCTGAGCGATTTGCAAGGTTTTATTGGAGCTCGACGCGGGCCGCAACCGCAGGACACCCCAGCGGAAAAACAGAAAAAGAAAGCTTCGGCAAAGGCCCAGAAAGGTCGAATTCTGCCGGATAAGGAGTTTGGAGTAGAAGGTCTTCAGGCGATGGATGCCGACATAAAATTCAGGGGTGAATCAATCCGCAACAAGGAGTTGCCGGTGGAGCATCTCGTAAGCCACCTGAAAGTAGACAATGGACTTCTGACCCTGGCCCCCGCCAACTTTGCGGTGGCAGGTGGGAATATCATTTCGAATATCACAATCAACACGCGCCCGGAAGTACCCAAGGGAGAAATCAAGATTGCGGTCAAGCGACTGCAACTGCCGAAACTCTTTCCCAAGCTTGAAATCACGAAGAGCAGCACGGGTCTGATCGGCGGGGCAATGGATATCAAAAGTCACGGCAAGTCCGTCGGTGCGCTGCTGGCTTCGGCCAACGGCGACTTTGGGCTGATCATGTCAGGCGGCCAGATCAGCAAGCTGTTGCTGGAAGTGATCGGACTTGATGGGGGCCAGATCATTAAGCTCCTGTTTGCCGGAGACAAAAACGTGCCGGTAAGGTGCGGGGTAATCGACTTTGATATCAAGAAAGGCATCATGAGCAGCAAAGCTTTCGTCATCGACACGACCGATACCAAGATTGTCGCTGAAGGACAGATAAGCCTCGCTGAAGAAAAGATTGACATGAAACTGTCTCCCCAAGCCAAAGATGTCAGCATCCTGAGCCTTCGCACCCCTATTCACATAGAAGGCACTTTCAAGGATCCTATAATCCTTCCCGACAAGATATTGGCCATACGCGCGGGGGCAGCGGTCATACTGGGGGTTCTGGCAACACCTTTAGCAGCACTCATCCCGACCCTTGAAACCGGACTGGCCGAGGATGCCAATTGCAGGGCGTTGATCGCTTCAGTGGAAACGCCGGCGAAGCGCGCGGCTGGAGTCAAAGATAAGAAAGGCGAGGATCATCCCAAGGCGTCCAGATCAAAGTAATACGAAGAAATATTCTGAGATGACTGTCTCCCCTGCTTACCTTACTCGCTCCCCGCTCAGGGAGTCTTTCGGGTTTTAGGGGGAAGCGAAGGGAGTAAAAATCACAACTGCAGAAAATGACTATTTTCTGGGGAATGACAAGCATGGTAAGAAAAGCGTCAATAGCCTGATCTTGTCTGCTACTCATTAACCAGATTATCGAAAAGAACCACAAATCGCCCAACAATCGGGAGGACAACATGTCCGGATACGGGCCTAACCAGATCAGCGAGAGAGCCATGGCCAATGAGACCGAGAAATACGAGGAAAAAGGCAGTGACATTCCAAAACAGCATCAACCACGCCAGCCCGGGCTGGAAACGGAGATGACGCCTCAACCCGACTCGACAATGGAGGAATACCACGGAAGCGGCAAACTGGAGTCAAAAGTTGCGATCATTACCGGGGGAGATAGCGGCATTGGACGATCTATCGCCATTGCTTTCGCAAAGGAAGGGGCGGATATTACAATCGTATATCTCGACGAGCATGAAGATGCTCAACGTACCAAAGAAGAAGTCGAGAAGTGTGGAAGAAAATGCATTTTAATAGCGGGCGACGTGGGAGACGAAAAATTCTGCACCGAGGTAGTGGAAAAAACGATTTCCACATTCCATCATGTCGAAATACTTGTGAATAACTCGGCCGAGCAGCATGTTCAGGAAAACATTCTCGATATCGATAGCGCGCAGCTCGAGAAAACCTTCCGCACGAACATATTTTCAATGTTCCATATGGTGAAGGCTGTACTCCCGCATTTGAAGAAGGGAGCGCGCATCATCAACACCACCTCTGTCACCGCCTACAAGGGAAGTCCCCACTTGGTTGATTACTCCGCAACCAAGGGTGCAATTGTCGCGTTTACCCGCTCCCTGTCCCTCCAGTTGATCGAACAGGGAATACACGTAAATGCGGTTGCCCCCGGTCCAATATGGACTCCGCTGATACCTGCCACTTTTCCTCCGGATAAAGTCGGCGATTTTGGAAAGAATGTCCCGATGAAACGCCCGGGACAACCTGATGAAGTCGCTCCTTGTTATGTCTTTCTGGCCTCTCAGGACTGCTCCTACATGTCCGGACAGGTGCTGCATCCCAATGGCGGCAATATCGTAAACAGCTAGAGAATAACTGCGAAACGTGGGCAGTTTCTCCTGATATGATAGGCATCGCAGGAATAGTACTGCTCAACAGGATGTATAAATTCCGTCTCGAGATGGAAGGGAGGAGACGAGATGTTCAATTTAGGATCGATGTTCAACCTGGGCCCCTCCGAGCCAGTAGTGGGCAAGGCGAGCATTCTTCTTGAATGTCCAGCGCGACAGGCATTCCAATTTATCGGTGAAAATCTCTTTTTGAACTACCCCAGGTGGTCACCGGAGGTGAAGGAACTCGAGCAAATCACCGATGGTCCGGTCTGCCTCGGAACCATCGCGCGGCAGGTGCGTGTTGACCAGGGACATCGTTCGGAGTCAAAGTTCAGGATTACGATTTATGAGCCCCATCGCCGTCTGGCATTCGCGGGCATCTCCGACCCCTTTCGCTGCATCTACGAGTTGCAGGACGAGCAGAATTCAGGCTCAACCAGGCTTTTTTTTAAGTTCGAATTACTCGAGATCCAGATGGTAATGCGCCCATTTGAACCAATGATCAGGACCGCGGTGCAGGGCGGCGCGGAACGAACGGTACAAAATATAAAGCGCCTGGTGGAAAGCGAACCAGGCGCATGAGCTAATGTGCCTCCATCATTCCCGCACGAGGAACCTGCAATGACCCAAGATTCCATGAACACACCCAAGCAGATAGAAGACGACCGCCCCCTCTGGGATATCGTGCTTGGAGTCTATGGCTACCCTGCATTACTGCTGGCGCACAAGCTGAAAATATTTCCCCTGCTCGCCGACGAGCCACTGTCGCTCACCGCAATCTGCGGCAAGTTGAATATCAAGGCGCGCCCCGCTGAAGCCATTTTAACCACTGCAACCGCGGCCGGTTTCTTATCCTTTCAGGATGGGTACTACTCCCTCACGCCAATTGCGGAGCACTATCTGCTGGAGACGAGTCCGAGTTATTTCGGCTATTTCTGGGATCTGATGATAGACGACGATCAGGTACATTCCTTTGCCAGTCTGAAAAAAGCAATTCTTTCAGACAGTCCCCAGGTTTATGGAGGGTCAGGCATATATCATCAGTCTCCGGAGGAGCAGGTGGAGCAAGTACGCAGGTTTACCCGCGGCATGTACAGTTTCAGCATTACCTCGGCCCTCTACTGGCCAGGTATACTTGATCTGTCCAACTACCAGACAATGCTCGATATCGGAGGAAGCTCAGGCGCCCATTCAATTGGCGCCGTATCAAAATGGCCGAAGTTGCAGGCCATCGTTTTTGATTTCCCGCTCGTCTGTGAGATTGCCCAGGAATTCATCGCCCGCCAGGGCCTGCAGGACCGTATCCGGACACAGGAAGGAAGCATGTGGAGCGACACGCTGCCTGCAGCCGATCTTCACTTTTATTCCACGGTCTACAATGACTGGCCTCCGGAAAAATGTAACTTCCTCACCGCTAAAAGCTTCAACAGTCTTCCTTCCGGGGGCCGCATCATCATCCATGGGATGCTTTACAACGATGAAAAGACTGGACCGTTTGCGGCCGCCGCCTTCAGCATGCTGATGATGGGATGGACGGAAGGCAGATCATATTCTGGCAGCGAGCTTTCAACAATGCTGACGGAAGCAGGATTTCAGGACATCGAGGTGCGCCCGGCCTTCGGTTACTACAGCCTGGTTACAGGAGTGAAGCCCTGATATCTGCCCTTCATGCCTTGGATGAAGGGTTGAATCCCAGCTTTTTCATGGCAGGAACTATCGACTGATTCATCTCTGCATAGTCGGCCCAGGGGTCGTTACCCTTATCCAGGCGTTCATGAATGTTGGAGGCGGACCAGCGCGCACTGCTTTTCAGCGAGGAGAGTTCCTCCCATGCCAACGGTACAGAAACGCCCAATCCGGGCCGTGCGCGTACTGACCAGGCAGATACGGTGGTGGCTCCGAACCCATTGCGCAGGTAATCGATGAAGATCTTTCCCACCCGGTTGCGCGGGCCGCTTTTTGCGGCGAAACGTGTCGGAATGGTTTTAGCCAGATGCTGTACGATGGCTTGGGAGAAACCTTTCACCGTATCCCAATCGCGCAGCCTCCTGATCGGCACGATGATGTGCAAACCCTTGCCCCCACTCGTTTTCAGGAAAGATTTCAACCCCAGTTCCTTGAGAAAGACATTGACGAGCTGGGCTGCCTCCTGGATGATTGGCCATTCGACTCCGCTGCCGGGATCCAGATCGAATGTGATTCTGTCAGGCTTGCCAATGGCATTCCTGGTGGCGTTCCACGTATGGAACTCGATCACGTTCATTTGCGCTGCGGAAAGAAGGCCTTCAGCGGTTGAGATTTCGAGCAGCGGAGGGTGGTCAGGGTCGAGCGACGGATCAAGCTGCTCGACCCCCGCCATGTTCTCTTTCTCCCAATGCTTCTGAAAAAAGAGCTCGCCCGATACCCCCTCGGGAGCGCGCACGAGCGAGACCGGCCGCCGCGCAAGGTGGGGCAGCATTAAAGGCGCTACCAGCGAGTAGTAGCGTATGAGATCGATCTTTGTAAACCCGGTGGAGGGATCGATCACACGGTCCGGGTTCGTCACTTTCAGGGTTTTTGGAATGGCGTTTGCAGGCGCCGCCTCCGCGGCAGGATGCACGGGCTTCTCGCGAACAATGACATCCGCCTTTTTGTCCGATCTCAAACCGTGGAATACCGAGTGGCGAATGTGGCCCCCTCGCGTCCATTCACTGAAGGAGACTTCTGCGATAAGCCGGGGTTCGACCCAATGCGCGTTTTTATCGATGCCACTCGCTTTCACAAAAGGACTATCCGTCGAAGCAATCCTGTCCAGCTTTGCCCTGAGGTCCTGCAGCGTCTTATCGCTGAATCCCGCGCCCACATTTCCCGCATATCTGAGTTTTCGGTCTTCATCATAAAAACCGAGCAGCAAAGATCCGATACCCTTCCGCGTACCTTTGGGATCTGTATACCCGCCGATAACGAATTCCTGGCGGTTTTTACATTTGAGCTTTATCCAGTCCTGAGATCGGCGCGAGACATAAACTGAGGTTTTACGTTTGCCGATCACCCCTTCCAGTCCAAGCCGGCAGGCGGAATCGAGAATTTTTGCTGGAGAGGCGTCGAAAACGTCGCTGAAGCGTATTTCGTCAGGAATGGGTGCCTCAAACAGCTTTTGCAGTAACGCGCGGCGTTCGACAAGGGAAGCGTTCCGCAAATCATACCCATCATAGAAGGGCACATCGAAGAGGTAATAAATGATGCGTTCGGTATGCGCGCTGTCGAAGGCATTCTGCAATGACTGGAAATCGGGAATGCCATTTTCGTCCAGCAGCGCAATTTCGCCATCGAGCCAGGACGACTTCAGTTTGAGCTTTCCCAGCGCTTTTACCAGATGTGGCAGCTTGCGGGACCAGTCGTTTCCGTTCCGCGTTATGAGGCGAACTTCTCCTCCCTCTATCCTGCTCAACATCCGGTACCCGTCAAACTTGATTTCGTAAATCCACTCTTCCGGATCCAAAGGGGGTTCGTCCACAAGTGTGGCGAGTTCCGGCGTCAATGTGTGCGGAAGATCGGCCTTGCGCGCATTGTCCGGCAAGGCCGTTTTCGTTCCCTTTCGCGATATCGAACTGCTTTTGGGTGATCCGCTTTCCAACATTGCGGGATCTTTGGAAGGGTCTGGCAGGTCGAGTTCGGCCACACTGTCCGGCATTTCGTCCACCACACTGTACTCCCGTGACGAACGGACATATTCATCTTTTTCTTTTATCAACAGCCAGGGTTCCTGCTTTTTGTTTTCCTCCCTTCTCATGCGCACCAGGGCCCAGTGCCCTTTCAGTTTGAATCCGCGCAACTCGAATTTCAGCTTGCCGTCACGATACCCCTTGCGGGGATCTTCGAGAGGAAGCCAGGTTCCCTTATCCCAAATAATGACTTTACCGGCGCCATACTGACCTGACGGTATCTCGCCTTCAAAACTGTTATAGGAAACGGGATGGTCTTCGACGTGGACCGCCATGCGTTTGTCATTAGGGTCGAAACTGGGCCCTTTGGGGACGGCCCAGCTCTTCATCGTTCCCTCCAGTTCCAGCCTGAAGTCGTAGTGCAGACGCGTTGCCCAGTGCTTCTGGACAACAAAGGACAAAGCCTTGGCGGTGCTCTTGATGGCTGTCTTGCCGCTGGCAGTGCCGCTCGGCTCGGGGGTTATCGAGAAATCACGTTTGGCACGGTAAGTTTTAAGCGAGTCCTCATTTCTCATTCTATGGAATCTGCCCTATACTGCCCGGCGCTTATTCGCGCCGCGGGCAGGTGCAGATGAGGCAGTCGTCGACCTGGCGGGCTTTCTGGCAGGTTTCCGGTCACGGTCTTCGTTATCTGTGTGCTTCTTCAGGCTGCGCTGGAGCAATTCAGTGAGATCCAGTATTTGTGCGCCGCCACGCTGCAACTCGACTTCTTCCGGCTGAGCCACAGTCTGTATATCACCCGTTTCGACCTTCTCCTTCACGAGTTTCATGATTTCGTCCTTGAACGAATCGTGAAATTCATCCGGGTCCCATTTGCCGCTCATGTCCATCACCAACTGCTCAGCCATTTTCAATTCTTTATCGGTAATGCCGGCCTCCTTGGCCCCCTCGGCCGGAAAACCCAGGTTTTCCCAATTGCGGATTTCATCCCCCCAGCGCAACAGATTAAGAACCAATGCGCGGCCGGACGGAATAAGAGCGGCAAGGTGCTGTTTTGTTTGAATAATCACTCGAGCAATGCCGACGCGCTCGGTCCTGGACAGGGTTTCGCGCAAAAGCGCATAAACCTTTTCGCCTTTATTGGCGGGTGTGACATAGTAGGGACGCTCCAGATAGATGAAGGGAATATCGGCTGCCGGTACGAACATTTCGATCGCAATCGTCTGCGTGGCCTTGGGATAAGCGGAGGCAATCTCCTCCTGGCTCAAAACCACGTAATGATCATCCTCGTACTCGATTCCCTTGACGATATCTTCCTTATCGATCTCTTTCCCGGTCCTCTTGTTGATGCGTTTATAGCCGACGGGATCCATGCTGCGCTTGTCCAGCCAGTCGAAATTCAAACCCTGCTCTGTCGTTGCAGCATGAAGGGCCACGGGAATATGCACCAGTCCAAAACTGATGGCGCCCCTCCATAAAGCCCGGGTTGAAGCAGATGCAACCATGATTGAGCGGAGAAGTGAATCCCTTTTCAGGGGCAAATATCGAAATACAGATCATGCTCTTCCCTCCTCCATTTGTATGTGCGATTGCGCACCCTGGAAAATACGAGCCTTTTCCACTCTGCCACTCTGATTTGTGTTCTTTCGAACGGAACTGCTGGTCTATGGATGAGATGATCGGAACTGGATGCGAACCCCTGATCGCGGAGTGCAAAAAAACAGTGCCGGGCAGCATACCGGACTTCACACCTTTAACGCTTTTTACATATTTAACATAATCGTAATATCTACATAATATCGACTGGAGCCAGCTTCAGAAGAATCGGAGGCATATGGATTACTTCAATTTGCTACAGTGGCCTGCCATGGTGATCAACATCCTTTCGGTCTGGCTCCTGACTTACCAGGCCAGGCGGAGGCGCCAGGCCGGTTTTCTGCTTTCTCTCCTCAGCAATGTGTTATGGATAATCTGGGGATGGCATGTCCAGGCGCTTGCGGTTCTCGGTCTCCAGTTCGCCCTGGCAGCAATCAATATCCGGGGAGTTCAAAAAACCGACTGAATAATCCGGAACAAGCGCGCAGGGACATCCTGCTCGCAATTCCACCTGGTTGCCCTTTCCCCTGCAATAACCCTCCATCACACCCGTCGAATTGCCCCATTGAATTCCTCGTTAATATAAGGGTTTTTTCAAGACCGTGTCCGTAATTTAGGTTATGATAACCCCCGTAGTCTGCGGCCCAATTTATGCGAACTCTCTTTGCCTATTGCATGCTTTCCCCGAGGCGTACTGCATACGTCCTGGTTGCGCTTCTGGCAGCAGGCATTGCAGAAGGCTTGAGCCTCACTGCCCTCCTTCCACTCCTTTCGATCGCTGTCGGCGATTCCGCCAGTTCGGACATGGGTCGGCACATCGCCGAAGTTCTCCAGAACATCGGGATTTCTCCCACCATAGGCGCCATGCTGCTGATCATCGTGGGAGGAATGATCCTCAAAAGCCTCATATTATTGATAGCGAACAGGCAGGTCGGTTATGCGGTCGCCCATGTGGCAACCGTCCTTCGCCTCGAACTGATCGACGCGCTGCTTGCCAGCCGCTGGCAGTATTACCTGCGCCAGCCGATGGGTTCCCTGGCCAATTCCGTCGCCACCGAAGCCTACCGGGCAGCCAATGGCTTTGAGCACAGCGTTACTGTACTCGCGCTGGCCGTACAGGTTGTCGTCTACGGAACCGTGGCCATGTTTGTTTCATGGGAGGCCACCCTTACTTCCATTCTGGCGGGCATCATCATGATGCAGGTGCTGCACCAGTTGATTCGTGCGACACGCAAGGCGGGAACCAGGCAGACCCACCTGCTGCGAAACCTGCTGACGTATCTTTCGGATGTACTCGTTTCAGTAAAATCGCTCAAGGCCATGGCGAGAGACAATGTAGCCGAAGCGATCCTGCGCGACCAGACCCAGCAACTGGAAAAGGCTACCCGGCGGGAAATCATCGCGCGTGAAGCCCTGATGGCGCTGCAGGAGCCTATCCTCGCCACACTGATGGCAATCGGCCTTTATCTGGCCTTGGAAGTATGGGGGCTCTCGTTGCCCTCGGTAATGGTGATGGTCTTTCTTCTGACCCGGCTCCTCAGTTTGCTCAATAAAACGCAGAGGAAATACCAGAATCTGATGGCGCAGGAAAGTGCCTACTGGGCCTTGCGTACCGCTGTTGCAGAAGCGCGTGCCGCAGCGGAAAGAACATCAGGCACGCGCGAGCCGACGCTTGAAAAGGGCATCAGCCTGCGCCACGTCAATTTCGATTACGACACCAAGCCGATTTTTCAGGACCTGAATCTCGAAATCCCGGTCAGGTCGTTTACCACCATAGCCGGACCGTCGGGGGTCGGCAAAAGCACTATGCTGGATCTCCTGTGCGGCCTGGTGGAGCCCAAGTCCGGCGAAATCCTGTTGGATGACGTGCCCATGCGTGACATCAATCCACGTGCCTGGCGTCGCATGATCGGATATGTCGCCCAGGAGAACGTCCTGCTGCATGACAGTATTCTCAATAATATTCTCGTCGGCGCCCCTGAACTGACTGAAGCGGATGCGGAAAGAGCACTGCGCCAGGCTGGCGCATGGGAGTTCGTCAGTGGATTGCCGGACGGCCTCTATACCATTGTCGGTGAGCGTGGCGGCCTGTTATCCGGAGGGCAGCGCCAACGCATTGCGATTGCCCGGGCGCTGGCTCACCGGCCTCTCTTTCTGGTACTGGATGAACCGACGAGTGCGCTCGATCCGGAAAGCGAACGACTTGTCTGTGAAACACTGCGAAACCTCACACAGGAACTCACGATTGTTGCCGTCTCCCATCAGCCAGCGCTGATCAGCGCAGCGGATGTGATTTTTGCGCTTTCCAGGGGAAAAGCGGAACGGATGCCGCCGGCGGAGGCAGTTCGTTACGCACCCGCGGAGCGGGATACTTCCTCCCTGTCTCACAGGGAAGCGGCTTTCGTTTCCCGTTAAGCGGACAACGAGTGCCTACCTGAGCCTTCGTCTCCATCTGTTCCAATCATTGTCCTCCCCTGTTCACCCTGAACCCTTCGTCTCCGTTCCCCCTGATCCCGAGTCGTCGAAGGATCGAAGGCGCGAACAGTGCTCAGAACAAGCCCCTTCGACAGGCTCAGGACAGGTCCTCTGGCAGGCTCAGAACAAGTGAATCGACGAGTCGGCAAAGAGGAGTTGATCAATCCTATTTTGCGAACACGAAGCAGGTTTCACCCCAATTTCGGGTGGTTTTGAATCTGACTTTCAAACCCGCCTGTTCCATCAGTGCTATCGCCTCCTGCTGCTCCTCGACTGTCCCCAGCTCGACGATGACGGACCTCAGTGCCGGATTCCTGAGCACATTCCCGGCACCCCGGATGATGGGTATCTCGATACCATCCACATCGATCTTGATGTAGTTGGGATAGGGAAATCCCCATTTTGAGCATAAGTCATCGAGTGTCACGCCGAATATGCCCTGTATATGCGTGGCGGGTTTTTTCATATTCTTCAAATCTTCTTTTCCGAACTGGGAGCGGTTCCCACCGCCTATGAATCTGGGAATATAAAGTTTCGAAAAGCCTTCCTCTCCGGCAACAGCCACGCAATAGGAGGTAATATTTTTTTCCAGCTTGTTGAGGTAAATGTTTTTATTCAATAAATAATAATTGGCGCATTGGGGCTCGAACGAATATACATGGATGTCCTTCCCGTATTTCTTTGCTGGATACAGGGAATACTGGCCGATATTCGCACCCAGGTCGAAAAAGCAGGAACCCGGCTCAAAACTGTCAAGCCAGTCCAGGGTATCGGGTTCCTTGATGGAATACGTTTTTGCCCGCTGGAGTGTCCGAAAATTATCCACTGCGATACGTATGGGTTGACCCTTGACATTGACTTTCGTGTAGCCGCCCTTCAATCCGTACAACGCTACTGCGCATCCGGATAATACATCCATGAAAAATGAAGACATCTATGCCGACCGTAACTTATTAGTAGAGATGAGAATAGAAAACAGGTGAATGGCGAAGGATATCTGGTTTGTAGTCCCAGCCGAAATATTTTTGCTGTGACCCGCTGCACGGACATCAACAGGATGAGCGACTCAGTCTACAGGTTGCTCAATCATCACTTCAGCGGAAGTGGAAATCATATGCAATAGTTTCTGGATTCCTTCTTTCGAGGCTTTCAAGGAAATGACGAAGGGAACGGCGGTCGAGCAAAATCGTGTCTTATCCGCGAGGCGACATCCAGTCGTTGAGAATTCCTGTCTCATAGGAAGAACCGGCCTCCGCGAGGATCGCTGAAACTTCCCCCAGGCTCACACCCTTTCTTGTCAGCACACTTTTTTTGAGGAACGGGAATCCAAGCTCGGTAATCAGCGGCTTCCTCAGGTGAAAGGTCGACTCAACCCATTGCAGGGGCCTATGATTGTAATCAGTTTGAGCAAGAACCTGCTCCAGACTGTAGAGCGCCGCAAGACGAAAGCGACGGCTGAGAAAGCGGGAAAAACCGACTTCATATCTGCGAACAATAGCCGGCTTGAATTCCAGAACCTCGATTTCCGCGAAGAAACGAAGAAATTCATCGGAGGACACAGCTTTTTTCTTGCAGTAGAGGAAATAGGACTGTAGGTGGGGATAAAAACGAAAAGAATCCGTCATTCCCACGATATCAGCCTCGCTGCCTTCGAGCCTGGCAATGATATTGTCGATACTGAAAAGTGGGCCGAGAACGCTGTCGTTGGCTAACAGAAGACCGCTGTGTTCGCGATATTCGGGATATTTTTCCAGCGCCGTTTTCCACCCATAGAAATCGTATCCCTTATTCTCACGGTTTATTATTGCGATACAGCATCGGGACAGCTTTTCCAGATCGCTTCCTGAAATCATGCTGCTCGAACTGATGAATACGATATCGAAGCCGGCCAGCATCAGAGCGTTGAGGTAGTAATACACGTTCTCCCTGACAACGCTATCTTTGTCGAAGCTGCAGAAAAGGCAAACAGGACGATCATAACGGGGAGATATAGCCTTTTCATACAACCTCACCAGCGGCTTTTCACCCTCCTTCTCTCGTTTAAGCAGATGAAAGGATAGATCTCGCGCATACTTCAAGTCTTTGACTACGCCCTTCACCGCCCACTTTATGGGTAAAGCGCAATTGGGTTTGCGCCGCAATTCAGACAGCTCCTCAGGTGGGACTTTCATGACCGATCCATGCATATTGCGCGTTTATCTTTTTTGAGTGTACAGAATCGTGCTGGATGAACCGGAGCATAAAAAAGAAAAAAGGCAGTAGCAGTCTATTGCTTCTGATACAACCCCACGAGTTCCGATTGCGCGATGATATGTCCCTGCATCTCCTGCTCGAGGATTGCCTTGGTGGGATGTTTCAGATCCGGAAGCATGATATCCAGCGCGTAGAGTTTATGAAAGTATCGATGCTTGCCGATAGGGGGGCAGGGTCCCCCATACCCTGTGCGCTGCCAGTCATTGAGCCCGCCGAGCGTTCCAATGGGAAGATCGGCTTCCGCCACTCCCTCAGGCAAACCTTGAGCCGCGGGAGGAATGTTATATAGAACCCAGTGCACCCAGGTCAGCTTGGGAGCGGCAGGATCGGGCGCATCCGGATCATCCAGAATCAAAACCAGGCTTTTCGCATTTTCCGGTATATTTTCCCAGAACAGCTCGGGTGAAGTATCATGCCCCTGACAGGTATGACGAATAGGAATCTCTCCGTGATTTGCAAAGGATGAAGATGTTATCGTCATAGACATGCGAGGTTCCTCCTTCTTTGGTTTTCTTTCCTTCTGACTCAAGAGAGCGTCTGGCTCAACCGCTAAATACGCTGAGGCTGCCAGCGTAGC
Organism: Nitrosospira multiformis; assembly: GCF_003050865.1. Lineage (GTDB taxonomy): Bacteria > Pseudomonadota > Gammaproteobacteria > Burkholderiales > Nitrosomonadaceae > Nitrosospira > Nitrosospira multiformis_E. Next base: position 94,650 of record NZ_QAOK01000004.1, on the reverse strand, counting down.
CGGCATCGCGCCTGCGAGCAGGCAGATAAGCGTAATCTTCGGCAGGGCGCGCCGGCGCCGAAAAGCAAAATGCCACCTCATCATGATATAGAAATGAGCCTGCCCTTTTCAACGTTCAGCTTGGGCAGACGAACGGTCAGCACGCCGTTCTTGTAGTCCGCTCCCGCTTTGTCTGCATCCACTTCCGCCGGCAACGGCAGGGTTCGCTGGAAAACGCCGTAGGCACGTTCCATGACATGATATCTGCTGTCATTTGTATCACGCTCAAAGCGTTTTTCCCCTCTCAGAGAAAGCATGTTGCCCTCTATGCTGATCTCAAAGTCTTTTTTTTCCATGCCAGGCACTTCTATCCGTACCACGATTTCCTTGTCCGTTTCTTCCATATCCCCTGCCAGAATACTCCAGTGAGGAAAAGCTGGCATGCTGGCAGTAGAAGCCTGCCTTTTGTCTTCCTCACCCTTGCGGTGTACAAAGTGCGTGAGGGCATCGCTGCCATGATGGACGAGTTCACGCCAGCCGTCTGAAATGTGATCCCATGTCCGACTGAGTCTCCGGCTGATATTTTCACCTGCATTCTTCACGGAATCCATCATGATCGTACTCCTTCTGACTATTGGAAAAAACTGGTAATGACAGGCTAGGCAAGAATTGCCACTCGCATATTTTCCAGTTGTCTCTTAATCCGGTTGGTCTCTTAATGCCGTTGTCTCTCTTCCTTCTGCCGTTGATAACTGGTCAACCGGGAAATCGCCAGTAGTTCTTCCGACAGCAGTTCCAGCAAGTCATCCAGTGTAAGAATGCCCACCAGCGCGCCATTCTTGCCCACTATTGGCAAGCGCCGTACCGTCTTGCTGCGCATGTATTGAATCGTCTCGAACACCCCCACGCTTTCTTTCACGGTAACGAGTTCCTGCTCCATGATATCGCCCACCGTGATGACGGCCGGGTCCAGCCCGGTTGCCATGATTTCCACCACCAGGTCGCGATCGGTGACAATCCCGACGGGAATATTGAGGCCGTCCCGCTCTTCGACAACAACTACATCGCCCACATGGTGCTGACGCATGAGTTTAGCTGCATCCGCAACCGTATCGTCACGCTTCACAATTACAGTATCGCGGTTACAAATTTCCCCGACCGGCATCTTGCTCTCCATTTTCAATTACACACTATGGTGTAGGGACGGTGATGTATGTTGCAAATTCGAAACAGGCATTTAAGGCTATCGGAAAGTTTTTTCCTAACGCGTCCAGTGCACGCGCAGCAAATACTCGTCCGGGTTATAGTGAAATTCCAGATCGCCCTGATATGCGTTGTGTATGGCCTCGCCGATGCCTCTCGCCAGATGGATATCAGTAGTCGTCACCAGGGTTCCCCCGTCTTTTTCTTCAACGGCCATGATGCGATTGAACGGATGCTCGACCTTTTCACGCTTTTCCACATTGTGCACGATGTGCATGATTTCACTATGATGCGCGGCATAGAACTCGCCACCCAGCGTGACGAAGCCGGCAGGGAAATCATCCCGGATACGATGGCAAGCAGCACACATTTCCTGATGGGCGCCTTCGGGCGCTTCGCCCCATTGCCAGCGCCCCTCATGGAACACCGCGCCACAACTGGGGCAGACAGCAGGTTCCGACGGTTTGTGCCGCGCCCGGTAGGGATCGTGTATGCGCTCTTTGAAGAGCTGGTCATGGCGGGAAATCTGGCGAAAGCCGACAAAGGGAGGGTGCGTCATGGTAGAGCTCCTGTTGTATGGGTTTACATCTGACCCCTCTATATCGAGTTCTTCGGGAGTTTTTGTTGCCAAACCGCCTTCCAGGTCCCCAACTGTGTCATCTCGCTCGCATTACTCAACGCCCTTTTGGCCCTTTCAGGCAGTTCTAGCAATCATGACGTGCACGGTATGGGTCAGGACCGTGGACGCAGTGCTCTATAGAGCCAGAAGGTGATCGCGCTTTCCAAAAAAACGCGAGCAGGCGGGACGGCGCCCGGAGTGACTGATCGTTCTTCCGAGCGGAACGATCAGTCTGATGACCGGGAGAGTGACGCTCGGACTATTTCACCTCGATCCGTTTGGCGGTTTTTCCTTCCTTCTTCGGCAATGTAAGTTCCAGCGTGCCGTTTTCATATTTTGCCTCGGCCTTGGTCTCATCCACATCGCTTGCCAGAGTAAAGCTCCTGTAGCTCGATCCCTGATGGCATTCCCGGCAAATCACCCTCTCGCCTTCTTTTTCTTCTTTTTCCTGCTTTGTTTCGCAACTGATAGAAACGCGATTGCCCTCCACCTGAACCTTGACATCCTCCTTCTTTACTCCGGGTATTTCCGCGCGAACCGTATAGGCATTGTCGTTTTCGGCAAGATCGATCTTGATCTGAGGCGTGGTTTCCATATCCATGGAGAATGGACGCATTCCCCAATTCTTGAACCAGTCCTCCAGATTGTAAAACGGGTCATACCGAGTGATATCGCCAACAAGAGGCGAGCGACGAGCAATATTTGCCATGGTTTTCTCCTTTCTAAAAATGAATGCGAATTAAATGAATAGCCTTTTCTACCCTTATCACTTCATTTCTGCCTTACTCGACTGTGCGTGCCACGATGGTTCGAATTCTTTGCATGACTTCTTGCATCTATCTTTTACATATCAGAAATTCCCACCCGAATAAGACGCTCCATCCGATTCCGAATCCAAGTCCGACCAATCCTGTGTTTCCCCATAGTGCGCGCCACCACGCCGCTCGACCCGGTAATAACTTGCGGTAGAAATCACTTGGTGGCCTTTCCTCCGCTCCTGCCTGTATGGTCCATAAGATCCGGTTGCTGTGGGGCTGTCGGTAATCGCTTCTTCTGTATTCTCGACCGGGTTTTCGATCCCGTTCTTGTTGATCCTTGCATTGCCTCTGTCAGATGATGTGCTCAAGATTTTCCCTCTGAAACTGTTGATCGATTGTGCGACCGTACCGCTAGACGGCCTAGCTCTTTCTAACGGCCGGACCTTCGGATTTTTAACACCTGATCGAGGAATCGCTCTGTACGTTGCCTAACATTCGGGTGACAAACCCTGGATAAGCTGTCCGCCAACCGGTAACAAGACCTGCTTATCCAGAGTAGTCATAAGGCTTCCAACGATTAACCCGTATCCCGTTGCTGCTATTTTTTACTCTTGCAGATTCCCGGGCAGTCCGCGCCGCCGCGGGTGGGATCGCAATCATCCCTGGGATCATCCACGCAGGTCTGGCCTCCCGGGCATGGGATGCCGGCAATTCCGCCGCATGCTTGCGGCTCGGATTTCTTGCACTCCCCTTCATGTTCAACAGAAACACCGGCGGCTGCTGCAGTGCACGAGTTGCTGTAAGTCTTGCCATCACACCCGCAAACAGGCTTGAAGATTTGCGGACAAATGGTGGGTTTGGGCTTGCATTGACCTTGCGCATCCGGCATCTTGCATTTGGCCCCCAAGTCACAGTACTGGTTTGCGTCGGGGCAACGTGTTCCGGCGATACCCCCACAAACAGCTCCCCCTCCACCGCCTTCAATAGGTTTGCATTGATCGGTCAGCTCGACATTGAGGAACGTTCCCGTCCTGGGATGAATATCACGCAGACGCTTGACGAAAGCTTTAAAATCGCCTGGCTTCGAGCTGAAGCCTGCCTCCGCGCAAGCATTCAATCCCCCCTCTATCGGAATAGGTCCCCCTGCTCTTGGACTATAAACAACGAAAGTGTCCACTGTCTCTTCACTGATAGCCTTCCCCACCGTCTTTCGTATGGATTTCAGCGCCCCGCTGTCCAATGCCCCTCCCGTACTGCCGAGGTTGATGTTCACGGCACGATTTGCAGCATCTCCACCGGCTCCCCTATCTTCACCTTGCTGTGCGAAAGCCGGGGTTGTACCAAGCACGGCTGCTCCGATCAGAAAAACAACAAAGCCCAATTTACTCATTGCTTCCTCCATCAACAGGTGGTGTGGTTACATCATTTGCCCTTTCCCTTTTGATGAACTATCGCACCCAGAAGCCCACCCCAGGTGCAATATCCAAGTTTTGTATTTTTTATCCAGATCACGGTCAATTCGATAAGAGCGGCAAGAATGTCATCCCAGGATATGATTCCTCCGCCGGCGTGCCATCACCCCCATCAGACCCAGTCCGCCAAGAAACAAAGCGTATTGCTCCGGTTCGGGAACCGCTGTTATTGCCAACGTCACATCATGCTCATGGTAGAGTACGTTAAACGCCACGCCTGCCCCGAATCCGTGTGTGCTGACTGTGGCAAATGTCGAATTGGCAAGGCGTTCATCAAAGGTGGCCACCACGAAGCTGTCACCGACGGTGGGTGTATAACCCAGATTCCATATGTCAATCTCCCCACCCAGTGTCACATCATCGGTAACCGTTAATTGGTCAAAGCTGCTCAAGCTAGCAAGCTCGAAGTTGACTACTCCGCTTGCTGCCTGATGCAAATCACCGTCGATCGTGAGATGACCGATCCCGTCCCCAGGATTGATTGCGCCGCTATTGGATAAACCCAGCATGGGTGTGATAACTGTACCGTTGCCTTGTATAATCCCCGCGTTAACGAAACAATCCGCACCTCCACAAGAGGACTGGAGGGTTGCACCGGCGCTGATATTTACCGTGCCAGCATTATTCATGGCATGGGCTACATTAAACACACCTGCCTGCACATTCACCGTGCCCGTGTTATTGAATCCCACGCCCCCGCCAATGTTAGTAAGCGTGTTGGCCTGCTTGTTGTAAGTCCCGCTGTTGTTGAACGTCCCAGTGCCCGTCATCTGATCATTAAAGGCGTTGGTGTCCGTATAGGTCCCGGTGTTGTTGAAGGTGCCGTTATTGAAGAAGAGATCGTTAGCCCCGTTGCCTGTATTGCCGCTCCAGGTGGTATTGCCAGCATTCACTGTGCGTCCACCTGAAATAACCTTGGCACCGTTGCCGCTTAGCTCCAATGTGCTGTTAAAGGTCGTGGTCGCCCCACCCGTAATGGAACCGCCCGTCCAGGTAGCAGCACCACCAATGGGTGTGCTGGTACCTGCCAATGCTCCGCCTGAAAGCAGAAATCTCGAAGTGTGACTGCCTCCATTGAGATTAGCCGTACCTCCACTTATCTCAAAGGTGCCGTCACCGCTGGTTGTTACACTGTTCAGGTTATGGGTACCAAAGTTGAGATCGAGGGTTGCACCATCAGCAATGGCAAAACTGCCGCTGTGAGTGCCGCTCCCTTGCAGGCGCAATGTCCCCGCATTGACATTCACCGTGCCCGTGTTATTGAATCCCACGCCCCCGCCAATGTTAGTAAGCGTGTTGGCCTGCTTGTTGTAAGTCCCGCTGTTGTTGAACGTCCCAGTGCCCGTCATCTGATCATTAAAGGCGTTGGTGTCCGTATAGGTCCCGGTGTTGTTGAAGGTGCCGTTATTGAAGAAGAGATCGTTAGCCCCGTTGCCTGTATTGCCGCTCCAGGTGGTATTGCCAGCATTCACTGTGCGTCCACCTGAAATAACCTTGGCACCGTTGCCGCTTAGCTCCAATGTGCTGTTAAAGGTCGTGGTCGCCCCACCCGTAATGGAACCGCCCGTCCAGGTACTCAAACCGCTGAGCGTAAGATTGCCTGTACCTCCAAGGACGCCTCCTGATAAATCAAGACTGGTTATCGCCGTGTTGATTGACAGAGTGGAGTTACCACTGCTGATAATCGCTTTGTCACCTGCACCCGGCACACCCGTGGGCGACCAGTTCGTATCGACTCCAAACTCTCCCGTGCCACCAAACCAGGTGCGATCGACAGCAAAAGCAGGCTGAATAACGCCGGATGCAGCCATTGCTGCTGCGATCGGCAGTATCTGAAAAACGTTGCGACCCACTGACTCGATTTTTATACCCTGATGATTATTCTTAGTATTTTTCATTTTATGCCTCCTCCGAGTTCATTTGATTTTTTCTGTTCACGGCTTCTTTTTATCTACAAGGGCAACATTTTTAAAAATAGACTGCATTTTTCAAAAAGCAAGGAAATCGAGCGTTGAGTAAGAATTCATACGGAAGATAGCGCGGAGACGAATTTCAGCGTAGCTGGAATCAGAGCAAGCATTCAGATACTGCTTCGCAATACCATTCTCAGACAGAAGAAAACTCGGAGGAGAAAACTCGGTTACTCTCAGTTATAGAGATGGAGAAACCTGAATTCAAGGCATGACTTCGCTTTTCACGCATTGGGACTGATGCTGTCTCTCAGACAGAATTGCTCGACAGTGGAATGCAGAAAAGGGAAAAGGTTGAGGGTCTCAGATATGGCGCAAGTATATAAGGCCCAACGCTTGACCGAAAGGCAAGGGGCGGAACCTCGTCTGCCACCGAAAGACCAGCGAAGGGGTATTTTTCAACTTTGAAGGGTGGGTGCAGCCGGAGTTGATTTACTCAGCTCCCCACGCAGGCGTTCGCTTGAACGGTCGCGATGCAGGGCGCTTCGCTTCCTGCGCGGCCACCTTAAGGAATCAGGAATCGAGAAACACGGTCCCCTACAAGCCTGAAGGATAGGTCTCATCCAATTCACCGGCCCGGGGGTGGACGAATGCGGGCAACGGTTGCAGCGCTCCCGTTTTGTCGATATGAATCATGAAATCGAATTGCCGCGGGAGACAGGCATAGAAGTAATGGCTCATGCGCTCGGTTTCAGGCCGGTAGATCACGCCGATCGCACGCTGCAGCCGCTCCTCCTCCAAAAATCCTACGGCTTCACCTCCGGCGGTGAGGTCGAAAAAGAAGCGTTTCTTTTCGAGTTGCGAAAAAATTTCTTCGTAACTGCCTGCAAGCGGTTCGCGGACAGTCTTCGTTTCGGCGGGTCCGTCCCAGTCGGTCGCTGCAGTCACTGTTCCGCGGCTGGTCGAAAACCCGATGCGCAGCGACTTATCCCGATATTTCTCGGTAACGAGCTGGCCGATGTTGAATTCGCCGCGCCGCCCCATCTCGGTGGCCGCCGCATTGCCCAGATGAGAATTGTGAGCCCAGACAACAATGCGTGCTTCCCGCTTCAGTTGGCCTTCCAGGTAGCTCGCGAGCTTTTCGAGCGTCTCGAACATGTGCCGGTCTCTCAGGTTCCAGGTATTGGGTCTTCCCCTGAACATGGCGCGATAATATTCCTCCGCATTTTTCACCAGCTCAGCATTCTGCTGCGCCGAAAAATATTCGTTTCCGGCAAACGCGCCATCCTTTTCAACGTAAAACCGCCCTTTTCGCTGAAGCTGCATAAGCTGCGCGATCACTTCCTGCTCGCACGAATCCCACCGTCCAGAAGCAATGGCATAACCGTACGCCTGCGGATTTTCGATGAATTGGCCGAAGCAACCGTAGCGCGCCCAGGCGGCGAGAGCTTCTTCCGGATCGACCTTATCCAGATATGCCAGCACGGCCCGCATCGAGGTTGTCATGCTGTATAAATCGAGTCCATAAAACCCCACTGACCCCGCCGGTTCCTGCTGCTCGTGCTTGTATCTCCCCGTCTCCTGGTTATAGTTGCGCAGCCATGTGATGAAAGCGAATACTTCGGTATTCCTCCACATCCACGTGGGAAACCGTTCGAAATTGGACAAGGCCGCATCCGCATCCTTGTCTTCCGACCGGCCCGCAACAAAGCGGTTAACCCGATAGGCATCCGGCCAGTCCGCCTCGACCGCAACAGCGTCGAATCCGTCCTCGACAATGAGGTGTTGAGTAATTTCAGCACGCAGGCGATAAAATTCGGCTGTACCGTGGCTCGCTTCACCGATCAGGACAAACTTTTTTCCCTGCGCATGCTCGCGTACCGCGCGGATCAACTCACGGCCAGCATCGTACTCCGCCACAGGGCGAGCGTCCTGCTCCAGCACATCGATCAAATGGTAATCAAAATCGATATTAGCCATAATGAAATCCTCCTGGACCCTCAGGCAATGGAGTCCTGCAATTCCCTCAGTCTCCCCTGAGTCCTCCCTTGAATCCTCCCTTAAGCCGCTCCCTTTGGAGCTTCGGTTGTTCGCCGATGGGTTGTTTCCTGCCTCAGGAGCGCCAGTACCTCCTCATCCGGAGTTTGCATGAAGCTGTCATACCATTGCCCTACCCCGAAAAAAGGTTCGGGTGTATACAGGCACACGAGATCGTCCGCCTCCTGGCGTATTTTTCGACATGCCGATGTTGTGCCGACAGGTACAGCCACAACGATTCTTGCAGCACCGGCGTCGTGTAAAGAAACAATAGCAGCATGCATGGTCGCACCCGTAGCCAGGCCGTCATCGACGAGAATGATTGTTTTCCCCTGAATGTCGGGGGCAGGCATGCCTCTGCGATAAAGTTTGTTGCGCCGTTCCAGTTCAGTCCGCTCCCTGGTTATGGCAGCATCGATGGAAGCCTCATCGATATTCAGAAGCTTGATGATTTCCTTGTTGAGGACAAGAGTGTCTGTCCCTGCCATCGCTCCCATTGCCAGTTCCTCCTGGCCTGGCGCACCCAGTTTCCGTACAAGCCATACATCCAGCGGTACGGCCAGCATCCGCGCAATCTCGTAGGCAACCGGCACCCCACCGCGTGGAAGCGCCAGAACAAGCACGTCGGTTCTTCCCGCGTAGACCGACAACGCTTCCCCCAGCATCCTCCCTGCTTCGGCTCTGTCTGCGAAGTGATATTCGGTGCCCGACATGGCTTTATTGCCTGTCTATTACTTGTCTAGCAATGGTCCTGAAACCATTCGGCGGCAAGACCGGCGGCTGCCTCCAGCGTTCCCGGTTCTTCAAACAGGTGAGTGGCATTCGGCACGATCTCCAGCTTCGATTCGGTATTGAGGCGGGCGAGCGCTTCCTTGTTGAGCTCCAGAACTTGAGGATCGTTTTCCCCTACGATGAGAAGTACAGGCGCTACAACCTCTGGTAAATAAGCACCCGCGAGATCGGGACGTCCGCCTCGTGAAGCCACGGCCATGATATTTTCCGGACGCCGCGCCGCTGCAATCAGCGCTGCCCCGGCACCGGTGCTCGCTCCAAACCAGCCTATTTTCAAATCTCTCGTCTGCGACTCCTGCTGGAGCCAGGCAGCGATATCGATCAACCTGTCCGCCAGCATCGGGATATCGAAGCGTAGATGCCGCGTGCGCATGTCTATGACTTCCTCTTCTTCAGTCAGGAGATCGGCAAGGAGAGTGGCGAAGTTATATGCGTTCAACATTTCAGCCACGTAGCGATTACGAATGCTGTGCCGGCTGCTGCCGCTGCCATGAGCGAAGGCGACAATGGCCCGCGCGTGGGGCGGCATCGTCAGATCGGCATTCAGCACGACCCCGCTTGCCGGGATGCGAACAGCCCGGGCTTCAGAAACATCATCATACAAGGAACTCATAGCGCACATCCCTAGTGATTAAACGCAGGTACTTAACAAAAGCAAAAGGAGCAATGCGACAAAATGATCCGTTATTTGAACAGTTTGTAGGACGCTGGCTTCCCTTTCCGTTCGTTGCCGAACATAGTCAACTCCCGGATATTTCACCAAACCAGCTGAGAATTATAGAAAGCGGTAGCAACAAAGAAAGTACGGAAATATTTGTGGCAGCAGCTATGATTTGGAGTAACCGATATTCGCCGCACAATCAACGGAAAGGGAAGCGACTCGAATGAAAACGGTCTATCGCATTTATCCGGCAGTAGGAATTGCGCGCATAGGAAACAGCGAGAGCGCGTATTTTTTTGGTCCCGAATCTCCCGGAATCGTTCCCCCTGGACCCTATCGCGACAATTCCGGAAAAATAAAGCCGCAGGCAGCCCGATTCAGGATTTATAAATTCGTCAGGGATGATTTCGGCAAGGAAACCATTGACAGCGAGATCGTTGCGAATGAAAAAACAACGATTACATGGAGTGCTCACCTTGCCAATCGAAAAGCGGCGGGGGGAAATTTTCCTCCGGGCGGCCCTGGAGGGTCGCCGCGGAATCCAGGATATGATCGAGCGGGACTGGTCGTGGATACCACGTTGCGATCAATATCGGGAAAGAGCAAACCCGCTGCCCCCTTGAACGGAGAAATAGATTTCATAAGGAATGGCAACGTCGAAGGCAGTGCAAAAATCGATCTCGGGCGGCTGCTCACCGATGAGAACGGGCGCCTGATCGTCATTGGCGGTCCAGGCAAGTCAGGCTCTCCCCTTGGCAGGGGGTTGAACAGTTTTGCCAACAATGATGGCTGGTACGATGGGGTTTCCGATGGTCCGGTGAATGCCGTGGTGGAGGTCGAGGGAGAAGCGCCCGTCACTGCCGAAGAAGGCGCCTGGGTTGTCGTCGCCCCGCCTTCCTACGCACCAGGCATCGAAAACGTAACCACCTGGTACGATCAGGCCGTCAATGTTGCCTCCAGAAATTTCTCTCCCCTCCTGATAAAAAATGTGCCTTCGTTCACCCGCCATATCTACCCGATACTGAAGCGCGTAGTCCTGATTCACTGGGTAGTCGAGGAGAGAAACCGGCATCACGGGGGTGCCGGCAATTTTCTGAATCCGGCTCGATTGAGCAAACTCGCGGACAAGACCGAGAATGGAAGGTCCGCGCGCGAGACGGTCTTGAGCTGGCTGACAAAACCCAACACGCGTGTCGATCCCAATACCCCGCCGCGCCAGACGCCACCCAGCATGCCTAAAGTGAACAGCGGACTGGATCCGGACAACCCCGAGCGAGGAGAATACACCGCACTCACGGAGTATCAGTACACCCTCATGGAGAGATGGGCACGGGGTGATTTCGAAGCGGACTGGACGAGTGAACCAGCGCCGGTTGCTTTCGACGAATTGCCATTGAATCAGCAGCCGGACGCTTTGACCCGTGCTGTCCTGGAAGGATGTATCGGAGCGCCGTTCTTTCCGGGTATCGAGGTCACATATGTGATCGCGCAGGCAGCAACTTACCAGGCACCCTTTCGGATCAGGCAGACGCTTCCTCCGGGTTTTCTGACGGAACGGATGGCGTTACCCTGGCAGGCGGATTTTCTCGCTTGCGGAGAGCTGTGGTGGCCGGCTCAACGCCCTGTCGATGTTATCACCGCCTCCGGCCTGCAGCCGTTCTCTCGCGGCATAGATGACTATGTTGACATGGTCCGGTGGTGGACCGAACTGGGCTTTATCGTGAAGAAAGGCGACCAATATGTCGAGGATGAGCGCAGACCCATCGCGGGTCAGACCTGATCCGGTCAGAAAGGGAAAAAGGAGGACGCCAGTAGAACCTGTACCGCTTAGTCCAGTTCCTTCTTTTCTCAGATCTGCGCCTGCTTGAAGACGGATGGATCGAGCTGGTATCGCTGCAGCAGCTTGTAGAACTCCGTCCGATTACGCTTGGCGAGGCGTGCTGCCTGGGTGACGTTTCCTCCCGTGATTTTAAGTACGCGCACCAGATAATCCCGTTCAAAACTTCTGCGCGCATCCTCGAAAGACACGAGTTGCTCTTCTTCCCGGTGCATCGCATCGTAGACCAGCACCGGCGAGATAAGGGGTGCAGTACTCAAGGCAACGCATCTCTCGACGACGTTCATGAGTTGGCGCACATTGCCGGGCCAGGATGCGGCAACCAGTGTTTCCATGGCTTCGGGAGAGAAACCATTGATATTTTTCTGGTATTTCTCTGAAAACGTGCTGAGAAAGTAATTTATCAGTAAGGGAATATCTTCGCGCCTCTGCGCCAGAACCGGGATGGTAAGTGACACTACGTCCAGCCTGTAATACAGATCTTCCCGAAATGTTCCAGCAGCGATTTCTGTTTTCAAATCGCGGTGAGTGGCCGAAATAATACGCACATCCACCGGGATCGATTGCGTCGATCCAACCGGTCGAACTTGCCTGTCCTGCAGAACACGCAACAGCTTGACCTGAAGCAAAACCGGCATATCGCCGATTTCGTCGAGGAAGAGAGTGCCTCCCTCAGCCAGCTGGAATAAACCCTTATGATCCCTGACAGCTCCGGTAAATGCTCCTTTGACATGCCCGAACAGCTCGGATTCCAGCAACTGTTCCGGAATGGCCGCGCAATTGATGGCGACAAACGGATGGTCGGACCGTTTGGATGCATCATGTATGGCATGCGCGAACAGTTCCTTGCCCACGCCGCTTTCTCCATAGATCAGCACGCTGGCGTCACCTTCCGCAACCAGTCCTGCCCGAGTGAGAATATCCTCCATGACAGCACTCTGGGTGATGATATTCTTGCGCCACGATGCCTGCGACAGTTCTTTCTGCGATACGGCGCCCGGAACGAACTTGAGCGCCTGACTGATATTGGCCAGCAACGTCTTGCTGTCAAAAGGTTTGGCAAGATAACCGAATACCCCTCGCTGGACAGCCGTGACGGCATCGGGAATCGTCCCGTGCGCCGTGAGTATGATCACCGGCAAGGTTGGCAAGGTGCGGTGAATTTGCTCAAATAATGCCATGCCATCCATGCCACTCATCTGCATATCGCTGATGACCAGTTGCGGACGGGACACATCCAGATAGTTCAGGGCAGCCTCTGCGCTTGGGACGGCGTCCACTTTGTATCCCGCCGCCGTAAGGCGCATGGTCAGCAGCTCAAGCAGATCGGTGTCGTCATCAACGATCAGAATTTTGGGTTTTGCATCGGACATGATTTTACGTTTCTTTACAATTCTTTAAGCAGATTCTTTTCCATGCTTTTTATGGCATCGATCTGACTCTGCAGGGTTTCTGCACGCTTCTGCTCATCTTTCAGTTTCTGCGAAAGTTCCTCGACGCTGTGACTCAGCCGTTGTTGCTCTACGAGCAAGCCGGCCAGCAGGTTTCTGAAACTCTGCAAGTTATTTGCCGATTTCGAGTCTTTCGGCCATTCATTGAGCAGATGGGTTGCAGAGGTAACGTCTCGAAAGGAAGTATTCGGCAGGATGAGGAGCAATACCAGACGGGCGCGGTTAGTGTCGCTTTTGTTCCGTATGAAGCTCTGTTTCGCCTTGTCGTATACCCGGCTCAACTCCGCCGGCGACTGCCTGCGGATGGAATCATAAAACTCCATCATATCATCCATCTGCCCGGTCACAACAACCAATTCGGCCGGCGACGGCTCGACAGCGCGCGGGCTTTCAATGCTTTCAATGGCTGCGCACGCGGCCAGAAACATCAACGCCGCTACCGGAACCAGCCATAATCCTCCTATGCGCAGCACGCTCCTCATGCTGATCCCTCAGGCACATCATGAACGGGGAGGGTAAGCCGGAAGTGGGCGCCGCGATTAGCCAGCGGCACAAGCTCGATGTTCCCGCCGTGCGCAAGTGCATACTCCCGCGCGATCGACAATCCCAGGCCCGTTCCCCTCACGTGGCTGTCGATCACTTTTCGCCCCTGATAGAACGGTTCAAATACTTTCTCCCGATCAGCATCATCCACTCCGGGTCCAGCGTCCACTATATCCAGTTGCGCAATCCCAGCTGTCTCACTTGTCCAGATGCGGATGCATCCTCCCCTGGGTGAGAATTTCACGGCGTTCGATAAAAGATTGTCCACGATCACTTTGACTTTTTGCGGTTCGCACTCCAGCATCACTTCCGGACAAGACAAATCCATTCTCAGGCCTTTGTTCATAATGATGAGATTCTGATCGTGCAATACCGCATCCAGAATCTTCTTCAAACTCACCTCCTGTTTCACCAGCGCGGCTTTTTCGGTCTGGAGGGCGCTATAACTCAGCAAGTCCTCGATGCGCCGCTGCAACTGCAGGCTATTGCTGTGAAGGATGCGGGCAACGCGCTGCTGCTCTTCCGTCAGCTTTCCAGCTACACCTTCCACGAGCAAATCCGCCCCTTCCCGCATGGCCGTCAGCGGGGTCTTGAGTTCGTGAGAAACATGCTGCAGAAACCGCGTCTTCTGCTCTTCTAGCTTTAGCAGGCGCTGCCTCATCCAGTCCAGTCTTTCGCCAAAATAAACCAGGTCCTGGGGGCCATCCACCCGAATCGCCTTATGCAGCTTCCCCTGCCCCATGCTGCGAATGGCCTCCTCAATCTGGCGGATGGGGCGGGCGATCCGGAAGGAAAAAAAGAAGGCGAGCAATATGGCAAATGGAATCAGTGCAAGCAGTTGCCAGCCAACCGTAAAGCGCGCAGATCCTGCCATATCCTGCATTTCGTCCACCTCGCGCTCTATGAGCGCGTACCCGAGGGAGAAAAAAAAGCGTGCGGAATCCCGCAGGTGACCGAAGTTGCCGATCAGTTTACGCAGCTCTTCCGGTGATTCCTTGACGGCAGAAACCCTTTCGAAAATGACAGCTTCCTCTGATTTCAACTGCACCAGCAATCGTCCCTGCTCGTCGCTGAGAGAAAGCTCGGCAAGGCTTGCAGCGATTTTCTCGAATCCGGCATGCCCGCGGAAATAACCCTCCAGCAGGGCAGTATCACCCAGAATGTGAGTCTGACGCACCGCCCGCTCCATATTCGCGATTTCATCCGCAAGAGCGCGGCTGCTGTGCGCAATCTCCGCCGCCTGATATACAGCCTTCCGGCTCTGGTTCGCCAACCGGTCAATGGAAAAAGCGCTATTGATGAGCGCAACGATCAGCGGCAAGCCGACCAGAGCAAAGCCCAGCAGAATGAGTTTGACAAAGGATTTGGGCTTACGCCGCAGTCTTACCCACGAACCGCTTGCGCTATCCTGTCTTCCGGACTCCCCGGGGGCAATCATTTCTCTTCTTTGGTTCCTTTGAGGAATCGGAGTAATTTTATTTGCACTTGCCTCATACTGATCCTGCCACTCAGGCCTGGAAAACCCCATTGAGGCAGTTCAAACGATCGGAAGTGCCGGGATCCGGCAGCGATGATGCAGGATGCTTACTGTTCTATCCAGTACGCTATCCAGTCCGGGCATGCGGCCTTTTCTGATTTCTATTTTTTCGTCCTGGACGAATTCGCTGGGGCACTGGAGGCGCCGGGAGCAAGATAAGATTTGCAATAATGCTTGGAAGGAAACTCCTTGTTCCGTCGTGAATTCATGACAACGTCACCACCATTTCTTACACATTCCATGATCGATTTATCCAGGCTCGCGTAATGCTCGTCCGGGTCGGTATT
Source organism: Nitrosospira multiformis (assembly GCF_003050865.1). Classification (GTDB taxonomy): domain Bacteria; phylum Pseudomonadota; class Gammaproteobacteria; order Burkholderiales; family Nitrosomonadaceae; genus Nitrosospira; species Nitrosospira multiformis_E. Next base: position 79,564 of record NZ_QAOK01000004.1, on the reverse strand, counting down.
TGCGGAAACAGGTGGCACTTTTTCCCTGATCTTGCGACAGACATCCGACTCGTCCTGCTCGTCCTGCTCGTCCTGCATCGCAGAAGCATTTTTTGATGAAGGTGGCAATGGACACAATCGGCAGGGATTTCCAGGGCAAAGGCATCCGGAACATTCGGCTTCCGCAGCAGTAGCAGTAGCAGTAGCAGTAGCAGTAGCAGTAGCAGTAGCAGTAGCTCCCGCCAGAGCAGCGGGAATAAGGCAGGAAATTATCCTTAACGCTTTGATTAACCTGAAATTCATTATCGCTTTCCGTACATGGGTAGCATATCACAAATTGATTCGCGAGTTTCCCCGGCTCCAGGGTGCATCCCTTTCATGGGTGCAAGCCGCGCCAAGGGATGCCGACTTTGAAGAGGATATGTTACAACAACTTCGTTACATTCTCCGGCGGACGGCACAGCACCGCCTGATTGCCTCTTACAACGATCGGACGCTGAATGAGGTCCGGGTTCTCCACCATGATTTTCATCAATTCCTCATCGGATAACTGCCCTGCCTGGTGCCGCTCGACAAGCTTGAGGTCGTGTGCGAGCGATTCCTCGCGACGCAATACATCCATTACCGGAATACCAAGCTTGTCAATCAGTTCGCGCAGCCGTTCAACGGTCAGCCGGGCGTCATAATAGTTCACTGCATCGAACTCTTCCCCGCTTTCTTTCAGCAGAGCGAGCGTCGCCCTGCATTTACTGCATGTCGGTTTCTGATAAATGGTGATCCTGTCAGTCATTGAATTCTCCTTCCTATCTCCTTCCTGGACCCCGAACCTCTACCGGGATCCGGTAATTCACGCTGCGAAACGATGAAAACACATTCAAGTCAAACCCTAAGTCAAACCTTGAGGCCGCTTTATCTGTTCGTGTATCTCATGCTCGGCATCCATGTCGGCTTTGGGGAAGTTCGCCAGCACATGCCGGACCATGCTGGACGCAAGTTCGTGTTCCCCGAGAAACACCATTCCCCCGCTTTCCTTTCTCAGTAGCGCTGCCTCTTCTTCGTTGTGCGTACGCACAATAATCCCGATCGGCGGGTTAAGTATACGTGCAGTTTCGATCATTCGGCGAGCGCGTAGTGTATCGGGAACCGCGATCACCAGCATCGCGGCCCGCGCGATATGCGCCTGGATAAGCACCGCGGGCTCCGCGGCGTCTCCAGCGACGGCGTGAATGCCGCGCTTGCGCAACCCTTCGACGGTCTCCCGATTTTGCTCGGCTACAACCAGGGGAATACTCTCTTTCCTGAGCGTTTCACCGATGCGCTCGCCTACGCGCCCATATCCCACCAGCACGACGTGACTCGTAACATAACTTGATGTGACAGTGGTCGGCAACTCCGCCAGGGGATCGTCCGAACGTTCAAGGATACGCGCCACTCCGGAACGGGAACGTATCCATGCCTGCGCCGGTTCAATCAGCTTGAATACCAGCGGATTCAATGTGATTGAGATGAAGGCTCCCGCGAGTATTAGACTCTGCGCTTCGACCGGCAGGAGTCCGAGCGACACTCCCAGACCGGCAAGGATAAACGAGAATTCACCGATCTGGGCCAGGCTGGCTGATACAGTAAGCGCCGTATTCAAGGGATAGCGGAAGGCGAGTACCAGCAGGAAGGCAGCGAGCGACTTGACAATGATGATGATGCCGAGTGTGGCGACCACGTGAAAAGGTTGCTCTATCAGTACATCGGGATCGAACAGCATTCCCACGGAGACAAAAAATAAAACCGAGAATGCGTCCCGAAGGGGCAGCGATTCATGAGCGGCGCGATGACTGAGATCCGATTCCCTCATGACCATGCCGGCAAAGAATGCGCCCAGCGCGAACGAAACGCCGAATAGCATGGCTGAGCCATAGGCGATGCCTATCGCAACAGCGATCACACTCAGGATGAAGAGTTCGTTGGAGTTGGTGCTGGCAACATACCAAAGCAATCTGGGAAAAACACGCCTCCCCACGACAAGCATCAGCGCAATGAAAATGGCCACCTTGCCAAAAGTAACCAGGACCGAGATCAGCAAACCCAGGCTCGATACACCCGTTGTGGCACCGCTCACGTCGCTGTGCAACCAGTCCGCAAGCGGGGGCAGCAATACAAGAACAAGAACCATCGCCATATCTTCAACGATCAGCCATCCCACCGCAATCGAACCATTGACTGATTTGAGCAAGCCCCGCTGCTCCAGGGCTCTCAGCAATACAACGGTGCTCGCGGTCGAAAGCGACACGCCATATACGATACTGATGGCCGGATTCCAGCCCCAGGAGAGAGCAACAGCGGCGCCGAAGGCCGTAGCGACGCTAATCTGAACGAGGGCGCCAGGCAAAGCGATACGGCGCACCGCCAACAGATCCTTGAGCGAGAAATGCAATCCCACCCCGAACATCAGTAGAATGACACCGATTTCCGCCAGTTGACCTGAAAGCTCCATATCAGCCACGAACCCCGGTGTATGGGCGCTCATGATGACGCCCGCAGTCAGATAGCCCACCAAGACGGGCAACTTCAGTCGATTGGCGATCACCCCCATCAGCAGGGCAAGACCGAAGCTGACAGCAATGGTAGTGATCAGGGTAAAACTGTGAGGCATGGGATTTGCCGGAGATAGTAAGGAGACCATGATAAACCCCTTTTTCTGCCGGGCTTATCGGGAATTCGCCTGAACAGGGTCAAGAACTGATACAGGAACGCGATCAGCGGTATGGATTCGGCGTGCGCCGACATGGAAAGAGGTTTATTTTATTATTACGGGTGCGTGAAAATGCTTGGGCTGAATAATCCGGGCGTGTCGGGACCGAGTTAATGTGATCCTCGGCGTCGGGTCGCGCTTGGCTGGCCAGGTAATCCCAATCCGGCAAGCATCATGGCTCGGATTTCCGTCTCCGGTACCGGAGAAGCATCTCAGCCATTCATGGCTGCATGATCCATTCCATAAAATATTTGCGCAGGTTAGGGTTTTATTCAGGCATTCCCCAGCGCCTGCAAGGGATCGACATATCGCATATCAAATTCCTGCGCAATAGCGGGATAAGTGATCGATCCACGATGCGTGTTCATTCCGTATTTCAATGCCAGATTTTTTCTGACCGCATCCAGGCCTTCATCTGCTAACTGTACGGTATAGATCGCCGTCTGGATATTAAGCGCGAAGGTGCTGGTACGAGGAACGGCACTGGGCATGTTCGCGACACAATAATGCACCACCCCGTCGATCTCATAGGTTGGATTGCTGTGGGTAGTGGGTCGGCTTGTTTCGATGCATCCCCCCTGATCCACGGCCACATCGACGATGACCGATCCTCTTCGCATTTTCGACAACATATCCGCCGTTACCAGCCAGGGGGTTCGTCCCCCTGGGATCAAAACCGCACCGATGACAAGATCGGCATTGTAGACCGCCTCCTCGATATTGTATTCATCGCTGAAGCGCGTCTGCAACTGCCCGCGATATATGTCATCCAGGTATTTCAGACGGTCGTGGCTCACATCCAGCACGGTGACCTGAGCCCCACATCCCGCAGCGACGCGCGCAGCATTCGTTCCCACGATGCCCGCACCGAGAATGGCGACGTTGGCCGCGGCCACACCAGGAACGCCGCCCATCAACACGCCTCGCCCCCCTTGTGTTTTTTGCAGATAGGTCGCGCCGATTTGAGTAGCCATGCGTCCCGCCACCTCGCTCATGGGCGCCAGCAGGGGCAATTTCCCATCTGCGGTTTGCACCGTTTCGTAAGCCACAGCGGTAACGCAACTCTCGAGCAGAGCCTCGACAAGAGGGCGGTCCGAGGCTAGATGAAGATAAGTGAAAAGCATCATATCCCGATGCAGATAACCGTATTCCGCAGGAGTCGGTTCCTTGACCTTGACCACGAGCTGCGCTGCCCACGCATCTTCCGCATGGGGGACAACCGTAGCCCCTGCCAGGCGATATTCATCATCCGAAAGAAAACTGCCTTCTCCCGCCCCGCTTTGCACAAGCACGCGGTGGCCACGCCGCGTCAATGCTTTGACGTTGCTTGGAGTCATGGCGACTCTGTTTTCATGGTCTTTCGTTTCTTTGGGCAATCCGATCAGCATAGGCATATATAACTGGGTAATCAGAAAACGAGGAGAGCGTTTTTTTATTGTACGACTGAACCTCGGAAGGTTGGCAGAGATGGCGCATAAATGGCTACAGCTGCCGGGAAGCGCTTCCCATCATTCTCACAAGTATACAACGGCATGAAATCACTCGAAAAAAATATTCGACGGGGCGTTGCAACGGTAGAACTATGGGGAGCAGAGCAATTGTTTGCGCAAGTGCTGGAGCACAGCCTTTCGCGTATCGACTCCACCTTTGAGAGCTGCCGGATAATCCAGCGTGAGGGTGGAATGCGCTTTCCCGGGTACCGTAACAGAGTGAAAGCGCGGAACGGATGATCCCGGGGCAGATTGAAGTGAGGCTTCCAGCCGCCTGAATCGAGCTGCGGGACAATGCGCATCATCCTCGAAACGGAGTCCGAGTAACGACATCGTATCCTTGCGGCTGGATGCAAAGGCCAGCACTTCGGGTTCGATATCGAGCCCTTCGGGTTGAAAGAACGGCAGACTCGGCTGGGCAGCCACGGGTGCGAGGAGGGATGCTTCGAGCATCATGGCCAGAACAAATCCGCCCGTATAGCACATACCGATGGCGCCCACACCGGGACCGCCACATTCTGCATGTATTTCTCGGCACAAAGCCCGAAGCGGTACTGTGATGCTGCTCGATTTGCCAGCAGCAAGAATGTTGAACTCCTTCCGTATGCATACGAAAGGCGCTTTCAGCAGGCCGAGCGTTACGGACTGGAGCGGCCTGCCGAACAGAAGTGGCATGACAACGTGAAATCCCCGATCTGCCAACCACTCCGCAAACTCGACAGTCTCCGATGTGAGGCCCGGCAGTTCGTGCAGGAGGATGACGCCGTACCCTCCACCTTTCCGGAAAATCGGGAATGCATGGTCGCCCGCAGTGAACAGTTCTTCCGAAAAGCCCTTGATTGCGCTCACTGCGTCATTACATCCGGCATCATCATCCAATTGCAGGTGATGTTCGACCTATAGGGCCTTGACCATGTCTTCGACGACCTTCTTGGCATCCCCGAATATCATCATGGTCTTGTCCATATAGAAGAGATCGTTGTCCAGGCCGGCATAACCCGCAGCCATGCTGCGTTTGACCACCATTACCGTACGCGCCTTATGCGCGTCCAGAATGGGCATGCCGTAGATCGGGCTGCCCGGCACATTTGCCGCCGGATTCACCACGTCGTTTGCGCCAAGCACAAGCACCACGTCGGTATTGGAAAAATCGCTGTTGATCTCATCCATCTCCAGCACCTGCTCATACGGTATCTCGGCTTCCGCCAGCAGCACGTTCATGTGCCCCGGCATGCGTCCTGCAACAGGATGGATGGCAAAACGCACATTCACGCCTTTCTTATGCAGCATTTCCGCCAGTTCCTTCACTGCATGCTGCGCCCTGGCCACGGCCAGTCCGTAGCCCGGCACGATGATGACGCTGTCAGCATTTCCCATGATGAAAGCGGCATCGTCCGCGCTGCCGCTACGGTAGGTTTTCTGCGTCCCATCACCTGCCACGGCGGCCCCCCCCTCACTCCCGAACCCGCCCAGTATGACGGAGAGGAATGGGCGGTTCATCGCCTTGCACATGATATAGGACAGGATCGCGCCTGAACTGCCCACCAGTGATCCCGCGATGATCAGCATGGGATTGCCAAGCGAGAACCCGATACCGGCCGCGGCCCAGCCAGAGTAGGAATTAAGCATGGAAATGACCACGGGCATGTCAGCGCCGCCAATCGGGATGATGATGAGAAAGCCGAGCACGAACGCAATCGCGGTCATGGTGGCGAAGGCAGTCCAGTTCGTGGTGGCGCTGAAGAAAAACCACAGGCCGAACCCAACCATGACGATCGCCATGACCAGATTGACCCTATGCTGACCGTTGAAGGTGATGGGTGCACCACTCATCCGGCCTGACAATTTGAGGAAGGCTATCACCGAACCCGACCAGGTCATTGCGCCGATGAATGTGCCGAGGAACAGTTCCAGCTTGCTGCCCATCGGCAATATCTCGGGCAGGCCAAAGGAAGCGGGATTATTGACTGCGGCGATGGCGATGAATACCGCCGCCAGACCGACGAGGGAGTGCATGAACGCGACCAGTTCCGGCATCGCGGTCATCTGCACACGTCGCGCCACAACAGCACCAATGGCGCCCCCCAATGCGATACAGACAATGATCAGCGCCCAGTTCCTGGTGATGGTAAGCGTGGTAATGACCGCGATTACCATTCCGATGATCCCGAACATATTCCCGCGTCGGGCGGAGAGCGGCGAGCTTAAACCTTTTAGCGCCAGGATGAAGAAAACCGAAGCGATAAGATACGCGAGAGCGACCGTATTTGCCGACATTGACTAGCTTCCTTTTTTATCTTTTTTTCTGAACATTTCCAGCATCCGCTGGGTAACAAGAAATCCGCCGAATACGTTGATCGCAGCCAGCGTTACCGCGGCAGCCCCCAGCCATACGCCCCAGTCGGTTTCCGCCGGCCCGGCGGCGAGCATGGCGCCGACGAGAATGATGCCGGAAATCGCGTTGGTCACCGACATCAATGGCGTGTGCAGGGCCGGAGTCACATTCCAGACCACGTGATACCCCACGAACACGGCCAGCACGAATACCGTGAGATTAATAATGGTTGGGTCAATTTCGCCAATCATGATCGCTCCTTCTAATCTATTAATTTTTTACCAGGACCGAGCCAGGGGAGGAAAAGCAGCGATAAAAACTTATGGACTGCTTTTCAGTCCGGGTCCGTGTCCTTTCAGGTTTTCCCGATAACTTCCCCATTGGCGCACACCAAGGTTCCGGCGATGATTTCGTCTTCACGATTTATGTTCAATTCGCCCGTCTTTGCGTCGAGCATCAGGTTGAGGAAATTCATCAGGTTGCGCGCATACAGGGCGCTGGAATCGGCGGCCACCAGTCCGGGCAGATTGGCAATGCCGACGAGATGCACGCCATGTTTCACGACGACCTTGTTCAATTCAGACAAGGGGCAGTTACCACCGGCTTCAACCGCCAAGTCGACAATGACAGAACCCGGTTTCATCGCACGCACCGTTTCTTCCCTGATCAGCACAGGCGCCGGGCGGCCGGGAATCAGTGCCGTCGTAATGATGATGTCGGCTGCTGAGGCACGCTGGTGCACCAGTTCGCCCTGACGGCGTTTGTAATCCTCCGACATTTCACGTGCGTACCCGCCCGTGGTTTCCGCTTGCGCCTTTTCCTCGTCGCTGAGCGAAACCTCGACAAACTTGGCGCCCAGGCTTTCCACCTGTTCCTTGGCGGCCGGGCGCACATCGAATGCTTCGATTACCGCTCCCAGCCGCTTAGCGGTGGCAATGGCCTGCAATCCCGCCACTCCTGCACCCAGAACCAATACTCTCGCCGCCTTTACCGTGCCCGCCGCTGTCATCAGCATGGGAAAAAATTTCTGATAAATGTTGGCCGCCATGAGCACCGCCTTGTATCCGGCGATGTTGGCCTGCGACGACAGCACGTCCATGCTCTGGGCACGCGAGATACGCGGCAGCTTTTCCATCGAAAAAGCGGTAATGCCGTGAGCGGCGAGGGTTTCGATGCCCTCGGCCTGATGCGGAGAAAGCAGTCCAATCAATACCGCATCCTTGCGCATCAATGCGAGCTCAGCCGCCTCGGGCGCGCGCACCTTGAGCACGATCTGAGACTGGCCATACAACTCACCGGGATCAGTCACAATACTTGCGCCGGCAGCCTGGTATTCCGCGTCCGGTATGCTCGCGCCCGCACCCGCGCCGGACTGTACCAGAACGACATGCAAACCTTTGGCGGTAAATTTCTTGACCGTCTCCGGCGTGGCGGCAACCCGGGTCTCTCCCCCACGGGTCTCTGCCGGTATTCCTATATGCATGAATATCTCCCTTTATCTTTCTTGTATGCGCCACGCCCGGTGGCGAGGTGAAAAGCCCCTTGCACCTGTCGCGGAGCCCTGTTCCAACAAAAACCCCGAATTATAAATGAACCTGGGCACAATGCAGTGCTCGATCAAATGAAAACCGATTCTTTTCTCCAACTTTCCGATAACCATTCCTGCAGAGGAGATCAGCGCGAGCATGAAATGATTCCGATTCCGGATTCGCGCACTTCTGGTTGTAACAATTCATGGAAGTGCGGAAGTGTAGGTGGGGACTCTGCCCGACAACATTTTCATCGTCCGGCAGAATCGACCTACAACTGTTCTGATTTGGAAAAGGTCAAGATTCCCACTTTCTTGAAAGCGATGTTCCCTATTTAACGAGCGGCTCCGCAGAGGCTTCGAGTTCTGGCTGGCCCGTCTCTTTCAGGCAATGACTGATCCAGCGGGTGGTCAGTTTCTCCTGCACGCTGTTCTGGCGCAAACGCGACGCCAGTCCGCCGAAATCGACCTGGTCGAGTGGTTGATCCTGATTGAAGCACGAAAAAACATACGTAACCTCTCCGGTCTTCGGGTCCTTATGCGGTTGCAGGCATTGAGCACAGATCTCTTTCATCATGCACTGCATCGGCGAATTGATGGAGCCGATGGCGAAATGGTCCGTTTTCAGGTAGGGTTTCAGCTTAGCATGGCGAGCAGCGCCCACAGCAGCCATCATCCTGTCGGAACCGATGGCAATGATACGGTCGGCATCCGCCAGCCGGATTTTCTGCGGCCCCAGCGCACCGCTTCCATAAGCGGCCATTGCCTCGACGATATTCCCCACAAAACTATAATCGCCCGGCCTGGAAGGCGTGAAGCCAGGTGCTTCGTCGCAACACCAGATCACCACGTCTGCCGCGGCCTCGATCTCAGCTACCTTATAGCGGTCGATCAGCTTCTTGTACCCTGCAAAATACAGGATTTTCGATCCCGCGGCCCGTGCCGCAGCGCCGATGGAGAACAGCACAGCGTTCCCGAGTCCCCCTCCCACCAATGCCACGGTCTCATCCGGCAGAATTTCTGTAGGCGTGCCGGTCGGGCCCATCAGAACGACAGGATCTCCCGGATTAAGTCTTGCACATAAATCCGCGGACCCGCCCATCTCCAGTGCAATGAGCGAAACCAGCCCACGGGAAACATCCACCGAAGCGCCGGTAAGCGCAATGCCTTCCATCGCAAGTTTGGTATCGCCTGCGGTTGTGGCAAGCGTTGCAAAATTCTGGAAGCGATAGAATTGCCCCGGATGAAAGCGTTCCACTGCCATCGGCGCATGCACGACAACCTCCACGATATTGGGTGTGAGGCGTTCGACTTTGTGCACGGTTGCGCGCAGCCTGCCATTGATCTCTGCAAAAAACAGCCAGGCGGGTTTCGTGGAAGCGGGTGCCAGGCGTTCAAGCACGTGGCTGACCACGGGATAACCCTGCTTGGCGCTGGACATCGCTTTCACCACATTCCCCGAATAGGACGGATGCAGGTCGCCGAAGAAGCTGATGAAACGCCCATCCTCGTTACGGCTCAGCAGTACGGTGGGGTGCTCAGGCTTGGGATTCCCGCGTGCTGGACTTGCCGGATCGCCGTTTTCATCGCAGGCGGCAAAATAGCGTCCATGCAGCTTGAAATGTTTATCGTCCTCCCGCGCAAGCACCGTATTGGGCTGTGTTCCCGCCGCGACCAGAACAGCGCGGGCAGGCAATACGGCTTGCCCGGTTTTCTGCCAGGAGCCGGTTTCGTCGAGCGCCTGTACCGCAAAATGCACAGCCTTCGCATGCTCCCATCTATCGGTATCCACACGGACGGGAGTGAGCCCTTCGGCAAACCATATACCCTCCTCCATGGCTTTTTCGACTTCTTCATGGTTGAGCGTGTAGGAAGGACTGTCGATGAGGCGTTTTCGATAGGCGATCGTCGCGCCTCCCCAGGATTGCAGCAACTCCAGTATTCGCGGGGCGCGTCCTTCCCGTTCCGCTTCCTTGCGCTCTGCCCGAATGGCGCGGGCATGACTGAGAAACTCCTCGGCAATTTCTCGTTCTTCCTCATCCCAGGCTCCACGGATCGCTGCTTCGCCCTGCACGGCAACAAGAATTTCATAGCGGCGGAGGAATTTGTCCACTTGCACGGGATAGTATGCCAGTGCTTCGGTCGCGGTATCGATGGCCGTCAACCCTCCGCCGATGACCACCACCGGCAGGCGCAACTGCATGTTGGCAACCGAGTTGCTCTGAGCCGCCCCGGTCAATTGCAATGCCATCAGGAAATCGGACGCAGCGCGCACCCCGCGCGCCAGACCATTGGGCAAATCGAGCACGGTGGGACGTCCTGCTCCTGCGGCGAGCGCTACATGATCGAATCCCATGGCGAACGCATCGTCCGCGGTGAGTGTTCCGCCAAAGCGGACACCGCCAAAAAGCGCAAACTCTTCCCGCCGCTCCAGCAGCAGGCGGATCAGCTTGAGAAAGTTCTTGTCCCAGCGGACGGTGATGCCGTATTCCGCAACACCGCCGAAACCGCCGGGCAAGCGCTCATCCAGATTCTCTGCCAGCTCATCCGTATTGCGGATGGCCCTGAACGGAACGTGCTCCCCCTGCTTGTTCACGCCGGAGAGTTCCGGTTCCAGGGGCTCGATCTTGAGACCATCGATTCCAACCACAGTATGACCGTCATTCATCAAATGATGCGCCAGGGTATATCCCGCCGGCCCCATGCCCACGACCAGCACCTTGCGGCCCGTCGGTGCCTTCGGCACAGGTCGGCGCAGATTGAGCGGATTCCAGCGAGTCAGGAGGCTGTATATCTCGAATCCCCAGGGCAGTTCCAGGACATCCTTGAGGGTGCGCGTCTCGGCCTGCGGGATATCCACCGGTTCCTGCTTCTGATAAATGCAGGATTTCATGCAGTCATTGCAGATACGATGACCCGTGCCGGCACACATGGGGTTGTCGATGACAATCATCGCGAGGCCGCCTATCGCCACGCCCTGCGTCTTGAGTTTGTGAAATTCCGAAATGCGCTCTTCGAGAGGACATCCTGTCAGCAGCACGCCAAGCTGGCTTTTCTTGAAGGTAACAGGCTCATCGGGTGTTTTCTGTTTTTCTTTCATCCCCTTGGAACAGGAATCCTTCCCCTGTTCATGGCACCAGATGCAGTAATTCGCCTCATCCAGGGCTCCCACCAGGTCGGTTCCCCGGTCGGTGAGGGAAAATCCTTCCCGGCGGCGTATATGATGAAGCTTGTGAATCGTATAACCTGCCGACGTATCCGTTTCCGTTGACAGCAGATGCAGGAAATCGAGCTTGGCCGGGGCCTTGAACAATACGCCAGTTGCATTGCGCTCCCGCCCGGCAGGAGTCTTCAACGCCCAGGCGGCATACAGCAAGGCATCCTTGAGGCGATCTTCATTCGCGCTCTCATCCAGCAGCCACTCCGTCACTTTTGTTGCAAAAACCAGTTCTGAGAAAGGAGTGCCGAATTCAGCCGCCAGTTTTGCTTCCAGTGCAACGCCATCCACTGCGGCAGCATCCGCCTCACTGACCTTGTTCATGGCGCGCCGCTGCACGAACAGCCTCTTGCAGGAATAAAGGGGTGCGAGCTGATGATGACGTGCAGCAAGCGCTCCGGCTTCTTTCTCTATGCCGAATAGCTTGGCAATGAAATCCTCCATCCAGGGCCCGACTTCAATCAGCAGTGCAGCTTCTTCCTTGCGATCGAGATGATCGGGTTGGATTCGCGCATGCTCCAGACGAACACGTAATCCCGGCTCTCCTTCATCGAGAAAACCAAGGAATGCCTGATCCAGTCTCACCAGCCCTTCCCGACGATACAGGTCGGCAAAAGCCATGCCAAACCCCAGCGCCGGAGATGGAACGTCAGATACCTGTGCCGGGTGAAGCGCCGATTGTAAACTTGTCATGATAAAGTCATTCAAAAGTTATAAGTGAAATCAAAAAGGGGGAAAAATCATCAGCTATCAAAACTGATTACGTACGAAAAGTTTTATATCCCTTTTTTGTGCTTTTTCCCGCTTTAAAAATACAAAAGCGGCAAGGTCCTGTTCCCCTTATCCGCCCTTATCTCCCCATACGCCTTGTTGAGCTTTCCGGACTGCGTGTTGCTGCCAGTCCTGCAGCATTAACACCCCGGCTACTACCTGGCAGCCTCGGGCTTACCGTCAGCCCTGGCCTTTTGAAGGACAAATCATCCCCGCGGCCACGGTATTGTTCGTAACCTCATCAATCACGATGAAGCTGCCGGTCGCATGGTTACGCTGGTATGCATCCCATACGAGAGGTTGATGGACCTTGAGCGATACCCGCGCAATGTCATTCATTTTGAGAATATCGGCGGCTTCATGTTTCAGGGTATTGATATCCAGCCGATACTCTATGCGGGATATGACGGCTTTTACCAACCGTGTAGAGTGCTTGATCAGGTATTTGCGTCGGGGATCGAGGCTCTGCTCAGACAACCAGCACAGCATCGCATCAAATTCTTTTGTAACCTGGGGAAGCTGGGAAATTTTTACCAGCATGTCCCCCCTTGATATGTCCAGATGATCTTCAATCGTCAGCGTTACCGACTGGGGCGCAACCGCACCCTCGACATTTCCTTCATAGGTAACAATCTCCTTGATGCGCGAAGTCAGGGCGGAAGGCAGAACCTGCACCTCGTCACCCACATTGATGGAACCGGATTCGATACGGCCCATGTAGCCCCGGAAGTCATGCCATTCCTCCGTTTGCGGGCGGCACACCAATTGCACGGGAAAGCGAAAATCTTCAAGGTTGATGTCATGGTCAACCGGAACCTTTTCCAGTAAATCCATCAACGTCATGCCTTCGTACCAGCCGAGGTTGTTGCCGCGCTCGACCACCATATCGCCGTTCAGCGCAGACATCGGAATATAGGCGATGTTTTTCAGATTGAGTCCGGCAACGAAACGGTGAAACTCCTGGCAGATTCGTTCAAATACGTCCTGGGAGTAATTCACCAGATCCATCTTGTTGACCGCCACCACCAGATGAGGAATACCGACGAGGCTGGCGAGGTAGGCATGACGACGGGATTGCGTGAGCACGCCCTTGCGCGCATCGATCAGAATAATGGCAAGATTGGCGGTGGAAGCGCCGGTCACCATGTTGCGGGTATATTGCTCATGGCCCGGCGTGTCAGCAATGATGAACTTGCGCTTGGGCGTGGCGAAGTAACGATAGGCCACATCGATGGTAATGCCTTGTTCGCGCTCTGCCTGGAGGCCATCGGTGAGCAGCGACAGATCGACAGCTTCCATCCCGCGCTTGCGCGAAGTATGGGTGATCGCGCTCAACTGGTCTTCAAAAATCGATTTCGAGTCATGCAGCAAGCGGCCGATCAACGTGCTTTTGCCGTCATCCACACTACCTGCGGTAATGAAACGCAACAACTCCGAATGATCGAAAGAAATATTTTCAATAGCTGACATTTAACACTCGTCTTGAAATTCTGCTTTCCCGTTACTTTATAAACTGAAACAAGGATGAAACAAGATCGGAGATTACCCGCTTTCCGAAGCTGTCATCTTACTAAACTACCACCTACTAGAAGTAGGTGGGTTAGCGCAGCTTGGGTGCAGACGACTAAAGTCGCCTATCCGCACCAAGCTAGCGCGCATGAGTCAACACATTTAAAGTCAAAGTCACCGTCTAAAGACGGTGGTTTTTACCAAATTTATAGAAATAAAGGAAAACCGGAGTCGCTCGGGAGATGGGAAGGCCTCTCAGAAATATCCTTCTCTCTTGCGCAACTCCATGGAAGCCTCCGATGTCTGGTCGTCCATGCGCGTTGCACCCCGCTCAGTAATTCGCGTAACCGCCGTCTCTGCAATGATTTCCCCAATACCGACCGCTGCCGACTCCACGGGACAGGTGCAGCTCATGTCCCCCACCGTCCGGAAGCGCACCATGAGATTTTCAACCTTTTCCCCTTCCTTCGGCTGAACCAGGTGGGATATCGGCAAAAGTCCACTGCCACGCCGAATGACATCACGCCTGTGGGCGAAATAGATATGCGGCACCTCCAGCCCCTCGCGTGAAATGTATTCCCACACATCGAGTTCCGTCCAGTTGCTGATGGGAAATACGCGGATATTTTCTCCCGGATGAACCCTTGCGTTGTAAAGATCCCATAATTCCGGGCGCTGATTCTTCGGATCCCATTGGCCGAATTCATCCCGGAAGGAGAATATGCGTTCCTTTGCCCGAGCTTTCTCCTCGTCGCGCCGGGCACCGCCAATACAGGCATCGAAACCATGTTCGGCGATGGCATCCAGCAGCGTCACGGATTGAAAGGGATTACGGCTTTGATTTTCCGAGCGCAGCACCACCCTTCCCTGCTTGATCGAGTCTTCCATGCTGGCAACAATTAAGCGCTCACCGAGCTGTTTGACACGGCGGTCACGAAACTCGATCACTTCCGGAAAATTATGGCCGGTATCGACATGCATCAAAGGAAACGGGAAACGTCCTGGACGGAAAGCCTTTTCCGCCAGACGCAGAAGAACAATCGAGTCCTTGCCACCGGAAAAGAGTAGAGCTGGATTGGCACACTCGGCCGCGACCTCGCGCATGATATGGATTGCTTCGCTTTCCAGTGCTTCAAGGTGGCCAAGTTGTCGCGCGACACGCCGCTTGATAACCACCGGTTCATTCTTCATCACAAGACCTGCAACCGGTCCTGCAACAGGTGCAAATTCATCCATTTGATTCAAAATAACGTCCATCAAACAATCCCCATTCAGTTCAGGGCGCTTCATCCGATTCCCTTGTCTCTGCTATCCCTGCTGCGCCTGCTGACGCCTTTTATTCCCGCTCTCCGGAACCTGCATTCAGTCTGAAACAGCCAGATCCTTTACTGCCGCGCCTTAACCGGCAGAGGTGGCGCTGACGGCATTATGGGTGCCGCGTTTTTTGCCGGGGTGCAGGCCACATTCCTTGATTTCCGGATCCTCCCACCACCAGCGGCCGGCGCGAACATCCTCACCAGGGGTAATAGCGCGCGTGCAAGGAGCGCACCCGATACTCGTGTAACCTTTGTCGTGCAGAGCATTGTATGGCACATCGAATTGCTTGAGATACGCCCACACATCAGCCTGGCTCCAGTTCAGCAGAGGGCTGAATTTTTGCAGGCCGTTCTCGGCATCGAACTCCGATTCGGCCAGATCCTTCCGGCTGGGCGCCTGGTCCCGGCGCAAGCCGGTAATCCATGCCTGCTTACCCCTCAAGGCCCGTCTCAATGGCTCCACCTTGCGAATGTGACAGCACTTCTTGCGCAAGTCCACGCTGTCGTAAAACGCATTGGGACCATTCTGCACCACGTACGCTTCCACTGCGGCAGTATCCGGAAAATAGACTGGAATCCGGATGCCGTACCGCTCGGTAACCTGCTGCATGAGGTCATAGGTTTCCTGCGGAAGCCGCCCGGTATCCAATGTGAACATTTCGATATCCGGATAATGCCGCACAATGAGATCGGTCAGCACCATATCCTCAGCGCCGAAACTGTTGGCGAAGGTGGCAGGCGAATGATCTTTCCGCACCTCCTCCAGCAATGTTCGCGCCTCTGCAATTTTTTGATCCAGGCTCATGCCCCCAACCACTTATTCGCAGTCAATCATTCATCGAGTTAATCAGACAGTCGCCGAGGAAGGCGACCGTCCCAACGCGGACCTGACAGGAAGCGGCCTCGGCAACGCACCCTCCAGATCGAGCCCGCGGTCGAAATCCAGGCAGAACTGCGCGACCTCCATCGTCCACGTATCCAATTCGGCAAACCATTCGGTCAGGCGAGCGTCATTCAACTCTTCCGCCGGACTCGCGAAATCTTCTGCGAATTTGGCCAACGACCGGGACAACCGCGGTTTGGTGGGCAGCAAACGTCGGAATTCCTCCGCTAAACCCGGCAGGTCGTCGCGCTTCTCACCGCCAATCAGTTCCAGCGTGCCTTGTGCGAGCAAGCGCGCAATCTCTTCGGCGCACCCAACAGAATCGGCAAATTTCAGCTGAAACTTGAGCGCATCCCGATAATTGCGCTCATGTGCCGCTTCGAAAAAGCTCGTACCAGTCCTTGTTTGCACTATGCCGGCACACTCACCCCCGCCCAATTGCAACACCTTGAAATCAGCCTTCTGGCCATGATCGCGTAGAACAGATTCCACTTGTTCGGGCTTGACCTCCACCAGATCCGCCAGCAGATCATTGAAATAGGCTTTATCCTTCCGATGCGCCCAGGAAAAGAATGGCTCATCCGCCTCACGTGTGGCTGAAAAAGCCGATTGCACACGTTTCACCGCCTCCTCGATACGCGCTGTCGGTATCGATGGACCTTTGAACGCCAGCGCGCCGCGCGCCATCCCATTACCACCGAAATACATCTGGTAATGAGGCACGAGTTTGCCGTGCATACGCTTGCCTTCACCGTAGATGCCGATATCTCCCGCTTCCGGCTGCGCGCAGCCGTTATGACATCCTGATACCCGTATCTTCAGGTCGTGCTCGCCCCCACTCAGCTTGGGCCCCAGGATTGTGCTGGAAGTAATCCCCAAACGGCACGTGGATGTTCCTGGACAGGCCACTACATCATCGCCCGCCTTCGGCACTCCCAGTCCCAATGCAGCAAGGGCAGCGCGCAGGGGCTCGATCTTAGCTTCGGGTACGTCGGACAGGAACATGTTCTGATCCTGGCTGGTGCGGATATCGGGCAACTCGAAGGTGTCGCAGATATCGGCAAGGCTGCGCAATTGGCTTGCGGTCAGGTTGCCCATCGGCACGCTGATGGGGAATACATAGTAGCCTGCCTGTTTCTGCGGAAAAATGCGGCGGGGAGCGCCAATGCCCGGCGCTTCCCCATCCTTGCCGGGGCTCCATTCGCCTTTCGGGTAATCAATGTTTGCCAGTGCCGACTTGGTACGCACCAGCTCTTCGCGATATTTTTCGACAAACCCTTCAGGACCGAATTTGTCCACCAGAAACTTGATTCGTGATTTCGCGCGTTTGGCACGATCCGAATAGCGGTTATGCAGTTGAATCACCGCTTCCATAACCGGCAGCAGGTCCCTCTCCTCGATGAATTCCTCTACAACGATTGCTTCATGCGGCTTGTGTCCGAGACCACCGCCCGCGACCACCTTGAAGCCGAAGCGGTCCCCATTGCGTACCGCGATGACGCCGAGATCATGCATCATCCCCTGCGCACAATCGGCCTCGCACGCTGACAGGCTGATCTTGAATTTGCGCGGCATCTGCTGCGTCAGGGGATTGCGCAGCATATGCCGAACCGTTCCCTCCAGGTGACGGGTGACGTCGGTATGCTGGCGAGGACACACCCCCGAAAGCGGACAAGTCGTTATATTCCGTATCGTATTGCCGCAGGCTTCGCGGGTGGTCAAGCCACCCTCCGCCAGGTGGCGCAAGGTTGCCGGCGTCTGTTCCAGGGGCACGTAATGCATCTGGATATCCTGGCGCGTGGTGATATGGACCACGTCATGCCGGGAGAATTTCTCCAGGGCGGAGGCGATCGTTCTCAGTTTCGGTGCAGATACCCTCCCTCCGGGCAGCTTGATACGCACCATGTTGACCCCTTCCTGCCGCTGGCCGTAAATCCCCATCTGCAGGCGACCGGCAGTAAAGCGCGTAACATCCATTTTCAGATCGCGATACTCCTGTACCGACTGATCGTATAAAGCTATTTCCCCGTCATTTGCGAGGTTATCCAGATAACCCATTTACATCCTCCACTATTCCACTATGTATGCCATACCCCACCACCTCTCCTCACTTCACCCACGCATGCGAGGAGCAGGAAACCGCGCATGATGCATCGAAAACGTGATAATAGCAATGAACATATATATCGCAAAAGAATATTATGTTAGATTAACATAACCAAACATTATTTAGATCACGACTCATGAAATTGCAGCAATTGCGTTATCTATGCGAAGTCGCCAACCAGGGGTTGAACTTATCCAAGGCGGCAGAAATTCTCCATACCTCCCAGCCTGGCATCAGCAAGCAGATCCGCCTGCTGGAAAACGAACTGGGGGTGGATATTTTTGTACGGAACGGCAAGCGGGTGGTTGAAACCACGCCGCCCGGCCGGGCGATTCTCGAAATTGCCGAAAGAATGTTAAGAGACGCAAAAAACCTGAAGCAGGTGGGGCAGGAATTTGCCAATGAAGCCAGCGGGTCTCTGACTATCGCTACGACCCATACACAGGCGCGGTATGCGCTGCCTTCCGCAATCCAGCATTTTACCGCACGCTACCCCAAGGTGCGACTGGTTTTACGCCAAGGCAATCCGACACAGATCGCTGAACTGGTCACCTCCGGCGTGGCTGATATAGCGATTGCCACAGAAGCGATCGAACTATTCAGCGAACTCGTCATGCTGCCCTGTTACCAGTGGAACCGCTGCGTAATCGTTCCAGCCAGGCATCCGCTGCTCAAACTCAAGGAATTGACACTGGAAGCGATCGCCGAACACCCGATCATCACTTATGATTTTGCATTTACCGGCCGCTCGAAGATCAACCAGGCATTCGATGCAAAAGGCTTGGTCCCCAATGTCGTGCTCACGGCGATTGATGCGGATGTAATTAAAACCTATGTGGAACTGGGGCTGGGAATCGGGATACTGGCGCAGATGGCGTTTGAGCCTTCACGCGACAGGCATTTGAGAGCCATCGACGCCAGCCACCTGTTCGAACCCAGCACGACACGCATTGGTATCAGCCGCAACAGTTATCTGCGCAAATACGTGTATGATTTCATCGAAATGTTTGCCCCACATCTTGATCGGGCAACAGTTGCGGCAGCCATGACGGAGCGGCCATGAATGCGATCCAACCCCTGCCCGATCTTCTCATCAGCCAGATTGCAGCGGGAGAAGTCGTTGAACGCCCCGCTTCGGCACTCAAGGAACTACTGGAAAACAGCCTTGATGCGGGGGCAACCGAAGTAACGGTGCAGCTTTGCCAGGGCGGCGTCAAACTTGTGCGGGTGGCAGACAATGGAGCGGGAATTCCCGGAGAAGATCTGCCCCTTGCACTTGCCCGCCACGCCACCAGCAAGATAAGGACTCTGGAGGATTTGCAGAATGTGCCAAGTCTGGGTTTTCGCGGTGAAGCGCTTGCAAGCATAGCTTCCGTTTCCAGACTGGCTCTGGTAAGCCGCAGTGCGGGAGATAAGCATGCCTGGCGGATAGAGGCGGAAGCAGGACGACTCACCCTGCCTGAGCCTGCTGCGTTCGCCCAGGGAACAGCCGTGGAAATGCGCGATCTCTACTTCAACACTCCTGCCCGGCGGAAATTTCTGAAAACAGAAGCTACCGAATTTGCGCATTGCCAGAGCGTGTTCAAGCGTATTGCTCTGTCACGACCTGGCGTCGGTTTCACCTTGCAACATAACAGTGTAGTACGCAGCCATTTGCGGACAGCGGATGCAAGGTTGCGCATTGCGACAGTATTAGGAGATGAATTCAGTCAGGCCTCGGTATTCGTCGATGATCAGGCAGCAGATCTACGGTTATGGGGCATGGCCGCACTTCCTGCCTACAGCCGATCTTCCGGTGATGCGCAATATTTCTTCGTCAATGGGCGTTTCGTGCGTGACAAACTCGTTGCTCACGCCCTGCGCGAAGCCTATCGCGACATCCTCCATCTGGATCGGCATCCGGCATTTGTACTATTCCTGGAAATAAATGGTGGCGGTGTGGATGTTAACGTGCATCCAGGCAAAACAGAGGTGAGATTCCGTGATCCGCGTGCGCTCCATCAATTCATCTTCCACACGGTTGACAAGGCTCTGGCCATGCCGCACCTGACGAGTGGAGCAGCAGTAACTGTAGCCGGAAAACTTCCTGAATTCACCCGGAAGGCAGCCGGAGAAGTGTCGGGTGCGCCTCCCGCTTATTCCCGGCAGGATGCGATTCCTTTTGCCTCGACGCCGCCTCAGATAAAAGCGGCTCAACCGCGGGCGTTCTACCAAGTGCTTTTCGGTTCCGGTCCCGATGCCAGCGCTCGTCAAATGGGATATCAGACTGGGTTCAAGGGGCAACTTGCCTCCATGGAGCCGGAAGGGGCTATTCGGGAACCGGAAATTCCGCCATTGGGGTTCGCGCTGGCGCAACTTCTCGGCGTCTACATCCTGTCGCAGAATGAAAGAGGCCTGCTTATCGTGGATATGCACGCCGCGCACGAACGCATCCTGTACGAGAAACTCAAGTCGGCGCTCGACAACCACACGCTCTCCATGCAGCCCTTGCTGATTCCGGCCACCTTCCGGGCAGATAGCCAGGATATTGCTACGGCGGAAGAAAACAGTGCTGTTCTGCATGAAATCGGTTTCGAGATCTCCCCGTTCTCACCGACGATGCTCGCGGTACGAGCCGTACCTGCCGCGCTCAAGGATGCCGACGTGGTCACGCTCGCGCATGACGTGTTGAACGAAATCCGGGAATTTGGAGGGAGCCAGGTACTCACCGGCAGGCGAAACGAACTCCTCGCCACGATGGCCTGCCACGGAGCGGTTCGGGCCAACCGCAGCTTGAGCATTCCGGAAATGAATGCGCTGCTGCGGGAAATGGAAATAACCGAACGTTCCGGCCAGTGTAATCACGGCAGGCCGACATGGTTTGAGATCAGCCTTGCTGACCTGGATAAGATGTTCATGCGTGGCAGGTAAGAGAATGGCTTGCACGATCATCCCCGGGAAGGTCCGAAATGATGGCACCGTTACTCCGCTGCACCTGCCTCTGTTTGTCGTTGCAGTCATTGTTACCCTTACCCAGACGCTCACACCCGATTGCTTACACCCGATGATCCCATGACGAAAATCCGGCTTTTGGGCGACATCTCGCCAGACCACTTCCTGCGGGATCATTGGCAGAAAAAACCTTTGCTGATACGCGAAGCCTTGCCGGATTTCAGAGGGCTGCTGGATGCGACTGAGCTTATCGACCTGGCCTGTCAGGAAGATGCGCAGTCGCGTCTGGTTACCCGCAGAAACGGCCGGTGGGAGGTGAGGCATGGTCCCTTCGCGCCCCGCACTTTCGCACGCTTGCCGAAGAAAGGCTGGACTCTGCTGGTGCAGGACGTCAATCACTTCTTTCCGGCGGCGCGTGAACTGCTGCTGAAATTCAACTTCATTCCGCATTCCCGGCTCGACGATCTGATGGTCAGCTATGCTCCCGAAGACGGAGGCGTGGGACCGCACTTTGACTCCTACGACGTTTTTCTGCTGCAAGGGACAGGCCGCCGACGCTGGCGGATATCGGGCCAGAAGGACAGAACGCTGGTGGCCGCCGCGCCGCTCAAGATTCTGCAGGATTTCAGGCCTGAGCAGGAATGGGTACTGGAACCGGGCGATATGCTGTATCTGCCGCCCGGCTACGCGCACGACGGCGTGGCGGTGGAATCCTGCATGACCTACTCCATCGGCTTTCGCGCGCCAACCTATCAGGAGCTCGCGACACAGTTTCTCGTTCATCTCCAGGATAGCTGCGAAATGGCGGGCATGTACGAGGATCCGGATCTCAGGATTCAAACCCATCCCGGACGAATCAGTTCCGCGATGCTGGACCAGGTCATCGCGGCGCTCGACAAAATCGAGTGGGACAATGTGGAAGTGGAACGTTTTATCGGTATGTATTTAACCGAGCCCAAACCTCACGTTTTTTTTACGCCTCCCCCGGAGCCGATATCCGAACGGGAATTCGTGCGTCGGATAAGAAAGGGGAAACTGCAACTGGATCTGAAAAGCCGCATGCTCTTCAGGGAAAACAGGATTTTCCTGAACGGAGACGTATATGAAGTTGGAAAAACTGCACAACGGATATTAGGAGAACTGGCCGATCGCCTTGCCTTATCTCCTGTGAGGGATATCGATGCCGAAGCACAGGCGCTGCTTTATCAATGGTATCTCGATGGTTACGTTTATGTTGAAGATATCGAAGCAGATTGATCAAATCCAGGAATCGATAATAGAGAAATGACCTGAAATTATCAAACCAACTGGCAGGTGAGTAGATCCATGAATTCCGGACTCCGTTACCTTATCTGTTTAGCGGTCGGGTTATTGAGCCTGCTTTTACCGGGCTGTCGATCCAGTCATGAGCCGCCAAAATCGAGCCAGACCTCCACGAATGATGAAGTAATACTTGGCGGTGATTCCCCGAAACGCGAGTACATCAAGGACAAAATCGTCGAACCGATCCGACGCCCGCTGATGGAGCCCGTCACAGGTAAAATAGTTTACGACGAGAGCAATACCGCACGTATTTCCTCCCCTGTTTCCGGCAGGGTGACAGGCGCAATCCGCCTACGGAGATGCAGTAGCCGATCTCAAATTGGCGAAACTCAGCTACGAGCGCACAAAGGGGCTGTTTGACAACGACATCGCCCCGCGCAAGGAGTGGGAGCTGATGGAGGACAAATTGATCCACGCACGCAGCGAGGCTCAACGGGCGCGCCTCGAACTGGCCAATCTGGGCGCGGATAATCTGCGCCTCGATAACCGCTTCGTTTTACATTCGCTGATTTCAGGGATAGTTACCGAGCGTAATCAACGCCGGCATGGAAGTAAGACCCGATCTGCCCACGCCCCTATTCGTCATTTCCAACCTGGATCAATTGTGGGTCCAGATGGATATTTTTGAAAAGGATATCGGATTGATCCATGTCGGCACTACGGTACTGCTGGAGGTGCCGGCCTATCCGGGAGAGGAATTTAAAGCGACAGTCGGCTATATCAGCAAGGTGGTGGATGAAACCACGCGAACTGTAAAAGTGCGATGCATTGTACCCAATGTGGAAAGAAGACTTTTGCCCGCGATGTTTGCCCGCCTCACGGTACTGAGCAATATTGACGATTTATCGATCGTCGTTCCGCTGGACGCCCTGTTTGTCCAGGATGAATCCGATTGGGTATATGTGAACGCGGGTGACTATCACTATCAGTTGCGCCCGGTCAAAGTAGGCCTCTGCCTCAAGGATCGCGCAGTCATCCTTTCCGGCCTGAAGCCGGGTGAGCGGCTCGTGGTGAACCGCGCCTTGATGCTGCGCGCCGAGCAAAAGACACGTGATCATCGGTGGATTACTTACTGCGACACTGCTGACCTTGACCATGCTTCCCGCCCTTTATCGCACGATCGAGGAATGGCCTAACCGGAAGCCTTTTCATGAGAGAAATTCATGCCTATATCCAGCCATTCATGCTGCCAAGAGTTACCCAGACATTACTTAAGATACCTGGCTTCCCTGCAGGAATGTATCCGACTGTGAGGGAGTCGACGGAAGCGCGCGGAGATGGTTTTACCCCTTATACCTCAAAAAAATGCATTGAAATATTTGCCCCCGACGAATTGGTAAAAATTATATTTGATACCCTGATACAAGCAGCAAATACTCATCACTCGGATGCAGGAAAGGTCTATCTTATCGAAGTCAGCAAAAACGGGAAAATAAACGACGGGGCAAGCGGGAACTCGAGCTAATGCAAGAGCGGAGTCAAATGACTTTCACGTCATCCGCATCATTTATGCGACCACGATGCGGCTACCTCTGGGCAGGGGGCATTTCTCCCAGGACAAAGAAATGCAATCTGCGGCCTCTCTGAGTTCTATTCCAGTTAAAAATGGATATCTCAGCCAATCCCTCAGTGAGAACCAAAACCATTACAGGGAATGACGTAAGCACAACGACTAGACAATATTTCCTAATTCTGCTATTAAAGTAATGGCAATTCTGCTATTACGATAGGTGCTGCTAGATGGTGGTCCGCTCAGATTTGAATGGCCGAAACGCTCTTGTAATTTACCCGTGATTTGTTATAAACCTTATAAGGAGATTAAAAAAATGAAGTACTCGCTCCTCGCTGCCGCGTTGGTAACACTGACATTTTCCGCATGTGATCAAATGAAGGAGCACAAGGCGGGAGAAGGAAAACCCGGCCAATATCCACCCAGCCTCTGGGAGAAACGTGAAGGGCAACTTAGCGATGCGGATATTGAAGCGGCCCAGAAAGAAGGTGCCGGGACGGAGACAAAGAAAGATGAACCACCGAAAGACGAGGCAAAGTAACAATACGCCTAACCAAGCATTAAAAAAGGCCGTCCCCCGGGACGGCCTTTTTTAATGACCTAGATCCAGGTTCCATTGTATTTCCGTTCTAGGGAGAAAAGGACCAGAATAAGGGGATTTGAATCCTCAAACGCTTCTGTTAAACTATCATTTTTGTACTCTATAGGATGATTGAATAATGAAATACTCACTCCTTGCCATTGTCTTGGCGGCAGTTATGCTGTCCGCTTGTGAATACAAAAAACATCCTATGGATAAACCGCCTCCCTCGGCAATGGCCGAACGCGACTCAGCGCCCGATTTTAGCGAACTTGATAAAGAAGAACCTGCTGGCAATGCACCAGCACCTGCCGGTGGTAATACCAAGCAGGAAGCCCCGGCACAATAACCAATAACAGCAGATAAAAAGTGATTTTCGTCAATCGAGAAAGTGCAATCCGTGAACTCGATAACTCGATGCTTCAAGACGCAGGAAATTTCGATTGAATGGAAATTTTTTACTATATAATATGATTCCCGTCATATCTATTTCATTTTATTAAGGACGCTCGACAATGAAACTTTCGCTTCTCGCCGCCGCTTTGATGGCAGCACTTGCTCTTTCCGCATGCAAGAGACCGGAACAGGCTTTGCCTGCCAATTCGACAACCTACGGTACCCGCACTGAAGAAGGTACAACTCTGGATCAAGAGCGTGGCGACAAGACTTCAGCAGCTCCCGCCGGTGAGTCAACCGCTTCAGCCGCTGGCACAAGTCCCGATGATGAATACTCCGGCCAAGCTGTTCTCCCTGGGCATCAACTCGACGGGAATGGCAACCCCCTTCCAGAGGGAAAAAGCGCAATACCGGAAGGACACTAAGCCCTGGTCCCAGGCAAAAAAAAGCCATCCTTTCGGATGGTTTTTTTTTGCTCCAAATACTCGAGATCCAGGGATGACAGGAGCAGGCGAACGGCACTTGCCTGATGACCTGCTACCTCCCGCACCGCTCATCAGCGATCCTATCCTCCTTATTCTCCTTGTCTCTTGAAGGACAAAGGCATTCCGATGTAGAATGTTGATTTCATAATCAACTATCAAGAGGGAATAAATGATAAGACTCTCGCTCCTGGCTGCCACAGTAGTGCTGACAATGGCTGCTTGTGGCAAGCCGAACCAGGCGCTTCCCGAGCAGGAAAAGGAAAACTATTCGAAAATTATGTCGCAGGAATCCTCAGCCTCGAATCAGTCCGCTGCCGCACCTGAAGCAGGCGCTGCCGCAGGTTCCAACACTTCCTCAGACGAAGCTCCCAAATAAAGTAAAACGCTTTATAGCGTAATAAACGAAGCCGTCCCAGGACGGCTTTTTGCTTTGCTGCCCCTGATTTTTGCTGTTCCTGTCAGAACAACTGGCGCCATCCAAAGCCCTCGCTCTGGGTGGCCACGCCAATCCAGGCTGCTTCACAGTTTAAAGCATCGCTCAGCATTCTCTGCACAAGCAGAGGTGTATTGTTCTTCTGGCTCAGATGGGCTGCTATGACATGCTGCAGGCGATTGCAATTGAGTCTGGCGAGAAGACTTGCCGAAGCAGCATTCTCAAGATGACCGAAACGCCCTCCCACCCTTCGCTTCAGGCTTTCCGGATAGTCGCTGTTTGCCAGCATCCGGGCATCATGGTTGCATTCCAGCACGAGAGCGTCACAGTCACTCAGGACCGCTTCGATATGGGGAGTCGAGCAACCTGTATCAGTCAATACGCCCAGTCGCAGCGAACCGTTTCCAAACACGAATTGCGCAGGCTCCTGTGCATCATGCGGGACCGGGTAAGGCTCTACCTCAATGTCCCCGATGGAAAAACGCTGGTAACCTTCTATGATATTGACTCCTGACAGTTTCCCGAACGCTTTTCCCGCACTGCGCAACGTGCCATGTGTCAACCAGACAGGGATGCCGAACTTGCGTGCAAACCGGGCAACACCGCAAATATGATCGCCATGCTCATGGGTTACGACAACCGCATCTATCGTGTCCGGTTCGAGACCAAGCCGGCCGAGGCGAGTAACGGTTTCCTGGAGCGTAAAACCACAATCCAGCAACAACCGGGTGTTCCCTGCTTCGACTACCAGAGCGTTGCCCTGCGAACCACTTCCCAAGCAGGCAAAGCGCATGCTCATGAACAAGAAAAATTATGAGAGATAACAGAAAGGAACAGGTACATATTTTACCCGTTCCAGATCCTAACAGTAATGCTATCTGTTCTGATCCTGAATTTATTACTCCCCTTCTTCTTTTCCCCTTGCGCCCGGCTTGGCTGGGGCGCGCGATCAGCGAGTGTCGAAGCATATTCAATACAAATGGAGGAACCACTGAACAAATCATTCCAGGGGGAAGTGGCGGAAGAATCTATCAGGTGCTCAGGCGGGGAGATCAAGGATTACAGGCAGATTCGCCGGCATTGGGCCGGCATGGAGTTGGTTTAAGCCGACGGTTTCCGCTCAACAACAATTGGGATATTTCGTTTGCCGGGAGCGGAGGTGAAAAGTAGAAACCCTGCACTTCGTCGCAGCCTCTTCCTTTCAGGAAATCAAATTGTTCGGCAGTTTCCACACCCTCCGCTACTACTCTCACATGAAGGCTGTGCGCCATATCGATGATTGCAGTCGTAATGGCGGCATCGGCGGAATTTGTAGTGATCTCCTGGATAAAAGAACGGTCGATCTTCAGCACATCTATTGGAAACCGTTTTACGTATGACAAGCTTGAATAACCGGTTCCAAAGTCGTCGATCGAGATCTGGATTCCCAGCACCTTCAACCTCTGCAGAATACTTACTGTCTTTTTTGCATGCGTCATCAAAGAGCTTTCCGTCAGTTCCAGTTCCAGCAGATCGGAATCAATGCTGTTTTCCCGCAATGCTCTTTCCGTCTGCAATTCGAATTCGAGCAGTGCGGGCTGGATGCCGTTGGCTTGAGTTGCCCGAATAACATCCTGGTTCAAAGTGCTCCGCGAAAACTGCCTTCCCGAGACATTGACCGAAACCGGGATTTCTCCTATCCCCGCATGCCGCCACTCCGCAATCTGCCTGCATACGCTCTCGATTACCCAGGCGCCCACTTGGGTAATCAACCCGGTCTGTTCGAGTGCCGGAATGAATTCCAGCGGCCCCACCACGCCATGTTCGGGCCGTTTCCATCTCAGGAGGGCTTCCATGCCAGTGACCCATCCGCTGGAGAGATCCACCTTCGGCTGATAATGCAAGACAAACTCATCCCGATCGAGCGCCTTCCGCAACGCATTTTCCTGGTCGAGTTTCTCGATTGCGCGGGCATTCATTTCCGGCGTAAAGAAGCGGTAGGTGTCCCTGCCTGCCGTCTTCGACCGGTACATCGCAATATCTCCATTTTTTACGAGCGTATCGGCATCAATCGAATCCATCGGGTACACACTGATTCCAATGCTCGCTGTTACCGTGACCTGGTGACCCTGTAGATCGAAGGGTTGGCGCAATGCTTCCCTGATCTTGCTTGCAACCACGCCCGCATTCCCCAAACCGTCAGCGCTGACAAGAATGCAACCGAATTCATCTCCTCCGATGCGCGCGATGATATCGGTTACACGCAGGCATTCCAGCAAACGAAGACTGAACTCACGCAGCAATTCATCTCCCAGCGCGAAACCCAGCGTGTCATTTATATTTTTGAAGTTATCAATATCGAGAAACAGTACTGAAACGATCCGGTGATTCATTTCAGATTGTTTGATTACCTTGCGGAGTGACTCATAGAACAGGACGCGGTTGGGAAGATGCGTGAGCGCGTCATAATGGGAAACATGCAGCAACTGCTGATCAGCCTGCTTGCGCTGGGTGATGTCATCCATTACACCCACGATTCGATGCACGCCGGTTGAATCCTTGATCGGGAAAGTGCGCGAGTGGACCCAGCGTATCGACATATCTGGTAATAGCAAGCGGTAATCATGATCCACGCCCCCGAGCGGCAGATTTGCCGCTTCGCGCAGGACACGTTCCATGTCTTCCGGATGCACAGGTTCGAAAATCGTTTCCAGCTTATCTCCCTGGCCAACCCGCTGTCCCGTCATTTTCTCCCACTCAGGATTAATATAGCGAAAGGTTTTGTCATGGACATCCCAGATCCAGAAGACCTGGGGAAGATTACCCGCAAGCTGATCAAACAAATCTCCAGTTCCCGGGGGAAAAGTTTTTTCCCCTGGCACGACTTCACTGCGCACAGCAAATTTCTGCAGCTTTTTCTGCAACTGCCTGATCTCAAGCACGTCGTGAATATGGGTCAGCATCTGCAGACGGTCAAAAGGCTTGGTAATAAAACCTTTTGCGCCTGCCTGCAAGGCTCTCTCCTTATGCTGCGGCTGGGCAGTGATTACCAGGACGGGAAGAGCAGAACGCTCACCTTGAGATTCAACCTGAAACCCGCTTTCATATCCTGCTTCCGATTCTATTTGCGCTTCTATTTCTCTCAAACATTCCATCACCTGAAATCCATCCATTCCCGGCATCATCAGATCGAGGAGAATGAGATCGTACCGATTGGTGCGATGAAGATCGCACACTTCCCAGGGATTCATGGTGCAGGCGATTGAAGTATAACCCGCGCTCGAAAGCATGCCGTGAAGGAGCTCGACATTACCTTTCCGGTCGTCGACCACTAAAATCCGGGCATTAAGAATATCGGCAGAAGACGTCATCGAATTTTCCGTTTTAATATTTGTTTAACGCTGGCGCCGTCCATGGCTAATAAATTTTTGTTCCGATGCTCAACCCAATCTGTTGCTTTGCATATAGCATCGCTCGTCTGCTTGCATGCCAGATTGATTACCCGGATTTACCCCTTATTTAGATGGGGGCGAAGACGCCGCATCATAATCCTGTTCAGACCACCCTACAACATCTGTGGAAGCTGGAAATACCACAGGACAAATACTGCAGGACTCACAATACATCAGAACCGATACCGAAACGCCGCACTTTAAAAATAAGCAGGATCTGTGCCCATCCGCTTGACCTCGCCATGCAGGCCGTTCTTCCCAAACGACAGTCAGATCGCTGTAAAATTTACCGATACCCCTGAAGGCAAATGTACTATCATGCCAAACTTTCTGCGCTCACCTGGCGGTAGCTGTTAATATACCAATCAAATATGACCCCGGAAATCAGGACTGAAAAATGCTGGATAACATGATGGCATTTCTGGCTCATTGGGGCGTCACATCGCTCTCGCTATGGATAGCGAGCCTGATGTTTCAGGGGATTTCATTCAGCAGTAAAAAATCTCTGTTCATATCCGCCTTGCTGTTGGGCCTGGTCAATGCTGTCGTGAAACCAGTCATCATCATTCTGACCATCCCGCTGACATTGATCACCTTTGGCTTTTTTTTGCTGGTTATCAATGCCCTTATGATGATGCTGGTATCGGCACTCGTGCCCGGATTCAGGATTTCCGGATTCTGGACTGCCTTTTTTGCAAGTATCGTTGTCACGGTCGTCAGCCTGTTCATCGGCACGATGGTATTTCAACCCGAAAAGAATTATTTCGAGATGCCCACTCAGCAAAAAGGCGTGATGATCTGAGAGCAATAAACCAAAGTTCGCGCCCTCACTCTCGTATATTGATAAAGACTCTGAGCAGATCCTGGTGGGACGCATTTCTGTATTAGTCAGGAGCCCATCCTGATTCTTGCAATATCCAGCAAGGGCGACAAATCCCGGGCATCATGGCTCTGATCGTAAGGCAATATGCCAAGCAATGGACAGTCAAGCCGCCGCTCCAGAGCCAATACATTCTCCTCGAAAACCGCCATTTCGGGATCGATCCGGTTTGCCACCCATCCCGCCAGGGGGACTTGGGCTGCTCGAACGGCATGAGCCGTCAACAGTGCGTGATTAATGCAGCCAAGCCGCATTCCGACCACCAGCAGGACCGGTAGACCCAAAGCCTGCACCAGCGCAGCGCTGTCCTCATGGTCGTTCAAGGGGACGAGAAATCCTCCTGCTCCTTCCACGATCACGATATCCGCTTTTTTTCTCAACTCAAGGTGTGCCTGATGAATCACTTCGAGATCGATTTCAACGCCTGCCCTGTCTGCAGCAATGTGGGGAGCAATCGGAGGAACAAGCGCATAAGGATTAATATGCTCGCGTCCCACGGAAACGCTGCTTGCCGCAGCAAGTAATTCGACATCAGGCCATGTCCCGTTTTCGCTTCCGGCTGCGATGGGCTTCATTCCCGCCACAGTTTTTCCCGCGGCAGCAAAGGCATGCAGCAGAGCGCAGCTCACGCGCGTTTTACCCACGCCGGTATCTGTCCCGGTGACGAAATACCCGCTTCCCATTCCCATAAGGCGAAATACCCTTATTCCAGACCGATGTGGCGGCGTGTTTCCGGTGTAAGAATGGATGTTCGAGACGCGGGTTTCCACGCATGGCCATACACCACTTCAAAAGTCGCTGGCAATTTTCCCCCTGAACGCAGCGCCTCATAATGACCGACCGCTTTTTGCCACGCATTTTTTCCGGTCAGGCCGCGGGGCCGCGTCCCAGTGGCGTTATGGGCGCCGATGGCTTTGAGATCGCGCATCACACCGATTACTTCATCATAGGTCAGCGTAATATATTCCATATCCATAACCGGGGTTGCAAAGCCGCTATGCACCAGCATGTCGCCAATGTCGTGCATGTCCGTAAAACGATTGACGTGGCTGTAATCATCCGCCTGGCGAAAAGCCTGCCGCAACTCTTTCAGCGTATCCGGCCCCAAAGTGCTGAACATGAACAAGCCGCCGGTTTGCAGGACACGCCGCATCTCGTCAAAGGTTTTTTTGAGATCATTGCACCATTGCAGTGTCAGGTTTGACCAGGCAAGACCGGCGCAGGAATCTTTCAACGGTAGTTGTTCGATATCGCCTGCGACATAGCGAATCCGGTTTGCGCCCTGTTTATGGCCCATCCCGAGCAGCTGGCGCCAGCGCGGGATTGTGGAATTTACCCGATATCGAGCCTGCCAGTGCATTCCCGGTGCAATATCGATGGCAAGCATGGATGCATCCGGATAGCGTTCAAGCAGTTTACGCGTCCCATAGCCGGTGCCGCTTCCCGCATCGAGAACAACATCAGGCGTATATTTGATGTATTCAAGGCGGGACAACATCCGGTCGCACACTTCGCGCTGGAGAATCGCGGCCTGGTCATATAAAGGCGCAGCCCGTTCGAACGCCTTACGCACCCGGCGCTTATCGATGAAATGGTCGTGATTCACTGCAGACTCATTTGAACTCATTTGAACTCATCTATGAAGCGAACGATATTCGCAACGAATTTATCAGGATAGGACAGGAACGGCACATGACTGCAATTCGGTAGCATGACTAGCTCGGCATCCTGAAACTGCTGCTTCATCCATTCCGCTGCCTCGGGATAAGCAATAACGTCGTTCTCACCGTGTATCAGCAAAGCGGGTTGAACGATGTTTCGCAGCTTTCGGCGAAGGTCGTTCGCAAGCACTATCTGTAATCCCGCTTCCAATGCTTCCGGCTCCGGCACACTGCGCTCGAACAAAAGTCTTCGCATCTCGGGCAATACCTTCCCGGCATCTCCCCTTCCATTCACCTGCAGGGTAAGAAATCGCTTCATGGTGGTGCTGAAGTCTCGTTTGAGATTTTCCGCAAACGCCCTCAATGTCAACTCCTCCATTCCCCATTGCCAGTACTTGCGTTTGACGAAGCTGGGCGTGGTGGAAGTCAATACGATTTTCTTCACGCGCCCCGGCTCGCGCAATGCGAGTTCGATTGCGAGTTGGCCGCCCAGCGACCATCCACAAATTACACAGCCGGGAGGCAGAACCTCCACCACCCTCTCGACCATGCACTCGCCGACATCGGTTTTTTCTCCCGTTTCATAAAGGGAGGGGAACCGGCTGAACCCATGGCCCGGCAAGTCGATGAGATGCACGCGGAAATGCTGCGCCAGAAATTTCGGAGCTTCCCCCCACATTCCGCTATGCATGGCCCACCCATGCAGTAGAACGAGATCGGGACCTTCACCAAGAGATTCAACATAAAGGCTCACCTCGCCCATCCACCATCCCACATTGTATCCGCAAACTTCACCCTTACAAGTCGAATGTCATATCGGGTGTAAAGGTGCTGAGTCATTCTATATTCATCCCATATCCCGGTCGATTTCCCGCAGTGCTGCTCCCAGTTCCATAACATCCTCGATATCATGCGAACTGGATAACGAGATCCGCAGACGCGCTGTCCCCTCCGGTACAGTAGGCGGGCGAATGGCGGTTACCAGAATACCTTTCTGGCGCAACGCTTCGCTGACCTGCAGAGCCTTGGCATTCTCTCCCATGACTAGCGGCTGGATGGGAGTATCCGACGGAAGCAGTTTCCAGGGCAGGGAACGGCATTCCTGCTTGAGCAGCCTGGTGAGTCGCGCCAGTTTTTCACGTCGCCACGCACCGCTTCCGATCAGTTCCAGGCTTTTCAGCAAGGCATGAGACAGGAACGGCGGAGTCGCAGTGGTGTAGATGTAGCTTCGCGCACACTGAATGAGCATTTCGATGATTTCTCCCTGGGCGGCTACGAAAGCCCCAAATACACCTGCTGCTTTGCCGAACGTTCCCATGTAGATAATGCGTGGCGAACTGATATTGAAGTGCGCCAGAATCCCCCTCCCCTGGTCGCCCAGCACCCCGAACCCATGCGCATCGTCGAGCAACAGCCAGGCGTCGTATCTTTCACACAACTCCAGCAACTTTGGAAGCGGTACGATATCTCCATCCATGCTGAATACTGCGTCCGATACCACGAGTTTGCGTCTGGCCTGAGATGCGGCAAGCTGCCGCTCCAGAACAGCCAGATCCAGATGGGGATAACGACTCAACCTCGCGTGCGATAGAAGCGCTGCGTCGTTGAGCGATGCATGATTGAGTTTGTCTGCGAATATGGCATCACCCCGCCCGGTCAACGCTGTTACTACGCCTGCGTTTGCCATGTATCCGGTAGAAAACAGCAATGCCCGGGGATGCCGGGTAAAGGATGCCAGCGCTTCCTCCAGCAGATGGTGTGCCCGCGAATGCCCGCTGACGAGATGCGACGCGCCTGCTCCCACGCCATACTGCGCCGCGCCTTCGCAAATCGCTGCAATCAGTTCGGGATGATTAGCAAGCCCGAGATAATCGTTACTGCAAAATGCCAGGTATTCATGACCGTTTACCGTAACCCGAGGGGCCTGGGGGCTCTCAAGTGTCAGGCGGTGACGATACAGGCGCCGGTTTTCACGGTTGCGCAGGTATTCGCCCAGGCCTTCACCCGGTTGATGGATTGAATCCGAGTCGTTGAGCATACGAGCGGAGGTTGCCCGATAAGATCATTTGCCGCAGGGCAGGGGAAAATAAAGGAGATCGGGGTGAAAAGCCGCTATATGGAATGCAGCCCCAGCTTGTCAAATAACGCTTTATCCCGTTCCGCTTCAGGATTGCCGGTAGTAAGCAGCTTATCGCCGTAAAAAATGGAATTGGCGCCAGCGAGAAAACACAGCGCCTGCACTGCCTCCGGCATTTCTCTCCTTCCGGCTGATAGCCTTACCATTGCCTTCGGCATCGTAATGCGCGCAGCTGCAATCGTGCGCACAAATTCCAGAGGATCCAGCGCCTCTGTCCCATGAAGGGGCGTACCTTCGACCTGCACCAGATGGTTGATGGGAACGGATTCGGGATAAGGATCGAGATTGGCTAACTGGCCGATTAATCCGGCGCGGGCGCGGCGTGATTCACCCATGCCCACAATGCCTCCACAACACACATTGATACCCGCATGACGAACCTTTTGCAAGGTGTCGAGCCGGTCCTCGTAATCGCGGGTGGTAATGATCTCCCCGTAAAATTCGGGTGATGTATCGAGATTATGGTTGTAATAGTCCAGACCCGCCTCTTGAAGCTGTTCCGCCTGTCCTGGCTTCAACATACCTAACGTCGTGCACGCTTCAAGTCCCAACGCTTTTACAGCCCTCACCATTTCCACCACGCTTTTCATATCCCGCTCCCTGGGACCACGCCATGCTGCGCCCATGCAAAACCGCGTAGCCCCCTGCGCTTTGGCGGCTGCCGCTGCTGCTACCACATCTTCAACCGTGAGCATGTCCTGATTTTCCACATTCGTATGATAGCGCGCTGCCTGCGGACAATATCCGCAATCCTCGGGACAACCCCCGGTCTTGACGGAAATCAGTGTGGAAAGTTGCACTCCGTTGGGATCGTGATATTGACGGTGAACCTGTTGCGCCCGATGAATCAGGTCGCTGAACGGCAGATCGAGCAGCGCTTCGATGCGACGAACGTCCCAGCGCCGAAAATCAGCGCCGAGGCTGGAAAGTTTGTCAGAGAAACTGTCGACCGCTTCGCCCGAGGGCGTTTCCATGTCAACGACACCGGAAGCTGATTGGCTCATACCCTATCCCTCAATGTTTGGCAATCGATTTGTCTGAACCCCTGTTCACGACAGACGAAATGAAAGCCAAATGGCTCTTATTTTCCCGCCTCTTCTTCAGTAGCGAATGGCATAATCACAAATTGCGCCATTGTTGTCAATTTTTTCCTGGGTTTTTTTGAACTACCGATCAAAAATAGTGCAGTCGTTATTCGGGAGAAACTGCCTCCTCTGTGGAAGTGCCGCTGCTGAAGACCTTTGCGCGCCTTGCCGGAACAGTCTGCCCCATCTTTCATCGCATCATTGCCCGATCTGTGCATTACCGACGGAGGAAAACCGCGTCTGCGGTGCTTGCCTTGCTCATCCTCCGGCCTTTGATCGTGCGCTCGCCGCCGTGAACTATGCCTTTCCGATCGATGCGCTTCTCCACTCGCTCAAATACCGGACTAATCTTGCCCTGGCGCCGGTCCTGGCAGATTTGCTGCTGGCACAGATCGACAAGACTGTATTACCGGATTTCATCATTCCGATGCCATTACACCCGGCACGATTGCGGGAACGGGGTTTCAACCAGGCGATGGAGATAGGTCGGCAGATATCGAAAAAATCGGGCGTTCCCCTGCTGCCTGCGCTATGCCGTCGCGTCAGGGATACAGCTTCCCAAACTCGACTTCCATGGAAGGAGCGGGAAAAAAATATTCAAGACGCATTTGACTGCGAGGGAAAATTAAACGGAAAGCGTATTGCCATCGTCGATGATGTAATGACCACGGGCGCAACGTTGAACGAACTGGCGAGGGTATTGCGTAAATGCGAAGCGGTTCATATCAGCGCGTGGGTAGTCGCACGCACGCTTCCCGGCACTCCATAAAAACATGTAAGACAGAATCGATATGTTCGATGTAATTCTGTATCAACCCGAGATTCCGCCCAATACCGGCAATATCATTCGCCTGTGCGCCAATACAGGCACTCGCTTACATCTGGTCAAGCCCCTCGGCTTTACGCTGGAAGACAAACAACTCCTTCGTGCCGGACTGGATTACCACGAATTTGCCAGTATCAGCGTGCATGCAGACTGGGTGGAATGTATGGACGAACTCGGGGACAGGAGCAGACGCTTTTTTGCGATTTCCACCAAAGGAAAACAACGCTATGACCTTGTTACCTATTCGCCTGGCGATGCCTTTCTTTTCGGCCCTGAAAGCCGCGGCCTGCCAGCTGATCTGCTGGAAAATTTCCCTGAGCAGCACTGCCTTCGCGTACCGATGGCAGAGGGAAGCCGCAGTCTCAACCTGTCGAATGCTGTTGCCGTGATAGTCTATGAGGCGTGGCGCCAGATGGAATTCGCATAGCATTCGCGTAGCGCTGGATGAGTTGGGGTGTACTGCCTTCTCTATTGGCTCTTGATCCGCTCAATAGATTTCTGATTTCGGTTCACGACTGAGCAGCGCTTCTACCGCCTGTCCAGCCGGAACACCATCATCCAATATACTGCAAACACCCTTTGTGATGGGCATTTCAATGCCCATCAGGTGACTTAATCGCAATACCTCGCGGGCCGTTTGGACGCCTTCGGCGATATGCCCCAATTCCTGCAGAATGTCTGGCAGGGAGCGGCCCGCTGCAAGCGCCAGCCCAACCCGGCGGTTGCGCGACAAATCCCCTGTGCAGGTCAGTATCAGATCACCCACCCCGGTCAAACCCAGGAAGGTTTCCATACGTCCTCCCAGTTTTAAACCCAACCGGGTAATTTCCGCCAGCCCACGCGTAATCAAGGCCGCGCGGGCGTTGTACCCGAACCCCATACCGTCGCAAATACCTGCAGCAATCGATATGACGTTCTTGACTGCGCCACCCGTTTCCACACCCACTACATCGGTACAGGAATAAACGCGCAACCGCGGGGTGTGCAATTGCGCGGCAACCTCTCGTGCGAATTCCCCATCCTCGGAAGCCAGAGTCAGAGCCGCGGGCAAGCCTTGTGCGACTTCAAGTGCAAAACTCGGTCCTGATAGGACGCCATATGGCGCTTCTCCGGCATATTCCTCCTCGGCCACCTGGTGAGGAAGCTTTGCCGATTGCGATTCAAATCCCTTGCATCCCCAAATTACAGGGACCTTTTTGCCGCTTGCTGCAATTTCCCGTAAAGTCTCACGCAAACCCGAAACCGGCACAACGATCAGGGCGAGGTCGGCATCCTCGACAGCCTCTTTGAGCTCTGCGGTCAACCGCAACGATGCCGGTAAAGGAAAAGCGGGAAAATAGCGACGATTGATACGCTGTGAAACGAGATCAGCCAGATGCTGACGCCTGCGGGTCCACAATGTTACCTGGTGGGAAGAGGCGGTGCTTGCACAAAGACTGAGAGCCAGCGCGGTGCCCCATGAGCCCGCTCCCATCACCGCTATTCTCATGAGCCCCAGACCTGACTGGTCCTGACGTACCCGGTTTGACCGTCACGGTGCCGCACCCTCACCCACCCGTTGGCCGGGGGCTCCAGCCACTCCAGAATTACACCTTGCTGTACCTGGAACATCAGGGGCGAATTGGTAGTTGCCACCTGATAGACGTCCGCCAGTGGCGAGGTAACGATGATATAGCGCTTCTCACTCAGGGCTTTTTCTTCTACCCAGGCAAGCGCTCCCTCACTGTCGCGAACCTTTACCCATCCGTCGACTTTTACAATAGCCTCAACTGGCAGATTCCGGCTGGCCACATATAACTTCCCCGCTTTGAGTGACGGCGCGTCATACATTATTGCGACGTTGTCATTAATCGAATAAAACTCCAGCGCCGCAACGGCGAGCGATGGAAACATCGACACCGCCAATCCGAGAATAGCCAATCCCCGGCCCAGTGAGGATGATATTTTCGATGAACCGCGCACAAACCCCATTTTTATTTTAATGCGTGATTTGCTGTGACTCTGGAGTTTGCGGGGCCGACGAATTCTCCGCCTGCTGCTTTCTCTGGTAGTAAAGTGCCTCGAAATTCACTGGATTCAAGATGACCGGATGAAATCCCGCGCGCGTCACAGTATCCGAAACCGCCTCGCGCAGGTAGGGGAAGAGAATATTTGGGCATGCAATACCGAGCACAAGCTCCATTTCAGCTTCCGGGACATGACGAATCTGAAAAACACCACCTTGCTGTATCTCCACCAGAAACATCGTCTTGTCCTTGACCTTTGCGGTGACGGTCGTTGTCAACACGACCTCATACAAGGTTTCATCGATGCGCTCGCTCTTGCTGTGCAGTTGGATGTTCACTTCAGGCGTCTCGCGCTCCAGGTATATTCTGGGCGCGTTTGGTATTTCAACAGAAAGGTCCCTGACATAGACCTTTTCGATGCTGAAAACCGGTTGCTGCTGCTCGTTGCTCATGTCGGATTCCAAAGAATGATAAAACTGTGAATCAGGTGAACATTAATCCAAACCATAATCCCCGGAAATAAAAACTGTTCACAAAAAGGTGTTCCCATCCTGCTCAAACTTGCTGCAACCCTCCTCCCTGCCTCGCCCTTTTCGAGAGGCAACTCACGTTGCGAGGAGCTTTGCCAGCCCTTCACTGCGGTCAAGCTTCGCCAGATCGTCATAACCGCCCACATGCATATCACCAATATAGATCTGGGGAACCGTGCGGCGTCCCGTTTTCTCCATCATCTCCACGCGGCGTGCGGGTTCAAGATCCACCCGTATCTTTTCTATTTCCCCCACGCCCCTGGCTCGCAACAACCGTTCGGCCATGACGCAATACGGGCAGAAACCGGTGGAGTACATCAATACCTTTGCAGACCCCTCGCTCATTTTTTTATTACCGGCAAATTGGCCTGCTGCCAGGCATCAAAACCACCTGCAAGATTGTGCACGTGCTGGAAACCCTGGTTCCGCAGAAGGAAACCTGCCTTGCCGGTGGTATTAGCCCCACTGCGATGGATCAATATCACCGGCTTGTCCTTGAACTTATCCAACTCCTGCAACCGCTGTTCGAGCTTGTCGGCTGGAATATGCTTTGAATTGGGAACGTGTCCCGATTCATATTCGCTCCCTTCGCGTACATCCAGCACCAGCCCCTCCTTATAATTGATGAGCTGCACCGCTGCCATCGTATCCACTTCTTTTCCACGCCGCGAAACCAGCGGCCATAACAGCAGGATACCGCTCGCGAGGGCAGCAACAATCAGCATAATGTTGTTCTGTAAGAATGATGACACAGCAAGTCTCCTAAAAATCCCTTTAGTCTCTGGCTCCCATCTCTGGTTTCCTTGACTTTCGTAACCGATTATTCTATCAGAGACAGAAGGTGTACGGAATTCTCACGCTTCACTCCTTTTTCAGTCTTTGTTTCGCGTGGTGGCTGTTCCCCAGAGCACGTGTGAAAGAATCCCGGGCAAGGCAAAGATGGGGGCAAGTTGTCCTGTAAAGCATCCTGCCGGTGGCAGGGATCAAGATATTCCGACGCGCCAACTACTTGCCCCAACCACTGCCCTAACCACTTCCTTCTGGCAGCTGCTCAGTTGCTCTGGCTGCTGCGGTAGTGTCGAAAATACGGTAAAATTTAAAGTTTTCCCATCGCGGAAAATATTATCTGCTCAAGAACATGAAAAAACTCGTTCTCCTGCGACATGGAGAAAGCACCTGGAACAAGGAGAATCGCTTTACGGGCTGGACAGACGTGGACTTGACTCCAAAAGGAGCGGAGGAGGCCCACAATTCCGGACGCCTGTTGCGGGAAGCCGGATTCACTTTCGATATTGCCTACACTTCGGTACTGAAGCGCGCCATTCGCACATTATGGATCGTGCTGGATGAAATGGATCAGATGTGGATTCCCGTCGAATTATCATGGCGGCTGAATGAGCGTCATTATGGCGCGTTGCAAGGCCTGAACAAACTTGAAACAGCAGTTGCATATGGTGAAGAACAGGTATTGATCTGGCGGCGGAGTTACGATATTCGCCCGCCTGCGCTCACCCCCGATGATCCCCGTTATCCCGGCTCCGACCCTCGCTACCGGAACTTGCCAAAGCTGGATATTCCCCTTACCGAGTGCCTGCGGGATACCGTGTCACGGTTTCTGCCCTACTGGCGTGAAAGCATTGCCCCGCAGGTCAAAAGTGACAAAAGCGTGCTTATCACCGCGCACGGAAATTCGCTGCGGGCCCTCGTCATGTATCTCGATAACCTTTCCGAACAGGAAATCATGGAGCTCAATATTCCGACCGGCGTTCCACTCGTATATGAGCTTGACGACAACTTGAAACCGGTCCGCAGCTATTATCTCGGAGACCAGGCAAAAATCGAGCAGGCCATGCAGGTCGTCGCGAATCAGGGAAAAATTCTGCCCAACCTTTAACTTTTGGTTTAATCTCTGTTTTTCCTGTTGCCGTACTTGCCGTGTCTGTTCTTTATACGCATACTCTCTGACTTCTGATCCGGCTACCTTTTCCTTCTCATCCCACTGCTCGATGGCGTAGGATCTGCTCACGCTCGATACGTTTGAAAATTTCAGCCTCAATCCGTATTCGTCTCTGGCTCAAGGTCTGCCGCACGCTTATCCCTGCCTGCGCGCTGTTAATCTGGCAAGCACCTGTGGCCGCGGAGCCATCCGATAGTGAAGAGTTGAAACAACTGAGAAACAAGATCGAGACGCTGGAAAAGGAACTCACGGATACGGAAGGATACAGGTCCGAAGCGGCGGGAGCGCTGCGCGAATCGGAAAAAGCGATCGATGCCGCTAACCGGCGGCTTGCGGAACTCGCCAAGCAGCGGCGTGCAGCGAACAGCAAGCTTGGCCAGCTGAAAGCGCAGTCTGCCCAGATCAAGAAGGAAATAGCGGCGCAGCAACTGCAGTTGAGGAACCTGCTTTACGGGCTCTATATCGCCGGAGGCGGACGAAAAGAGTACTTGAGTCTCTTGCTGAGTCAGCGGAATCCTAATGAAATAGCCCGCAATCTCCACTATTACGAATATTTCTCACGCGCTCGCAAGGAAGGTATCGATGGCCTGCGTGCGAATCTTGAGAAGCTCAATACGCTCAGCCTCGCCAGCCGGGAAAAAAGTGCCGAGATCTCGGGTGTGCACGCACGGCACGCCGAGCAGAAAGTACAGCTCGAACAACAAAAAGACGGTCACGCGAAGCTTCTGGCAGAAATATCACTGCAGGCCGAAGAGCAGCGGCGCGAAATCAACCGGCTCAGACGCAATGAAGACCGTCTCACCAGGCTGGTGGAAAAACTTACCAGGATGCTTGCGAAGAAAAAGAAATTCGAGGCATCTGAAAAACCTTCCGAGCCAGGCGTACCCCCTGCTCCTGCCAGCAACAGCAGTTCCCCCGATTCATCGGAGAATGCGATGCCATTCGCGAATGGAACGTCCTTCTCCTCCCTCCGCGGCCGCCTGAATTCACCAGTACGCGGGGAACTTGCGAACCGCTTCGGGAGTCCACGTGCAGATGGTGGCGTTACCTGGAAAGGGTTGTTCATCCGCGCCGCTGGCGGCGAGAGTGTAAAGGCGATTGCAAATGGACGCGTCGTATTCGCCGACTGGCTCAGAGGGTTCGGCAATCTGATGATTCTGGACCACGGCGACAGCTATATGAGTCTTTATGGAAATAATGAAGCGGTCCATAAGCGGGTGGGAGACGTGATCAATGCCGGAGAGACGATAGCCACAGTAGGCAATAGCAGTGGAAACTCCGATACCGGCCTATACTTTGAATTGCGCCATCAGGGCAAACCGTTTGACCCTTTGAACTGGGTCAGAATAAAATGATCTAAGCAACAATTTGACTTGTTTGGAGAATATTTAATGGGCGACAAAATGCGGCAGTTCGGCCTCGTCATTTTCGGTGCAATCACCGGCGTGATGCTGAGCCTCAATTTTTCTGCTGTTGCCGATAAGGAACCGCAGGGGGTCCTGCATCCCCTTCCGGTGGAGGAACTTCGCGCCTTCACAGAAGTGTTCGGCCGGATAAAAAATGATTACGTCGAACCGGTAGAAGACAAAAAGCTCATCACCGAAGCCATCAATGGCATGCTGACGGGCCTCGATCCTCATTCCGCCTATCTTGATGCAGATGCGTTCAAGGAGCTGCAGATTGGCACGCAGGGCGAGTTCGGTGGCCTGGGCATCGAAGTCAGCATGGAAGACGGGTTTGTCAAGGTCATTTCACCTATAGAGGATACGCCCGCTTTCCGCGCCGGGATAAAACCGGGAGATCTTATCATCAAGCTGGACGATACGGCAGTCAAGGGTCTCTCGCTTACGGAGGCCATCAAGCGCATGCGCGGCAAGCCCGATACTCCTATTACCCTTACCGTCGTACGCAAGGGTGAGACCAAGCCGATTGTGTTCCCGCTGGTTCGCGCCGTCATCAGGATACAAAGCGTGAAGTCGAAAATGATCGAACCCGGCTATGGGTATATTCGTATCACCCAGTTTCAGGAACAGACGGGGGAAAATCTGGCAAAAGCGATAGATAAGCTTTTCAAGGAAAATGCGGGGTCGATGAAGGGACTGGTGCTGGACCTGCGTAATGACCCGGGCGGCCTGCTGAATGGGGCAGTGGCAGTATCTGCGGCCTTTTTACCGGAGGATTCTCTGGTTGTCTATACTGATGGCCGTAGCGAAGATGCAAAGATGAAACTCAAGGCCAGTCCTGAGTTCTATCTGCGCGATACGAAGAATGACTATGTCAAGCGGCTCCCACCGGGGATCAAGACAGTACCGATGGTGACGCTCGTAAATGGTGGCTCGGCTTCAGCCTCGGAAATCGTCGCCGGCGCATTGCAGGATCATAAACGGTCGATCGTGATGGGAACGCAAACCTTCGGTAAAGGTTCGGTACAAACCATTTTACCGCTGGGGAACAACACAGCCATCAAATTGACCACAGCGCGGTACTATACGCCAAATGGGCAATCCATCCAGGCCAAGGGAATTACGCCTGATGTCATGGACGAGTTGGCAAAGGATGAAGTCGAGCGCCTGCGTGAAGCTGATCTCGATCGCCATCTCTCCAATGGCAAGGCGGAGGAGTCAAAACGGGAGGCGGAAGCGAAGGTAGCGCCGGAAGCTAAGGTAGTGCCGGAAGCGAAGGGGGCGCCAAAAACGGGAGCCAAGCCGGCCAAGCCCGAGAACGAAGAAGACAAGAGCAAGAAGCGTGAGTCACCTCCTGAATTCGGCTCCAGCGATGATCTGCTGCTGGTTCAGGCGATCAGCTATATCAAGGAAAATTCAGGCAAGCGGGCAACTGCAAAAATAGAAAACTGAGGCAACTCCTGAACATAAGGCAGCGAAAGAATCGAGGCGAAATGCCCTAATTCTTCCGCTGCCTGCCTCCCTGCAAAGTCCACAGATGCTGTGCATAAGGTCGAGCACGTTCAGTGCATTGCCCCGCTTATTTATTACGCCCTCACCTTTCCCCTATCTCCGGGAAATTCACATTGATACACCGCCCATCTGATTGTCTTGCATCTGTCCTTATGTTCCCGTATGCCTCACTTATGCCCGCTACTCCCATCTTCTGAAAAAGGGGGATATCCAGTAGCACTCCCGGACGGCGGCGAATCATTTTCCAAATGAATGACGATCAGTTGCTGCGTTACAGCCGTCACATCCTGTTGCCAGAGATAGGAATACAGGGTCAGGAAGCGTTGATCCGCTCGCATGTACTGGTAGTCGGCGCGGGCGGCCTGGGCTCTCCTGCAGCCATGTATCTTGCTTCGAGCGGGGTGGGAAGACTCACCATCTGTGACAATGACAGAGTTGACCTGACGAACCTCCAGCGCCAGATCATTCATGGTACAGACGACATCGGCGTACCGAAAACACACTCTGCCAGAAAGACACTTGCGAAAATCAATCCTGAAGTCGAAGTAATCGAGCTGGACGAGCGCATGGATGAAAAAAGATTGCTGCACCTGGTCGGGGACGCCGATGTGGTCGTGGACGCGAGCGATAATTTTCCCACCCGCTATGCCATCAACCATTCTTGCGTCCTTCGCCGCAAGCCGCTCGTATCAGGTGCAGCCGTGCGTTTTGAGGGGCAAGTCGCGGTATTCGATCGCAGACATTCGAACAGTCCATGCTATCACTGCCT
Source organism: Nitrosospira multiformis (assembly GCF_003050865.1). Taxonomy (GTDB): domain Bacteria; phylum Pseudomonadota; class Gammaproteobacteria; order Burkholderiales; family Nitrosomonadaceae; genus Nitrosospira; species Nitrosospira multiformis_E. The sequence goes on along the minus strand of NZ_QAOK01000004.1, from coordinate 35,828 downwards.
GTTTCCAGCCGGTGGTGAAGATCAGGACATGCGTTGTGCAGTGATGGGCGTGTTTGCGCCGCTGGTAGGAGTCATTGGCTGCATGCAGGCTGCGGAAACACTGAAAATTCTCACCAACACTGGCCAGACCTTGAACGGCCGCCTGCTTATGCTGGACGGTCTTGCCATGAAATGGAAATCGTCCGAACTGAGAAAGGATCCAGGGTGCGAGGTTTGTGGAAACCCGTAGCTCTTGCGTACCGAGGTGATCGAGGAATCCAGCGCATACCCCTCCCGGCTTTTTAACACGCCTTGGGTCGCAGTCCCAATAGACGCCTCTCCTGAAAAAAGGATTGAGCGGGTACGGCATGGAACCCCAGAGCCGCCTCACTCTGCATGGAACGAGACGTTCCCCGCAGATCAGCAACCGGCTAGCATTATCCGGTAGGCCTCAGGCTTCAGGGAAGGCAAGGGCTCCAATGAAGACACGGTCTTGAAAAACTAAAGCGGCTAACTCACCTACAACTACAGTATTTTTGGTGCACTATATTGCGATGGCGTAGTGAGGAAGCATTGCTCCTCGAAGAAAAGGCAAAAGAAGGGGGATAATTCTTCATACGGCATTGCTATGAAACCACCTGCCCGAAGGAATTGCTGGAAACTATCTCTCTAAACTGTGCTTCCCAATATTCCATCGGATCGCGTTTGAAACCGCTTTTGGCAAACTGGTGCCAACGGCCCACAACATAACATAGCAGCATATTTGCGTGAGCGGATACGTCCAGATCCTCTACTATTTCCCGCTGGCTTACTGCAAAACGTAACGCCTGCTTGAGCGTCGCCTCCAGACGGTCGTGCAGTTGGGTGACGCGATTTTGCAAACGCTCATTCTCGTTTATCAAGGCATCACCAATCAACACCCTGGTCATTCCAGGATTTTTCTTTGCAAAACCAAGCAATAGGGCAAGGATGCCTTCGATCTGCCTGATGCCGCTTTTTTCTTCCGCTACCATCTTATTGATGAAGGTGAACAGGGTCTTTTCTATGAACTCGATCAAACTGTCAAACATTTGTGCTTTACTGGCGAAATGACGGTAAAGCGCGGCCTCGGAAACATCCAGCTTTGCCGCCAGCGCCGCTGTGGTAATTTTACCTGCCCTAGGCTCTTCCAGCATCTCTGCCAGAACCTGCAGAATCTGATCTTTTCTTTCCCCAGGCCTGCCCGTCATTGATTTCCTCGCTTCAATACCGAATTTCAAGCTCTGCCACTTATAATAACTAGCGCACGCGGCATACCAGGGCAGGCCGCAGCGCCTGAGATATCCTGTAAAACAAGTGTATCTCCCCGATTACACTTGCTTCGTTCCGTGTACCTTGTTGGCATCTATTGATCCGGCCAGAAAACACCATGTATCTCGTCATTCCGGGCCTGACTCTGAATCCAGCAAACCGGAATCCAGTCCAAACCAATAATGGCGTGCTTTGAACGTCACTGGATACCGGCTTCCGCCGGTATGACGTTTGTACTGTTTGCTCGCCAAATTAATAAGCTCAACTTCAGGTGTTCGGTCCTTACCAGAAAATTTACGGTGACCATCTCACTCGAAGGAAATCCATAAGGACCTGAGGGATATTTGGCCAGAAACCGCACTTCGCCCTGTCGGATTACCATGAAGCAGTAAATCAGTTCGCCTTTATGAGTGTTCCAACTCCCTCATCCGTCAGCACTTCGAGCAATAATCCGTGCTCGACGCGTCCATCGATGATGTGGCAGGTTTTGACACCGCTTTTGACTGCGTCCAGCGCAGAACTGATCTTGGGAATCATTCCTCCTGAAATGGTGCCATTGGCAATTAGCTCATCCACTTCCTGTGCAGTCAACCCCGTCAGTAAACTGCCATCCTTGTCCAGCACGCCCGGTGTGTTGGTAAGCAGTATCAGTTTTTCAGCGTTCAAAACCAGCGCCAGTCCCCCGGCGACCAGGTCGGCGTTGATGTTATAGGATTCGCCGCGGTTGCCCACGCCCACGGGGGCGATTACCGGGATGAAATCCCGGGTTTCGAGCAACTCGATCAAGGCAGGATCGATGTCCTCGATTTCTCCAACCTGGCCGAGATCGACCCACTCGTGCGCTCTCTCTTTGTCGCGCATCATCATTTTTTTTGCACGGATAAAACTGCCGTCCTTGCCTGTCAGGCCAACTGCGCGGCCACCGTGCTGATTGATGAGATTGACGATTTCCTTATTGATCAATCCCAGCACCATCTCTACGACATCCATGGTTTCCGCATCGGTCACGCGCATTCCCTGAATGAAGGCGCCCTGCTTGCCCACCCGCTTCAACATATCGTTGATCTGGGGGCCTCCTCCATGAACGATTACCGGGTTCATGCCGACCACTTTCAGCAGCGCTACGTCATGAGCGAAACACTTTTTGAGATTCTCCTCAGTCATGGCGTTGCCACCATATTTGATGACAATGGTTTTCCCATGAAAGCGCTGAATATAGGGCAACGCCTCAGCCAGAATTTTTGCTTTGTCTTTTGAGGAGGGTTGAGATGACAGCATGTTTTATTTGAGGAAATTTTCTGCGCTATTTTACCTTGAGTAGCGTGTTGCCGGGCTTCAAAAATTAGACATTCTCCGGCGACAGACAGGGCAAGAGGCCAGTCATCAGCAACAAGGGTCTTGATTCCTCCTCAGATTTCTACCGGCTTCTCGTCAAACCAGCGGTATAAAGTCGGCAATACAACCAGTGTCAGCAGGGTTGAGGTGATCAATCCACCAATGACCACCACGGCGAGGGGGCGTTGCACTTCCGAACCCGGACCGGTCGCGAAGAGAAATGGTATCAAGCCAAGCATCGCAACTGTTGCCGTCATCAGCACTGGCCGGAAGCGTTGCTCACAGCCCTTGATGACCGATTCCGCTATACTTGCTCCCTGCTCGCGCAGCTTCCGGATATAGGAAATCAGCACAATCCCATTGAGAACTGCAATACCCCACAACGCGATAAAACCCACGGAGGCTGGCACTGACAGATACTCGCCGGTCACAAAAAGTCCAATGACGCCACCGATGGAGGCAAATGGCAGCACGAGGATGATGAGTCCGGCAAGTTTGATGGAATTGAACAGCACAAACAGTAAGAAGAAAATCGCTGCGATGGTAAGCGGGACTATTATCGAAAGCGTTTCCATTGCGCGTTCCATGTTCTCGAACTGACCACCCCAGACAAAGTAATAACCAGTCGGAAGCTGCACTTCCTTCGCGATGCGCTGCTGCACTTCTTCAACGAAGCCCCCGAGGTCGCGTTCATGCACATTAACACCCACCACCACCCGCCGTTTCGCATATTCACGCGACACCTGCGCCGGCCCATCGACAACGCGAATCTCCGCAACGGTACTCAGCGGCACCAGAACGCCCCCATTTGCGAGGCCGCCACCAGAAGCAGGCGCGCCAGGTCGCCGTAGCAAAAGATCGCGGATCGACTCTACGTCGTCCCGAAACCGCTCCGGAAAGCGCAGAACGAGGGCTATGCGTCGCTCACGCTCGAACACTGTCGTCACCGCCTTTCCCCCGATGGCGGTCTGGATCAGTTCATTCACATCGGCAACGTTGAGGCCATGCCGGGCGATCGCGTAACGGTCGATATCGATGGTCAGGGACTGCTGTCCCGACAAACGCTCGATACGAAGGTCACGCGCACCCCGTACAGACTTCAGGATGCGCGCCACCTGCTCAGACAATTCGCGCAATTTTTCCAGATCATCGCCAAAAATTTTGAGGGCAACCTCCGAGCGTACACCGGTTACCATCTCGTCAACGCGTTGCGCAATAGGCTGGGACAACACAATGGACACACCGGGCAAGACGGCCAAGGCCTTGCGAATGTCCTCCTCGACTTCCGCCTGGGTTCGACCGGAATCGGGATCCAGCGCAGCAATAGGATCAGACTCGTTCTGCGAAGCCGGATCAGCAGGAGACTCCCCACGACCGAGCTTCGATACCACGCTCTTGACACCCGGCACTGCCGCAATCAGCGCCATTGCCTCCGATTCGATTTTGATAGCCTCATCCAGCGAGATCGAAGGCACCCGGATGATGACAGGCGTAATGGAGCCCTCCTGCATGGTCGGGATGAAGGATTTTCCGAGGAGCGGAAACAACGAAAACGATAATGCGAGCAGACCGATTGCAGTGACGATCGTGGTTTTCTCGTGCGCCAGGGCCGAATTCAGCAACCGATGATAAGCCGATTTGAGGAAGGCTATGATTCGAGTGTCTTTATCGGCGCCCCCCTTGAGAATATAGGCACAGAGCACGGGTGAAAGCGTCAACGATACGACCAGCGACACCGCCAGCGCGATCGCGATGGTGAATGCAAGCGGGCTGAAGGTCTTGCCCTCCATGCCCTGCAATGCCATGAGCGGAAGAAATACCAGAATGATGATACAGATACCGAAAATCACTGGGGTTCCTACCTCGACGACCGCATCGAGGATGGTTTGCAGTCTGGATTCGCGTGTGCCACTCGCATGCCCGAGGCGATGATAGACATTTTCCACCACTACCACGGTAGAATCGACCATCAAACCAATGGCAATGGCAAGTCCTCCGAGCGACATCAGATTGGCGGAAATCTCCTGCTGGTTCATCACCATAAAGGTGACCAGCGGTGTAATGATCAGCGTCGCGACGACGATCAGGCTGGAGCGGACATCTCCCAGAAATATGAACAATACGACCACAACCAGAAAAATACCTTCCATCAGGACTTTGCTTACCGTCCACAATGCAGCATCCACGAGGTCGGTACGATCATAGAATGGAACGATCTGAAGACCGCCTGGTAACAGCTTGCGATCGTTGATTTCGGCAACCTTTGCCTTTACTCGCGCGACAATTTCCTTCGCATTCCCGCCACGCAGCATCATCACAATACCCGCGACGGACTCGGTATATCCACCCTTGATGCTCGCGCCCTGCCGTACTTCCGCCCCGAATTTAACCTCGGCAACGTCCCGTACGAACACAGGAACGCCGTCGACTTCTTTCAGAACAATGTTTCTGATATCGTCCAACGACTGGATCAGTCCGACGCCCCTGATCAGGTACTGCTCGGCATGAAGAGGCAAGATGTTGCCACTCGAGTTGGCGTTATTACTCGCAATCGCCCGATCCACCTGGGACAAGGTGAGATCGTAGTGGCGCAAGCGGTCAGGGTTGACCAGCACATGGTATTGCTTGACGTAACCCCCCTGCGAATTGATTTCGGCCACGCCCTGCACAGAACGCAACAACGGCCGTACTACCCAGTCCTGTATGGTGCGCCGCCGCGTCAGCTCCTCCACTGAAAGCGCTTGCTTGCCGTCATCGGGATGCTCCAGGGTATATTGATAGACCTCCCCCAGGCCGGTAGTGACAGGTCCAAGTACCGGTGTAATACCAGGCGGCATCTTGCTGGCAACGCCAAGCAACCGCTCCATCACCAACTGGCGCGCAAAATAGACATCCGTCTCATCCGTGAAAACCATCGTGATGAGCGATATTCCACTCTTGTTCAGGGACCGCATCTCCACCAGCCCGGGCAGCCCAGTCATCGCAATTTCCACCGGTACAGTGACAATCCGCTCGATTTCTTCCGGACTGCGGCCCGGCGCCTCGGTGGCGACCTGCACCTGAACGTTGGTCACATCGGGAAAGGCGTCAACCGACAGCTTGGTTGACGCGCGCATGCCGGCAGCCACCAGGCCGAGCGCGACCACCACCACTATCAGGCGTTGCTTGAGCATTGCACGAATGATTGATGCCAGCACGGGACTATTCCAGTTCGGCGAGCTTGCGCTCGTTTTCCAGGTGAAATGCGCCGTCGACTACAACGGTCTGATCGATGGAAAGTCCTTTCAGCACAGGACGCACATCGCCTACTTCCGCACCCAGTTCGACGGGGACGCGCAGAAACCGGTTGTCGCCCTGGGCAAGAAATATATAGTCCTGATTGTTTTCGCGAACTACCGCCGTCTCCGGCACCACCAGACTTTCAACCGGATTGTCGAGAATATGCATGCTGGCAAGCATGGCTGGCTTGAGCTTTCTCCGCGGGTTTTCTACAACGGTCCGCACCATCACTGTTCTTGTCAACGGATTCACGGTATCGGCGACAAAGATGATCAAACCGTCGAAGCTGATATTTCCCAGCGCTGGAACGTGAATCTCCACGTGCTGACCAACCTGCACATGGCGCGCAATCTGCTCCGGCACGTCACCCACGACCCATACAGAAGAGAGATCGGCAACCTGAAACAACAGGTCGGAGGGTTGGACTACCTGCCCAATGGCGACATTCCGCTCGATAACGACGCCCGGCTTGGAACTCTTGATCGCTACTGAGGGCATGAGGGTTCCGTCTTTCCCAAGCTTGCTCAGGGCTCTGCTGTCCATGCCCAGCAGGCGCAATTGATCCGCCGCTGCGCCCAACTCTGCCCGCGAAACCTGTAGTTCGGACTCGCGCCGCTGCATTTCCGCAATACTGATGACGTCTGCGGCGAGCAAATGGCGCGCACGCTCGGCCGCTTTTTCCGCCAGGGTTTCAAGGGAGAACGCCCGCAGGTAAGCCAGTTGCGCCTGAGTCAATTCCGGACTGGAAATACGAGCGAGTTCGGCGCCCGCCTCGACGTTGTCGCCCAGCATGGCGTACACATCGATAATCCGGCCGGTGACGTTAGCCCCGACACGAACCAGCCTGTGCTCATCCACCTCGACCTGGCTCGGCGCCTGCAGCTTGTCGGCGACATTGATCAAAGTGGGTTTCCCAACCTTGACGTGATGCATCTTTTCGGGCTCCAGTGTGACGAGATTTGCGTTTTCCGGCTCCTTTGCCACAACCTCCTCTTTGACTGCCGGCTTGCCGCCCCCGCACCCGGAAACAGACAATACAAGCAGGATGCCGATTAACGGCATAGTGATTTTCATTCGAAGTCTTCCTTGGGATAGTATGCTCGAAGGCGATCGATCTCGGTAACCGCAGCCTGCAAATCGAAGCGCGCCTGCAAGAGATCCGAAAGCACGCCACGCAGTACGCGCTGCGTATCGAGCACTTCAATCAGGCCGCGCTCGCCAAAGCGGTAGGCTGCCTGAGCAATTTCCAGTGCCTTTTCAGCTTCCTTGACCAATCCGCCTTCAAACATGTCCACTCTGCGCTGGGCGATCTGCTTGGCCTGCCAGGCGGATTCAAGCAGCTGTCCTATTTCAAAGCGCCGAAACTCCAATATTCCGCGCGCCCGCTCCGAATCCGCGACAGCAGCGTTGATCTCCCCGCGGCGTTGATAAAACAAAGGGATGGTCACGTTTACGCCTGCCAGATTCGAGGTGTATTGCGCCTCCTGAAAATTACTGAGTAATACCGTTAACGATGGCAATACGGCTGCACGTTCCTGGTCGATCCGCCGCCGCGCCCGGTTCCACTCAGCCTCCAGGCGCGTAACTTCCGGATTGACCGCAGGCACAGTTTCGCGCAACTCTTCCAGGGGGGGGAGGTTCACGGGCTGTGCGAGCGATCCCTGTATCTGGAAATCAGGCTGCAAGGCGCCAGCAGTGAGTTGCATCAGGGCAATACGCGCTCTCTGGGCATTCAAGTGCGCCGCTTCCTTACGTGAAGCCGCGGCCAGAACTTCCGTTTCGGCCCTGATCAGTTCGAAGCGTGGCGCCTCCCCCACATCGACACGCACCTTGACGCGACGGCGTATTTCCTCCATCAAATCGGAAACGCTTGCCTCCACTCGCGCCACTTCCTGCCGCAGGATCAGTTCATAGGCAGCGACACGTAACTGCGCCGCCAAATCCGCCCTCACCTGTTCCAGGCCTGCATGACTGGCATCCACCCCTGCTTCTGCCGAGCCGATGCGCGCACTCCGGAGGAACGGATTCTCGATCGTCTGGGATATGGTAAATTGACGGTGGCTGTTTGCAGGAAGGGCCTGGGGGACAACACGCGCATGCTGCGGACCCGCCATGAAGGTCAGTTGCGGATTGGGATAAGCCGAGGCACCCACGACGCCCGCTTCCGCAGCTCTTATTTGAAAATTCGCTGCCTGCACCAGGCCGTTGGCCTTCAATCCGAGCCGCTGCAACTCCTCAATGGTAAGGAGCTGGGAAGGCGGTGTAGCTGGCGTAGGCATGGTTGGACCAGGTGCGGCAGGAGCCAGCAAGCCAGGCAACCGTCCCGTTGCCGGTCCCGGCACGGTTGGGCCGGGCGCAGTGGCCGGTGGCAGGGCTGGCGACCGGGGCGCAGGCATGACAGGTGGCGCAGGAGCAGGTGCCATAGCCGGCGGAAGCGCCGGAGGTTGGGTAATAGCAGGAATCGTTGAAGGCTGCTGAGCCAAAGCCGGCGGGAGTGGCGAAACAAGGATCAGGGCCGACAGAATACGGCAAAGACGTGATATATGCATGTGCTACCCGTTGATTTCTTCGAAGCAATGCCTGAACGATTGCACCGGACGCATTAAGACTGCGGAAAAGAAGGTCTCAACAACAGCGACGGCAGCAACTTTGCTGCCAGTTGGAGCGGCGAAAGGAACAGCATATAAATATGAACGCGCGATACGCGAGACGGATGACACGGCAAAGCCCATCTAATTTAGTCTAGATGAGAAATTGCATCAAGAAAAGTAGTATCTCGCTGATGATATAATCGGTTTTCACGAAGTATCGAGTTTGCCTGCACACTGATATGCTTAATTACAAGCAATTACACTATTTTTGGGCAGTGGCCAAGGCAGGCAGCATTGTCCGCGCCAGCGAACGCTTGAACCTTACGCCCCAGACTCTGAGCGGCCAGATCGGATTATTGGAAGACGCGCTGAGGGCGCCACTTTTTTTACGAGTGGGGAGACGCCTTGAATTGACCGAAACGGGACGGCTTGCCCTATCATATGCCGACGAAATCTTTCAGATTGGAAACGAGCTGGAAGAAGCATTGCGCGCCCGCCCGGAACGCCACGCCATTCCATTCCGGGTGGGCGTGGATGATGCGGTCCCCAAGTCCATCGCCTACCGATTGTTAACGCCTGCCATGGAGCTTGCTTCGCCTGTACGCATTGTCTGCCGCGAGGATAAACTGGTGCGGTTGCTGGTGGAGCTGGCGATCCAGCGAGTCGATTTGATACTGGCCGACCGACCCATGCGGGATGAAGCAAATGTGAAAGGCTACAGCCATAAGCTGGGAAACTGCGGCATTACATTTTTTGCCGCACCACATCTTGCAAAAACGTTCAAAAAAAAGTGGCCCCATGTTCTTGATGCGGCCCCCTTGCTCATTCCCGGTAAAGACGCCGCCATACGCATACCATTGATGCGATGGTTCGACGTCCACCAACTCCGCCCCCGCATCGTGGGAGAATTCGACGACAGCGCACTGATGCAGGCATTCGGCCAGGCAGGTATCGGCATTTTCATTGCCCCATCCGTAATAGCCGACGAGGTGCAGCGTGAACATGGCGTTGTTGTTGTCGGCCGCACTGATGAGGTTACCGAACAGTTTTACGCCATCTCGCTGGAACGCCGTCTTACGCACCCCGCCGTCGTCGCCATCAACGACACAGCCCACCGGGAGCTATTCGCGACCCGGGCTGCTTCCTAGCGGGCTTCAAAAACATAGTCCACGCCACACATCGGATTTACACTGCCGGCCGCGTCATGCCGTGTTCCCGCCGGTGCTCAGAAACAACTGATTGATACGCTTCACGAAACTGGCGGGATCATCCAGTTGCCCGCCCTCGGCCAACAACGCCTGGTCGAACAAAATGTGGCTCCAGTCGGCGAAATGAGTCTCCTCCGATTTCAGGCGCTCTACCATGGGATGGTACGGATTGATTTCCAGGATAGGTTTGGTATGCGTGACCTTCTGCCCGGCAGACTTGAGCAGGCGCTCCAGGTTTCCGCTCATGTCATGGGTTTCCGCCACCAGGCAGGCGGGAGATTCGGTCAGACGCAAGGTGATCCGTACATCCTTTACCTGCTCGCCGAGCGCTTCTTTTATCTTCTCGGTAAGCTCCTTGTATTCACCCGCTTCTTTTTCCTGCTCCTTTTTCTCCGCCTCGTCCTCCAGTTTACCCAGATCGAGACTGCCCTTTGCTATGGACTGCAGGTGTTTACCCTCGAACTCAGGCAGATTCGCAACCAGCCACTCATCCACGCGATCGAACAACAGAATGACTTCAATGTCTTTCTTGCGGAAAATTTCGAGGTGCGGACTGCTTTTAGCCGCCGTGAGACTGTCGGCCGTGACATAGTAGATCTTTTCCTGCCCGTCCTTCATGCGTCCTACATAATCGCTCAAGGAGACGTCCTGCTCTTCCGAATCGGAATGGGTAGAAACAAAGCGCAGCAGCTTGGCGATGCGCTCGCGGTTGGCATAGTCTTCCGCCACTCCCTCTTTCATAACCTGGCCGAATTCCTTCCAGAAGGTCTTGAATTTGGCCTTCTCGTCGTCCTTTTCACCTTGCGCGAGGTCGTCGAGTAATCCCAGCACCTTTTTCACCGAGCCGGCCCGCATGGCTTCAATGTCCTTCGATTCCTGCAATATTTCGCGGGAGACATTCAGCGGGAGGTCATTCGAATCTATTATTCCTCGTACGAAACGTAGGTAATTGGGCAGCAACTGTTTGGCATCATCCATGATGAATACTCTTCTGACATACAGTTTGATGCCGTGGCGGGATTCGCGATCATACAGATCGAACGGAGCGCGGGAGGGGATGTAAAGCAGTTGTGTATATTCCTGCTTGCCCTCTACCCTGGCGTGAACATACGCCAGCGGAGGTTCGAAATCGTGCGCGACATGCTTGTAGAATTCGTTGTACTGCTCTTCGCTGATCTCGTTTTTCGGCCGCGCCCACAAGGCGCTTGCCTGATTGATGGTTTCGTCTTCCTCGGTGATCGTATTTTCATTTTTTTCCTGCGACCATTCCTCTTTTTTCATCACGATGGGAAGGGTGATATGGTCCGAGTACTTGCGGATGATGGAGCGCAGCCGCCAGCCATTGAGCAGCTCATCCTCTCCTTCGCGCAAATGCAGGGTCACCTCGGTGCCGCGGCCGGGTTTCTCGACTGTCTCAAGAGTGTAATCTCCCTCACCGCCCGATTCCCAGCGAACACCGTGTTCGTGCGTCAGGCCGGCCCGCCGCGTGGTAAGCGTCACTTTGTCAGCAACAATGAATGCGGAATAAAAACCTACCCCGAACTGGCCGATCAGGTGCGCATCCTTGGCCTGGTCGCCGGTTAATCCGTCGAAGAATTCGCGTGTGCCGGATTTGGCGATAGTGCCGATATGGTCTATTACCTCCTGCCGAGACATGCCGATGCCATTGTCCGCAACAGTAATGGTGCGTGCCTCCTTATCGTAACTTACACGTATTTTCAGGTCCGAATCGGATTCGTACAGAGCGCCATCGGTCAAAGCTTCGAACCGCAGCTTGTCGGCAGCATCCGATGCGTTGGAAATGAGTTCGCGCAAGAAAATTTCCTTGTTACTATACAAGGAATGAATCATCAGCTTGAGGAGTTGTTTGACCTCGGTCTGAAAATTCAAATGTTCTTTTGTAGCTGTTGCTTCCATTGTTTTCCTCCAAAAAAAATGCAATAAAGTAAATGAGGGCAAATTCGGGATTTTCAAGTTGAAAAGCTTCATACCGATAATTTTCCGCGCCATCTCTCTGTCTCTGCCCTACTCCTTCATTTGCCGCACACCCGATTTGATTTCTGAATATCGTTAAACCGGAGTCTGACCATGCACATCCCAAAAATTCTCATACGTTTCATGGCCGCCTGCTTGCTCTGTTGCGGCTTACCTGCCGTGGCGGACAGCAAAACCGGCAAGCTGCCCCTGGACAAGATCAAATTACCGGCCGGATTTTCGATCGAAGTGTGGGCCGAAGTGCCGAACGCGCGCGGACTGGCGCTGGGAAAAAACGGTACGGTGTTCGCAGGCTCGATGGATGAAGGCAATATCTACGCGATTACAGATAAGGGGGACACCCGCGAGGTAAAAACCATCGCCAGAGGGCTTAATCTTCCCATAGGGGTCGCCTTTCGCGATGGCGCGTTATATGCTTCATCGGTCGACCGCATCCTGCGTTTTGACGATATTGAGGAAAAACTCGATCAACCCGGAAAACCGTATGTTGTCACCGAACGATTTCCCAACGAGAAACACCATGGAGGCAGATATATAGGTTTTGGCCCGGATGGTCTTCTGTATGTCGCGGTGGGCGCTCCATGCAATGTCTGCGAAACGGAGCCGGAGAAGTTTTCGCTGATTTCCCGCATCAATCCGGATGGCTCAAACTATGAGGTCTTCGCGTACGGGATACGAAACTCGGTAGGATTCGATTGGCATCCCGAAACAAAGGAATTGTGGTTTACCGATAACGGCCGGGACTGGATGGGCGACAACCTGCCGCCGGACGAACTCAACCGTGCATCAAAAAAGGGGATGCATTTCGGCTATCCCTACTGCCATTCCGACGATATCCTTGACCCGAAGTACGGTGCAAAGCGGGATTGCCGCAAGCTCACCTCACCCGCAGCGAAACTTCCCCCGCACGCAGGTGCCCTGGGGATGCGCTTCTATGCAGGGACCATGTTTCCTCCCCAATATCGCAACAGCATCTTTATAGCCGAACATGGCTCATGGAACCGGCGCAATAAAATCGGCTACCGCATCGAGCTCGCAAGGATAAAGGGCAGCAAGGTGATAAAGCAGGAAGTGTTTGCCGAAGGCTGGGTGGAAAATGAAAAAAATTGGGGAAGGCCTGTGGATGTACTGGTGATGCCAGACGGGGCGCTGCTTGTGTCGGATGATTTTGCCGGGGTAATTTATCGGATCAGTTATAAGAAACCTTGAGCAGACTGAGCAATGCAAAACGAGCGCAACCAGCAATTCAGGAGCAGCCTTCATTTGAGTGACGGGTGGGGGAACAGTGGATAATCTGGCTTCAATTGATTTTTCCACGCTTTCCCCTGAACGCGTGCTGGACGCTCTGGAAAGCCTGGGTTTCCGCAGCGACGGCCGGCTGCTGGCACTCAACAGCTACGAGAACCGCGTCTACCAAATCGGCCTCGAAAATGGTGCGCCAGTCGTAGCAAAATTTTACCGGCCGGAACGCTGGACGAACAACGCCATTCTTGAGGAACACGCGTTCGTGCAGGAACTGGCCAAACACGAAATTCCTGTCGTACCCCCGTTGGTGCTGCAGGGAACATCGCTGCATTATTCTGAGGGATTTCGTTTCGCTGTTTTTCCAAGGCATGGCGGCCGCGCGCCGGAACTGGAAGATCACCACACGCTGGAATGGATGGGTCGTTTCCTTGCACGCATCCATGCCGTCGGTGCGCTCAACCCCTTTCATGAACGCCCGGAATTGAATATCGCCAGCTTCGGCGAACAACCGCGCGACTATCTGCTGGGGCATGGATTCGTTCCACCTGATCTTGAGGCTGCTTATCGCAGTGCCGTGAATCAGGCGCTGGAGGGTGCGCGGCACTGTTTTGCGCGTGCAGGGGAAGTGCGCGCGTTACGCCTGCACGGCGACTGTCATGCAGGCAATGTTTTATGGACTGACGATGGCCCGCATTTCGTCGATTTTGACGACAGCCGCATGGGACCGGCAGTACAGGACTTGTGGATGCTGTTATCCGGCGACCGGGCCGACATGAGGAAGCAGTTGGACAGCGTGCTGGCCGGGTATGAGAGCTTCTTCGATTTCGACGAAAGGGAATTGCATCTGGTCGAGGCGCTACGCACTCTGCGCCTGATCCACTACGCGGCGTGGCTTGCACAGCGGTGGGACGACCCGGCTTTCAAGCGAGCGTTTCCCTGGTTCAACACCCAACGCTACTGGCAGGATCGCGTTCTCGAATTGCGGGAGCAGATCGCCCTTATGGATGAGCCGCCGCTATGACAGGATTTACAGGCATGATCGTTGTTCCCAAGTTTATTGTTCCACACGCAGCCGATCGTGATCGTAGAAAATTGAAGTTTCCATTTTAAGTCTTTATGACAAGTTTATATGGATGCAAAAACGACATCCTGTCCGTGCGGTTACACGGAGATAACAGCGAGACCAGCGGGAACTCGGCAGGCTCGTCCTTCTACGAATAGCGGAAGAAAGTATGCTGACTGCTGCGGCCGCTACCTGGATGACGGCGAAACGGCCCCCACAGCGGAAGCATTGATGCGTTCGCGCTATACTGCATATGCCCTCGGTCGTGAAGAATACCTGCTGGCAACCTGGAGTCAAGACACGCGCCCAGCATCACTTGGATTGGAAAGTAAACAGCATGGAAAATGGCTGAGACTGGAAGTGAAACTTCATGAACAGTCAGCGCCCGATCATGCCATGGTGGAATTCGTGGCACGTTACAAGGTAGATGGCCGCGCGCACCGGTTGCATGAAATCAGCCGCTTTGTGCGTGAGGGCGGGCAATGGTTCTATGTGGATGGCGATATTATAAGATCTTGAGATTAAAAAATGATATCGCGTACCTGGAACATTGAGCGGTTACCTCCCCGACGGATATCTGGACTGCAGAGTCTCGAACGCTAAGCGCCATATTTGCCTTTGGAGATCATGCGGGATATCAGCTTGAGCTTGAATCCAGCGTTCATCGTCCTCACGCGTCGCGTAATGCAAATAAGTCCTGACCGATATTGGATCTGCTGGGTGAGTCGGTCCTGAAGGTTTAGGTTGAATAACGTGCAATAGTTGCGCGAGAAAACGTACCCTCGAAAAGGGAATGATTCAATTATCCATTCAAACCTGGAGAAAGGATTATCTGCTGTGGTTTCTTGCCGGACTCCTCATCGTCCTGACCATAGCGGAACCTGCACGACTCTTTTCATACCCTCGCCTCGTAGATTGGCCCACCATCGGTGGCGTAGCGGGATTGCTCGTACTTGCCAAAGGTATTGAACTCTCCGGCTATCTGCACCGCCTTGGCAAACGACTGATAGAAATCATGCGCACCAGCCGATCCCTTGCAACATTGCTCGTTCTGGCAGCAGCGTTACTTTCTATGGTGCTGACCAACGATGTCGCCCTGTTCATAATGGTGCCGTTGACCACAGGCCTGCAGGGTGTCGGCGTGATTCCTGTGACGCGACTTATCATCGTGGAGGCATTGGCTGTAAATGCAGGTTCAGCTCTTACACCGATCGGAAACCCACAAAACCTGTTTTTGTGGAAAGTATCTGGCTTATCCTTTCATGAATACGTGCAAGCGATGCTGCCTCTAGCGCTCATCCTGATCACCAGTCTCCTGGTGTTGATTGCATTCATGTTCGACAGCAATCGCATTCAGGTCAGGGAAGAGGTTGATATGCCAATAGCGAACAACAAGCTATTCCATTCATCCTTGATTCTCTATCTACCATTTCTGATTCTTATTGATCTACATCAGGCGGAACTGGCAGTTTTGCTGATACTCATGGTCTTCTTTATCCGGCATCGCAACATTCTCGTGAATGTGGATTGGGGACTCATTCTCGTACTTGCCCTCATGTTCGTGAACATGCGCCTTATCGCTGATAACCACATTATTCATTCATTTTTTACAGAATTGAGACTGGATGAGCACGAACGGCTTTACTTTGCGGGTATTGCGCTTGCACAGATCATGAGCAATGTGCCCGCTGCAATTTTATTGGCCGATTATTCAAGCAACTGGAAACTGATTGCCTATGCGGTGAACGTCGGGGGATTTGGCTTTGTATTGGGCTCTCTCGCCAATTTAATAGCGCTACGGCTCGCCCGGGACAGAAAAGCGTGGCTGATATTTCATGTCTACTCCCTGCCATTTCTGCTTGTCACGGGTACTTTTGTCTATCTGTTGCTATTTATCGGTTAACATTCCATTGGATTTGCCCATTGCCGCACCTCTTCTAGAAGGAAGAGAGAGCAGCCACCGTTCTGTATGCGATAATGGAAGCCTCTTCACGCGTCCAAATACGGAATCATCTGCAAGCGCCGCCTATCCCTCATGCAGGCATAAAAACGGCTCGGCGGCGATGCAGAAACGCAGTTAAGTAGAGTGTTGTATCGCGTAGGAGCAGAGGGCGATAAGTGATTGGGGGAAGATGCCGAATGCGAGTATTGCGATTCCGTTGGCGCTCAGCAATACCTTGACGTCGCCTTTCGGCACGATGACCACATCGGTTTCAGGTTCGTCGAAATACATGAGCTTGACGATACGCAGGTAATAGAATACCCCGATCAGCGAAAGGAGCACAGCCAGCACGGCGAGCCAGGTATACCCTGCGTTCAGCACGGCCTGAAGCACTGACAGCTTGGCATAAATGCCCACGGTGGGCGGGATGCCGGCCATGGAGAACATCAGCAGCAGCATGATAAAGGCATACCACGGGTTGCGCCGGTTGAGCCCTTTGTAATCATCCAGTTTATCCGCTTCAAAGCCTGCGCGTGAGAGAAGCATGATAATGCCGAATGTACCCATTGTCATGAGCACGTAGACCACGACGTAAAACATTGCGGCACTGTAGCCGTTTTCATTCGCGCCGATAATGCCAAGCAACATGAATCCCATGTGCGAGATGGTGGAATAGGCCAGCATGCGCTTGATGTTGCTCTGGGCGATGGCGGCAATATTGCCGATCACCATTGACGTGATTGCAAGTATGATCAGCATGCCCTGCCAGTCGCCGGACATTGCACCCAGACCTTCCACCAGCAGGCGCATGACAAAACCGAATGCCGCGAGTTTCGGCGCCGAACCGATAAACAGCACCACTGCTGAAGACGCCCCTTCATAAACATCGGGCGCCCACATATGGAAAGGTGCTGCGCTCAGCTTGAAACTGATGCCGGCCACAATGAAAACCAGACCGACAACCAGCACACCCTGGCTGATTACTCCACCTTCGATAACTTCTCTCACACTAGCAATATGGAGCGAGCCGGTGGCCCCATAAATCATTGACATCCCATACAGCAGAAAGCCGGACGCCAAAGCACCCAGGACAAAAAACTTTATTGCCGCCTCGGTGGCCCCTGCTGAGTCGCGCCTCAACGCAACCATCGCATAGAGGGACAAGGAAAGGAGTTCCAGCCCCAGGTAGAGTGTCATGAAGTGACTGGCGGAAATCATGACCATCATTCCGAGGGTCGCGAACAGCGCGAGGCTGAAGAATTCTCCGCTCAGTATTCCCCGATCCGAAATATATGTGCGGGAATAAACCAGCACTACGGATACGGTGACATAAACCAGCATCTTGAGAATGTCAGCTAGCGTGTCATCGACAAACATGCCGGAAAATGTATGGACGACATCGGGTCCTGAAGTACTGAAGGTGATCAGCATGCAGCCGAACAGCGTCAGTTGGGCTAAAAGATAGGCAGTGCCGGGCTTCTTGTCGCCCCATGCAAGATCAGCCATTAATACTCCGCACACCATCACCAGAAGGAATATTTCCGGATAGGCTGGCGCGAAATCAGGCAGCATAAAATTCATTTATCATCCTTAGCCGAGTCGGGGCGCGCTTCATTCACTGCAATTCACTGCAATTTGCTGCGAGCAACATGCGCAAGTAAATCATCAACGGTGGTATGCATGACTTCCGTCAAGGGGAGCGGATACACTCCCATCCCCAATACCGCCGCCGCGAGTACGGCCAATACAAGAATCTCGCGCGCGCCGATATCTTTCATTTCCTCCACTGCCGGGTGCACAACGGAGCCGAATATCACGCGCTTATACATCCAGAGGGTATAAGCGGCGCCTGTGATGAGTGTCGTAGCGGCCAGAAACGCGTACCAGAAATTCACTTTCATTGAAGCCATGATGACCATGAATTCGCCGACGAAACCGCTTGTGCCGGGCAACCCGGAGTTGGCCATGGCAAACAGCATGAAAAAAGCGGCGAAGGCAGGCATGCGGTGCGCCACTCCCCCATAGTCCACGATCTGGCGTGAATGCAGCCTGTCATACATGACGCCAATGCAAAGGAACATTGCAGCTGAGATAAAGCCATGCGAAACCATCTGGACCATGGCGCCTTCAAGGCCATAACTGTTGAACAGGAAAAAGCCGAGCGTGACGAAACCCATATGGGCCACGGAGGAGTAGGCGATCAGCTTTTTCATGTCGGCCTGCACCAGGGCAACCAGACCGATATAGACGACCGCGATCAGCGACAACGCGATCATCATGCCCGCGAGCTGGTGGCTTGCATCCGGCAGGATCGGCAGCGAAAACCGCAGGAACCCGTAGCCTCCCATTTTCAGCAGGATGGCGGCAAGCACCACCGAACCTCCAGTTGGCGCTTCCACGTGCGCGTCGGGCAGCCACGTATGGACGGGCCACATGGGAACCTTGACTGCGAAAGCCAGCAGGAAGGCGATGAATATCAGGATCTGCGATGCCATCGACAAAGGCAGTTTATGATATTCAAGTATCGAGAAGCTGCCCTCGGAAACCTGGTAAAGATAGATGAATGCCACCAGCATCAGTAGTGAACCGAGCAGCGTATAAAGGAAAAACTTGATTGCCGCATAAACCCGGTTGGGTCCGCCCCACACGCCAATGATGAGAAACATCGGAATGAGAGAAGCTTCCCAGAAAACATAGAAGAGGATTGCATCCAGCGACGAAAAAACACCGTTGACGATGCCGGACATGATGAGAAAGGCGCCCATGTACTGCGATACGCGCCTGGTAATCACTTCCCATCCCGCAATCACTACCAGGGGGGTGGTAAAAGCATTCAGCAGTATCAGGGGCATGGCGATTCCATCCACCCCGAGGTGATAGTGGACGTTGAAGCGTTCGATCCACATATGGTTCTCGACGAACTGCATGGTGCTCGTCAACGGATCGAAACTGGTATAAAGCGGAATCGCCACCAGAAAACCCGCAACCGATCCGACGAGTGCGATCATGCGCGCCAGTGGGGCATTACGATCTCCACCGGTAGCGAGTACAGCAACACCGGCGAGGATAGGCAGCCAGATAACCAGACTTAACAGGGGGAAACCAAACAACATGTCTATTCCATTTTTTTCATTAGCGTGCAGCGGATGCGGGATGGTCCCACAACTAACATTTTTATTGTATTTTTCGTTGTCCCATTACCAGAACAACCACAAACTCATCAGTATAAACACGCCAACGATCATGGTGAACGCGTAGTGATAGATGTAGCCAGTTTGGAAGCGGCGCATCAATGTGGAGGCTCCGGCTACTAACCCCGCCGTGCCATTCACAAAGAACCCGTCAATTACCTTGACATCCCCGAACTTCCATAATCCCCGGCCAAGAAAGCGCGCACCGCCCGCAAACAGCCAGGAATAGAGTTCGTCTATGAAGTATTTGCGCTCGAGCAGCGTTGCAAACGGTCCTGCCGCCCCCTTGATTTTCCCGGGCAGATCGGGTTTTGCAATATAGAGATACCAGGCGGCAAAGATACCTGCAACGGATAACCAGAAGGGGATGGTGGAAAGCGCATGCCTCATCATCTCCGGTATGCCGTGAAACTCCGCTGCCAATTTCGCCATTGCTTCGTGTTGAGGCGCGATCTGTATCGTATTGTCAAAGTAATCGCCAAACAGCATCGGGCCTATCAGCCAGCCTGCGCCAATGGTCGGTATGGCGAGGGCAACGAGAGGCAGGGTCACCACCCAGGAAGATTCATGCAAATGCTCTTCAGTGTGATGGTCCATGCGCGGCTGACCGTGGAACGTCATGAACAGCAGGCGAAAGGTATAAAATGCGGTTACGAAGACAGTAGCCACGGCACAGAAATAGGCAAAGCCGGCACCGGGGATATCGGCAAAGTGCACCGCTTCTATGATCGACTCCTTTGAGAAGAAGCCCGAGAGGCCCGGGACACCGGCACTGGCGAGTGCGGCAACAAACATTGTCCAGTAGGTAATGGGCATGTATTTCTTGAGTCCGCCCATCTTGCGCATATCCTGTTCATGATGCATTGCAATAATCACGGAACCTGCGCCAAGGAACAGCACTGCCTTGAAAAAGGCATGCGTCATGAGGTGAAAAATCGCGGCCGGATAAGCGGACGCCCCGAGCGCCACCGTCATGTAGCCGAGTTGCGACAGGGTCGAGTATGCCACGACGCGCTTGATGTCGTACTGAACGATCGCCACCAGCGCCATGAACAAGGTCGTGATGCCACCTATCACCAGCACCACGGAGAGTGCGGTCTCGGTCAGTTCGAAGAGGGGTGACATACGTGCCACCATGAAAATACCGGCGGTGACCATGGTTGCAGCATGAATCAGCGCCGAAATGGGCGTGGGACCTTCCATCGAATCCGGCAGCCATACATGGAGCGGAAACTGAGCCGATTTACCCATGGCGCCGACGAAAAGCAGGATGCAGATGACGGTCAGTATTGCCCAGGGCGAACCGGAAGTGATTTCGATCGTCTCAGCCGCGACGTTGGGCGCCTGGGCAAACACGGCAGCATAATCCAGCGTTCCGAAATACACCAATACCAGACCGATGCCCAGGAGAAAACCGAAGTCACCGACACGATTGACCAGGAACGCCTTCAGATTCGCGTAAATGGCCGTCGGGCGCGTATACCAGAAGCCGATCAAGAGATATGAGACCAGTCCTACCGCTTCCCATCCGAAGAACAACTGGAGGAAATTGTTGGACATCACCAGCATCAGCATGGAGAAGGTAAAAAGCGAGATATAGCTGAAAAAGCGCTGATAGCCAGGGTCGTCATGCATATAACCGATGGTATAGATATGCACCATCAGCGATACGAAACTCACCACAACCATCATGGTCGCGGAAAGCTGATCGATCAGAAATCCTACTTCGAAACGCACGCCACCCGATGTCAGCCAGGTATAAACCGTGCCGTTGTATACGTTCCCTTTCAGCACATCGAGGAACACGGCAATCGACGCTGCCACGCAGACGAACATAAGGGCAATGGTGACGCGATGGCTTGCTGCAGGACCAATCACACGTCCAAGCAGGCCGGCTATGAGCGCCCCCGCCAGCGGCGCCAGAGGCACCAACAGGTATAGATTTTGCATCTCAGTCATGAAATTCAGGTTTTTGTTTTTGAACCAGCGATACCGACTCCGAACTATTGAACCTGGCGATTAGCCTCAGCCTTTAAGCCTGTCCAGGTCATCGACATCAATGGTGCGCAGGCTGCGAAACAGCACAACCAGTATCGCAAGTCCGATGGCAGACTCCGCTGCAGCAACGGTAAGGATGAAAAACACGAACACTTGACCGGATGCGTCCTGGAGATAATGCGAAAAAGCAACAAAATTCATATTTACCGCCAATAGCATCAGCTCAATGGCCATCAACAGGATGATCACGTTCTTTCTGTTGAGGAAGATACCGACAATACTGATGGCAAACAGAATCGCACCGATAACAAGATAATGGGATAACGAAACCACTACACCCCCTTTCATGGCGGCGTAAAAACGCCGCAATATATTACTTTTATTCTTTCTTCTCGGATGCCATCGACACGATGCGGATGCGGTCTTCA
Organism: Nitrosospira multiformis; assembly: GCF_003050865.1. Taxonomy (GTDB): domain Bacteria; phylum Pseudomonadota; class Gammaproteobacteria; order Burkholderiales; family Nitrosomonadaceae; genus Nitrosospira; species Nitrosospira multiformis_E. The sequence continues at coordinate 14,284 of NZ_QAOK01000004.1, read as the reverse complement.
CGCTTCACCGCTACCTGTTTGGCGACATCCATGGATTTGCTCCCGCTGCGCTGACGCAAGGTCAGCGCGATTGCAGCCACAATCGCGACCAGCAGAATCACCGCAGCGAGCTCAAAGGCATAAACGTATTCAGTGTAGATCAGGCGCCCCAGTTCCTTGGTGTTGCTGTAGTCGGCCGCCCGCGCCGCCGGGGCGGGGAGCTCGTCGGCACCGAACTGCTTGCCTGTCAGGACCATGGCCATCTCGATCGACATCAGCAAGCCGAGCAATAATCCGAACGGAAACCACTTCCAGAAGCCTTCCCTAAGCCGCGCAAGATTGATGTCGAGCATCATCACGACGAACAGAAACAGCACCATCACCGCTCCCACGTAGACCAGCACCAGGGTAATGGCAAGAAATTCCGCTTCCAGCAGCAGCCATAATCCGGCGGAGGCAAAAAAGGCCAGCACCAGCAACAATGCCGAGTGCACCGGATTGCGCGCGGTGATAACCCCGAGGGCCGAGGCCACCAGTACCGCGGAAAAAAAGTAGAAGATTATATCTGCAAAACTCATATAGGTACTTCTAGAAATCCGGGAGTCTGGAAGGGTCCAGGTAAGATAAAAATGAGCTCATGAAAATGTCTCCCGCTTGTTTCTGCGGATAAGCGTGACGAGCGCGACAATCCAGCGCTCCCGTAACGAAGGCAGTGTATGCCTCGACCTGATGAAAATATCCACGGCCAATATTGGCGAGCCAAGCGCGATTCATCGGTAACCTGCATCGGCTGCCCGATCCTTTGCTATCTGTTCCTCATACCGGTCCCCCACCGCCAGCAGCATCTGCTTGGTATAGACGAGGTCACCACGCTTCTCCCCGTGGTATTCCAGGATGCGCGTCTCCACAATCGAGTCCACCGGACAGGATTCCTCGCAGAAACCGCAGAATATGCACTTCGTCAGATCGATGTCATATCGCGTGGTACGCCGCGTTCCATCCTCGCGCTGCTCGGATTCGATGGTAATCGCCAATGCCGGGCATACCGCTTCGCACAGCTTGCAGGCTATGCAGCGCTCTTCTCCGTTAGGGTATCTGCGCAAGGCATGCAAACCTCTGAAGCGAGGAGATTGCGGCGTCTTTTCTTCGGGAAAATACACCGTGATCTTCCGCGCGAACATGTTTCGCCCCGTCAGCATCATTCCTTTGATGAGCTCGAACAGCAGGAAAGTACGGAAAAAATCCTTGATTCGGTTCATGGCTTCCTCCTGTGTCAGTGAAACCACAAGTTAAGCGGGAATGCGCTCCGAATCGACGCCGGAAGCTGCATCACCAGGCCGAGCACCACTATCCAGACGAGCGTGATCGGAATGAACACCTTCCAGCCAAGACGCATGATCTGGTCGTAGCGATAACGTGGAAACGTAGCGCGGAACCAGAGAAAACAGAACAATAGAAATGATGCTTTCAGGACCAGCCAGATGAAGCCGGGAACCAGGGTAAACGGCGCAACGTTGACAGGAGGCAGCCATCCACCCAGGAATATGATGCTTGCAAGCGTGGCCACCAGGATCATGTTGGAATATTCCGCCAGAAAAAACACTGTGAACGCCATGCCCGAATACTCGACATGAAAGCCCGCCACGATTTCGGATTCACCCTCGGCGACATCGAATGGAGCACGATTGGTTTCCGCGACGCCGGAAATGAAATAAACCAGAAACATGGGAAACAGCGGTATCAGATACCAGTTCAGCATGCTGGCGCCTTGCTGGCCCTTGACGATGTCACCCAGGTTCAGGCTCTGTGACATCATGAGCACGCACACGAGCGCAAAACCCATGGCCAGTTCGTAAGAAACTACTTGAGCCGCCGAACGCATTGCTCCCAGGAATGCGTATTTGGAGTTGGAAGCCCATCCCGCAATGATGATGCCATAGATCCCCATCGAGGTCATGGCCAGAATATAAAGCAGGCCGGCGTTGATGTCCGCCAGGACCACATCCGGAGAAAAGGGAATGACTGCCCAGGCCGCCAGTGCCGGGGCGAACGTCAGTATGGGCGCAAGCACGAACAGGATTTTGTTCGCTCCACTCGGGATGATGATTTCTTTCATCACCGCCTTTACCGCGTCGGCAATGGGTTGCGCCCACCCCCCCAGCCAGGGGATGCCAAAGAAGGTTACCCGATTGGGACCCACGCGCAGTTGCATATAGCCAATGATTTTGCGTTCGGCGAATGTGAGATAGGCGACTGCCAGCATCAGTGGCAGCACGATGGCCACAATCAGAAGGACATTCTTCACCAGCAGGAAAAGAGCAGGTCCCCACTCAGGACCAAAAAAATCCCCGAACAGTTGTTGCGCGTATTCCATCAGATAATCCGAGTACCGTTCGTCACGATTTTTCCACCGTGATCTGATCAAACATTCCACCCAGCGCCGCAGTCGAAGGGTGAGCGGAGACAACCCTTATGCAGTTGGCTGGCAAGCTGTCGTCCTGCGCGACAGGCATCCGCACCTCACCTTCTCCCTGCTTCAGCCGTATGACTTCGTCGGTCCGCAGGCCCAATTGCATCATGAGGCTCCCCGGCATCCATGCTAAAGGCGCAGCCGCATCGCGCGTGCGCTGCAACGACTCCGCACGGCGCACGATGAGGTCGGCCTGGTAAATCGGAACCTCACCAATACGTTGCAACCCTTCGCTTCCCTTATTTTCCTTACCGGCTTCAATGGGACTCACAGCAAGACTTCCCAAACTATTATTCAACCATGCGCTGACGTCGTTTCCGGCCGGAAGAACGTCCGCCCGCACCTGCTCCGACGTTTCATAATCGAAGCCATCAAGTTGCAGAATATTACCCAGCACCCGCAATACCTTCCATGCGGGACGCGTTTCCCCGAGCGGCGCAACCACACCGTTGAAGCTTTGCACCCTCCCTTCTGTGCTGATGAAAGTACCCGAGGTTTCCGTGAAGGGTGCAATCGGCAGCAATACATCCGCATAATTTTCCTGAATGGCGGCGTGGCTCTTGTATGCACTCATCATTACAACCAGATCGGCCGCCGCCAGTGCTTTGACGGCGCGCTGGGGGTTGTAGCTATCCAGCTCCGGCTCCAGGTTCAACAGGATGTATGCCTTGCATCCGGTCTCGCTTGCCGGGTCGTCCATGCCGAGCATTTGTGACGCATTGGCGCCCTGCCCTCCATGCCTGCCTCCGGCAGTATCCGCGTTACGGTTACCAAAGGGAATCGCATCGGCAATATAAGCTCCGACGCTGTTTGCAGCCTCTCCCAGCACTCCGAAGCGAGCGTCGGAAATTTGTGCGATATGCTGGGCCAGCTTGCAGATATCCGCGTAGCGGGGGTGATGTTGCGCAAGATTTCCGATGAAAACCGCAGCGGGTTTGTTGTCGTTGAGACTGGCCGCCATCGCATGGGCAGTGTCGCTCGCACTGACAGTGCTCAAGGCGTTCTTGGCGTCATCGGGAATCTCCACACCCTTCAACTCGGCAACAGCTTTCAACACCTCTGCCAGCATGGATACCATTTTGTCGGGCGCAACAATAGCACGATTTCTTACCTTGGTCAGCAGATCATCGTCGATCGGGTTGATCACATTCAATTGCGCGCCGTGCTTCACGGCATGGCGGATACGGTGCGCAAGGAGAGGATGGTCCTTGCGCAAGGTGCTGCCTATGACGAGCAGTGACTTCAACTGCGAAATTTCGGCAATGGGCATTCCCAGCCAGGGAGCACCCTGCATCTGCGAGTCCGCACGGAAATCGCTCTGGCGCACGCGATGATCCACACTTGCACTGCCTAATCCCCTTGCAAGTTTCTGCAACAGGTAAAGTTCTTCAAGCGTGCTGTGAGCAGAACCCAGCGCCCCGATGCTTTCCGCTCCATACTTTTCTTTCACATCTTTGAGGCCATTGGCCACAAACTCCAGCGCAGTTTGCCAGTCGCATTCCTGCCACACGCCTCCCTGCTTTATCATCGGCCTGGTAAGACGCTCCTCGGAGTTTAACCCCTCGTAGGAAAAACGGTCTTTGTCCGATAGCCAGCACTCGTTGATTTCCTCGTTCTCGCGGGGCAGCACGCGCATCACGCGATTCTGCTTTATCTGGACGATGAGATTGGAGCCAAGACCGCAATGCGGGCTTATGGATTTCCGGCGTGACAGCTCCCAGGTGCGGGCGGAATAGCGAAAGGGCTTGCTGACAAGGGCGCCTACCGGGCACAGATCGATCACGTTGCCGGATAACTCCGAATCCACGGTTTTGCCGACAAACGCCAGGATCTCCGCGTGCTCGCCACGTCCCGCCATGCCCAATTCCATGATCCCCGCGATTTCCTGCCCGAAGCGCACGCAACGCGTGCAATGGATACAACGGGTCATGTCGGTAGAAATCAGCGGCCCGAGATTCTTGTTGGCCACCACACGCTTGGCTTCGGTATAACGCGACGAACTTGCTCCGTAGCCCACGGCCAGATCCTGCAACTGGCACTCCCCACCTTGATCGCAAATCGGACAGTCCAGCGGATGATTGATGAGCAGAAATTCCATCACACCTTTTTGGGCTGTTACTGCCTGCCCGGAGTGGGTGAAAACTTTCATGCCCTCCATCGCAGGCGTGGCACACGCAGGCAGCGGCTTGGGCGCTTTCTCCACCTGCACGAGGCACATGCGACAGTTGGCCGCAATGGAGAGTTTCTTGTGATAGCAGAAATGAGGAATGTATATGCCGAGCTGATTGGCGCCATCCATTACCGTGCCATTCTTGGGCACGGACACCGGTTTACCGTCGATTTCGAAATTGATCATTACGTATGTGCTCCGGGGCAACAAGCAGCCGCAAACAAGAAAAGACTCATGACTTCATCCGTGTTACACCAGGCATTTCTTGTGTTCGACGTGGTACGCAAATTCATCACGGAAATGCTGAATCATGGCACGCACCGGCATGGCAGCCGCGTCACCCAATGCGCAGATCGTGCGTCCCTGAATGTTGTCGGCGAGATTATTGAGCAGATCCAGGTCTTCCAGGCGGCCTTTTCCTGTTTCGATCCGATGGACGATACGGTAAAGCCATCCCGTGCCTTCACGGCAGGGCGTACACTGGCCGCAGGATTCTTCATAGTAAAAATAGGATAAGCGCTCCAGTGCCCTGACCATGCAGGTCGTATCGTCCATGATAATGACCGCGCCTGAACCGAGAAATGATCCCGCCTTGGCAATCGAGTCATAGTCCATATCGGTCTGCATCATGACATCGCCCGGCAATACCGGCATGGATGAACCACCTGGAATGCACCCTTTCAGCTTGCGCCCGCCGCGCATGCCGCCAGCCATCTCCAACAGGGTTGCGAACGGCGTACCCAGCGGCACTTCATAATTACCAGGCTTGTTCACGTGACCGGAAACAGAAAAAATCTTAGTTCCGCCGTTGTTTGGCTTACCCAGTTGCAGAAACTTGTCACCGCCGTGGCGGATAATCCACGGTACCGCCGCAAATGTCTCCGTGTTGTTGATGGTAGTCGGTTTACCATAGAGACCGAAACTTGCCGGAAAAGGCGGCTTGAAGCGCGGTTGACCTTTTTTGCCTTCCAGCGACTCAAGCAGCGCTGTTTCCTCGCCGCAGATATAGGCGCCGTAGCCATGATGGTTGTATAACTGAAAGCTGAAATCGGAACCGAGGATGTTATCCCCCAGATAGCCCGCCGCACGGGCTTCATCCACTGCCTCTTCCATGCGCTCGTAGACGTCCCAGATTTCGCCGTGCACGTAGTTGTAACCGGCCCTGATACCCATCGCATAGGCTCCGATCAGCATGCCCTCGATCAGCATATGCGGGTTGTGACGCATGATGTCGCGATCCTTGAAGGTACCAGGTTCGCCTTCATCGGAATTGCATACCAGATATTTGTCGCCTTCGTACTGCTTGGGCATGAAGCTCCATTTCAGCCCGGTCGGAAAACCGGCACCCCCACGACCTCGCAAGGCAGATTTCTTTACCTCCTCGATAATCTTTTCCGGGGGAATTTTCTCGCTCAGGATTTTTCTGAGGGCAACATACCCTTCACGCTGTTCGTAATTCTTCAGTCGCCAATCGTCGGGATCCGACGGGCTCAACCCGGCCAGCAGTATCTGCGCAGGCTGGCTCATTTGCTCAAATCCTCCAGCAACTGGTCGATCTTGTCATTGGACATGAAGCTGCACATGCGTTTGTTATTGACCAGGAGAACCGGCGCATCTCCACACGCACCCATACATTCCCCTTCTTTCAAGGTAAACTTTCCATCCGTAGTGGTCTCGTTGAAGCCTATTCCCAACCTTTCCCGGAAATGGGCGACTGCCTCGTTCGCGCCGGACAGCGCACATGGAAGATTCGTGCAGACCGTGATCTTGTATTTTCCGATTGGCTGCAAATTGTACATATTGTAGAAAGTAGCCACTTCGTATACGGCGATCGACGGCATGTCCAGGTACTCCGCCACAAAATCCATCGTTTCGGTGGTCAGCCACCCTTTCTCATCCTGGGCGATGGCGAGCGCCGACATTACCGCGGATTGCTTCTGGTCTGCGGGATATTTGGTCAACTCGTAGTCGATTTTTTTCAGAGACTCTGCGCTTAGCATGTTGATAGCCGTTTCACCTTCGGTGTGTCATCTGTCTATTTCACCAAACACAATGTCCTGGGTACCAATGATGGCAACCACATCGGCAATCATATGGCCTCGCGACATTTCGTCCAGCGCTGCCAGATGGGCAAAGCCCGGAGCGCGGATTTTCATGCGGTAAGGCATGTTGGCGCCATCCGATATCAGGTAAATGCCGAATTCCCCTTTCGGGTGCTCTACCGCCGCGTAGGTTTCACCGGGTGGCACGTGAAATCCTTCAGTGAAAAGCTTGAAATGATGGATCAGTTCCTCCATGTTCTGCTTCATGTTCACACGGGAAGGCGGCGCGACCTTGTGGTTATCCGTTATGACCGGACCCGGATTCTTGCGCAACCAATCGATACATTGCCTGATGAGGCGATTGGATTGCCGGAATTCTTCGATCCGGACCAGATACCGGTCGTAGCAATCTCCATTGACGCCGACAGGTATATCGAAGTCGAGTTGATCGTAGACCTCATAGGGCTGCTTCTTCCGCAGATCCCACTCGACCCCGGACCCGCGCAGCATGGGACCTGTGAATCCCAGAGCCATTGCCCGTTCGGGAGAAACCGTTCCGATGCCTACCAGCCGCTGTTTCCAGATACGATTGTCGGTAAGCAGGGTCTCGTACTCATCGACGTACGTTGGAAACCGGTTGGTGAAATCTTCGAGGAAATCGAGCAGCGAGCCCTGGCGATTCTCGTTGCGCGCCTTGATTGTTTTTTCGTCATGAATTTTCGACGCCTTGTATTGCGGTATCGAATCCGGTAAATCCCGATAAACGCCGCCCGGCCGGTAGTAGGCTGCGTGCATCCTTGCGCCTGAAACCGCTTCATAAGCATCCATCAGGTCTTCCCGGTCACGGAATGCGTAAAGGAATACCGTCATCGCGCCCACGTCCAGGGCATGTGCTCCCAGCCACAGAAGATGATTGAGTATCCGCGTGATTTCGTCGAACATCACCCGGATATACTGCGCGCGTATTGGCACTTCGAGCTGAAGCAGCTTCTCGATTGCCATTACATACGCGTGCTCGTTGGACATCATGGAGACATAGTCCAATCTGTCCATATAAGGGACTGACTGGATATATGTCTTGTATTCGGCAAGCTTTTCCGTTGCACGGTGCAGCAGCCCGATGTGCGGATCGGCGCGTTGTATGACTTCTCCGTCGAGCTCCAGCACCAGTCGCAAGACACCGTGGGCGGCTGGATGCTGCGGCCCGAAGTTCATCGTGTAGTTACGTATCTCAGCCATCGTTAACAGACCACAAAAATCTCATTCAGAGTCCCCATAATGCTCTTCCCGGATAACACGGGGCGTGATCTGGCGCGGTTCTATGGTGACCGGCTGATAGATGACCCGCTGTTGGTCGGGATCGTAGCGCATCTCCACGTTGCCGCTGAGCGGAAAATCCTTACGGAATGGATTGCCGATAAATCCGTAATCTGTGAGGATACGGCGCAGGTCGGGGTGACCGGTGAACACGATGCCAAAAAGATCGAATGCTTCGCGTTCAAACCAGTTGGCGGAGGGCCATATATCTATTACCGAATCCACAACCGGAAATTGGTCATCCTCGGGGAATGCCTTTACACGCACTCTGCGGTTATGCCGGATCGAAAGCAGGTGATAAACGACAGCGAAGCGTTTGCCCTCGCGTCCTTGCTCCGAAGTGGGCTCTACCCCATAGATGGAGTAATCCACTCCACACAGGTCGATGAGCATCTCGAAACCCAGTTCGGGATGGTCGCGCAAGGCTCTCATCACCGGCAACAGGTTAGCTGGAAGCACCGTAATGATGAGCTGGTCCAGTTGCTGATCAATGTTGGCAAGTTTATCCGCCAACACATTCTGAAGGCAAAGCGCGAGCGTTTCCAGACGAGTGGACGACATAGATGAGCCTAACGAGCGATGGTATTGGTGCGGTGGATCTTGTTCTGGAGCTGGATAATGCCGTACAACAGGGCTTCCGCGGTAGGCGGGCAACCAGGGACATAAATATCGACCGGGACGATACGGTCACATCCGCGCACCACCGAGTAGGAGTAATGATAATAACCGCCGCCATTGGCGCAGGAGCCCATGGATATCACCCAGCGCGGCTCTGCCATCTGGTCATATACCTTGCGGAGAGCAGGCGCCATTTTATTGCAAAGGGTTCCGGCAACAATCATGACGTCCGACTGACGCGGACTGGGACGAAACACAATTCCAAAGCGGTCAAGATCGTAACGGGATGCGCCTGCCTGCATCATTTCGACGGCGCAGCATGCCAGGCCAAAAGTCATCGGCCACATCGAGCCGGTACGCCCCCAGTTGATGACCGAGTCGAGGCTTGTAGTGACAAAGCCTTTTTCCATTACTCCATTCGTACTCATGGCCTCAATCCCACTCCAGAGCGCCCTTCGTCCACTCGTAAATGAAGCCGACGACAAGGATGCCGAGAAAAACCATCATTGCAATAAAACCGAACAGGCCGATTTCATTCAATACCACTGCCCATGGGAACAGGAACGCTATCTCCAGATCGAACAGAATAAACAGAATGGCTACCAGATAGTAGCGCACGTCGAATTTCATGCGGGCGTCTTCAAACGCCTCAAATCCGCATTCATATGGAGACAGTTTCTCGCTATCTGGACGATTGGGACCGAACAGCCAGCCAAATCCCATTGCCAAAGCCCCTATGGCAAGGCCAAGCAGGATAAACAACAGAATAGGAAAATAGTTTTCGAGCATGTGATGTGTTAGCTATCGAACAAATATAAGACTTGTTTCCAGGTAACATTTATATACCTTTGTCGGTATTCCTGCTTGCCTGATGCTCAGTCCTGTTGCTGTAAATGGTGCCGACGGCGAGACTCGAACTCGCACAGCTTTCGCCACCGCCCCCTCAAGACGGCGTGTCTACCAATTCCACCACGTCGGCAGCTTAATTTGAATGCCGTTTAATTTGAACACCGGGTCGGAACGTAATCTGGTTAGAACACAATTCCAGCCGGTTGTTCAATTAGCTCAGCATTAACTTACTCAGGTATTTCTGTTGCCTTGGAAGGTCCCTCTTCTGCTGCAGGCGCTGCCGGAGCAGGCTCTACGGGCTTGACAGATTGAATCGGCACAGCTTTGTCCATCACTCCTCCACTCTCGCTCCTGTTGGTGGAAAGGTAGGTCAGGCCAAGGCTGGTCATGAAAAATACGGCAGCCAGAACGCCTGTCGTCCGGCTGAGGAAGTTCGCGGAACCACTGGCGCCAAACAAACTTCCTGACGAGCCACTGCCAAAAGCCGCGCCCATATCCGCACCTTTGCCGTGCTGCAGCAGAACCAGGACGATTACGCCCACTGCGGACAAGACATGTAGTATCCAGATCAGTGTTTCCAAAGTTGCTCCAATAAGAATTAATCTTTCGCGGCCTGGGCAATCGCGATAAATTCTTCGGCAACGAGCGAAGCGCCGCCAATCAATCCACCGTCAATGTCAGGCATGGCGAATAGCTCAGTGGCGTTGGCCGCCTTGACACTGCCGCCATAAAGAATTTTCAATCCCTCAGCTACTTCCGCTGCGTCGGCAGCAATTCTGCCGCGAATAAACGAATGTACCTCCTGAGCCTGATCGGGGCTCGCGGTCTTGCCGGTGCCAATGGCCCACACCGGTTCATAAGCCAGCACCGCCGCGCCCAAGGCATTTATCCCCGCCGACTTCACCACCGCATCCAGTTGCTCTGCCACAACCTGCTCCGTAATCCCGGCCTCCCGCTGCTCGAGAGTTTCACCAACACATAAAATAGGTATCAGGCCGACGCCTTGTGCCGCCTTGAATTTGAGCGCTACGGTGTGGCTATCCTCAACATACAGCGCCCGCCGCTCGGAGTGACCGACAATCACGTAGCGACAGCCAAAATCCAGCAGCATGGGCCCTGAAACTTCACCGGTATAGGCGCCTTTTTCGTGCTGGCTCACGTTCTGGGCACCCCAGGAAACGTGTGTACCTTCCAGAATCGATTGCACCTGGGGTAAGTAAGGATAAGGTACGCATACCGCCAACTCGACTCCGCTCAGGTCTGCCGTCTCAGCAAGAACTGCATTTAGCAAATCCCGGTTCTGCAGCGTTCCGCCGTGCATTTTCCAGTTACCCGCAACCAGCCTGGAACGTATAGCCATGAAGGATTCGCCTTTAACTTGAAAGCTGCGAATGTTACCTGTGAATGGATACGGGGTCAATCGGGGGCTGCGTCAAGCTTTGAACCGCTGGCCAGATAGGTATTCCTGCAAGCCAGGATTTTTCAGGCAGAAAAGCCTTACGGCTGAATGAATAAAAATTTCCCGGCAGCTGAAAAGGGGAAAAAGGGAAAAGTTGGCTGAAGCACTCCTTATCCGAAGCGCCCGGTAATGTAATCTTCCGTCTGTTTGTTTTTAGGTTTGATGAAAATCGTATCCGTCACCCCAAACTCGATCACTTCGCCCAGGTACATGTAGGCGGTGTAATCCGACACACGGGCAGCCTGCTGCATGTTATGTGTGACGATCAGGATCGTTACCTTGTCTTTCAGATCGGCTATAAGTTCCTCTATGCTGGCTGTGGCAATGGGGTCAAGGGCAGAAGTGGGTTCATCGAACAGGAGAATCTCAGGGTCGGTTGCAAGTGCACGCGCGATGCACAACCGCTGTTGCTGTCCGCCCGAAAGATTGTAAGCAAGCTGATGCAGGCGATCCTTCACTTCATCCCACAGGGCGGCACCCCTGAGTGCGTCTTCCACTTTTTCATCCAGTATCGCGCGGCGTCTGACCCCCCGGACCCGTAAACCATAAGCAACATTCTCATAAATGGATTTCGGAAAAGGATTGGGTTTCTGAAATACCATGCTGATGCGCATGCGTACTTCAATAGGGTCCACGCTCCGGGAAAGAATATTGACATTATCCGGGTGAAGGATAATGTCCCCCATGTAGCGATTCCCCGGATAGAGATCATGCATGCGGTTGAAGCAGCGCAGGAAGGTCGACTTGCCGCACCCCGAGGGACCGATCAAGGCGGTCACCTTTTTTTCATGCAGCATCATGTTGATGTTCTTGAGCGCCGAAAATGAACCGTAGTAGAAACTCAGGTTCCTGACTTCGGACTTGTATTGGGATGGCGAAACATCTCCCCCCGGATGCTCGGACGAAAAATCTTCTACCATTTGAGATTCTTGCGCATCCGGTAGCGGAGATAGATCGCGAGCGCATTCATTGTGAGAGTCATTACCACCAGTACCAAGCCAGCCGCGGCTGCGTTCACCTGAAACGCTTCTTCCGGGCGCGATACCCAGTTGAACATCTGGATAGGCATGACAGTAAATGGCGCCATCAGCCATTCGAAGGAAATATAAGGAAACTCCTCCTTGAAGGGGGATGGCGGTAGGAAAGCAATAAAGGTCAAGGCACCGATGGTGATAATGGGAGCCGTTTCTCCAATTGCACGCGCAAGGCCGATTATGATGCCGGTGAGAATCCCGGCTGCGGAATAAGGCAGAAGATGGTCAGAAACAGTTTGCCATTTGGTTGCACCCAGCGCATAGGCGCCTTCACGTATGGTGACCGGGATGGCGCGTATCGCTTCCCGGGTCGCAACGATGACGATCGGGAGGATCAGCAAAGCCAGCGCAAGTCCCGCGGAGAGAATGCTCTGGCCGAATCCAAGCTGGTGAACAAACAGGCTCAGCGCCAGAAGCCCGTAGATAATCGATGGCACGCCGGCAAGGTTGGTCACATTGATCTCGATGATCTCGGTAAGAATATTTTTAGGGGCATATTCTTCCAGATAGATGCCTGCTCCAATCCCCAGAGGCACCGCTGCCGCGGCTGTCACTATCATTACAAGAGTGGTCCCCACCCAGGCGGAGAGTATGCCTGCCGATCCTGGACGCCGCGAGGGGAAGGATGTAAAGAAATCCCAGGACAAGCGAGGAAGGCCGTCAATGAGCATGTGCGAGAATAAGGCGATGAACGTAAGTACGGCAATCATCAGCACAAGCAAACCGGTAACAAGGAAGATCATATCCCCCAGCTTGTGCCGGGCGATGATAGCGCGGATCTCCCTCAGATTTCGAGCGTCACTCATGGGTACCTTCTCGCAAAGGGAATGGAAACCGGGGAGCTTGATTCAACAGGAACCACCTACGGAATTTTAGAAATGAAACGAGCTGGTCATGGAAACAGGATTCGAAACATGCTTCAATATACTTCGCGGAAGCGCTTGCGCAGAAGATGCCCGATAATATTGAATACCAGCGTTATAAGCAGCAGGGTCAATCCCGCTGCAAAGATAGTCTGGTATCCGATACTGCCATGCGGCAGATCGCCCAGGCTTACCTGAACGATATAAGCGGTGATGGTAGCGGCAGGTTCCATCGGATTCCACGTGAGATTTGGCTGCATTCCCGCTGCTATCGCAACCACCATCGTTTCCCCCACTGCCCGGGAAATACCCAGAATATAAGCTGCGGCAATGCCCGAGAATGCTCCTGGCATTACCACGCGAACAGCCGTCTGGAACCGGGTCGCACCCATTGCATAAGAGCCTTCCCGCAGATGCATGGGTACCGCGCGCATCGCATCTTCCGCCATGGAGCTTACGTAGGGAATGATCATGATACCCATCACCAGCCCTGCCGAAAGAAGACTGAAACCGGGTAATTCCGGAAAAATTTTCTGCAATAGAGGCGTAACAAACAGCAATGCAAAGTAACCGTATACAACTGTTGGCACGCCCCCCAGCAGTTCAAGACAGGGCTTGGCCACCTCACGGACGGTGAAAGGCGCAAACTCGGATAGATAGATGGCCGTGATGGAGCCCATTGGGATAGCAACGAGCAAGGCTACAGCAGAGCTTACTACGGTGCCGGAAACAAGTGGAAGTATACCGTAATGCGCATTATCGAACAGAGGCGTCCATTGCGTGTCGGTAAGAAATTCCCAGAGAGATACATGCTCGAAAAATGAAAGGGATTCCGTGACCAGCATCGCGACGATCGCAAGGGTAATGGCGACGGAAACGAATGCCGTCAAAAAAAGCAAAGCTTCAATAAAACGCTCACTCAGATGACGGCGATAGTTATATCCAAGTGCACTGGAGTCGGAAGTATTATCGGAGCGGCGCGCTGTCACCGGGAACTGCACCTTGAAGTGAGACCATTGGGAGGGCCTAAATAGTATGATGGAAATGTTACAGTTTCGTGACAACCATTCACACACAAGAAATCCGCCTCTCCCTACGGCGAGCCAGAAGATCATTCAGTGATTAGGCTATCGAGGGTAAATCCCGGACACTGTCACATGCAATATAAGTGCAGCGTCCTGAGAATAAACCGTAACGACAGAAATCGAATTCTCGATCAGGAAATTCAGGCTGAACTGATTAAGCGTGAAGCATAGCAGACAGCAGGGTGTTTTCGCTGGATTCAGCCTGGAATCCAGCGAAAACAGCAGAAGCAAGGAGATAGTATAAACCGGATCGGTAATTACAGTAGCAAAGAACGCACTGCAGTTCTTTCTGCCGATTCCGGCTTACTCCTCGTCTTCCTCTTCCTCGTCGTCATCCTTCTTTTCGGGCTTGAGCACCATCTTGCCCTGCTTGATGCTCTCGTTCAGGTCGGTTTCTG